>DATNDJ010000046.1:0-25314 GCA_035553255.1 Candidatus Acidiferrales bacterium | reverse complement strand
CCTAACCCCAATCCCTGCAACGCAAAATCCGTTCTAATCTACGGTAAACGCCTGCAACCCGCTATTCAGGGTAGAATGAAATGGGAGGCTTCCCAGCCATCCATCGCCGCTGTCGCGATTCCTCCCCCCTACGGCCACGGAGGTTCATTGACGCAATGCCCTCGAAAATTGAAGATTACGCGCTGATTGGCGACTGCGAGACGGCCGCGCTCGTCGCCAAGGATGGTTCTCTCGACTGGCTCTGCTGGCCGCGCTTCGATTCCCCCGCCTGCTTCGCCGCCCTTTTAGGGACCCCCGAGCATGGCCGCTGGAAGATCGCCCCCCGCGATGAAAAGGCGAAGATGACCCGGCGCTATCGCAAAGATACTCTGATTCTCGAAACCGACTTCGAAACCTCCGAAGGCTCTGTCACCGTCTGCGACTTCATGCCTCTCCGCGGCAAGCATTCCGACGTGGTGCGCATCGTTCGCGGCCGTCGCGGTCGCGTTCCGATGTGCATGGAACTGGTTCTTCGCTTCGACTATGGCCGCTCGGTTCCCTGGGTCACCCGCACCGATGACGGATGCTTGCGAGGCGTTGCCGGACCGAACATGGTCGTTCTCCGCACGCCCGTCGAATTCCGCGGCGAGAACATGAAAACGGTCGCCGAATTTTCCGTCAGCGAAGGTGAATCCGTTCCCTTCGTTCTCACCTACGGCCAATCTCATCTGCCCGCGCCGGAACCAATTGATCCCCGGCGCGCCTTCACCGATACCGAAAAATTTTGGACCGATTGGAGTTCGCGCTGCCTATACCGGGGCCCGTGGAAGGACGTTGTGCAGCGGTCGCTCATCACGCTCAAAGCCCTCACCTATTGGTCTACCGGCGGCGTGCTGGCCGCGGCAACCACCTCTTTACCCGAAAGGCCTGGCGGCGAACGCAACTGGGACTATCGCTTCTGCTGGCTCCGCGACGCGAGCTTCACGCTTTTAGTGCTGATGAACGCCGGCTACTTCGACGAAGCCGCCGATTGGCAGAATTGGCTTCTGCGCGCCGTTGCCGGCAGCCCGGATCAAGTGCAGATCATGTACGGCCTCGCCGGCGAGCGCCAGGTGAGCGAGCAGGATCTCGATTGGCTCCCGGGATACGAAAAATCCAAGCCCGTGCGCATCGGCAATAAAGCCGCCGAGCAGCTTCAACTTGATATCTACGGCGAAGTCGCCCGCGCCCTCTATCACGCGCGTGAAGGCGGCCTGCGCAAGGATCATCCCGGCCTCGCCCTTCAGGCCAAACTCCTCGAGCATCTCGAAACAATCTGGCGACAGGCGGACGAGGGAATTTGGGAAGTTCGCGGCTCCAAGCGCCAGTTCACCCATTCGAAGATGATGGCCTGGGTCGCATTCGATCGCGCGATTCGCAGTTCGGAGAAGTTCGGCCTCGACGGCCCCGTCGAGCGCTGGAAAAAAGTTCGCGAGGAAATTCATGAAGAAGTCTGCCGCAAAGGCTACAACCCCAAGCTCGGCAGCTTCGTGCAGTACTACGGTTCAAAGGAACTGGACGCCAGCCTGCTCATGGCCGCGAAGACTGGTTTCCTTCCCGCCACCGATCCGCGCATCGTGGGCACGGTCCGAGCCATCGAAAAGAAATTGCTCCGCGGGGGCTTCGTACTCCGGTACGACACGAAGAGGGTCCGCGACGGCCTCTCCTCGGGCGAGGGCGTCTTTCTGGCTTGCAGCTTCTGGCTCGCGGATAACTACGTCATGATGGGCCGCCGCGACGAAGCCGAAAAGCTCTTCGCGCGGCTCGTTGATCTGACCAACGACGTTGGCCTGCTTTCCGAGGAATACGATGTGAGAGAAGAGCGCTTCGTCGGCAATTTCCCGCAGGCCTTTTCCCACGTCGCCCTGGTGAACACGGCCATCAACCTCAGCCGCACCGGAGAAACCGACGAAGAAATCGGCATCGAGCCGTCCGCCAAGCCCGCCGCTAAGGAAACGGCAGCCTGAAGCAATGCCGTCTCGCCGGGAAGGGCTCCAGCCGAGCGCCGGAGCCCTCGCGCGAAAAAATCGCCGCTTATTGCCGCCGCGCGTTGTGCTTTTTCGCGTGGATATTGCGAGACGCGCGGTTCTGCCGGCGGTTCAGCGCCCGCTTATCCGCATTCGTCAATTTCCCGCCGTTCGCCTGCCGCATGTTCGAGGCTTCGCGGTTGATTCTTTGCTGCTGCCGCTCCGTTTTGGCCGCCTCGCCCGCAGTCATCTTCCCGCTCTTAATACCCTGCGCGATCCGGTCCTGTTGATTTTCGCGCCGCTGCCCAAGTTTCCCATTGCCGAACTGGGATTGCCTGGCGTTGTGCTTATCCCGGTAGATCGAATTGGATACGCGATTCTGCTGGCGATTCACCTTGGCGCGATCGGCCGCAGTCAAATGGCCATTGTCTTCCGAACGCATCGTCCGCGTCTCTTTATTGATCCCGGCTTCCTTCGTTTCCAGGCTCTTGGTCTCGCCGGAGGTGAGCTGCCCGCTTTGATCGCCTTGCGCGATCCGGTCTTGTTGATTTTCTTTTCGCTGCCCCGTCGTCGCGGGCTTATCCGCCGCGCCAATCGATGCGCCCGCGGTGGTCGTGGTCTGAGCCTGCGCAAGAACGGCGGGCGCGCACAGGGCGATCAGGGCCGCGCCACTCAAAACAAGCTTGTGCATCTTCATGATGGTTTTCCTCCCGGAGCGGGTCTCATTTCAAGTGTCAGCCCCCGGCGTCGCCTGGGGCCATACAAGGGATGTAACACCTTCCGGCAGGTGAAAGTTGCGGCGCGCGCGCACCGCCGGTATCGGATTGGCCAATCGAAGTACTACGCGGAATCAGGCCTTTTTCAGCCCGTGCGGGGCCATGGGCATCGCGCGAAGGCGCGTGCCTATAGCGTCGAAGATGGCGTTGCCGATGGCCGGCGCCACTCCCATAATTGGCGATTCGCCCGCGCCCGCCGGAGGGATGTCCTTGCGGTCCAGCAGCACAACCTCGATTTTCGGCGCGTCGCTGAAGCGCGGCACGCGATATTTCGAAAAGCGCGGATTCAGAATCCGCCCGTTCGCAAAATCAATGTGCTCGAAAAGCGCGCCGCCGATTCCCATGATGTTCGCGCCGGTAAGCTGGTTGCGCAGCCCATCGGGATTCACCACCGCCCCGCCTTCAAACGCCGTCGCCAGCCGAACCACGCTCACGTCGCCGCTTTTCTCATCCACGGCCACTTCGGCGAACGTTGCCACGTTGCCGGCCTTCTCGAATCCGCCGCCCATTCCGAATCCGTGGCCGGCGGCCTTCGCCGATTTTCCCCAGCCGAATTTCTCGGCCGCGGCTTCGAAGACGGCCCGCAGCCGCCCCTGCGTCGGATCGTCCTTATGCAGATGATTGAGCCTGAATTCGAGCGGATCCACCTTCGCCGCATGAGCCAGTTCGTCCATGAACGACTCCCGCGCAAAATGATTCGCCGTGGCCGCCAGCGCGCGGTACGAGCCCTGGCGCAGCGGATATTTCGTCCGGTGAAATCGCGTGGTCTTGTGCGGTATCGCGTAGAAGGATTCCAGCCCGGCGCCACCCGAATTATAGTTATCGAATTCCCATTCCGTGATTTGTCCGCCGTCGAGCGTCGCCCGTACGTCAATCACGCCGACCGGACGAAAATACGCCCAGGTGAATTCCTCCTCCCGGGTCCAGACCAGCTTCACGGGCTTTTTCGCCGCCTTGGCCAGCCGCGCCGCTTCCACCGCGCATTCTCCGGTGTGCTTTCCGCCGTAGGCCGCGCCTGTGTCCGGCATCAGCACGCGAACATTGTCCTCCGGCAAACGAAACGCCTGGGCCAGTTCCTGGCGCACGCCGAAGGGCCGCTGCGTGCCTGTCCACACCGTGAGGTGGTTATCGTCGGTCCATTGCGCCAGAGCCGCGCGCGGTTCGAGCGGCGCATGCGCGATGTAGGCGACGGTGTAGGTCGCGCTCATCCGCTGCGCTCCGGGCGCCGAGGCTTCATTTGCCGGCGGGTTTTCCGTATTCTGCTCGCCGCCGCGACCCGGCTCCGGATTATCCTTCAGGTATTCGAACACATTCTCACTGGAGGGCTGCCCGGGCTCCGTCTTCCATTCGGCGTGAATTCCGGCGACTGCCCCGGCGGCGCCATCCGTGCTCGGCGCGGCGACGCCGATGAAATCCCCATCGTGGACCACGACGAGGCCGGCCGTCTGCTCGGCAGGTCGCGTATCCACCGAGCTAAGCGTCGCGCCGAACGCCGGCGGACGCAGCACCTTTCCGTAGAGCATTCCCGGCAGAGCCTGATCCGAAGGATACCGGTGCTTTCCGGTAACGAAATCGCGCCCATCCACCTTCGGAACCGGCGTTCCTTCCACGGTCCATTGCGCGGGCGGAATCAGCGGGTCTTCAGCGGGAATATTTTGAGTAATCTGGCGGCCCTTCAGCAGTTCCGCGTATTCCACGGAGCGATTGTTGCGCGAATCGGTGATTTTGCCGTCGGCCGCCGCGAGGTCCTTCGCGTCCGTGTTCCACTGCTTCGCGGCAAGCTCGATCAGCGCGTCGCGCGCCGCGGCAGACACCTGCCGCAGCTTCAAATTCATCGTCGGCGTGGTGCGGCTGCCGAACGTCCCCGCGTCGTAAGGCGTCAGTTGCGTATCGCCCATCACCAGCGTGATCTTCTCGATAGGGAAGCGCAGCTCCTCGGCCACGGCTTGGCTCAGCGACGTGCGGACGTTCTGCCCAACTTCCACCTTTCCGGTGTAGGTGGTAACCATGCCGTTTTCGCCCAGGTGCAGCCACGCGGAAATCTCCTTCGGCAGGGGTTGGCCGCCGAACTGGCGTCGTCCGCCGCCAGATTCCTGCAGTGCGAAGGCTTCCTTTGCCACGCAGAAGATCAGAATCCCGGCGCCGAGCACCTTGAAAAAATCGCGCCGCTGCATTTCGAAGCTGTACGCCGGCCGGGCCAGCAGTTCATAGCGTTCGGGTTCCATTGCCGCGTCAAAGCCTTCTGGGCCTTCGGGGATGCGCGAAGCCGCCGGATTCTCGCTCATGCGCGTGGCTCCGTTCCCGCCTGCGCGGCGCGGTGCACGGCGGCGATAATGCGCGGATATGTGCCGCAGCGGCAGATGTTGCCCTCCATATATTGCGCGATCTGGTCTTCGGAGGGACGCGGATTCGCTCGCAGCAGCGCCACCGCCGTCATAATCATCCCGGAGGTGCAATAGGCGCATTGCATGGCGCCTTCATCGAGGAAGGCTTGCTGCACGGGATGCAGCTTGCCATCCTTTTCGAGGCTTTCAATCGTCGTGATCTCGCGCGTCGCGGCCGTGCCGACCTTCGTGATGCAGGATCGCCGCGGATTTCCATTGAGTAGCACGGTGCACGCGCCGCACTGGCCCTCGCCGCAGCCGTATTTGCTGCCAGTCAAGCCAAGCTGATCGCGCAGGACGAAGAGCAGCGAGGCGGTCGCGTCGGCGTCAATGGTATAGGTTTTGCCGTTCACGCGAAGTTGATTCACTCTGGGCATGATTCGTTCTCCCGGTGACGGTGAGTCGAGCGATGCCGCTTCTAAGATGCCGAGGCGCCCGCTCCCACAGAGTAGCCTACACCCACCCGAAAGCCGTGGCGCGAGATTTTCGACAGCGCCGCGCCGGGCTGCTAAAATCGGCAGGCGAGATCGAGGCGATGTATCCAGCGTCGGCCCGCGCACGTCTATATTATTTGTAGCCGCACAGGTTGACGCCGAGGAGAAACATGGCTGTGCCCGACACCCTGAGAACCGATCCAGGCGCCCCGTTCGCCCCGCAACCGACCCAAGGCGGGCCGACGCCGCCGTATGACGGCAGCCAGCCCCCGGGCAAAGGGCACGGATGGATTTGGGCGCTCGTGATCCTGACAATAATTGCAGGCGTGGTGGCATACCGCGTCTGGAGCCGCCCCAAGCAGGGCGCGGCGGCCGCAGCGGGACGAACCACAGCGGCGGGGCAGGCGATTTCGGTGGGCGTCGTTCCCGTGGCGCAGCGCGACGTGCCATATTACGTCTCGGGACTCGGCACCGTCACTCCGTACTACACCGTCACGGTGCATTCCCGCGTGGATGGCCAGATCATGGCGGTACATTTCCGCGAAGGGCAGTTCGTCCATGCGGGCGATCTGCTGGCGGAAATAGATCCCCGTCCCTACGAAGTTGCTCTCGCGCAGGCGCAAGGGCAGCTCGCGAAGGACACGGCGACGCAGGCCAATGCGCAGGTGAACCTGAGCCGCGATCAATCGCTGTGGAAATCGGGCGTCATCGCCAAGCAGGAACTCGATTCGCAGACGGCGACGGTGGGACAATTCGAAGGCTCGATCCAGACGGACAAGGCGCAGATTGACAGCGCCAAGCTGCAACTGGCCTATTGCCACATCACCGCGCCGATTTCCGGGCGCGTCGGCCTGCGCCTGGTGGACCCCGGCAATATCGTCCACGCCAGCGATCAGAACGGCATGCTGGTGATCGCGCAGCTTCATCCGATCGCCGTGATCTTCACGCTTCCCGAAGACGCCTTGCCCGAAGTGCAAGCCGAAATGAAGAAGCGGCAGTTGACCGTGGAGGCGTACAGTCGCGACGGCGGCACGAAGCTCGCCAACGGCAAATTGGAAACCGTGGATAACCAGATTGACCCGACCACCGGAACGATCAAGCTGAAAGCCGTCTTCGATAATCCCGATTCCGCGCTTTGGCCGAACCAATTCGTGAACGCTCGGCTCTTTCTCACGGTGCGCAAAAAGGCGCTCGTGATTCCCACGGCTGCGGTGCAAAAGGGCGCGAATTCGCCTTTCGTGTACATCGTGGACCGCCAGCAGGAAGCGCAACTTCGGCCGGTGGACGTGGACTTCAACGAGGGCAATCTGACCGTGATCCGCAAGGGCCTCGCGCCGGGCGAAGAAATCGTGGTGGACGGCCAGGATAAGCTGCAACAAGGAACCAAGGTTTCGACGCATCCTTCCACCGCGGCGCCAAGCTCCGCGAATGCGGCGCCGAGCGCGGCGACGGGGTACGCGCCGTGAGTCCTTCCAGGCCATTCATTCTTCGGCCTGTCGCAACGTCGCTGCTGATGATCGGGGTGATGCTGGCAGGCATCGTCGCCTACCTGCAACTTCCAGTTTCCGCCCTGCCGCAGGTGGACTATCCCACCATTCAAGTCCTCACGTTTTATCCCGGCGCGAGCCCGGACGTGATGGCGTCCGCGGTGACGACGCCCCTCGAACGCACGTTCGGTCAAGTTCCTGGGCTGAATCAGATGACGTCCACCAGTTCCTATGGCGCGTCGCTGATCGCGCTGCAATTTGCGCTGAAGGAAAATATTGATGTGGCGGAGCAGGAGGTGCAGGCCGCGATCAATTCCGCCTCGTCCTATCTTCCGCAGGGCCTGCCGAATCCCCCCGTATACAGCAAGGTGAATCCGGCCGATACGCCGGTGCTCACCCTGGCGCTGAGTTCCGCCACGCTGCCGCTGACGCAAGTGGAAGACCTGGCCGATACCAACCTGGCGCAGAAAATTTCGCAGCTCTCCGGCGTGGGCCTGGTGACCATCAGCGGCGGCCAAAAGCCCGCCGTTCGCGTGCGGGCGAATCCCACGGCCCTCGCCGCCTATGGACTGAGCCTGGAAGACCTCCGCACCGCGCTTTCGACCGCCAACGTGGATCAGGCGAAGGGCAACCTGAACGGGCCGCGCCAGGCGTTCACCATCGGCGCAAACGATCAGATTCTGAACGGCGCTGAATATAGCGCGCTGATCATTGCGTACCGTAATGGCGCGCCGGTGCGCGTCTCCGACGTGGCGGACGTGGTCAACGGCGCCGAAAACACGGAGCAGGCGGCCTGGAAAAACACGACGCCCGCCGTAATCCTGAATATCCAGCGCCAGCCGGGCACGAACATCATCGGCGTGGCCAACCGGATTAAAGAGCTGCTGCCGCGATTGCAGCTTTCGCTGCCGTCTTCGGTGAACGTGTCTATTCTCACGGACCTGACGACCACGATCCGCGCCTCTGTGAAAGACGTGCAATTCGAGCTGATGCTGACGATCGGGCTGGTGGTGCTGGTGATGTTTCTCTTCCTGCGCAGCGCCGCGGCTACCGTGATTCCCAGCGTGGCGGTGCCGCTCTCGATTGTGGGGACGTTCGGCGTGATGTACCTCGCGGGGTACAGCCTGGACAATCTCTCCTTGATGGCGCTCACGATTTCCACCGGGTTCGTGGTGGACGACGCGATCGTGATGATCGAAAACATCGCGCGATTTATCGAGGAGGGCTATCCGCCGCTGCAAGCCGCGCTGAAAGGCTCCGAGCAGATCGGGTTCACGATTCTGTCGCTTACCGTGTCGCTGATCGCGGTGCTGATACCGCTGATTTTCATGGGAGATATTGTCGGGCGGCTCTTCCGCGAATTCGCGATCACGCTGGGCGTGACGATCATGGTCTCCGCGTTCGTCTCGCTGACGCTGACGCCGATGATGTGCGCGAAGCTCTTGCACCGCGAAAAGCCTGAGGAGCAGGGGCGCTTCTATCGCGCCTCCGGCAGATTTTTCGACCGCGGCATCGAGCTTTACGGGAAAGGCGTGCAGTTCGTGCTCCGGCATCAGACGGCCACGCTCGCCGTCACGCTGGGCACGCTGGTGCTGACCTTCGTCCTCTATTACTACATCCCGAAGGGATTTTTCCCGGTGCAGGACACGGGCGTAATTCTCGGGATTTCGGAGGCGCCGCAGGACGTGTCCTTCGCCGCGATGGACGAGCGGCAACAGGCGCTCGCACGCATCATCCTGAAGGATCCAGATGTGGTGAGCCTTTCCTCGTTCATCGGCGTGGATGGAACGAACATGACGCCGAATAGCGGGCGCATTCAGATCAACCTGAAGCCGCGCGAGCAGCGCAGCGAAAGCGCTTCGGAGATTATTCGGCGGCTTGAGCCGCGCCTGAAGCAAGTCGGCGGAATCACGCTCTTCATGCAGCCGGTGCAGGATTTGAGCGTTTCCGACCGGGTGAGCCGCACGCAATATCAATACTCGATCGAGGATGCGGATGCCAGCGAACTGGCGCAGTGGGCCCCCCGGCTGAAGGATACTCTCGCAGCACTGCCGCAATTGCGCGACGTGGCAAGCGATCAGCAGGACGACGGCCTGCAAGCGGAAGTCGCGATTGATCGCGACACGGCCTCGCGGCTCGGCGTGACACCCGCGGAAATAGACAACACGCTCTACGACGCCTTCGGGCAGCGGCAAGTCTCCACGATATTCACTCAACTGAATCAGTATCACGTGGTCCTCGAGGTGGATCCGCGTTACCAGGAAAACCTGGATTCGCTGAAGGCGATCTACGTGAAGTCCGCCAATGGCACGGAGGTGCCGCTCAGCACCTTCGCACATTTCGAGCAGAAGACGGGGCCGGTAGCCGTGAACCATCAAGGGCAGTTTGCGTCCGTGACCTTGTCCTTCAATTTGGGGCCGGGAACGTCGCTGGGCGACGCGGTGGACGCGATTAATGGCGCCGAGCGGCAGATCGGCATGCCCGCATCCATTCACGCGGCCTTTCAAGGCACCGCGGAGGCGTTCCAGGCCTCGCTGGCGAATGAGCCGCTGCTGATCCTCGCGGCTGTGATCACGGTGTACATCGTGCTCGGCGTGCTCTACGAAAGCTATATTCATCCGCTCACGATTCTCTCGACGCTGCCTTCCGCGGGGGTGGGCGCGCTGCTGGCGCTGCTGATCTGCCACGAAGATTTCAGCGTGGTGGCGCTGATAGGCATCATCCTTTTGATCGGCATCGTGCAGAAGAACGCCATCATGATGATTGATTTCGCGCTCGAGGCGGAGCGCAAGGAAGGGAAGAGCGCGGTCGAAGCGATTTATCAGGCGTGCCTGCTGCGATTCCGCCCGATTATGATGACCACGATGGCGGCGCTGCTGGGCGGACTGCCGCTGGCGCTTGGCTCCGGCACGGGTTCGGAGTTGCGCCGTCCGCTGGGAATCAGCATCGTCGGCGGCCTGCTCGTGAGCCAGGTGCTTACGCTCTTTACGACGCCGGTCGTCTATCTGTGGTTCGACCGGCTGGCGCGCCGCTTTTCGCGCTATAGGCTGGGCAATCCGATCGAGCAGGAATCCGCGGCGGATTAGGGGCGGCACATGGCCATCTCCGCTCCATTCATTCGCAGGCCCATCGGAACCTCGCTGCTGACGATCGCCGTTCTGCTTGCGGGCACGGTGGCGTACATGCTGCTGCCCGTCGCGCCGCTGCCTGAAGTCGAATTTCCGACGATACAAGTACAAGCGTCGCTCCCCGGCGCCAGCCCGGAGACGATGGCCTCCGCCGTGGCCACGCCGCTCGAGCGCCAATTGGGGCGCATTGCGGGCGTCACGGAAATGACCTCGGAGAGCCTGCTGGGATCCACGAGGATTGTTCTCCAGTTTGAACTGAGCCGCGACATCAACGCCGCGGCCCGCGACGTGCAAGCCGCGATCAATGCCGCCGGCGGGCAATTGCCCGCCAACCTGCCGCAGAAGCCGCACTACTGGAAGGTGAATCCGGCGGACTCTCCAATTCTGATTCTTGCGATGCGCTCGAAGTACCTGCCGCTGAGCACGCTCTACGACGTTTCGGATTCGATCGTGGCGCAGAAGCTGGCGCAGGTGAATGGCGTCGGCCAGGTGTTCGTAGGCGGCAGCGCGCGACCGGCGGTGCGCATTGAAGTAAATCCGGCGGTGCTGGCCGCGCAGGGCATTGGGCTCGATAGCGTGCGCGCGGCGATTGGCCAGATTAATTCCAATCTTCCGAAGGGCGATCTCTCGAACGGCCGCGTTCGCTGGATGATTTACGACAACGACCAGCTTTATGACGCGGCGCGCTACCAGCGCGTGATCGTCGCCTATCACAACGGCGCCGGCGTGCGCCTGGGCGACATTGCCACCGTGCGCGACTCGGTGGAGGACGTATACAACGCCGGACTCGACAATGGGACGCCCTGCGTGACGCTGATCGTGTTCCGCCAGCCCGGCGCGAATATTGTGGGCACGGTGGACCGCGTGCGCGCGCTGCTGCCCGTGCTGCAGGCGTCGCTGCCCGCCTCGGCGGAGCTGAGCGTGGCCGAGGACCGCACGACCACGATTCGCGCGTCGGTGGACGACATTCAGATCACGCTGCTGATCACCGTGTTCCTGGTGATCATGGTGATTTTCATCTTTTTGCGCAGCGTGTGGGCCACCGTGATTCCGGCGGTGGCTGTGCCAGTGTCGCTGATCGGGACCTTCGGCGTGATGTACCTCTTCGGCTATTCGGTGGACAACCTCTCGCTCATGGCGCTCGCGATCGTGACGGGCTTCGTGGTGGACGATGCCATCGTGGTGATCGAGAACGTCACTCGCTATCTGGAAGCGGGCCTTTCCCCTTTGCAGGCGGCGATGAAGGGTTCGAAGGAGATCGGCTTCACGGTGCTTTCCATGAGCACGTCGCTGATCGCGGTGTTCATTCCCATCCTGCTGATGGGCGGAATCGTCGGGCGGCTCTTCCGCGAATTCGCGGTAACGCTGAGCATCGCCATCATCGTGTCGCTGCTCGTCTCGCTGACTACCACGCCGATGCTGTGCGCGAAATTCCTGCGCCCCGTGCGGCGGCAAAAACACAACTGGATGTATCGCTTCAATGAGTGGTGGTTCGAGAAAATGCTCGCGGGTTACGACCGCGGGATTCAATGGGTGCTGCGTCATCAGCCGCTGACGCTCGCGATCACCATCCTCACCGTGTTGCTGAATGGAGTGCTTTTTTATTACATCCCGAAGGGATTTTTCCCGCAGCAGGATACCGGTGCGCTGAGCGGCTCGGTGCAGGCGGCGCAGGATATTTCCTTCGATGCGATGAAGATCAAGCAGAAGGAGTTCAGCGATATCGTGATGCAGGATCCGGCCGTGGAAAGCGTGGTCGCCTACGCGGGCGGCAGCGGCAGCACCAGCAATTCCGGCCACATGTTCATCTCGCTGAAGCCGCTTTCGCAGCGCAAGGCCAGCGCGGACCAGGTGATCGCGCGGCTGCGGCGGAAGCTCGCCGTGATTCCGGGCGCCACGCTCTTCCTGCAAGCCAATCAGGATATTCGCATGGGCGGGCGGCGCAGCAACGCGGAGTATCAATACACGCTGGAGAGCGAAAATCTGGCCGATCTGGATGCGTGGACGCCGCGCGTGCTGCAACGGCTGAAGAAACTGCCGCAACTGCGCGACGTCTCGACCGATCAGGAGGACAAGGGGCTTGAAACGAGCCTGGCGATTGACCGCGACACGGCCTCCCGGCTCGGCATTTCCACGCAGGCGATTGATGGTGCGCTCTACGACGCGTTCGGCCAGCGGCAGGTCTCGACCATGTACGACCAGCTGAACGAATATCACGTGGTGATGACGGTGGCGCCCGCGTTCCAGGAAAACTCCGACGCGCTGAAGGGAATCTACGTGCAATCCTCGAACGGCGCGGAGGTGCCGCTCAGCGCGTTCTCGCATTTCCACGCCGGCACGACCACGCTTGCCGTGAATCACCAGGGCCAGTTCCCGGCGATCACGCTTTCGTTCAACCTTGCGCCGGGCGTGGCGCTGGGAGATGCGGTGAGCGCGATTCAAGCCGCGGAGAGCGACATGGGCCTGCCCGCCACGGTTCACGCGAGCTTTCAGGGCAGCGCGCAGGCGTTTCAGGCGTCGCTGGCCAACGAAGGGATGCTGATTCTGGCGGCGCTCGCCGCCGTTTACATCGTGCTCGGCATGCTCTATGAAAGCTTCATCCATCCGGTGACGATTCTTTCCACGCTGCCTTCGGCGGGTGTGGGCGCGATTCTGGCGCTGGAGGTGTTTCACCTGGACCTGAGCGTGATCGCGATCATCGGAATTATTCTGCTGATCGGCATCGTGAAGAAGAACGCGATCATGATGATTGACTTCGCGCTCGATACCGAACGCAAGGACGGCAAGACGCCGGAAGAGGCGATCTACACGGCGTGCCTGCTGCGATTCCGGCCGATCATGATGACCACCATGGCCGCGCTGCTGGGTGCGCTGCCGCTCGCGGTCGGCACTGGCATGGGTTCGGAGATGCGCCGTCCGCTGGGGATTAGCATCGTGGGCGGGTTGATCGTCAGCCAGATGCTGACGCTTTTCACGACGCCGGTGGTGTACCTCTATATGGACCGGCTGCGGCTGCGGTGGATGCCCGGGGCGCAGCGGCGCGCGCAGGCGCTTGCCCGGCGGCCGGGGCAGCCGGGGCTTGGCCATTCCGCTACTCGCAGTGCTCACGATGGAGCGGTTACCGTAGATTAGAACGGGATTTGTAGTGCAGGGAAAGGGGTTAGGTCCATTTCTAATCCCCGTACCGTAGATTAGAAATGGGGGGCGGGGAGGGTGCGGGGGCTCGGCTTGCTTGCTGGGCCGGGGATGGGTTGCGAGAAACATGCAGCCGCAGGTTATCATATGATTAACTAATTGTCAAGCACAAAGTGAGCAGATCGAAGGAATCGAGGGGGATGCGATTTGGAGTTGATGTAAAAACGGGCGGGAATTACACTGGTAGGGTTTCATTCCCACGGAAGGGCCCATCACAGCGCGCCCGTAGCTCAGCTGGATAGAGCGTCTGGCTACGAACCAGAAGGCCGGGAGTTCGAATCTCTCCGGGCGCGCCATCTCTTCCCCGCCGTTCATGAGGAATCTCGTCATTCTGGCGGGCAAGCCTTAGAAAAAGCTGGTCCTTGGCCTAGGAGAGGTATGGCGGGATTTCCAGCTGAAAACAAAATGTTCCCGGAAAGTGAGAATGGCGGTGGGTGCAGTCGGAGCTATCGCTGGCTCAGCGATTCAAGGTTTAGTATTTGCTAGGGAACTGCTTGAACTTGGTCGTGAGAATGAGATACGCGGCGGAAGAGCAAAGGCGCCCTGCGGGGTAGACGCGGCAATCGCGCGACATTTTACGTGGTGCAGCGCCGCCTGGCAGCCGCCCGAGCGACGTGCCTGCCCTGATCCGAACACGCGCGGGCGGCGGCATTTTAGTCGCCGGCGCGGGAGGGGTTTTCAGGCGCGGGAAGTGGGTTGCCGGGTTGCGGCCTTTTTCCAGACGTAGAAATTTTCGCTGTCGGACGAAGTTTCGACGATTGTTCCATCTGGTTTGATGGCGCGATGGAGCGCCGAGCGCAGGTTGGCCAGCGTGACGCCGTCGGTACCGGCCAATGGAATTTTGATCGCCGCATCCAAGGGCAGCGTATCCAAATCCTGCAGGATGCCCGCGATCAGGTCGTGATGCTTGCCATTCCTGCGCCCTCTGACCCCGGAAACGAGCACCTGCTCGTATTTGGACGGAGTTCCTTTACCGCGATTGTTCCTGCCATTTTTTTCAGACATGGCGTCCGCCCCCATATGTTAGTGCAACGACAGGAGAAGGGTAGCAAAACGCGGATGCGATTGCAATACGATTAGCGTTCGTTAGAAATGCGCCGGCGGGGCGACATGCGTGGCACGGTTTCCTTTATCCGCACGCCCGAATTCGCCAGGCCTTGCTCTGCACTATTGATGGCCTTTTTAAGCATTCGACATAGAGTGACGACATGGGCGAATCGCGGCGCAGGCGGAAGACGCCTGGCAGCTTCGGCGCCCAGGGAGTTGCGAATGAACAAGGAATATGACATTTTCGAGCGGTTAGCGGACGGCACGCCGATCTGGCGTTGCCACGTTGTCGGTCTGAGCGAGTGCAGCGAGCGGCTGCAAGAAGTGGCGGCAGAGAGTGGCAACGAGTGCTTCGCGATCCATCTCTTCACGAATGAGATCGTCAGCCGTTTCAAACCCCCTGCATCGAGAGCGGCCAATCGCCGCCCGCACAGCGACGCGCTGAACGCGCCTGCGCGGCTTGCCGCTGATGCGGGTCGGCCTCGCGTGGATCGGCAGCGCTGACGGAAAATCCGGCAGGGCCTAGCGGTATTGCCGCGGTCACACCCCTATAGCGGGGCGTTCAATTGCTTCAAGATTTGCTGGCAGGCGTTCTTGATGCCGTTGCGGGTAGCCCGCGGATGCTTCGTATCCGAAGGCAGCAGCGCCAGCGACTTTCGAGCATTGTCGCGGGCCATACGCTTTTCTCCAAGGGCCAGATAGGCTTCGGCAAGTCCCTCATAGGGGATGGGCGAATCTGGATAAGCCTGCGCACTCACCTTCATTATTTGCAGGGCCTGCGGGTTATCTCCGGCGTGAAGATGGTCATATCCGATAAGGCGCTTCATGTCTCGCCTCCGGTTCTGCCCGCGTTGGATGCACCGCGCGAGTGGAGGGTTTCCGTGCGGGCTAACGGGCGCCGAGGAGGATTTCCATGGTGAGCTGGTCGAGGCGCTCGTAGGGCAGGGGCTTGGCGGCTAGCTGCGAACAATCGAAGGCGTGCGCTAGAAGTTTTTCCGCCGCGGCTTTCGAATATGCGCCGACCGGGGGCGCGGCGGCGGAGGGCGCGGAGATTTCTTCGAGGATCGCCTGGATTTCGGGATCGGCATTGAAGCGGGCGGCTTTTTCCTTGAGGATCAGGTAGGTGCGCATGCAGCCGCGGGCGAAATCCTTCACGCCGGCATAATCCTCGGTGCGATAGGCGTGGGCGTCGAAATGGCGCGGGCCTTCATAGGCAACATCCTCCAGAAATTTCACCAGAAAAAACGCGCCCTTCGGATTCGCGGAGCCGAATCGAAAGTCCTGATCGTAGCGGCTGGGCTGCTGATCGTTCAAATCAATGTGGAAGAGCTTGCCGGCTTCCCAGGCCTGGGCGACGGCATGGAGAAAATTGAGTCCGGCCATCGTCTCGTGGGCGACTTCGGGATTGACGCCGACCATTTCGGGATGGGCGAGCGTGGGAATGAAGCCGAGATACGCGCCGGTGGTGGCCATATAGATATCGGCGCGCGGTTCATTCGGCTTGGCCTCGAGGGCGAAGCGAAAGCCGTAATTTTGGGCGAGCGAATATTCGCAGAGATAGTTCACCGCTTCGCGCAGGCGGCGGATCGCTTCGTCTGGGCGGCGGCAGGCGTCGGTTTCGGCGCCTTCGCGGCCGCCCCAGAGGACGAAAATGCGCGCGCCAAGCTCGGCGCCGAGATCCATGGCGCGCATGGTCTTCTGGAGGGCAAAGGCGCGAACGGCGGGATCATTGGCGGTGAAGGCGCCATCGCGAAACACGGGATTCGTGAAGAGGTTCACGGTGGCCATCGGGACGCACAAGCCATGCGATTCGCAGGCGCGGCGAAAATCGCGGACGATGCGGGCGCGGTCAGCGGGCGCGGCGCCGATGGGGACCAGATCGTTATCGTGGAGATTCACTCCCCACGCGCCGACTTCGGCGAGCAGCTTCACGAGTTGGGTGGGAGGCAGCACCGCGCGCACCGGTTCGCCGAAGGGATCGCGCCCTGGATTGCCGACGGTCCAGAGGCCGAAGGAGAATTTGTGCCCGGGCCGGGGCTGATACGGATCATTTGGCATGGCGCACCTCGGTCAGCTTCCCTGCGATGCGATACCGCGCAGGGCGGGATAGATTTTTTTGTATGCGGCGTACTGGCGGTCCATGAGGGCGGCGCTGCGCGCGTCCGGCTCGATGCGTTCGACGACGCGGACCGCGGCATCGCAGGCGGATTGGATGGATGGCCACGCGCCTGAACCAACGCCCGCAAGCAGCGCGGCGCCATAGGCTGGGCCTTCGCCGGCGGCGACGATCTCGACGGGCATTCCGTAGGCGTCCGCCTGAATCTGACGCCAGAGGCGGGAACGTGCGCCTCCGCCGCCGAGACGAATCGAATCCACGAGAAGGCCAAGCTCGGCGAAGATCGCGAGCGCGTCGCGCAGGCTGAAGGCGACGCCCTCCATGATGGCACGGATCACGTGCGCGCGGGTGTGGCTTGCCGTGAGCCCGACGAGCGCGCCGCGCGCAAGCGGATCAAGGTGCGGCGTGCGTTCGCCCATTAAGTAAGGCGCCCAGAGCAGGCCATCGGAACCGGGCGGGGCTTGCGCGGCTTCGGCGGAGAGTTGGTCATAGGGATCCGCGCCGGCGGCTGCGGGACCGGCGGACGATGAGGGATTTTTCGCGCCGAATTGATCGCGGAACCAGCGCAGGGAATATCCGGCGGCCTGCGTGACGCCCATCACATGCCACAAGCCGGGCGAGGCGTGGCAGAAGGTGTGGATGCGGCCGCGCGGGTCCAGGAATGGCTTGCCCGTGGCGGCGAACACGACGCCGGAGGTGCCGATGGCGGCGCTGACCGCACCGGGGCGCACGATTCCCATGGCGACGGCCCCGGCGGCCTGGTCGCCCGCACCGGCGACGACGGGAGTGCCGGCGCGGAGGCCCGTCTCGGCGGCGGCTTGGTCCGAAATGCAGCCGGTGACTTGATGCGATTCATGGAGGGCCGGCAGAATCGCCGGGCTAAGCTGCAAAAGCGCTGCCATGGCGCCGGACCAGCGGCGATTGGCCACATCGAGGAGGAGCGTTCCCGAGGCGTCGGTGACATCCGTGGCGCGGCCGGCCGTGAGGCGAAATCGCACGTAATCCTTCGGGAGGAGGATGGAGCGCGTGCGGGCCCAGACGGCGGGCTCGTGCTCGCGCACCCAGAGCATTTTGGGCAGGGTGAAGGCGGTGAGCGCGGGATTGGCGGTGAGCTCGATGAGGCGCTCGGCGCCAAGCGATTGCGTGATCGCGCGGCATTGATCGGAGGTGCGCTGATCGCACCAGATGATCGCGGGGCGCAGGACGTTACCTTCATCGCCGAGGAGGACGAGGCCGTGCATCTGGCCGGTGAGGCCGATGGCGGCGATTTGAGCGGCAGAGGCGCCGCCGGCGGCCAGGCAATCGCGAATCGCGCGGCAGGCGGCGCGCCACCAATCGCCAGGGTGCTGCTCGGCCCATCCGGGGTAAAGGGAAGCGATGGGCGGATGCTCGGCCGCGGCGACGGACAGCACGCGGCCGGCGCCGTCAATGAGGACGGCGCGCGTGCCGCTGGTTCCCGTGTCTATGCCGAGCAGATTCATTGTGCGCCGCTTCGCCCGGGCGGCGCCGAATTATACCCTTTAGATGGCCGCAAAAAAGACTGGCCCGCCGCGAGGGGTGGGCTCACGGCGGGCCATGGTTGGCTGTGCTATGTCTATCGCAACCGAAGGAGCGGGCTAGAACTCGAGATTCGCCCGCAATTCGATCGCGCGCTGGCCCGTGGTGGGGCCGCCAACGGTCCCGAACCCAGGGCTCTGCACGGTGGTGCTGTTGAGGTTGAATCCGTTCACGTCGTTCGCCGGATTTGTGGGACTGCTGCCAAAGTTCGGATGATTGAACACGTTCAGGAACTCGCCCTGGAACGTGAAGCGGAGGTTCTCTCGAATCGGAATCGTTTTCGAGATCGCCAGATCATCATTGATGAAGTGCGGCCCCCAGAGGTAGGGAACCGTGCCGAAATTGCCGGCGGTGGAATTGGGAGTGAGATAGCTGGGATTCGCGCCCCCGCGGATGGCGTTCGCGAGGTACTTGGGGTTGATGATCTGAATGAACGTTGGGGCGCACTTCTGCGTGGCGGCGCAATTGGCCGCCTGATATTGCTGCAGAGGCACGCGGTATTCGCCCATGGCGTTCTGCAATTGCGCAACGCTGATGCCATTGAGATTCACGCCGCCATCGCCGAAGTCGTTGACGGTGAGATAACCGCCTTGCACCTGGAACGGCGAGCCGGTCTGGAAGGTGAAGATAGTTCCGAGCGTCCACCCACCAACGATGCGGCTGAGCACGCTGGACTGGTTGAGATAGCGTTTGCCGGTGCCGAACGGCAGGTCATAGGTGCCGCTGGCGTGCATCGCGTGGCGGATATCGTAGGCGACGGGCGAATAGCTCATACGCAGATCGCGCAGGCTGAACTGGTTGAATTGACCGGTCCACTGGCTGGGCGGCGACCAGATGCCCAGGGTGTGGCTCCAGGTGTAGTTCACGTCGAACTGCATACCGTGCCACTGCTTCTGGCGGAAATCCACCTGCAAGCCGTTGTAGGTGGAATAGCCGCCGGCCATCATGTAGCCGGTGTCTTGGCCGGAGGTGAGCGGGTTGGCCTGGAAGATGTTGATCGGATACGGGCCGCCCGCGCCGGAGTAGTTGGCGGTGCCGCCGGGCGCGCAGGGCGTGAAGGAGTTCGTTACGAGGTTGCAGAAGTACGGCACCGGTCCCTTGATGCCGGTAAGGGCGCTGGCAAAGGCGCCGGCCTGGCCCTGGTTGAGCCACTGAATGAACTGGCCATTGCCGTAGTCGGCCAAGGTGCCGCCGGGGCCGGTGGCTGCTTCTCCGGTGAAGGCGGCGTTGAAGATTGCCCCCGCATTTTCGCCAGGGAAGCCCAGGTCGGCGAAGGTCTTTCCGGGGTTCCCAGCGGCGCCGTCGTAGCCATTGGCGGCATTGATGGCGAGATTGGCTTGGGCGTCTCTGAACTGCGAGAGGAAGCCGCTCTCGTAGATGTTGGTCTCGTTGGTGTAGAGGCTGATCCATTGGTGCACGCTGCGGCTGCCGACGTAGCGGATCTCGATGGCGTTGCCGCCGCCGAGCGTGCGCTGAACGCCCAGGTTCCACGACTGGACGTAGGGCTGCTGGATGTGCGGATCAATACCCGTGGCGGCGATCGGCGGATTCTGTTCGAACGGGTAGAGGAACGTCATCGCCGATTCCGGATAATTCTTCGGATAGGTATTGAAGGGAGTGTAACCGTAGGCGGGCTGGCTTGGCGTCGCCGAAAGCGAAATGCTGCCAGGGGCGAACGTGCCGGTCGCGCCAGTGTTGTTCGAATTGAGATAGAAGCTCTGGTAGAAGAACGCGCCGTAATCGGAGCCGGCGTCCCAAAAATATTGATATGGCTCGGTGTAGTTGCGCAGGGAGAAGCCGGCGCGGACGACGGTGTTGCCGCCGCCGGTCAGCCTGCCCAGAAGGCCTTGCGTGAATTGCGGATTCCAGGCGATGCCGACTTGCGGCTGCGGGCTCTTGTTCCAGGGGGCGTACTGATGGCTGCTGGCGATGTACTGCGGATTGGGATCGCCGAGCAGAACGCCGGGACGGAACTCATTGCCGATGCCCGAGGGACCGAAAATCCCGGAGGGCGAAAGGCTGTGATAGGCGCTGGTGAGGTCGTGGTTATCGCCGACGAAGTCGAAGCGAATGCCGTAATTCAGCGTGAGAGTGGGCTTCACGCGGAAGGAATCGCCAGCGAACAGGCCCCAGGCCTTCGAGAGTTCGTCGAGATTGTAGGAGCCGGGGGCTTGATAGTAAGCGCCGATCTTCGGGTCATAAGGATACTGGCCGGCAACCTTGCTGACGCGGCCCGAGAGGACTGCGTATAACTGCTCGGCTTCCGCAAGGTCCTTGCTATTGATCCCTTGCAGCGCGCCGGAATTGGCGGCGTTGGCGAAGGCGTTCAGCGCCGGGTCGCCATTCACCAGCCCCAGCGTATACACGGGCCAGCCGGACGGCGGGTTCCAGTAATGGTCCTGCTCGCGGTAGAAGGTGAAACCGAAGCTTGTGGTGTGCGAGCCGTGCTGCCAGGTGGCGGTGTCCGAGCCGGTAAACATGGGGAAATATTTGCCGGTGGGCGTGTTGGGATAATTCTGGCCGGAATTCGTCAGGCCCCAACTGACGACGGGATTTTGAAATCCGCCGTTGTCCGCGTTGTAGGTGAGGTCCTGGAAATAATAGAAGAAGCCGCCGCGGAATTGATTGACGAGCGTGGGGCGCACCGTCCAATCCACGCCGATCGCGGCGGTGTAGAAGTTCTCTTTTGTTGCGGCGACCTGATTCGCGTAGGCGGCGCCGGGAAAGTCCGGGACGCCATTATCGGGCTGATTGTCCTTGCTCTCGTTCCAGGCGAAATTGAAGCGGAAGTTCTGGGAGAGGTTGTAATCCAGCCGGATCGTAGGGAAATAGGTCGTGATCGGGTTGGGAAAGAGAAAACTGATGTTGTTGAGGTTTGGATCCGCGGTGGAGATCAACTGGCCGGATGCTAAGGATTGGTTGATCTGGCTTTGCTCCCCGGCTACAACCGAATTCACGGTCGCCGGCAGGCCGTTCGGTTGCGCGACCTGCGTGAACAGATTGACGGTATGGACCTGCTTGGCGGGCGTCGTGTCCGTATAGGTGAAGAGGGAAGTCTGCGCCGCGGGTGTGAGCACGCCCCGGCTGATGGTGGCCGAGCCGGGCTGCTTGGATTCGGCGTAGGTGCCGAAGAAGAATAGCTTGTTCTTGATGATCGGGCCGCCGAGGCTGCCGCCGAAATCATTCAGGATCAGGTGATTTTTCTTCAGGCCGGCGGCGTCGTTGTACCAGCTATTCGCGTTGAGCGCGGAATTCTGAAAATCCTCGTATACGCGGCCGTGGAAGTTGTTGGTGCCGCGGCGGGTGACGAAATTCACCTGCATGTCGGATTGGCCGTAGCCCTGGGCGAGCGGGAGCTGATCGGTTTCGACGGTCATCTCCGCGATGTCTTCGACGCGCGCCTGCTGCAGCGGCTGGGAATTGCCCAGGAACTTGCGGCGGCTTTCGCTGGAAAGGACGCCGTCAATGTTGTTGCCTTGCGCGGAGGTGGGAATGCCGTTCCACGTGCCGTTGTATCCGGGGACAAGCGAGGAAAGCGTGCTGAGGTTGCGGCCTTGCAGCGGCAGGTCCTCGATCTGCTTCATGTCCACGGTGGTGCCAATGCTGTTGCTGGTTGTCTCGATCAGCGGCGTGGCGCTTTCGACGACTTCGACTTTTTGCGTCTCCGCGCCGACCTTCAAGGAGACTTTCAGGTCGGTGACTTGGCCTGCCTGCACGGTGACGCTATCGAAGACCTGCGTCTGGAAGCCGGCCTTCGCGGCGGTGAGCTTATAAGTGCCGAGGGGGAGGTTGACGAAGCTGTAGGTGCCGCTCGCTTGCGTAACGGCGTTGCGAACGTCGTTAGTCGAGAGGTCCTGAAGCTGCAACTGAGCGCCCCCAACGGCGCCGCCGCTTTGATCCAGGACGATTACCGTGACCGTGCCGGCAGAGCCAGCCTGCGCCCATGCGGGCGCCACGTTCACGCCCAGGAGCAGTGCCAATGCCGAGACCACCCCCAACAACCATTGCCAGGACAAATTTCGACGCATGGTTCCTCCATTCCCACACGACCGCAAGGTACCCCATTTGAATCAGACCGACCGTAAAATGCCGTAAGCGCAACGGTTGCTGTATGAACTGGCTGAGGAGAAAGAATCGAAGAAAATCGCCGGAAGAAAGATGAGAAGAGAGGCTTGGCTCGCCGACGGGAAGCTTTAGGTATGCGCCAGGCAGGGAAGCAGCGAATGGATGGCACACGCCCCGAAATAACGCCAGCCGACGCCCCCACGGCCCGCCCCTGGAACCACCGCTTCGATCTGCGAGGAGAATCGCACAGCGCGATTCGCCAGCACCCCTCAATCTGGGTAAAGCGTATACATTATCCAATTTTTGGCGTCAAGGGTATTTTCCTGCCGAAATTTGGCGTGCAAATGCCAGCTCAGGCGGATATTTCGAGCTTTTTGCCCGTTGCCCGTAAAGGCAATTCCCGATGTGGGAATCGCCTCGGCTGCGCACGAACTACGCCACACGCCATTCGAGCAGCCCTAATTCTCGCCACTGGATGGGTGCGCGGATGAACATGGCGTCCGGCGGCCCGATATCGCCGGCCTTGTAGCTGGTGGTGACGGGCTCGATTTCGATGCGCATGGCGGTGGTCGTTACAGGCGCGAAGGAGACGGCGTTGAACTGATCTTTCGCGACACTGTACGGGCCGGCATTTGACACGGGAACCCAGCGGTCGCCTTCGCGATAGAGAATCCGCCAGGACTGAGGAATCACGCAGAAGCGGCGATCATCGAACCAGTAGACTTGCGACGAGGAAATCTTTGTCGGTTCTTTGAACTGATACTCGATCCATGCGGGCGATCCGACTGCGGGGCGCATTTTGAAGTAGCGGTAGGATTCGTCGGCGGAGCTGATGGGGTCCTTGCCGTCATAGAGCGCGCCCATATCGCTATTCTGATCGTTGTAGCCGGTCCACGCCTTCGGCACGCCGCCGGAGGAATCCACCTTGGCGATGGGATCGGGCGGCACAGGCGCGATCCATGCCTGCTTGGGATCGCGAGCGAGCCACACGGCCATTTCGCCCATGCCGCGATTGGCCCATCGGTGATAGGGAATTGCGACGAGGGGATGAGGTTGCGTTTCGAGCGAGCCATCGGCCTTGCGGCCTAGCGCCTTCACGGTGCCGGTGATGACCTGCGAGCCGCCGAGAAGATCGCCCCGCCATTCGGAATTGAATTCGGCGGCATCGGGGACCATAAGGTTGAGGGCATGGCCGCCATTATCCGGCCATTCGGCGCAGTAGACGACCGGGCCGCGTTCGAGGGCCACCATCTCGCGATCCTCGAGCGCCTCCGGGCGCGAGCGCACACGACGAACGGGCATCGGCAGATCAAGCTGGATCACGTCGCCCTTTCTCCACTTGCGCTCGATCTTGGCGTAGCCGTTCTCGAGTTCGATGCGCGCTGGGGCGCCATTTACGGAAAGCTTTGGCGCGGCGTCGCTGCGGTCGGTATAGCGATACAAGTCGCTTGGCAGGACCTGATTCCGCGCCCAGCCTGGGATGCGAACGCGAATCGCGAAATTCTGTTCATGCTGCGGCCCCACCATGATTCGCACTGCACCGTCCCATGGATATCGCGTCTGCTGCGCCAGTTCGACGGTGTTGCCCTTGCCCACATTGACCTTGGCCTTGCTGCCGATGAAGAGGTTTACGTAGATCGAATCGGCCGATTCGGCGTAGATGTAGCTGCCGATGGAGGCCGTGAGGCGCACCACGTTGGGCGGGCAGCATGGCGTGTTGATCCACTCGAAGCGGTCGTAATCGCCGAACGATTTCAGCGGATTCTGATAGAAGAAGCGGTCGCCCTTCAGCGAGACACCATCCGCAAAGCCGTTGTAGAGCACGCGCTCCATCACATCTATATAAGCGCCGTCCTTGTGCAGCAGGAACATGCGATGGTTCCAGACGGCGTTGCCGTAGGAGGCGCACGTCTCGCTCCACGAGCTGAGGTTCGGCAATTCGTAGGGCGCGCCAAACTGCTCGTGGAAGCGAATCGAGCCGATGCTGCCGGTGAGATAAATCTTTCGGAAGACCACGTCGTGCCAAATGGCATCGTCGGCGGTCTGGTATTCGGGCTGGCCGGTGAGCGCGGCAATGTCCGTGAGCGGAATATAGAGGAACGTGGCGCGGACGCAATGGCCCACGGCCTCGCGCTGCGCGACGACGGGCGCCTGATCCTGATCGTAGGTGCGGTCGGTGGCGTAGACGCCCTGGCGCGGGTAATCGGCTTTGCCGCGCTGGTCAATGAAGAACTTGGCGCTCTTCCATTGCGCATCATGGTCCGTCTCGCGGAAGAGCTGGACCAGGCCGATGGCGAGGCCCTCGTGCTCGGCGATGTAGGTCTTTTTGCCGGGGCCGAAATTCGCGGCGATCACGTCCGCCGCTTGCAGGGCGCAATCGAGCATTTTGCGCTTACCCGTGATGGCGCAGTAAGCGGCGCCAGCCTCGAGGAAGTGCCCGGGAACGCGCACAGCCTTATCGGGATCGGCCAGGCGAGGCGTGAGCGCGGCCACGAGCTTGTCAATGCGATCGTCCACATAGGCTTCGAGCTTGGGATCGGGCTGCTTCGCCAGCATGTAGGCGGCGCCTTCGATCAGCTTGGGCACGCCGAAGTCGTCATTGCGCGTCATGCGGTCGAAGCAATGCCAGATGGAGACGGCGCGGTTGGCCTCCATGCGCGAGGACCAGAATTGATCGAGCACATCCACGCGCGTCAGCGGGACGGCGCGAATTTCGTAGTCGGGCGCGCCTTCGGCGGGCTCGGAAACCGAATTCCAGAAGGAGAGCGCCGCCGGAAGCATGCACGTGGAAAGCAGCAGCGAACGGCGGGTGATCTTGCGGTCTTCAATCGGGGCCATGGTCATCCTCGGCGGGCGTGGACGAAATGCGACGCGACGCCGAATGCGCGGCGCGCGCAGCCCGCATCGAGGTACTCATAATCCCGCGTACGCGCGCTGTCAAGCCGCGAGCGAGGGCCTTAGCACGCGGTTGACGTAGCTATGCGGTTTACGACGCAGCTTTATACACGGGCACAAGGAAGAAGGCGCTGTAGTCCGCGCCGCGAGCATTGCCTTTCGCTTCGATTTCCCAATACATGGGCGGGTGATTGATCAGCGCCGTCGGCGGCTGATCCGCGGGCAAGCGAAATTCGGCGGGCACA
>DATNDJ010000045.1:0-33239 GCA_035553255.1 Candidatus Acidiferrales bacterium | reverse complement strand
AATTCGGCGATGCCGTGCTTCATCATGGCGAGGCGGTCCACGCCCATGCCAAAGGCGAAGCCAGACAGGCGCTGGGGATCGTAATTCACGAAGCCGTAGACGGCGGGATTGACCATGCCGGCGCCGAAAAGCTCGATCCAGCCGGAGAATTTGCAGATGCGGCAGCCGCTGCCGCCGCAGACGTGGCAGGTGGCGTCCACCTCGGCGGAAGGCTCGGTGAAGGGGAAATAGCTGGGGCGGAGGCGCGTCTTCGTATCAGGCCCGAGAAATTCGCGAACGAAATATTCGACGGTGCCCTTGAAATCGCAGAAGGTGATGTCCGTATCCACGGCGAGGCCTTCGATCTGGTGGAACATGTAGCCGTGCGTGGCGTCTGGATTATCGCGGCGATAGACCTTGCCCGGGACGACGATGCGCACGGGCGGCTTCTGCTTCTCCATGGTGCGGATTTGCATGGGCGAGGTGTGGGTGCGGAGCAGGCGTGGCTCGCGGGCGCCTTCGATATAGAAGGTGTCCATATTATCGCGGGCGGGATGATGCTCCGGGATGTTGAGCGCCTCGAAATTGTAATAGGGCGTTTCAATTTCGGGACCTTCGACGACGCTGAACCCGATCGAGAGAAAGATGCGCTGCAATTCGTCGAACGTCTGGCGGATGAGGTGGCGCGTGCCGATGGCGCGTTCTATGCCGGGAAGGGAAAGGTCCACGCGGTCGCGGGCGGAGGCGGACTGGCCGGCGGCGGATTTGATGGCCGCGTCACGCTGGGCGAGAACGGATTCGACGTGGGCCTTGAGTTTCTGGAACTCCTGGCCTACGACGCGCTTCAATTCGGGGGGCGCGGGCTTCAGCCAGTTTTCGCTGATCCGCGTTAGAACCCCAGATTTCCGGCTGGTCCACGCGCCTCGGAAACCGCCCCATTCCTCGGGGCCCTTCGACCCATGCTCCGCGCATTGCTGGTCGAAACGCCGGCGAACCTCCGCAAAGCGCCCGGAAATGCTTTCCGAGCTCGAATCGCCGAGTTCCGCGAGCGTTTGTTCGACGATGGGTTTCGCCGGCATGCTGGGCGACCGCTAAGCGGCCGGCTTTGGCGCGGATGCGGCGGCGCTGGCGTGCTGCTTCGCGGACGCGACCAGGGCGGCGAACCCCTCGGCGTCGCGGACGGCCATGTCCGCCAGGATTTTGCGGTCAATTTCGACGCCGGCGGCCTTGAGTCCGTGAATCAACTGGCTATAGGTGCTGCCATTATTGCGGGCGGCGGCGCCGATGCGCTGAATCCAAAGGGTGCGGAAATCGCGCTTGCGCGTGCGGCGATCGCGATAGCTATAGCGCAGGGAGCGGTTGACCGCTTCCTTTGCCGAGCGGAATAGCTTGCCCTTGGTGAGGAAAAATCCCTTGGCGTGCTTGAGCAGTTTTTTGCGGCGGGCGCGACGCTTGGTCCCGCGTTTTACTCGAGGCATTGTGCTTTTCTCCTGGGCGCGCCCTGGGGCACGCCTGTATCGGCGTCTTGCGGCGCGCTGATTTCATTTTGCGTTGTGCGGGAGACAGAACAGGTCGCGGCTCGGCACGCCTTGGCGTACAGGGGCGAGCGCGCGACGGGTTTATCTCGTTGAACAACGCTGCCCCTAAAAGCCAGGGGCTCGGGCCGGCTACGGCAGAGCCGCGATGGGCCGGCAGGCACCCGTTACGCCATGCCTGGTCCAGAAGGCTTTGCGATTATAAGCCCTATTGGATGCCGTAGGGCAATGCCCGGCGCACGTTCGGCGCGTCGGCCGGACTCACCTCGACCTTATTGAGCAGATTGCGCATGCGGCGGGGCTTTTTTGTGCCGAGCAGGTGGCGCTTGCCCGAACGCCAGCGCAGGACTTTGCCGGTGGAAGTGATCTTGAAGCGCTTGGCGGCGCCGCGATGCGTCTTCAGCTTTGCTTTCTTATTCTTCTTCACGATTTCCTCATGGAATAAATTCGCCGAGCGGCGCAGGCCGCCGAGATCGCCGGCTCAGCCCTGGTCGCCCACCGCGGGTTGAGCGGCGCGCGGCGGGGCGGTTGCGACGACGACGCCCTTTTTCGGGGCGAGGAGCGCGAGCAGGATATTGGCTTCCATGCGCGGGCCGAATTCGACCTGCGCGTGCTCGTTGATCTCCTTGAGCAGGCGCTCCATCTTGGCGCGGCCCACGTCCTGGTGGGCCATTTCGCGACCGCGATGGAAAATCATGGCCTTGACCTTATAGCCTTCGCCAAGGAAGCGGATGATCTGATTCTTGCGCACCTGATAATCGTGCTCGGCAGTGGAAGGCCGGAACTTCACTTCCTTGATATGCGAGCTTTTCTGGTGCCGCTTGGCCTCGTGTGCTTTCTTATTCTGCTCGTAGAGGAACTTGCCGTAGTCCACGAGCTTGCAGACGGGAGGCACGGCATTGGGCGAAATTTCGACGACGTCGAGGCCGGCGTCGCGCGCCTTCTTCATGGCGTCGAAAAGAGACACGACGCCGAGCTGGTTACCGTCCTCTTCAATCAGCCTAACTTCCCGGGCGCGAATGCGCTCGTTTACTCGAAGACCGCCACTTCCCCCTCGCTCTGCGATAAAACCACCTCCGCCACGCGCGCTGGCGCGTCTGCCGCGTTGTTTCTCTTCAGAGGAAAAAACTCTGGCGAGATAGACAAAAAGTATAGCACGGGTGGAAATGCCGCAATAGGGAGTTTACCGCAGGGAGGCCGGCGCCATTTGGATTTCAACTGCCTACGGGAATTGGCAGCGAGTTCCGCGGTGGCGCGACAGGTCCAGAAAATGCAAACTGACCAACTACGCAGGAATTGGGCGCGATTGATGCGCCGTGCGTTTTCGCGTAACCTGAATTTCCCGAAAAGCGGCCGGATAGCCGCTGCGACGGCCGGGAGAACCCGATGAACTGCCCGATTTGCGCCCAGGAGTCCAAGGGGCGGCCTGCAAAGCGCTTCTGCCCAGCGAAGGGCGAGGCGATCTGCAGCATTTGCTGCGGGCGCGGGCGCGAGGCGACGATTGACTGCCCGAGCGATTGCCCGCACCTGGTGGCGGCGCACCGGTACGACTCCGAGCGGGCGAAGGCACCGCTGGGGGAGAAGGAGCTTCCGTATCCGGACGTGCAATTCCCGCTGGAATTTGTGTACGAACGATGGGGGATCGCGACGGGAATCGCGGGAGCGATTTTGCGTTTTCAGGCGGCGAATCGGGGGCTGCACGACGCCGACGCGCTGGCCGCGCTTGCGTCGCTGGCGGAAACCTACCGCACGCTCGACGCGGGGATTCTGTACGACCACCGGCCGGCGGGAATCCTGGCGGCGGGGCTTTATGGCGAGATCGGCGAGTTCCTGGGGGCGTATCGGAAGCGCGCGGCCGAGGAGACGGGCTTCAGCAATGCGTTCAAGGACGGCGACTTGTTTCGCATTTTTGTGTTCCTGCTGCGATTGGGACGATCGGAGAGCGGGGAACGGCCGCTTTCGCGAGCGTTTCTCGGTTATCTACGCGACCGGGTTCCGGCACCCGCAGGGGCCGACAGGGAAGAGCAGCGCATCATCGTGCCTTGAGCTATATCCTCATAAACCGGAATGCAATCAACGACAGCATGGAGAAGAGAAGGACGATTGTGGAAACCGTGCTGAGCTTGATGCCCCTGGCTGGCGCCGCGGCGGCGATCCGCGCCGGGCGATGCGCTGCGGGGCGCATTCCGAGTTGAAGTCCTTGCGCTGAGCGCTTTCTTGTAGGTCTGCTGGGACTTACGCGTGGCATTGTGTCTCTCCATTTCCCCAAAGCTGCATTTGCGGCGAGCGCCAGGGCGCGGCGCCGGTTCGTTCTGGCCGGGCGCCGAAACCGTATTTCCGACGCAGGGCTTCGACGCGGGCGGCTATCTGCTTTCTGTAATCCTCGGGGGCGTCGCCGTAACCTCGGTACCATTCGCGGTAACGGCGCGCGAGCTTCGGGAACTTCTGATCGAGGAACGAGATGAAGCTTTTCCACGATGCGGGCATGAGAAACAGGACGCGAGCCGCGAACCATTCGGCGCCAGCCGCACGCGCCGCGCGGGCCAGGGCTTCGAGATCGGCTTCGCCGTCGGTGAGGCCCGGGACGATCGGCATCGCGAGAACGCCAGCCGAGATTCCCGCTTCGCGGAGTTGACGGACGGCTTCGAGGCGCAGGTCCGGGCGAGGGGCGCGCGGCTCGAGCAGGCGGGCGAGGCGCGTGCGCAGGGTGGTGACGCTCAAATTTACGGAGAGCGAGGAGCGCTGCGAAATGCGGCGGAGCAGGTCGAGATCGCGAAGGACGCGATTGGATTTCGTGGTGATGGAAAGGCTGAGGTCCTCGCGGAGGGCCATTTTTTCGAGGATCGCGCGGGTGGCGCCGAATTCGCCTTCGGCGGGCTGATAGGGGTCGGTGGCCGTGCCGATGGCGATGTGCTCGCCCCAGATTTTCTGAGAGGAAAGGTCGCGGTCGGCGAGGGCGGCTGCGTCCTGCTTGACGTAGATCTTGGATTCGAAGTCGGCGCCGTCTAAATCCATGTATTCATGGGTGTAGCGGGCGTAGCAATAGCGGCAGCCGAATTCGCAGCCGCGGTAGGGATTTACCGTCCAGCGGAAGGGGACGCGGTCGGAATGGCATTGGTTGAGGATAGAGCGGACGGGTAACAGGAAATACTCCGTCCCGCGCTTGGCTTCGGCGCGGGGGGAGGAGGCGGCGAGGCGGGCAATGCCGACCAGATCCCTTGCGGGCTCCGCCTGGAGCGACTCCGACTGGGGCGGAGTGGGCTCCGGGGGCGCGGAAGCGTCGCGCGGGGACTCACAGTTGCCGTGGCGAGCGGCTGTGGGGAAAAGCGTGAGACTGGTCTGCTTCGAGCGGGCGCCGGAACGCCGAAGCGTTCGAGGAACCTGTCGAAGTATGGGAGAAGTGGCCATTGGCTGCCTCGCCGCACTGGCTGGAATGTATTCGCCTTTTGTTCGCTTGTCAAGCGAAATAGTTCGCCTGCCTTTCGCCTGTACGGCGGGACAATCGCGCCCTGGAACGGCGGCGGCTCGGCGTGGAGTGCCGCGGGCTGGCGGCCGATATACTGGATAGCTGCCGAGGAGGGCGCCGGGGTGTCTGAAGTCGGAATCCTGATCATTGATGACGATGTCTCCACGCAGCGTGCGCTGAAAAGCATTCTGGACTCCGAGGGCTGGCGCGTGCGGATCGTCTCGAGCGTGGGGCTGGCGCTAGCGGAACTGGCGAGCGGGAAGTGGAACCTGGCGATTGCGAATACGGCGGTTGCGGACGTTCATGGGCCGCTTTTTGCGATCTTGAAGGAGCTGGCGCAGGCGGAGTACGCGTTTGCAGGGGACGAAGCGGCTTCGGCGGGCGCGGCAGGCGGCCCTGGGGCGAGCGCGGCGGCGGAAGGCGACAAGGCGCGCATCCGGGCGCTATTTTTGGTGCCGGTGCTGGCGGCGAAGGACGTGCAGCCGATGCTGGAGCGCGAAGGACTGGCTTATACGCTGAAGCCGTATCATCTGCATGATTTTCTGGAGCGGGTGAGCGAGTTGCTGGTGGAATCGGGGGCGATCTTCGAGCCGATCCGCACGATGGCGGACCTTTCGGGGGCGCAGCGGCGGCTGCGGGCGCAGCGCACGGCGCGGGATAGCCGGCGGGGCGCGATGTTTGCCTCGCGCGAGGATTATCAGATGACCGAGGAAGAAATGGCGGACTGGGAGCGGCAGGAGGAAGAGGATCGCAAAAAGCGCGAGAAGGACGTGAAGGCGCGCGAGCATCCCGGGTGATCGGGCGCGGAGGGGCAGATCGTCAGGTTGGGATTTAATGCGCAGCGGGCGCGAGGCGGACGATGCTGCAATCCGTGGTGGCGGCCAGAAGCTCCTCGATTGTGCTTCCCAGGATGGGGTGCCGCACCGCCGGTGCGATTTCCGCAAGCGGCACGAGAACGAACTTCCTCAGCGCCATACGCGGGTGCGGAATCTCAAGCCTCGGTTCTTTGATCACGTGATTGCCGTAAAGCAGGATGTCCATGTCAATCGTGCGCGGGCCGTTGAGGACGTTGCGAGCGCGCCCCATGCCGCGTTCGATGTCCAACAGCGCATCCAATAGCTCGCGTGGACCAAGCACCGTCTCAATCGCTGCAGCGCAATTCAGAAACCATGGCTGATCGAGGAAATCCACGGGCTCTGTTTCGTAGAGCCCCGATTGGCGCGTGACCTTAGCCTCGGGCTGGGCCAATTCCCCCAGCGCGCGGGCGATATTCCCCGCGCGATTGCCGAGATTCGATCCGAGCGAAAGGTATGCTGTAGGCATTCCGACGTCGATATCTTAAGCCCCGAGCCCGCCGCGAAGGGCCGCTTTTCGTGCAAGCCGGTAAGCGGTTGCGCGGTGCGCTTCGGAGTGTAAGATGACGTGTCGAAAAGCGGCGCCGAAAGAGAGAGACCCGAATAACCACATGACCCCAAAAGCCAACAAGCCGCGACGCAAGCGAGCCAAGAACGAGGGGGTTGCCACCGCGGCTGACGAGTCTCTGAGGCTGCGCAAGCAGCAGGAATTCCTGGCGCTCTTCGGAACGATCGAATACAGCGCAGACTACGACGACTGTAAACGTGAGCGCCGCGGGAAAACGAGTGCCTGAGGAGGGGCGGTGAAGGTTGACTTGCTGGTGATTGCGGCGCATCCGGATGATGCGGAGCTAACGTCTGGGGGGACGCTGCTGAAGATGGCGGATGCGGGGTATCGCACCGGCATCCTGGACCTTACGCGGGGCGAGACGGGCACGCGGGGAACGCCGGAGACTCGGCTGCGGGAGGCGGCGCGGGCGGCGAAAATCCTGCGCGCGAGCGTGCGGCGAAATCTGGGATTGCTGGACGCGCATCTGCGCATGTGCGACGAATATAAGGAGGCGATCGCGGCCGTGATCCGCGAGCTTCAGCCGCGCACCGTGATTCTGCCCTACTGGAAGGGGCGGCATCCGGACCATTACACGGCGGCGAAGCTGGGATATGAGGCGTGCTTCATCGCCGGGTTGAAGAACTATTCGCTGGGCGGCGAGGCGTTTCGCCCGTACAAGATTTTGTACGCGGCGGCGTACGGTGAGGCGCGGCCGACGCTGGCGGTGGACATCACGAAGTATTACGAGCGGCGGCGGCGGGCGATTCTGGCGTACGCGTCGCAATTTCGGCCGCCGAAGGGGCAGCGGTCCAAGGTGTTTTTGCCGCTGGATGAACTCGAGGAGCGGATGAGCTTGCAGGCGCGGCATTACGGACGAATGATCGGCGTCCGCTATGCGGAGGGATACGTCGCGAATGAGGTGATGCAGTGCGACGACGTGGTGAAACTGCCGGTGAGGTCTATCTAGCGGGCCTTCTTAGTGGTTCCTCTGAAGTGACAATCTCCGATTTGTCTGGATGCGGAATAGGCGCGGCGTTCGCGCGAACTATTCGAAGCGGAGGGCTTCGATCGGGTCGAGCTGGGAGGCCTTTTGCGCCGGATAATAGCCGAAGAAGATGCCGATAAACGCCGAGAATGCGGCCGCGACGATCACCGCGGTAGGCGAGATCGCGGCCGGCCAATTCAGAAGATTCGATACTCCGGCCGACGCGAACAGGCCAAAGATTACTCCAGCGGCCCCTCCGAGCAGGCTTAGCGCCAAGGCTTCGATCAGGAACTGCATCTGGACGTCTTCATCGGTGGCGCCGATGGCCATGCGAACGCCGATTTCGCGTGTTCGCTCGGTGACGGAGACGAGCATGATGTTCATGATGCCGATGCCGCCGACGAGCAGAGAGACGGACGCGACGCTGGCGAGCATCAAGGTAAACGTGCGGCTTGCTTTTTCCTGGGCTTCCAGGGCGTCTTCGGGATGGCGAATATTGAAATCATCGTCCTCGTCGGGACGGAGCTTATGGCGGTTGCGTAGCACGAGCGAAATCTGCGTTTCCGCGGCGGGGATCGCCTGCGGCGTGACGGCTGAAGCGAAGATGTCGTCGAGCCAGGCCGTGCCCTTCAGCTTTTTCATCGCGGTGGTGTAAGGAAGCATCACGAAGTCGTCCTGATCCCGGCCGCTGGTGGAAAGGCCTTTGGGGACGAGGGTGCCGATCACCAGGCAGGGAAGGCTGCCGAGGCGAATCGTCTTGCCGATCGGATCGTCGTGGGGAAAGAGATTGGTCTGAACGCTATGGCCGAGGAGGCAGACGTCGGCGCTGCGGTCCACGTCGCGATCGGTGAAGAACGAGCCCTCCTGCAGATACCAGCGGCGAATGTGGAAAAAATCGGGGGCAACTCCGCGATAGCGGGTGTACCAGTTCTGATTGCCAGAGGCGACCTGGATTGAGCCATCCACGTTGGGCGAAAGGGCGGTGAGCAGATGGACTTCGCGTTTTATGGCGGCGGCGTCTTGGACGGTGAGCGTCTTGGTGGCGCCATTGCCAGTGCGCACGCCATTGACGTTGCGGCCGCCCGATTCGATCCAGACTAGGTTTGTCCCAAGCGAGATCATCTGCTGGTGAATCATCTGCTGGCCGCCCTGGCCAATGGCGACCGTGCAGATCACGGCGCCGATGCCAATCATGATGCCCAGCATGGTGAGCATCGTGCGCATCTTGTTACGAGCGAGTGCGCGGAGCGCCATGCGGAATGTGGAAGCGAATCTCATCCAGATTAAAAGTCTACCAAAGCGGGGGCCCGGCCGCGGGACTTTATGCCGCTCCGCGAAAATAATTTTCGTGCGTGCCGCATCGCGCAGGCGCTACTCCGAATCAAGTTTCAGCCACTCCCGTGGCCACAATCTGGCCGCCGCGGCGCTGCAATCGAATGCGGGGAAGCGGGCGACGCGGAGGGCCGGCGAGCACGGAGCCATCGGATGCGGAAAAAATGCCGCCGTGGCACGGGCAATCGAATTCGCCGCGGACGCTGTTATAGGCGACCGGGCAGGAATTGTGGGTGCAGATGCGGCTGAAGGCGAGATAGGACTGCTCGGCGGGGCGAATCAGGATGCACGGGGTATCGTTGCGCGGATAGGAAAAAATCTTGAAGCCGCCGATGGGAATTTCGCCTTCGGAGGCAATCACGCGCTCGGGCGCCTTCCGCGAGCGGAACCATTCGCGCAAGCCCCAAAGCGCCGCGATCAGGGCGACGATTGCGCCGATGATGAATTCAGCGGCGAAGCTGCGTCGGGAAACGGGGGGCTGGTCTGGCGTCAGGGCGAATGCTCCTTTGTACGTAATTTATTTTCGGGCGCGGGCGCTGATTCGGGCCGCGCCCGGCCGCGAGTTACGCCTGATGGACCTTCCAGTAGACGCCGTAGCGTTCGCTGAAGATGCGGTGCAACGGAACAAGTGTAGTCGGTTTCGGCTGGCCGACCGTCGCGAATGTGAGCGGCTCGCCCTTCACGGGGCGAATCCAATCGGCCGATTCGATATCGGCGCCGGGCTTGAGCGAAATATTGGCGGCGCCTTGGGGCTTGCCACGGAGGACGACTTCGGTGGGGCCGCTGTTCGCGTCGTACTGCGTCTGCGGGGTGACGCCTTCGGCGCCAAGGCGAGCGGCGAGAACGATGGGGCCGTACATCGCGGCGCGCCGCGTCTGCTCGCCGAGCAGGGGGCGGGTGTGCAGGCGCATGGGGAGCTTCACGTCCAGGCGATCACCTTCCTTCCAGGTGCGATTGATTTCCAGGTAGCTGCCGGGGCTGGCCCATTCGGTGAGGCGCTGACCATTGAGTTCGGCCGAACCGCCTTGCGCCCAGTCGGGAATGCGGACGCGGATGCTTGTTTCGACGGGCTGGCTTGCCTTGACGACGAGCGCGGTGCCTTCCTGATCGGGGAAGCGCGTATTCTGCGCGATGGTGAGGCCCTTTTCCGGCCACTGGACTTGCGACGCGATAAAAAGATTCACGAAGACGCCGTGGTCATCGTGGGAATAGATCGAATCGTTGAATTTGGAAAATTCCTCGGCGCCGGTGCCCGTGCAGCACCAGAAGGAATTGAGCGGGGAATTGAAATATTTCCAATAGCCGGTTTCGAGCGGGAGATAGTACATCTTGAGGCCGTTGCGGGGATGCTGCGTGCCGAGGCGCGAATTGAAAAGGGTGCGCTCGTAATAATCCATGTAGCGCGGATCGGCGGTCCACTGATGGAGATGGCGCGTGAGCTTCAGCATATTGTAGCCGCAGCAGCATTCTTCGGAGGTGGAGCTTAGCTCGGTGGAAAGATTGCCGGGATCGGTGCGCCAATGCTCGGCATTGCTGGTGCCGCCGGTGGCGTAGCAGCGCTCGGTGGTCACTTCGCGCCAGAAGTAGCCGGCCACCTCGTGATAGTAAGGATCGCCGGTGAGTTCATAGCCGCGCGCGGCGCCGATGACCTTCGGGATGTTGGTGTTGGCGTGCAGGCCCTTGAGCTCGTCGCGATGCTGGGAAAGCGGATCGAAGAAGCTGGGCTGCTGGAATTGGCGGGCCGTGCCCATGTAGCCGTAATTTCCGGTGGCGGCCGCGAGATTGAAAAGGGCCTCGTTCATGCCGCCGTATTCGGTTTTCAGGATGCGTTGCATGTGGTCGTCGCTGATGCCGATCAGCCAGTGCCCGATCCAGCGCGCCATGCCCTCGGCATTTTCGAGCGCCTGCTGGCTCTGGCAGTGGGTGTACATATCAATATGCCCGGCCATGATTTTGTGCAGGGTATAGAACGGCGCCCAGACGGGCTGGCCATCGCTGAGGCGGTCGAAGAAGGCTTCCGGGAAGGCGCTGAGGTAACCATTACCGATAGCTTTCTGGCATTTCGCCAATTCGGCTACCATTTCCTCGCCCTTGGCCTTAATTTTGTCGTCGCCGGTGCTGGAATAAAGCAGCGCGCACCCGGAAAGGAAATGGCCGCCGGCAAAATGGCCGCGCAGCTCGCAAGCGGGGGCTTCCCATCCGCCGAGGGGCTTCGCCGAGCTGGCGAGGCCGGCGGTGACGCGGAAATTGTGGAGCAGGCTATCCACGGGCAGCGAGAGCAGATAGCGATGATTGGTTTCGAGCGCGTCGAGGAAGGGGCCAGGGAGCAGGCGGACCTGATTCATCGGGAAGGGAGTGGCGCGCAATTCGACGGCGGGACGAAACGGCCGGCGGCGCTGCTGCTGCATCGCCAGTGCGCCGGCGGGTTCTAGCAGCGCGGAAACGGATTTCGGCAGGCACGCGGCAGCCGCGCCGGCGGCCATGATTCCGGTGACGAATTGGCGGCGGGAAATTTCTTTAGGAGAGCTCATCATGCGCCTCGATTCTCGCTTGCGGGGGTCCCTGTGGGGCGGCGCAAGTTCTGATGGAAACATTTTCTCAAATGCTCATATATTACACGGATGAAATCGCTGTCAAGGAAGTTGCCCTCGCGGCGGAAATTTCGCGCGCATGAAGATTAGCCGGCGAGCATTTCTGTTGTCCCTGCCCGCGGGGGCGGCGTGCCTGCCGGCATTCGGGCAGGGCGTCTCGATGAGGCACGTGAAGGCGCAGGCTCGGCCGGCGGCTTCGGGGCGGCCGTTTGACGCGCACTTCATTGACGTTGCGCAGAAGGCGGGTTTGACGGCGCCGGTGATCTACGGGCCGGTGGGCCGGGCCGACTACATTCTGGAGGCGGTGGGCTGCGGTTGCGCGTTTCTGGATTACGACAATGACGGCTGGATGGACATTTTCCTGCTGAGCGGCACGCGCTTCGAGGGAGCGCCGGAGGGCGCCACGAACCGGCTCTACAAAAATAATCGCGACGGGACGTTCAGCGACGTGACGGAGAAGGCGGGGCTGCACCGGGTGGGCTGGGCGTCGTCTGTGTGCGTGGGCGATTACAACAACGATGGATTCGAGGATCTTTTCTGCACCTACTACGGGCAGAACGTGCTCTATCGAAATAATGGCGACGGCACGTTTACCGACGCGACGAAGGAAGCGGGACTGCTGGCAGCCGGGCCAGTGCGCTGGGGCGCGGGTTGCAGCTTCGTGGATTACGACCGCGACGGGCGCCTGGACCTTTTCGTCTCGAATTACGTGCAGTTCGACATCACGAAAATTCCGAAGCCCGGCCAAGGAGCTAATTGCAATTGGAAGGGAGTGCCGGTGAATTGCGGGCCGCGCGGGCTGCCCCACGGAATGCACTGGCTCTACCACAATAATGGCGATGGGACCTTCAGCGACGTGAGCAAGCACGCCGGCATTTCCGGGGCGCGCGAAAGCTATGGGATGACGGTGGTGGCCGCGGATTTCGATGAGGACGGCTGGCCGGATATTTATGTGGCGTGCGATTCCACGCCGAGCCTGCTCTTCATGAACAATCATGACGGCACGTTCCGCGAGGAGGGTGTGCTGCGCGGCGTTTCGCTGAATGAAGACGGGATGGAGCAGGCGGGCATGGGAGTGGGCATCGGCGATTACGATCTGGACGGGCATCTTGATCTTTTCAAGACGCATTTCGCGGACGATACGAACGTGCTCTATCACAACGACGGCAAAGGAAATTTCGACGACGTGACTACCGCGGCAAAGCTGGGCGTCGAGACGCGATTCGTCTGCTGGGGAACCGGGATCATGGATCTGGATAATGACGGCTGGCCCGATATTCTGGTGGTGGCGGGCAGCGTCTACCCGGGGCTGGAACGGCGGCTGCCGCAGTACCCGGATAAAGATCCGCGGATGGTATTCCGCAATTTGGGCAACCAGACGTTTGAAGAACTCTTCAAGGAGGCGGGGCCGGGAATCTCGGCGGCGCATTCGAGCCGCGGCTGCGCCTTCGGGGATTTCGACAACGACGGCGATGTGGATGTGCTGATCGTGAACCGCAACGAAACGCCGTCGCTGCTGCGAAACGACATCAGCGGCAGCAATCACTGGCTGAAGGTGAAGCTGATTGGGACGAAATCGAATCGCAGCGCGATTGGGGCGCGCGTGGTGGCGCATTATGCGGGCAAGAAGCAGGCGCAGGCTGTGGTGAGCCAGTGCAGCTTTTATTCCTCGAATGATCCGCGGCTGCACTTCGGGCTGGGCGCGGAGAAAAAGGCTGATCTCGAGATTTTTTGGCCGAGCGGCGCGCACGACGTGCTGAAGGCGGTCGCGGCTGATCGCCTGGTCACCGTTAAGGAAGGCAGCGGGATCGTGCCGAACGCGGGCTGGGCGAAATCGTAGCGCTTCGGCGTTGCGAGGCAATGCGGGTACAATGGGCGGTTCGAAATCCAAGGAACTTCCTTGCTGAACCTTAAAGACATTCAGGCCGCCGCGGAGCGCATTCGGAATTCGATTGTGGTCTCTCCGTTCGTCTTCTCCGAGAATTTTTCGCAGCTTAGCGGAAGCACCATTTATCTGAAGCTCGAGAACCGGCAGACGACCGGCGCGTTCAAGGAACGCGGGGCGCTGAACAAAATCCTGCTGCTGACCGAGGACGAGCGGCGGCGCGGCGTGATCGCGGCTTCGGCGGGAAATCACGCACAGGCGGTTGCGTACCATGCGGCGAAGCGAGGCATTGCCGCGCAGATCTGCATGCCGCTCACCACGCCGCTGGTGAAAATTTCGGCAACGCGCGGATACGGCGCCGAGGTGATCCTGCACGGGGCGAACTACGACGAGGCTTGCGAGGAGGCGCTGCGCCGCGCGCGCGAGCACAATCTGACGTTCATCCATCCGTTTGACGATGACGCGGTGATCGCCGGGCAGGGCACGCTGGGATTGGAGATGCTCGATCAGATCGAACGCCTGGATTCCGTGGTGATTCCAGTGGGCGGCGGGGGATTGATCGCGGGCGTGGCGTGCGCGGTGAAAGAGTCGAGCCCGAAGACTCGCGTGATCGGCGTACAGAGCTCGCGGCTGGCGTCTATGAAAGCGGCGGTGGATCGCGGCGCGATCGTGACGCTGCCGGCGAATAAAACGATTGCGGACGGCATCGCGGTGCGCTCCGCGGGCGAGCGGACGCTGCCGCTGGTGCGCAAGTACGTGGACGATATCGTGATGGTGGACGAGGAGGAGATTGCGAACGCCATCCTGCTGCTGCTGGAAAAGGAAAAGACGCTGAGCGAAGGCGCGGGCGCGGTGGCGGCGGCGGCCGTGCTGAACGACAAGGCCGGGCAGCGCGGCAAGGCGGTGGGCGTGCTGGTGAGCGGCGGAAATATAGATGTGACGCTGCTTTCGCGCATCATCGAGCGCGGCCTGGTGAAGGATGGGCGTCTGCTGCGCATTCGCATTCATCTGCCCGATCATCCGGGCGCCTTGCAACGGCTTTCCGCCGTGATTGCCGAGCAGAAGGCCAATATTACGGAGACAGCGTTCAATCGCGCCTACTACGGCGTGGTGCTGGGCGATACGGCGATTGACATCACCATGGAAACGCGCGGGCTGGAACACATCGCGGACCTGACCGCCGCGCTCGACGCCGCCGGGTACGTCCACGAGCGGGTGCAGTAGCGCGCGGGGCGGAATTTTTCACTGCCTTCCTGCGTCGAGATGATCGAAATTCAAGATGGTGTTCAGCACGAGCGCGTAGCTGCCGATTGTCTCGCCGCGATAAATCGGATTATTCGAGAAAAGAACCACGTGTCCGGCTTCCATGGGAACGTCAATCACCATGGCGTGCTGCGCGATGGAGCCGCCGCCTTCGACTAAGCCGGAGACGAGCAGATTCCGTTCGTCCGCATAGCGGAAAATTACGCGCGGGCGCTGCGCCGGCGGAATCACGCCGATTCCATTGCGGCGCTGCTCGTCGGTTAGCGGCATGGGCTGCCAGGGCTGGGCATGGGGTTCCTCAGGGGCGGCTTCGGCCGGCCGGCCGATGGTGAAATCGGGATCGTCGAGGGTTCCGCGTCCGGTGGGACGATTTTTTTCTTCTCCACCGAGGTTGCGCGGGCCGCGGCCGGAGGAGAGATTCGAGAGATCGAAGACCGGGCCGTCATCGCAATAGACGGAGAGCTTATCGTCGTAGCCGTATGCGATGGGGCTGGCGCCATCCACCAGTCGCGCCCCGAGCACGCTGCCGACGATTTTCATGTTGCGCGGGCGCTCGATCGAGACGCCGTGCGTGAAGCCGAGCGTGACGGCGAAATTGGAGGTGTCCATCACGGTGATGAGCACTCCGCCGCGGCGCACGAAATCGCGGAGATGTTCGACGCCAGCCCAGCCGAGGCCGGGGCGAATATCGTCGGTCGAATCAATTTTGCCGATATTCGGCGTGAGCGAGGTCGTCTTCCACGGCAGCGGATTTCCCCAATCTGTGGGCATGCCGGCGACGATGGACATCGGATCGCCGCGCCCGGCGGGCGGAAAGAGAATCACGTCGTATTTGGCGCGCAGGTTCGCATCGCGCGATGCCTGCTGCACGCTGATGTAGTCGAACGGGATCTGCAATTTATCGAGCGCCTGCCGCCACCACCCTTCAGTTTCCGTGTCGGTCCAGGTATGCAGCAGGGCAATGCGCGCGGCCTTCACGGGATGCGAAGGCGCGGATGGCGCCGAGGCGAGCGCAACGGCTTGCAGGCCGAGGCCGGAAATGGCGCGTCCGAGCTGCGAGGCGTCCATGTGTTTCACCAGGAACGTTCCGCGATGGAATTTCCGGCCGTTATCTTCGAAAGGCGCTTCGGCAGTTTCGATATCCGCGGACTTTAAGCGATAGCGAAGCGTGGCCAGCGCTGGATTCGTGTCGTTGTTGATCGCGAAGATCGCGCCTGCGCCGGTAATGCCGCCCGCCGGTTCAATTTTCGTGATGCGCTCCATGGGGACATCGAGCACGTTCGTATCCGTGACGCGCACGACGCGGGCGCCGAAAAGCTCGCCGAAGGTCCAGCCGGTATCGTCGTATGGGGTTTTCTGAGGATCGTCGGGGCTCCAATACTGATAATCGAGCAGGGCGTCTGCGATGCGCGAATAGGGTTGGTCCATGCGGATGATGTAGCTACCCGAGGGGAATGATACGGTTGTGTTCTTTTCCGATGGGGAGGCGCTCGCCTGGGTGGAATCCTCGCCTCGATTTTGCGGCTTTGCGCCGGACGTTTTCGGCGGCCGCTTTTTCGCGGGGACGGCGGCGGTGAATGCTTCCGTGGCGCGGGAAATCTCGCATCCTTGCTTGCGCAGCACGTCGAGCAGAGCGGCCTGTTCGCCGGGATGCGGGTCGTCCGCGGGAAGCACGTAAGCCGCCGGGCCCTCGTTGCGCGGCTTCAGCACCGATCGCTTCGATTTCAAGTAGAAGTTCTTCAGGAACAGCCCGCGATTTTCGGCGAAGTAGTGCAGTGAAGTGAGCAGGCCGGTTTCTTCGTAATTGTTATTGTCGCGCTGGGACCAGAGCACCTTCGGGAGCGGCGGGTCTTGCCTATACCAGGTGCGCGAATATTCGTCGGGGCGGAGTGTGCGCTCCTCGGTATCGGCGCCGCCATTTCCGAAGGTTTCATAGAGACGGCTGATGCCGTTGTGTGTGGCGGCGATAAACATCAAATAGCCGGGAGACCAGGTGTCGAAATTGCCGTGGGTGAAGACGCCAGGCATGCCGAAGGTGGTCATGTCGGCCACGTTGCGCCACGCGATTTCTTCCCACTCGTTGGTGAGGATAGGGTCCACCCAGGCGTTGAAGGGGCCATCCCCCGCGGTGTTGTCGTAGAGATAGGGCTCGGATTCGTGCAGGTCGTGAAGCACCTGGGCTTTCCAGCCTATAAAGGTGTTGAGGACGTTTTCGGTGAGCTTGAGCGTGACGCCCATCGCGTCGCGGTTATTGTCGTGGACGACGTAATGGCCCCAATAGATCAGCGGCGGATAATTTTCTTTCGGGTGCGCGAGGTGCCAGCGATAGAGGTCCACCATGCGGTCGCGCCCATCCACTTCGACGATGGGAGTGATCAAGGTGATCAGGCCCTTGCGAATGTCTTTCACGTACGGGCTTTCATCCACAGCGAGGCGATAGGCCAATTCCATCAGCGCGGTGGGGGCGCCGGTCTCTGTGGAGTGGATGGCGCCGGTGATGTAATAGACGGGAACGGAGGCGTTCACCAAGCGGTCGGCTTCGGCGTCGTCCATGTGAATCGTGCGCGGGTCGGCGAGTTTCGCGAGGCGCGCGCGGTTTTCATCGAGCGCGGCCAGATTCGCTTCTGAGGAAATCGCGACGGCGATCATCTCGCGGCCCTCTTCAGTACGGCCGATGGAATAGACCTTGACGCGCGGACTCGCCTTTTCAAGCATGCGCATGTATTCGTAGACCTGGGCGGAATAGGGCAGGATGCCCGGAGCGCCCGCGACGTCGCCGAGGACGGCCTTGGGCGTGGGCACCGTCTTTGAGGCGGGCAGATAATCCACGAGGGGCGAGGTGAAGAAAGGTTCGGTCGTATACTCGTGGATTTTTTGGGTGTACTGCTCGTCGATGGGCTGCTTGGGATCGCGGCCGGGATTGGTGTCGCGCGCCCAGAGGCAGGCGGCACCCGCGAGGATGATGGCGGCCACTGCGATCTGAACCATGGCCGTGACGGCGAAGCGCCGCGAACGGCCGGGCCAGCGAAATGGGAAGGTGCCTTTGCGCGACATGTGCGCCTCCGAAGAAGCTTTCCGGCGCTTACGCGCGCGGCAAAACGCAGCACGTCATACCATTCCCTGGCGTGCGCTGTAAAGCCCGGAATCGGGGCTGGGGTGGCGGAATACTCAGTGGGTAAATGTGCGTCGTGGGGCGCGGGTGGAGCGAGGGTGGGATCGGGAGGAAATTCACGATCTCCAGATGCGTGGTTACCGTAGATTAGAACGTGATTTGTGTTGCAAACACATGGGTTAATGGCATTTCTAATCCCCGTACCGTAGATTAGAAGCTTGGCGGGCCGGGTGGGTGGCGGAGTCTTTGCGTCCTTCCGGGGGCGGGGATGAGTCTCGATAATCATGCCGCCGCAGGTTATCACAAAGTAACTGACTTGTCAAGCGGAATCCGCGAGGGCCGATTCCCGCGATGGCTAATAGCGGGGCTGGGCGGTTTTAGGGGAAACAGCGTATTTCTTTTAGCTTCGCATTCCGCTGCAATACCAACGGTAACGAGCCAGTGGACCGGAAGTCCGGACGCCCCCTGGCGGGCGCCCGCACACCTGTTACGCACAGCTCGAAAATGGAGGGGTTCAAATGAAGTTAAGATTTCCGCGTCGTGCGGTGGTGGTGCTCACCGCCGGGCTGATGCTGACGACGGTGGCATGCTGGGCACACAAATACCGGGCCGTGGGCACGAAGATCGTCCCGGCGGCTTCGGGTACGGTGAACACCAAGACGGACAAGAACGGCAACGTGACGCTCGACTTGCAGGTGAAGAACCTGGCGAAACCTGGGACGCTCACGCCGCCGGCGGCGGCTTACGTGGTTTGGTTCGAGGAAGAAGGCTCCCCTGCGCGAAACGAGGGGCAGCTTTTGGTCAGCGACGACCTTAAAGGGGAGTTCAAGAGCACAACGCCTTACCACAATTTCGAGTTGCGGGTGACCGCGGAAACCGATCCGCAAAGCAAACAGCCTTCGGAGAGGACCGTGATGCAGACCAGAATTTCGGATTAGCTGCGGGGCAGGGCTGCGCCTTACCAGCGGGCGCAGCGCACCTGCGGCTCGGGCAGCGCCGGTGGAGGGCATCTGGTATTTTGAGAACACACCCCAATCGAGGAGGCCATGCCATGGCAACAGCCAAACCAGCGCCGCAGGAGACGAGCATTACGCGGGAGCGCCTGATCGAATTGCTGAACGAGGATCTCGCGCGCGAATACCAGGCCATCATCGCTTACGTGGTGTATTCCCAGGTTCTGAAAGGCGCGGAGTACATGAGCATCGCGGGCCAATTGGAAATCCACGCGAAGCAGGAATTGGATCACGCGCTTATTATCGCCCGGCAGTTGGATTACCTGGGGGCGATGCCGGCGGTGACGCCGAAGCCGGTGAAGACTTCGGAAGACGCACGCGAGATGCTGCGCTTCGACCTGGAAAATGAGAACGAGACGGTGCGGAATTATCGCGATCGGGTGCGGCAGTGCGAAAACCTGGGCGAATTCGCGATGGCCGAAAACATTCGCGACATCCTGGTAAACGAACAGGATCATCAGATTGACCTGGCGACGGCGCTTGGGGAAGACGCGCCGGATGTGTCTGACGCCGGGGACAAGCACAAGCGGCATACGTAACGCCGAACCGCCCGCGCGGCATCTTTCGGACCTTCATCGCCGTGGCTGGCGGAGGGCATCCGGCGAAAAGGCCCATGCTCATACAACGAGTATTGGGCGCCCCGAAAAACAGAGGCTTGCGGCTGAGCTGGCGCTCCTTGGGCACCACCGAGGGGATGCCACTGCGGGCTGGCTGCGCGCCGCCGCGAGCGGCCCGCGCGCGGTGCGGCGCTTGGCGTTGGCGGCGAAGTGCATGACAATGGCGCCATGGCCAAATCCAACCTGTTTGACTCGCGGGTTCAGCGGGTGCTCGACCGGCTGCACGGCGAGGCGCGCGCCGACAAATGGAAATTCGCGTGGCGCATGCCGATGCTCGCGTGGGCGGCGCTGCGCAAGCGAACGGGCGATCCGGCGTTCGAGCATGCCTTCTTTCACGATGTATACATTCCCGTGTCGCGGGAACAGGGCGCGATGCTCTACCTGCTGGCGCGCGGCACAGGGGCGAGGCGAGTGGTGGAATTCGGATCGTCCTTCGGGATTTCGACGATTTATCTGGCGGCGGCGGTGCGGGATAACGGCGGCGGAGAGGTGATCGGGTCCGAGCTGGAGCCCGCGAAGCATGCGCGGGCGACGGAGAACATCGAGGAAGCGGGACTGAGCGCTTACGCGCGCGTTCTGCCGGGCGACGCGCAGGCGACATTCCGCAATATCGAGGCGCCGATTGACCTGCTGCTGCTCGATGGTTGGAAGGGACTCTATCTGCCGATTCTGCAATTGCTCGCACCGAAGCTGCGTCCGGGGGCGTTTGTGCTGGCGGATAATATTTTTACGTTTCGCAAGTCGCTGCGGCCGTTTGTGGAATACGTGCAATCGGGGCGGAATGGCTTTGTCTCGACCACGCTGCATGTGTCGGATGGGTTTGAGCTTTCGGTGCGGGTGCAGGGGTGAGGGGGCGATCGAAGCGGGTCCTTTTCAGGTTTTCTTCAGGCAGGCGCTCTACGCTAAATCGGGGGAGCAGCCGCGTGGAATAAGCCTCGCCTCCGTCGCCGAAACCGATGAGATTTGCCTCCGCATTTCGGATGGCGCTTCGCGCACTGGCGCGCAACAAGCTCCGCACCATGCTTACGATGCTCGGCATCATGATCGGCATCGGCGCCGTGATCTGCACGGTCGCTATAGGCGAGGGCGGCCAGGACATGATCCGCGAGCAGATGACCTCTCTGGGAACCAACCTGGTGTGGATCGCATCCGGCGGCCGGAAAGTGAACGGTGTCCGCACTGGCGCGGATTCGACGAAGACGCTCACGACAGGGGACGCCGCGGCGATCCGGCGCGAGGTGCCTCTCATTACCGGCATTTCGCCGACCGTGGATGGAAACGTTCAGGTCGCTTATGGAAATCAGAACTGGTACACGCGGTATCGCGGGGTCGCGCCCGCATATCTTCAGATTCGCCGATGGGACCTGGCGGAAGGCTCGGTATTTAGTCAGCGCGATGTGAACCGCGACGCGGACGTGTGCGTTCTAGGGCAGACGGTTGCGTCCATCCTTTTTCGTCACGAAGATCCGATCGGGAAAACAATGCGCGTCGGGAGCGTGCCTTGCCTGGTGATTGGCACGCTGGCGGCCAAAGGACTTTCGACCAGCGGTCACGACCAGGACGACTTCGTGATCCTCCCGTACACGACCGTGATGAGAAAAATCAAGGGAACCAATTGGCTGGACGACATCTATTCCTCCGCGCTCTCGCCGCAGCAAATCGCCCCGGCTGAAGCGGAGATCGTCCGGCTGCTGCGCGAACGCCACAAGCTGCGCGCGGACGAGCCAAATGACTTCGACGTGCGACATCCCGAGGACGCGCTGGAAGCGCAGGAGCAATCCAACCGCACGTTCGCGCTGATGTTGGCGAGCATCGCCTCCGTTTCCCTGCTGGTCGGCGGGATTGGGATTATGAACATTATGCTCGTGTCCGTAACGGAACGGACCCGCGAGATCGGGCTACGCATGGCGATTGGCGCAACCGATGAAGACGTGCGGTTGCAATTCCTGATTGAAGCGCTCGCGCTGAGCCTTCTGGGAGGCGCCGCCGGCGTGATCTTTGGCCTGTTCGCTTCGGCTGGGGTTTCGCAGCTTCTGGATTGGCCCGCCGCAATTTCGCCTATGGTCGTGATCATCGCAGCGGCATTTTCGGCGCTCATCGGCATCTTATTCGGCTATTATCCGGCGCAAAAGGCATCCCAGCTCGACCCAATAGAAGCCCTGCGCTATGAATAAGCGGCGCGAGCGGCCGCGGCGAATCCGGTTGCCCCTCGCCGGACCGGCGAATGCACTTGCGCGGGGTTGCGCGGAGTGCTACACCGTGAAGGAGGCAACCCGCCGTGCGCACTCCGCGTTCCGAATACACGAAATCCCTTAGCACTACCCCTTTCGGCGAGGAGACCGCCGCGGTTCGCGAGGCGCGGCGCGCCGACCGCGTTGATACCGTTGAGGAGGCGTCGCTGGAATCTTTTCCGGCGAGCGATGCGCCTGCCTGGACGTCGCGCGGGAAGCGCAAGAAGACGCGCGCGGGCTGCTGAATCCCTGCCACTTTTGCGGGCTCCCGCACATCCAAACCAGCAGGCGCCCCGCCCGGCTTTCCAAGCGCCGATGGAGGAAGGAAATGGCTCCGCCACAGGACGGCGCCGGACTCCGCATCCGCAACAACGGCGACATCGCCGTGGACAATCCCGAACTCGAGCTGGCGAACGATACGCGCGCGGCGGACGCCGTGCCGCTGTATCGCTTCGACGAGCAGGAGGGCGTCCACGTGCTGCGGCTGCTGGAGCCGGTGGCGAGCGAACGACCCTCGCGCGGCAGGCGCGGCCGCGGGTGAACTAAAACAAGGAAATTGAATCCCGCTGGTTCCAAGGAGCGAAGCCATGCACTTAATGGATGAACTTGCGATTCGAGATGTGACGCTGCGCAATCGTATCGTTGTCTCGCCGATGTGCCAGTATTCGAGCCCGGACGGATTCGCGACGGAATGGCACCTGGTGCATTTGGGCAGCCGGGCGGTGGGCGGCGCGGGGCTGGTGTTCGTGGAGGCAACGGCCGTGTCGCCGGAGGGGCGGATCAGCCCGCAGGATATGGGGCTGTGGAAAGACGCGCACATTGAGCCGCTCGAGCGCATTGCGCGGTTCGTGAGGGAACAAGGTGCCGCGCCGGGCATTCAAATCGCACACGCGGGGCGCAAGGCAAGCACACCGCCGCCATGGGTCGGCTCGGGAACGATTCTGGAATCGCATGGCGGATGGAAGCCGGTGGGGCCGAGCGCGATTCCCTTCGGAGAGGGATTTGCGACGCCCGTGGCGCTGGACGCGGGCGGAATTCAGGCGATCACGAGGGATTTTGCGGCGGCGGCGCGGCGCGCGTTGCAGGCGGGATTTCAAATTCTGGAAATTCATGCGGCTCACGGCTACCTGCTGCACGAATTTCTTTCGCCGATCAGCAACGAGCGTACGGATGCTTATGGCGATTCCTTCGTGAATCGCACGCGGTGTTTGCGCGAGACGGTGGAGGCGGTCCGCAAGGTGTGGCCGGAGCGGCTGCCGCTGTTTGTTCGCATTTCGGCGACGGACTGGGTGGAGCACGGGTGGGACATCGAGCAGTCGGTGGAACTTGCGCGGCGCCTCGGGCCGCTGGGCGTGGATTTGATCATGTGCTCTTCGGGCGGCATCGCGCCGAATATCGAGATCGTTCTGAAGCCGGGATATCAGGTGGGGTTTGCGCAGGAGGTGCGGCTGAAATCCGGCGTGAAGAGCGGGGCGATCGGAATGATCACGAGCGCGCGGCAGGCGGACATCGTGATCCGGCAGGATAAAGCGGACGTTGTGGCGCTGGCGCGCGAGTTTCTGCGCGATCCTTACTGGCCGCTGCGCGTGGCGCATGAGCTGGGAATCGCCATGCCGTGGCCGGCGCCGTATTTGCGCGGGGCGCTCGACGGGAATCCGGCGCGGAAGCCTGTGATGACGCCGCAGGAAGCTAAAGCGACGGCGAGGGCTACGTAAGACTGCTTGCGCAGTGCACGGCGATTATCTGCGGGCGCGCGCGGAGATCTGCCGCAGGAGGCTGCGCGATTCGGGCACGCCAAAAATCCAAGCTGCCAGGAAATAGAGGATCCCATAGGCCGCGAGCGTGAGGGCGGCAAGGGAGATGTGCGGATAGTACGGGGTTGGATGGCGGCTTGCGAAATGGCGGACGGTCCAACCGGCGACGGCCGCGACGCCCGCAGCGCCCCACAGGCTCGCGAGGTAACGCGGGGCGAGGCCGGTGCGGCCGATGCGCCGGTTCAACGTGCGGCGCAGAAGCATGAACTCGACCCACGAGGAAATTCCCGCCGAAACCGTGAGGCCGGCAACGCCCCACCGCGCGTCCACTCCTAAAAGGCGCGGAAGGGGAAAGGCGCAGAGGATTCCGAGGATCGTGGTGAGAATGACTCGAACGACCGCGTAACGCAGCGGGGTGCGCGTATCGCGCAGGGCGTAGTAGGTGGACGAGTAGAGGCGGCCGAGGGTGGAGGCGAGGAGACCGACGGTGGCGCCAGCCAAAATTCCCCAGACGTAGATTACGTCCGCGGCGGTGAATTGGCCCGTCTGATAAATGGCGGCGACGATGACATCGCCGAGGATGAGGAAGGCCACGGCGGAGGGCAGGACGAAGAAGGCGATCTGGCGCAAGCCGGAATTGAGGCGCGCGCAGAGGGCCTGGGCGACCTTGGTTTCGTCGCCGATTTCGCCGGACATCAGCGGCAACTCGGCCGCGGAGACGGACATCCCGAACAAGCTGACGGGCAGGGTGTAGAGCACCTGCGCGTAGGCGAGGAAGGCGACGGCGCCTGTGGGGAGGAGGCTGGCGAGGACTGCGTCCACATAGGCGCTGATTTGGACTACGCCGCGGCCGACGAAAACGGGAATGAAATTGCGGATGACGGTTTGCACGTTCTGGGTGTGATAGTTGAGCGAGAGGCGCAGGCCATGGAGCAGGCGCAGCACGGCAGGCAACTGAACGCCGACTTGCAGGGCGCTGCCGATGACGGCGCCCCAGGCAACGATGGCGGCGAGGGGATACTGCGCGTATCTGCCGCCGAAGCCGAGCATCGCGCCGATGATGGCGGCGTTCCAAATGACGGGCGCGACGTAGGAAAGGAAGAAGCGGCGGTGGCTATTGAGAACACCGAGGCACCACGCGGAAAAAACCAGGAGGCCCGTGCCGGGGAAAAGGATGCGGACCAAGTGAATCGTGAGCTGGCGCTTTTCGCCGTGAAATCCGGGGGCGATGAGGTCAATGAAATAGGGCGTGAGGAGAACGCCGATCAAAACGAGGATGGAGGTGACCAGCGCGAGCAGCGCAGCGACGATTCCGGCGGTGCGGCGCGCCTCTTCTTCGTCGTCCTGGGCAAGCAAAGCGGCGTACACGGGAATAAAGGACGCGGAGAGCACGCCTTCGCCGAAGAGCGTTTGGAGGAAATTTGGAATTTTGAAGGCGGCTTTGAAAGCGTCCGCGGCTTCCGAACTGCCGAAATAGTGGGCGAAGACCCGCTCGCGGATCAGGCCGGCGATGCGGCTGAGGAAAATTCCGGAGGCGACCAGGAAGGCGTGGCGTTTCGAGGCGCCGAGGCGAGTTCGGCTGCTGGCGACGGTGCTCACGCGCGAGTGGTGGGCGGCAAGGGCATGATCTTGAGCCATCCATTACAGGAGCGGGGCCGCGCGATGTCAATTAAGATTCCGAGGCGTGTGCGTTCCTTGCGCAGACCCTAGGGCTGGAGTGGCGATGCCGCCGCAGGTTTTGTGGAACGGGGGCGCGCGTCCGAGCATCTGACTAAGCAGGGGACCGCGCGAGCGGAATTGCAGGCTCGCATCTGGCATGAATGGCGGTACAAGCGGCCCTCGTCTTTCGGGAAGCGCCCGGCGCTTTCCGGGGGAACCTTTAAGGAGGCTGAAGCATGCGTCTTCCACTGAAACATTGTATTGGCGGCTTAGCGCTTTGCGCGATGGCGCTGCCGCTCTGGGCACATACGGTGCCGGTCAGGATCTCACAACCCACCACGATCCAAGGCACGCAATTAGAGCCTGGAACCTACCAGATCAAAGTGCCGCAGGACGGCACGCAGATGAAGGTTGTCAACTCAGATGGCAAGGTGATTGCACAGGTGCCGTGCCACTGGGTGAATTTGCGGCAGAAAGCAGACAACACGGAAGTCGTGTTCCAGAAGAACAAAATCACGGAAGTCGAGTTCGGCGGAAAGACCCAGGCCGTGAAAATAGGGTGATCCGCGCTCGCGTCCGCTGGGGGCGGCTTTCGAGTCGCCCTCGCGCGGATTTCTAATTTTCCACCGGGCTGTTTCCCTCTACATTTTACGCGTGGCCCAGAAGATGAGCGCCGCGCCGGCAATGAGCGCCGATATGCTGCAATAGGCGGGGATCTCGTGATAGCCGCGAGTTTCCGTGATGACCTTCGCGGGGCCGGCTTGCGCGACATGCGTTACGGATGAGGTGGTCCAGCGCGGATGCACGAGCATCACGAGGCCGAACAGCAGAAGTGCGGCGCCGGCGGTGGCGAAAGCTTTGCTTAGTTCGGTGATCTTTCGTTTGGGCACGGGAAGTGCTCCTTGATGGGTGGTGCGGGGACCGGCTTGAAGCTATTGTCGCATGCTCGGGGCGATTAGACGACGCCGCGCTTTAGTTCGTCGAGGGGGTAGAAGGTGCCGCGCCAGGTGATGCCGCCGCGCCAGAGGGTGACGATGGCGGAGCGCGCGAGCATCCAGGCGAAGATCAGCGCGCCTACGGGATACGTGAAGGCGTAGAGCGGGGAGACGCCGAACTCGATGGCCGCGCCGGCTTCGATGATGGCGGGCAGGCCTAGGGCGATCAGCGCGAGGCCGCGCACCCAGCCGTGAACGAAAGGCAGGGCCACGATGGGGAAGACGCCCATGAGCAGCAGGCCGCCGACGTGGATGGACGTGAGCCACAGGCGAAAGCCGGAGGTGGCGAAGAAATTTTTCGTGGTGCCGCGAACCATGTTGCCGACGCCTGCGTGCCAGTGAACGCTGACGGAATCGCCGGCGCGCGCAACGCCCGAGCGCAGGCCGCAGTCTTTTACCAGCTTGCCGAGCTTCATATCGTCTACCACTTCCATGGCGAGGCGGCGATGCGTGCCGATGCGTTCGTAGGCGGCGCGGCGAATCATCTGAAAAGCGCCGACGCCTGCGTAGCCGTGCGAACGCGGATTTTCAACGGCCCAAGGACGCACGCCAACGAGGAAAGCCATGCCGAAGAACGTCATCGCGATTTTTTCGCCGACGGTGAACATCTTGGCTTCGGCCATGAGCGTGAGATGGTCCCAGCGGCGCTCGAGGGCGAGGGCGACGGCGCGGCGCAGCAGATCGGGGGCGAAGTGAACGTCGGCGTCGGTGAAGACGAGCCATTCGCCGGAGGAGTGTTCGTAGGCGCGGTCGAGGGCGTGCGGCTTGCCGAGCCAGCCGGGGGGAAGCGCATCAATGCGCACGGGCTTGAGGCGCGGGCTTTGGCGCGCGGCGGCGGAAAGGATCGCGCCGGTCGCGTCGCCGGAGCGATCGTCGGCGGCGATTACTTCGCAGGATGGATAATCGAGGGCGAGGAAGGTGGCGAGGGCGGCGGGAAGCTTTTCAGCTTCGTCGCGGGCGGCGAAAAGGATCGAGACGGGCGGGCAATCGGCGTCGGGCAGGGAACGCGAGTTTTCGAGCAGCGGAAGCGAGGGCAGGCCGCGGGCGATATCCACCGCTTCGAAGATCCAGAAGGCCGCGGCGAAGGCGAGCAGGACGGCAACGAAAATGTGCAACGTCAATTCCTCCTGCGCGGCGGCAGCGAACACGTTATGCTATCACGCAGGACGGCGGAGGTCAGAAGGCGCGGCTGGAAGCGAGAAGCGGTGGCTGAAGTGAAATCCGGGGGGATGAATTGGCGCAAGCGGCGAAGCAACTTCATATACCGGTGGAGCACACGACGCTCGAGAACGGGCTGCGGGTGGTGGCGGCGCCGGATCGGTCGGCGCCGGTGGCGACGGTGGGCGTCTATTACCAGATTGGATTCCGGCTGGAACCGCGCGGGCGGAGCGGGTTCGCGCATCTTTTCGAGCACATGATGTTTCAAGGCTCGGAAAACGCGGGGAAGATGGAGCACATCCGGCTGATCAATTCGTCGGGAGGGCTGCTGAACGGCACGACGCATTACGACGTGACGAATTATTTCGAGGCGGTGCCGTCGAACGCGCTGGATCGCGTGCTGTGGCTGGAAGCGGATCGCATGCGGGCGCTGAAAGTGGACGACGAAAATCTGCGGAACCAGCGCGACGTGGTGAAGGAAGAGGTGCGCGTGAACGTGATGAACCAGCCGTATGGAGGATTTCCGTGGCTGGATTTGCCGCCGGTAGCTTTTCGGAACTGGCCCAATGCGCACAATTTTTACGGCGATTTCGCCGATTTGGACGCGGCGACGCTGGCCGACGTGCGGAATTTCTTTCACACGTACTATTCGCCAAATAATGCGGTGCTGGTGATGATCGGGGACTTCGATGCGAAGGAGGCGTTTGCGTCGGCGAAGCGGTATTTCGACGATATTCCCGCGCATCCGCTGCCGCCACGCACGGACGTGAGCGAACCGTCGCAGACCGAAGAGCGGCGCGGCGAGGTGGAGGAAAAGCTGGGGCCGCTGCCGGCGATCGCGATCGGTTACACAATGCCGCCGCGCGGGTCGCGCGAATGGCACGCCGCGGCGATTCTCGATCGCGTGCTGCATGGGGGCCGGGCCGGGCGCGTCTATCACCGGCTGGTGCTCGAGAAGCAGATCGCGGTGGACGCGGATGGCGGCGCGGACCTGCTCGACACGAATGGACCCACGCAGATGGTGACGCGGATTTTTCACAGGCCGGAATACACGTCGGAAGCAACCGTGGCGGCATTCGATGAGGTGGTGAGCGAGGTGCAGCGCGAGGGGATACCGGCGGATGAGTTGGACGCCGTGAAGGTGAAATTCCGTGCGGATTATTATTCGATGCTCGAGGGTGGCATGGGCTCGTATATGCCGCGCTTCGGGCTGATGCACTATCTGGCGTGCTTTACCCTGTTCGATGGCGACCCCGGACGCGTGAATACGGCGCTGGCGGGCTTTCTGGCGGTGACGCCGGAGGAGGCGCAGGCCGCGGCGCGAAAATATCTATTGCCGCAAAATCGCGCCGTGCTGCTGCGAAGACCGCCAAAGGCAGCGGCTTCGCCGAAGGGAGGCGCGCAATGAGCGTACCGGTAGCGGCAAATGCGCGGCCGAGCACCGCGCCTGCACTGGGGCCGGAAAGCGCGGTGGCGTGGCCGAAGCGGTCGGTGCGGACGCTCGCAAATGGCATGCAGGTGGTGCTGGCGGAAGCGCGCACGTTTCCACGGATTTCGGCGCAGCTATTTCTGCGCAGCGGGAATGCGGCGGTGGCGAGGACGTCGCCGGGCCTGGCTGGAATGGCGGCGAGCGTGGTTCGCACGGGCACAAAATCGCGGGCGAGCCGCCGAATCGAAGAGGACCTGCGGCGGATGGGCGCCGACCTGGGAACGCATGCCGGGGCGGATTCAAGCGCGATCGCGATTTCCGGGCTGGCGGAATTTTCGGGCGGGCTCGTGGAACTCGCGGGGGATTTGGCGCGCAATGCGTCGTTTCCCGAAGCGGAGTTCGAGCGCGAGCGGCGGCAACGGATCGAGGAGCTGCGCGTGGAGCGAACGACGCCTGGATTCCTGGCGAACGAGCGATTCCGGCGCGTGATTTTCGGCGAGCATCCTTATGCCGTGACGGCGCCGACCGAGGACCAGGTGGGGGCATATCGGCGCGACGGGCTCGAAGAGTTCTATCGCCGGCACTACAGCCCGGCGAACGCGCTGCTGATCGCGGTGGGGGATTTTTCGAGCGACGAGATGGCCGGACAGATCGAGAAGGCGTTCGGCGATTGGAAAGGGCCGGGGCCGGAGGCGCAGGCGATGGCCGATCCGCCGCGCTATTCGGGAAGGCGCGTCTACCTGGTGGACTTGCCGGGCACGGTGCAGACGCAAGTGCTGGTGGGCAACCTGGGAATCACGCGAAGCAATCCGGATTGGCACAGCACGGTGCTGGCGAATTCGATTTTCGGCGGGGCATTTCATTCGCGGTTGATCATCAATATTCGAGAGCAGAAGGGTTATACCTACAGCCCGCGCAGCGCGGCCACGGCGCTGCGGCAGCAGGGATATTTCAGCGTTCACGCGGCGGTGCGCAACGAGGTGGTGGCGGCGACGCTGACGGAGATTTTCTACGAGATGGACCGCATGCGAGCACTGCCCGTGACGCCCGAGGAACTGGAAAGCGCGCGCAATTATCTGAGCGGCGTCTTTTCGCTGGGCGTGGCGACGCAGGAGGGGCTGCTGGGGCAGCTTTCGACCGTATACCTGGAGCGCCTGGCCGAGGATTATCTGGAGGGCTATCGCGAGCGGATTCGCGCGCTGACGGCGGAGGATGCCCTCGAGGCGGCGCGGCGACATTTCGATTCGGCGAATGCGCGGATCGTGATCGTTGGAGATCGCGCACAGATTGAGGCGCAGGCGGCACTCTTTGGGCAGGTGACGGCGTTCGATGCCAGCGGAAAGCAAATCTAGGGACGTGCAGGCGGCGAACGAGCCGCGGCGCCGTTTCGCGGGCTGGATCGCCGAGAGGGAAGCGTTCCTGCGCGTGATTTTTTCCGTCGCGCTATACGCCTCGGCGGTCTTGCTGCTGGTTTCCGTGCTGCTGGTGGGGCCGGCGAATGCGAGGACGAAAATCCTGGCGGCGGTGCTCGTCGTGTCCATCGCAGGGCTGTATGTGATTCGACGGTACGGCAGGGTGCGGCGGGGCGAATGAATCGCGGACTCCGGCTGGCAAAGCTACGGATTGGGCTGATTGGTTTCATCGGGCTGATGGCCTTCGCGTCGTTTGCGGCGATGCAGGCCGCCGCGCAGAAAAAGCCGCCGGCAAAGCCCGTGGAGCTCAACACGGCGACGCAGGCGCAACTCGAAGGATTGCCTGGAATCGGGCCGGCGACGGCGCAGGCCATCATCCGCTTCCGCCAGAAGAGCGGGCCATTTCAGCGCGCGGAGGATTTGCTCGCCATTCGCGGCATTTCGAAGAAGCGGCTGGCAGCGCTGCGGCCGTACGTGAAGGTGACGCCGGTGAAAAAAGCAGCGGCACAGGAAGCTTCCCGAATACCGCGAAATTAGAGCGGCTGGTGGGTGCGGCCGGCGGGCGAATCGAGTGCGAGCGGAACCTGGTCGGCGATTTCGAGGCCGTAGCCTTCGAGCGCGATCACGCGGCGCGGATGGTTGGTGAGCACGCGGATGCGCTGCAATCCCAAATCAATCAAAATTTGCGCGCCGATCCCGCTTTCGCGCTGCACGAAGCGCTGCCGGCCGAGATCCTGTTCGCGGCGCTCGCGCGTGTGATACAGGATGCGCGGAAGCGCGGCGCTTTCCTGCGGCGCTTCGATCTGGAATCCGCGGCCGGTGTGGTGCAGATAGACGAACACGCCGCGATCCTCCGCGGCGATAGCCGCGAGCGATCGCTCGATTGTGGCGCCGCAATCACAGGCGGCTGAGCCGAAGACGTCTCCGGTGAGGCAGTGGGAATGCACGCGGACCAGCGGCGGCGGCCCGCTCCGCGCCGCAAGCTCGCCTCGCACCAGGGCGACGTGAAGCTCCTGGTCCACGTCGCTCGAATACGCAATCATGCGGAAATCGCCATGGCGCGTGGGCAGCACGGATTCGGCGATGCGGCGCACGTAGCGTTCGTGCTCCATGCGATAGCGAATCAGCGCGGCTACGGTGAGCAGCTTCAGGTCGTGTGCGCGACAAAATTCCGCGAGCTGTGGGACGCGCGCCATGGTGCCATCGTCGTTCATGATTTCGCAGATCACGCCGGAATGGTCGAGGCCGGCGATGCGCGCGAGGTCCACGGAAGCCTCCGTCTGCCCGGCGCGAACCAGCACGCCGCCGCGGCGGGCGCGAAGGGGAAAGACGTGGCCGGGGCGCGCGAGGTCCTCTGGGCGAGCGCCAGAGGCGATTGCGGTGCGAATTGTGGTGGCGCGGTCGGCGGCGCTGATGCCGGTGGTGGTGCCTTGGCGCGCATCAATGGATTCGCAGAAGGGCGTGCCGAAAAGCGACGTGTTTCTGGCGGCCATGGGCATCAGGCCGAGGGCGTCGCAGCGCTCCTCGGTGAGCGCAAGGCAAATCAATCCACGGCCATGCTTGGCCATGAAATTAATGGCTTCGGGGGTGATTTTCTCGGCCGCCATGGTCAAGTCGCCTTCGTTCTCGCGATCTTCGTCGTCCACGAGGACGATCATGCGCCCCGCGCGGATTTCGGCGAGGGCTTGCTCGACGGTTGCGAACGGCGTTTGTGAATGATCCATGGCGGTGCGTCCCATCCGGTTGCCGGCAAGCCTCAGAGCCAGTGCAGGAAGACCCAGTAGAAGATCGCGCCCATTATGCCGGCGCCGGGAATCGTCAGAATCCAGGCCCACATGATCTGGCGCGTAACGCCCCAGCGAACGGCGGTGACCCGGCGCGCCGTGCCGACGCCGGAAATCGCGCCGGTGATCACGTGAGTGGAGCTGACGGGAATGCCGGCGGCGGCCGTGCCAATCAACGTGAGGGCGGCGGACGTCTCGGCTGAAAAGCCGCCGAAGGGATGGAGCTTGGTGATGCGCTGGCCCATCGTCTTCACCACGCGCCAGCCGCCGGCCATCGTGCCGCCGGCCATGGCGAGCGCACAACAAATGATAACCCAGTCCGGGACCCTGTAGTTCGGAATGGTGCCGCTGGTGACGAGTGCGGCGGTGATGATGCCCATGCTTTTTTGCGCGTCGTTGGTGCCGTGGCTGAAACTGAAGCCGGCGGCGGAAACGAGCTGGAGCCTGCGAAACCAGCGGTCAATGCGATTCGGCGCCTGGCGGCGCACAATCCAGCTCGTGACAGCGGTCATCCCGATACCCACGACGAATCCGATCACCGGCGCGACGAGAATGAAAACGACCGGCAAGACCCATCCGGAAGCGATGATCGCGTGAAAGCCGGCGGCCGCAATTGCCGCACCGCCATAGCCGCCCATCAGGGCGTGGGAGGAGCTGCACGGCATGCCGAGGCGGATGGTGGCGTAGTTCCAGATGATCGCGCCCAGCAGCCCGGCGAGCAGGACGCGCGAATCCACCATGTCCAGCCGGACGAGGCCCCTGCCCATGGTGGCGGCTACGGCCGTGCCGAAGGTGAGCGGCGCGATCAAATTCCAGAAGGCCGCCCAGATCACCGCCCACAGCGGACGCAGCACGCGCGTGGAAACCACGGTAGCGATGGAGCTGGCGGCATCGTGCCATCCATTGGTGAAGTCAAATGCCAGGCTGATGACGACGATCAGGACCAGAAGGTGAAATTTCGACACCTCTTCGCTCTCCAGGAAGCCGGCATCTCTTCAGGCACGAACGGGGCGCGGGGCAGCCCGCGCGACAGCTAGGCGTTCTTCAGCGTAACGGTTTCGATCACGTTGGCCACGTCCTCGCATTTGTCGGTGGCGAATTCCAGCGTTTCGATAATTTCTTTCCACTTGATGATCTGCACCGGATCGCGCTCCTGCTCGAAGAGGGTGACGATCAGATTGCGGCTCTGGCGGTCGGCCTGATTTTCCAGGCGGTTGATTTCGATGCAGTAGTCGAGGATGTTCTTTCCCTTGTCGAGCACGCGGACGGCATTGACGATCTGCGCCGTTGCGTCGCGGACGGTTTTCGCCAGTTCCGGCACCCCCGGCCGCACGGAGGCGATGCGGTAGGTGACGAGCCGCGTCGCGACGGCGTCCATCAGATCAATCACGTCGTCAATCTTGCTGGCAAGTTCGTGGATGTCTTCGCGGTCGAAGGGGGTGATGAACGTCTGGTTCAGGCGCGTCATCAGCGTGTGGGTGATGTTGTCGCCGATATGCTCGTAGGACTCGATTTTTTCGGCGCCCGCGGGGGGATTCTCGAAATGTTCGAGCATTTCCACCAGGGCCACGGCGCCGGCGTGGACGTTCTCCGCCTGCTCTGTAAACATCTGAAAAAAGGAGTTTTCCCGCGGCA
>DATNDJ010000044.1:0-62229 GCA_035553255.1 Candidatus Acidiferrales bacterium | reverse complement strand
GGTGCGTGCGATTCCCTGGCACTGACCGGGCGCCGCGCAGGAAAGAAGCCGTGACCAAAGCGAAAACAATTCCGCAGCGCCAGCCTCGCCTCCGCGATAATCCGCACCTTTATGAAATCAACACCTGGGCGTGGCTCGAAGGGCTTTCCAGGGGCGCGGGCCGCACGATTACGCTCGCGACTGTTCCCGACGCAGAATGGGACAATCTTGCACGCCTTGGATTCGACGTGATTTGGTTGATGGGCGTGTGGCGCCGCAGCCCGGCCTCCCGCCAGATCGCCCTGGCCGAACCCGGCAACCGTCCGCTCTATGATCGCGCCCTGCCCGGCTGGACACCAAGCGACGTGATCGGCTCGCCGTATGCCGTGGCGGAGTACGCGCCCGATCCGCGCATCGGGACATGGGAAGCACTGGATGCCGCGCGCGCAAAGCTGCGGGCGCGCGGGGTGGCGCTCTTCTTGGACTTCGTTGGAAATCACACCGCGCTCGATCACTCCTGGACTAGCGAGCACCCCGATTTCTACGTGCAAGGCACATCCGAAGACGCGGCAAAGGCCCCCGAGAGCTTCCATCGCATAAATGCTGCCGGCGGGCCGGTGTTCCTCGCGCTCGCGAAGGACCCCTACTTTCCGCCGTGGAAGGACGCCGCGCAACTGAATCACTTCAGCGCCGAAATGCGCGCGGCACAACTGGCGGATCTGCGTACGATCGCCGCGCATTGCGATGGCGTCCGCTGCGATATGGCCATGCTGCAATTGAACGATATCTTCCTGGATCAATGGCGGCGATTTCTGAAATCCGCAGCGGCGCCCAAAACGGAATTTTGGACCGCCGCGCGCCGGGCCGTGCCTGATTTGATTCTGTTGGCGGAAGCGTATTGGGGCACCGAGCAGCGCCTGCTCGATCTCGGATTCTCGTTCGCGTACGACAAAGGCTTCTACGACGCGCTGCGCGACGCAAAACCGGCGGAGATTCACTCCCGACTGGCCGCCGCCCCTGCGCTACAAAGTCATTTCGCGCGATTCCTTGAAAACCACGACGAGCCTCGTTGCGCCGCGATTTTCGGCAAGCTGCGGCTGCCTGGCGCCGCAACCCTGATGGGCACTGCGCCCGGAATGCGATTCTATGATCAAGGCGAATTGGAAGGGCGCTCCGTCTATCTTCCGATCACGCTGCGGGTGCAGGCGGAGGCTCCGCCAGATTCGGCGATCGCAGGGCTCTTCGCGAAGATTCTGCGAATCACGAATGACGAAGCGTTTCACGCGGGCGCTTGGGGCTTGCTGCCCATCGTGGCGGAGGGCGACTCCACGGCCGGGAATCTGGAGGTATACGAGTGGCGCTCGGCAAATTCCTGGAAGTTGATCGTCGTCAATCTGAGCGGGAACACCGCGCAAGGGCGCGTCCGGCTGGGCGACGGCATCTCACCCTCGACGCAATACGTCTTCCACGATCAACTGAACGAGGTGCGATACGAGCGCTCTGGCGAGGAACTGCATAGCGCGGGCCTCTTCATCCGCCGCGAAGCCTTTCAGGCACATCTGTTCGACGTTGCCGCGAAAGATTGAGGGCTTGTGAGGACTATTCTGGGACGGAAAGCGCCATGATCTGAAATCCCGCGTCCACGTAGAGAACGTTGCCGGTGACGCCGCGACCTAGATCGCTTGCCAGGAATACGGCGGTATCGGCCACCTCTGCGATATCCGTATTGCGACGCAGGGGCGCATGCTGCGCGACGAAGTCCAGCACCTTCGAGAAATCCTTGATCCCGCGCGCGGAGATCGTCTTGATCGGACCTGCCGAAATCGCGTTGACGCGAATCTTCGCCGGACCCAATTCGCTCGCGAGATATCGAACTTCGGCCTCGAGTGCGGCTTTGGCCACGCCCATCACGTTGTAGTTCGTCACCACCCGCGTCGAGCCGAGATAGGTGAGCGTGGAAATCGAACCGCCTGCGGTCATCAGCGGTGCGAGCGCCCGCGAGACGGCAACCAGAGAATACGCGCTCACGTCCAGCGCAAGCTTGAAGCCGTCGCGCGACGTGTTCAGGAATGGCTGGCCCAGATCATCGCGATTGGCGAAGGCGATGCTGTGAACGACGGCGTCGAGCGCGCCGCCGCGTGCCCGCAACGATGCGGCGAGCGCATCAATATCCGACTGCTGCTGCACGTCGCAGGGAAAAAGGGAGGCCGCGCCAAGCTGCTTCCCCAGATCTTCCACCGTGGGCTTGGCCCGCTCGTTCTGATACGTGAGCAGCAGCGTCGCGCCCTCGCGCACAAACGCCTGCGCAATCGCATATGCGATGCTCCACTGGTTCCACACCCCGAGCACAACGGCGGTTTTACCTTCCATTATTTTCGACATGGGCGGATATTCTAACCGGAAACGGCGCGCGCGAATGAGGATTTCAACGGGAGTACGGAAGCCGAGCGCCAGGGACCCTGAGCCTCGCCGAAATCGCGATGCTCAGGATCACCACCCTCATCGGGTAGTGACTTCCCAGGTATCGCCCGAGCGGAGCAGCTTTTCGAGATTGCCTTTCCCACGCTTCGCCTGCACCTCGGCGATTTGCGCGGAGATAAGCTCCTCGTAGCGCGGCACGTTCTCCCACGAGCGGAGCACGCCGATGGGCGTCGGAAAGCCGGGGCGATCTTCCATGTGGGCCAGCAGGAAGGCATAAGCCGGCCGCGGATGCTGCTCGTCGTGCACGAGCAGGTCCTTTTCCGTGATGCCGTTCCCAAGGTGAACGACTTCGAGGTCGAAGCCGTTCATGCGGATGCCCTTGTCGCGATTCTTCCCGAAAATGAGCGGCTTGCCGTGCTCGAGCTGCACCATCTGCTCGCTGCGCGCATCCTTTTCAGTAAGCGATTCCCAGGCACCGTCATTGAAGATGTTGCAGTTCTGCAGGATTTCGATGTACGCCGAACCGCGGTGCGCGGCGGCTTTCTTCAGCGTCTCTTTCAAGTGCTGCTGGAACACGTCCACCGAGCGCGCGACGAAGGTCGCTTCCGCGCCGATGGCCAGCGAAATGGGATTGAACGGGCGGTCTGCCGTGCCGAACGGGGTAGATTTCGTCTTCTTGCCGATTTCAGAGGTTGGCGAATACTGGCCCTTGGTGAGACCGTAGATGCGGTTGTTGAAGAGCAACACCTTCAGCCCAACGTTGCGGCGCAGCATGTGAATCGTGTGGTTTCCGCCGATCGAGAGGGAATCGCCGTCGCCCGTAGCCACCCAGACGTCCAGATCTGGCCGCGCGATTTTCAGGCCCGTAGCGATAGCAGGCGCGCGCCCGTGGATCGTGTGAAAGCCGAAGACGTTCATGTAGTACGGGAAGCGGCTCGAGCAGCCGATGCCGGAGATCATCACGAATTTTTCGCGCGGCACCTTCAATTCGGCGAAGACGGACTGTACGGCCGAAAGGATGGCGTAGTCGCCGCAACCGGGGCACCAGCGCACCTCCTGATCGGTCTGAAAATCCTTCTTCGTATATACGGGCAGCGTGGCGGTGCTCATTCCGATTCTCCTGATTTAGCCGGCGCCTTTGGCAAGTTCAATCGAGTATCTCCTCGATTTTTTGTTCGATCTCGGACGTCTTAAAAGGCTTACCTTGAATTTTGTTGTAGCCCTGCGCGTCCACCAGATATTTCGCGCGCAGAACCATGGAAAGCTGGCCCATGTTCATTTCGGGAACGAGCACCTGGCGGTATCGCTTGAGGACTTCGCCCAGGTTCGCGGGCAGCGGGTTCAAATGGCGCAGATGCACGTGGCCGATTTTATGGCCCCGCTCGCGCTCCGATTTCAACGCGGCGGTGATCGGGCCGTAGGTCGAGCCCCAGGCGACGATCAGCAGATCGCCGCTCGGATCGCCTTCGGGAACCGCGTCGGGAACGTCCTGCACGATGGCTTCGACCTTCGCGGCGCGCAGGCGGACCATTTTCTCGTGGTTGAGCGGCTCGTAATTCACGTTGCCGGTTACGTCCTGCTTCTCAAGCCCGCCGATGCGATGTTCGAGTCCCTTTGTGCCGGGGACGGCCCAGCCGCGCGCCAGCGTGTCCGGATTGCGCCGATACGGACGGAATCCTTCTGGGTTCGTCTCAAAGCGCACGGGAATCTCGGGCAGATCGGCAACGCTCGGAATGCGCCAGGGCTCAGAGCCGTTTGCAAGGTAGCCGTCGGAAAGAATAATCACTGGAACCATGTACTTTATGGCGAGGCGGCTCGCTTCGAGCGCGATCCAAAAGCAATCGCCCGGCGTGCAGGGCGCGAGCACTGGAACTGGAGCCTCGGAGTTGCGCCCGAAAAGCGCCTGAAGCAGGTCGGCCTGCTCGGTTTTGGTCGGCAGTCCGGTGGAAGGGCCGCCGCGCTGAATATCGCAGATCACCAGCGGCAGCTCGACCATCACAGCGAGGCCGAGCGCCTCTGTTTTCAGCGCCATTCCCGGACCGGAGGTGGTGGTGATGGCGAGCGCGCCGGCGTAGGCCGCGCCGATCGCGGAAGTGATAGCGGCGATTTCGTCCTCGGCCTGAAATGTGATTACGCCGAAATCCTTGTAGCTCGAAAGCTCATGCAGAATATCGGAGGCTGGCGTGATCGGATACGACCCCTGAAAAAGCGGCAGCCCCGACTTCTGCGACGCGGCCACGAACCCGATCGCGAGCGCCGTGTTCCCGCTGATATTGCGATAGACGCCCGGTTCGAGCTTCGCCGGCGGAATTTCATACGTAATCTGAAAGGCTTCGGTCGCTTCACAATAGCTGTAACCCGCCTGCATGGCGAGCCGGTTCGCCTGCACCAGCGCCGGATTCCTTTTGAACTTTTCCTCAATCCAGCGCAGCGTGGGCTCCATCGAGCGGTTGTAGAGCCAATAGCACATGCCCAGCGCGAAGAAGTTCTTCGAGCGATCCATGCTCTTCGCGTCGAGGCCCAGGTCCTTCAGCGCGGCCTTGGTCAGCCGCGTCAGTTCCACCTGGAACACGCGGTAGCCATCGAGCGAATGGTCCTCGAGCGGATTCACCGTGAGCTGCGCCTTGCGCAGATCGGTTTCCTCGAAGCTGTCGAGATTAACGATCAGGATGCCGTTCGTCTTCAGGTCCGCCAGGTTCATTTTCAGCGCGGCGGGATTCATCGCGATCAGTACGTCCACCGAATCCCCGGGCGTGAAGACGTCATTCGAGGAAAAATGCACCTGGAAGCCGCTGACGCCGGGCAGCGTGCCGGCGGGTGCGCGAATTTCGGCGGGGAAATCGGGCAGCGTGGCCAGATCGTTGCCGTAGAGCGCGACGGTATTCGTGAACTGACTGCCCGTGATCTGCATCCCGTCGCCGGAATCGCCGCAGAACCGGATGACCGCCTTTTCAATCACCTCGCGCTTTCGGGCGGGAGGCGGAACGATTGTCGTTGACATGTGCTTCTAGAATCTCCGCGTTGCTTTTTTGCGACGCTATGGATTGTGATACCGAAGAGTAGCCGCGGGATGCCCGGCGCCGCGGATTCGGCGGCCCTGCCGTTCGCGGCACATCCGCACACCACCTCCTGACGGCAAAAGCACCGCTCTTCGATTTCCTAGCATATCGCCGCGCGGACGGAAAAGAAAATCGAAATGCAGCGGAATGTGCGTTTCGAGGGCTGAATTGCCTTTGTTCGCGGCTAAAACGCGCAGGAGGAAAGCCGCGCATAGAGCGCCGCGAACTGCGAAATCGAAAGCTGCTCGGCGCGTGCGTCCGGGCGAACGCCGCAATCGGCGAGCGCGGTGCGGATCATTCCATCGCGCTCGGAGGGTTCAAGCTCGCCAAGATTCCGTGCGCCCCGCCTTTGCACCGGTGCGGATGGCGCGCCGAGGTCGCGCGGCAGCGCACAAATATTATTGCGCAGCGTCTTGCGCTTCTGGCTGAAGCAGCCCTGCACGAAGCGCAAAAATGCGCATTCGTCGCCCACAGCCACAGAGGCTCGTTCCCCGGGAAGCGTCATGCCGGCGAGCGCCGAAACCACGCGCGGCGGCGGCCGAAATGCACCTGCCGGAATGCGCAGCGCAATTTCCGGCCTCGTGTAGAACTGGCACGCCACGGATAAATAGCCGTACTCGCGCCGGCCGGGGCGCGCCACGATCCGCGCCGCAACTTCGAGTTGGATCACGATGTGAATCGAGGCAATCCGGTTGGCACGCTCGAAGAGCCGGTGCAAGATCGGCGAGGTGATGTAGTACGGCAGGTTGCCATAGACGCGAAAGCGTTCACCGCCCAGCCGCGCAAAATCGAATTGCAGGATATCGGCTTCGACGATCTCGACGCCTGGCCAATCGTGCGGCTCGGCGGCGACGCGCTCGCGCAAGCCTGCGGCGAGCCGCGCATCCGCCTCAACGGCGACGATGCGGCGCCCCGGAGCCGCGAGCAGGCGCGTCATTTCACCATGACCCGGTCCAATTTCGAGCCAGGTGCCGGCCGCGTCGGATCCCGCCGTCGGCAGGGAAGGCAACGTATCGAGAATGCGCGAGCACCAGGCGTGGTTCGAAAGAAAATGCTGTCCAAGTCGCTGGCGCGGCATGAGACGAAGGAGTTTAGCAAGTCCCGCGGCTCGGCGGCTGCGTTTCCGGCGAGCCGAGATTTCCCCGGATTTCCTTGACGCGGGTACGCGGCTTCCGCTACCGTTTTCGGTTTGAGCGGGGACGCGATGAAAATCCTGTTTGTCTCATCTGAGGGGTTGCCGTATTCAAAGACGGGCGGCCTCGCGGATGTGGTCGAGGCGCTGCCGAAGGCGCTGCTCGAAATGGGCCACGAGGTTGCGGTCGTGCTGCCGCGATACCGCGGTAATAAGGCCGAATCCCTCCTCGCGCAGAGCATCACGATCCCGCTGGGCGATACGCTGCGCTTCCCCGCCATCGCCGAAGGCAAGCCGGTCCAGGGCGTGCGCTATTTTTTCGTAGACGATCCCGAATATTTCGACCGCGAGCAGCTCTACGGAGACAAAACCGGCGATTTCCCCGATAACGCTCTGCGCTTTTCCGAATTTTCGCGCACGGCGATCGAATTGATGAAGCGCGTCTGGCTGCCGGACCTGATTCATTGCCACGATTGGCAATCGGCGCTCGTTCCGGTGCTGCTGCGCAAGCAATACCATCGCGATCCCGTGGTCAATTCCCTGCCCGTGGTTTTCACGATTCACAATCTGGCGTATCAGGGCCTCTTTCCGCAGACGGACATGCGCCGCATCGGCCTTGCGGACAATCTCTTCACGATGGATGCTCTCGAGTACTACGGAAAGGTGAACCTTCTGAAGGGTGGACTGATTTTCTCCGATTATCTCACCACGGTGAGCCGCCGCTACGCGAAGGAGATTCAGACGCCCGAATACGGCTGCGGGCTCGAAGGCGTGATCCGCAATCGCGCCGACCGACTGGTGGGCATCCTGAACGGCGTGGATTATGCCGTCTGGAGCCCCGAGGTAGACACCTTCATCGCGCAGAATTATTCGGCGCACAATCTCGAGGGCAAGCGCGCGTGCAAAAGGGACCTGCTGGCCGCGTTCAAGCTGCCGGAGGAAAATGCCGCGCGGCCGCTGATCGGAATCGTCTCGCGTTTCGCCGACCAGAAAGGATTCGACCTGATCGCGGAGGAGGCCCCCGCGCTGATGGGCGAGGACGTGGCGATTGTCGCGCTCGGCACGGGACAGCCGGAATACGAAAAGCTCTTCGCGCAGCTTGCGGCGAAATATCCCGCGCGCGTCGGAGTAAAAATCGGCTACGATAACGCGCTCGCGCACAAGATCGAGGCTGGCGCCGATATGTTCCTGATGCCTTCGCGCTACGAGCCCTGCGGCTTGAACCAGATTTACAGCCTGCGTTACGGCACGGTGCCCGTGGTCCGCGCGACAGGCGGCCTGGACGACACGATCCAGAACTTCGATTCGCGGATGCCGCAAGGCACGGGCTTCAAGTTCGAGCAGTACGACGGCCGGGCCGTGATCGAGTGCATCCGCGCGGCGCTGCGCGCCTATCGCGATCCGAAGCTCTGGCGCACCGTGCAGATGAACGGTATGGCCAAGGACTTTTCGTGGAAGGCATCCGCGGCGGCCTATGTGACGCTCTACGAAGCCGCCCGGCGCGCTCGAATCCCGCGCGCCGCTGGAACATCTAAGAGTTGACGCATTTCAGCGAATTTCAGCGCCGACCGGCCCCGCACCGGCGGTGTAACCCGCGTCCAGCCAATCAGATCGGGGATGGCCGGCGCACAACCAAGGACAAACATGGCAGAAAACATCAAGGCAGTAAGCGATGCAAGCTTTCAGTCGGACGTGATCGAAGCGAGCAAGACTCAGCCGGTGATGGTGGACTTCTGGGCCGAATGGTGCCGGCCATGCCACATGCTCACTCCGACCGTCGAAGAAATCGCGCGGGAGCACGCGGGCAAGCTCACCGTCGTGAAGCTGAATATTGACGAAAACCAGAACACGCCGGGCAAATTCAATATTCGCGGCATTCCCACGTTGCTCGTCTTCAAGGGCGGCCAGGTGGCGGATCAAATCGTCGGCGCGGTGCCAAAAGAAAACATCGTGAAAATGATCGAGCGGCACGTTTCCTGAAAACGCGCCATATTTTTCGAGGGGCTTTGGTATGAATACACCCGCTCTTATCGCGACAGGCGCGGCCGTGCTGGTGCTAGCGGGAGCAATTGTGCTTCGCGTGCTTTTTGGCGCCTCACAAGTAGCCGCGCTTGCGGGGCTGGGCCGGCTGCGACTTCCGAAAAGTAGGCGCCGGTTTTTGTTCGACGAGCACGCAGATCGTCCGAGTTGAGCTTCGGTTTTTCGCTCTGATTGCGCATCACGGCTGTTGTCCGCGAGTGGCGCAGCGTCCTCGTGCGCCGCTTTCTTGCTTCCGCGGGCGTCCCCCTTTATCCTGAAAGCCTCAGGATCCTTCGATGCGAGTCTATCTCGACTACAACGCCACGACGCCTGTGGACCGCGCCGTGATCGAGGCAATGCTGCCCTATTTCGCCGAGGGCTACGGCAATGCCAGTTCGATCCACACGCCGGGCCAACAAGCGCGTGCGGCCGTCGAACAGGCCCGCGAATCCATAGCGGCGCTGATCGGGGCAAAGCCCGCCGAAATCGTGTTCACCAGCGGCGGTACCGAAGCGGATAATCTCGCCATTTTCGGTATCGTCGCGGCCTCCAAGGCCTCGCGCCGCCACGTCGTCACCACGGCCATCGAGCATCACGCCGTATGGCACGCCTGCCAAGCCCTCGAGAAGGACGGCGTGGAGGTGACCTACGTCCGCCCGGCGGCAAGCGGGGTTGTGGACCCGGACGACATCCGCCGCGCGTTGTGTCCTGAAACAATCCTGATCAGCGCGATGCACACGAATAATGAACTGGGCACGATTCAGCCGATCGAGGAAATCGGCAGAATCGCCGCGGAAGCCGGCGTTGCGTTTCACTCGGACGCCGTGCAATCCGCCGGAAAACTGAACGTTAATGTGGATTCCCTCGGCGTCGACCTGCTCTCGCTTTCGGCGCACAAAATTTACGGGCCGAAGGGCGCGGGTGCGCTTTACGTCCGCGCGGGGACGGCCATTGAGCCGAGGTTTCACGGCGGGCACCACGAGCGCGACCGCCGCCCCGGAACCGAAAACGTGCCGGGAATCGCCGGATTCGGAAAGGCGGCTGAGCTTGCGCGGGCGCGGCTGGCCGAGGATTCGGCGCGCATCGCCGCCCTTCGCGACCGACTCGAAGCCGGCATCCTTCGCGCTATTCCGTGGGCTGCCGTCAACGGCGATCCCGAGCAGCGCGTGGCGAACACCACGAATCTTATCTTTGCCGGTGCGGGTTCGGAGGCGCTGGTGATCGCGCTCGATTTGCAGGGCATCGCTTGCTCGGCCGGCGCGGCCTGCTCCTCGGGCGCAGTCGAGCCATCGCATGTGCTGCTGGCCATCGGCCGCGCGCCGGACGAGGCGCGCTCGAGCGTGCGCTTCAGCCTGGGCCGGATGACCACGAGCGACGAAATTGACTACGCCATTTCCGCCGTCGCGTACGTAGCGGAGCGCCTGCGCTCCCTTTCGCCGCACACCGCAGGAGCGCGCGCCTGAATCCCATGCAGACTGCCGCACAAATCGCCGCGACTGAGAATTTCGCATCCGCCGCCACGGCAACTATCGCCGTAGCGATGAGCGGCGGCGTGGATAGCTCCACCGTCGCCGCGCTGCTGCGCGAGCGCGGCCAATCCATCGTCGGCCTCACGATGCAGCTCTGGAATCAGCGGCGCCTTCCGCAACTTGCCCCCGAAGGCGCATCGCGCCATCGCTGCTGCTCGCTCGACGATGTGCACGACGCGCGTCGCGTGGCCGAGCACCTGGGCATCCCCTTCTACGTAATCAATTTTGAGCGCGAATTCGAGGCGGCCGTGATTCGGCCTTTCGTTGAAGATTATCTGGACGGCCGCACGCCGATACCCTGCGCCCATTGCAATAATCACGTGAAGTTCGATCAGTTGCTCTCCACCGCGCGGCAGATCGGCGCCGAGCGCATTGCCACAGGGCACTACGCGCGCATACGCCGCAACGGCGAAACCGGCCGCCATGAACTGCTGCGCGCCGTGGACGAAAGCAAGGATCAATCGTATTTTCTCTTCGGGCTTACCCAGGAGCAGCTCGCACGCGCGGAATTTCCACTCGGCGAACTTTCCAAGGACGAGGTGCGCGCCCTCGCCCGCCGTGCCTGCCTTCCGGTGGCGGAAAAGCCGGAAAGCCAGGAAATCTGCTTCGTGCCCACGGGAAATTACGTTCGGTTCATCGAAGGCTACTTGCGCGAACAAGGCGGCGCAGCCCCGGATGGGGAAGGCGAGATCGTCACCATCACCGGCGAGACGCTCGGGCGCCACACCGGCTTGCATCAATACACCGTCGGTCAACGCCGCGGCTTGGGGATTGCAACCGGCCAGCCGCTCTACGTCGTCGCTCTCGATCGCGCGAGGAATCGCCTGATCGTGGGCCAGGATAGCGATCTGCGAGCCAGCACGTGCCGCCTGCGGGCCGTCAATTGGATTCCGTTTGCCGCGCCGGAAGATCCCATCGAGGCGATGGTGCGTATCCGCCACCGCCACGCGCCGGCGCCCGCGCAAATCATTGGGCTCGATGCCACCACCGCTGAAGTGCGATTCGAAGCCCCCCAGCGCGCGATTGCGCCGGGCCAGGCAGCCGTCTTTTATCGCGGGGAATGCGTTCTGGGCGGCGGCTGGATCGAATAAGCGGAGAACCCGCGGCGGGTTGTTCGCCAACGCAGGCGCCGGGAATTGCGCGCCGGCTTTCCGAAGCTCTCGTTTTGAAAGAGCCTGCGGAACGCTCGCTTTCACGGTCGTACCGCGCTCGCTCGACGCAATCTCCAGTGTGCCGCCAAATTGACCGAGCCGCTGCTTCGTCCCCATAATTCCCACTCCGAGCGCGTGGCTGCTGTCGCCGTCCTCGCGCATTTTCGGCGGCAATCCCTTGCCGTTGTCGGATACGGTCAAGGTGAAGAAGCCGCTCTCAGCGGCGAGTTCGACCGTCGCCTTCTTCGCGCCCGAATGCCGATGGATATTCGCGAGGCACTCCTGCACCACGCGGAATAGCGCTAGTTCCACTTCCGGGGTAAGCCGCTCAAGAGGGAGCGGAGCGTGGAAACCAGCCCCGTCTCGTCCAGCAGCGGCGGATGCAGCAGTTGCGCGACGGTCCGAATCTCCTGGGCTGCTTCGCGGGTCACCTCCAGGCACTCCGCCAAGCGTTCCCCTGTTTTTGGGTCTGTCGCGCCCTTCCGCACCGATTGCAGCAGCATCGTCAGCGCCGCGAGCTTCTGCCCCCGTCGAGTCATGCAGCCCACCGGCTGCTCGCGTATTTTCGCTCTCTGCTGCGGCAGGTGCGGAGTAGAGTCCCTTCCCAGCGGGCGGCACGAAGAAATTCGATCTCGATCTCTGCCTGGTCCTTGGGGAATTCCGTCCGAAGCAACAGGTAGCAACTCTTGCCGATTGCTTCCTTCTTCGGCCAGCCGTAGAGCTCCTCGGCGCCTTTGTTCCAGAAGGAGATTTTGCCGGCCATATCGCGGACGAACACGGCGTCATACGCCAGATTGAGCAGGGCTGCCTGCTGCCGCAGAGCTTCGTACTCGCGCTTCTCGGTGACATCTTCGATCGAGAGCAGGATCAATTGCTCTCCGGCCGCGAGCCCGATCCGTCGCGCGTTCAGCAGCATCGTGCGCTGGCCGATTCCGGGGAATTCGTGGCGCACCCCGAAAATCCTCCACGCAAGACTTGCGAGGGATGATTTCCTGCAAAAGATGGCGCAGCGTGGGAATATTCCACTGCCCATTTCCCAATTCATAGACGAGGCGGCCTTGGGTTTCCGCCGCAGCAACCTTGAAGGCGCGATAAAACGTGCGAGTGCTCGCCTTGACGCGCAGCCCCAGCACGAGAAGCGGCGTGCGGGCGTTTTCGACCACGGCATAAATCCCCGGCTCGAGCGCCGTCATTGTTGGCGCTATACCCTGCACGCGGGAAATAGCATCATGACCCGTGCTTTTGCCCGGAGGCGATTTTCGGTGGCTTTTCCCTGGCTTCTTGGCAGACCTCTAACTTCTTCTCGCCGCAAACGGAGCGGCGATCGCTGCCGCACGCTTCGCGCAAGCACAATTGGCCGGGAGATTGACCACCGCACGGCTCGCCCGGCTAACCTACCTACAAACCTATCCCGCCGCGCCAAACCCGGTCAAATCCGCGTACTCACGAATACCAACCAAGCCCGACGGCACGCATCATCTATCTCGCAGCTTCCGCCCTCGATCCCGGCGCAGGCACTGGCGCAGGCGCGGGCATCTGTCCCGCAGCGAAACGCGGCACCATCTGATCCGCCATCGCAATCGCGTATACCGCCGAAGCAATCTCCACCGCTCCCTCGCGCACGTCCTCCTCATAAATGCGCTCGTACGTGTCGAGGTTCGTGTGATGGGTAAAGGTGTTGTAATCGAACGAGTCCTGGTTCAAACCGATTCCCGGCAGCCCGGCGTTGTTGAACGACGTGCTGTCCGTGCCGCCCGTTCTCCGGCTGTTTGTGGCGCGAGCGCCCGTGAAGCCCCAATCCTGAAATGGTGCTAGCGCGCTGCGAACCATATCCGCCGCGGCCGGCGGCCCGAAGACGTTCGCCCCGCGCGGCTTCCCCGTTCCAGAGTCAATATTGAAATAGGCGTCCAGCTTGGCGAACTCCGGCTTCGGATTTTCGGCGCTGCCGAAGTGCTGCTGCACATAGGCAATCGAGCCCAGCAGGCCTTCTTCCTCGCCGCTCCATAGCGCGATGCGAATCGTCCGCCGTGGCTTTACGTGTACCGCCTCGAGCAGTCGCACCGCCTCGAGCATCATCGCTGAGCCGATGCCATTGTCGGTCGCGCCGGTCGCACCGTGCCACGAGTCGTAGTGCCCGCCGAGCATCACGATCTCATCCTTTTTATCCGTGCCGGGAATTTCGCCGATCGCGTTGTAAACGGTTGTGCCTTCCGGGTACTCGCGGTTCTGGACATTCACCCGCAGCCTCACCGTGGTGCCGTCCGCCAGGATGCGCGAGATGCGGCCATAATCCTCGTTCCGCATAATCAAGGTCGGCACCACGCGCGTCCAATCGTAATTCCCATTCTGCTGCGCCACGATCACGCCATAAGCGCGGCCCGCGTCGTTGACACGCACCAGCGCGCCATTCTCCACGAGGAAACGGTCCACCGCGCGTGCCACTTGTTGCGGACTCAATTGCCCAGCCGCCAGTGGTGTGGCAGGTCGCCGCGCGCCGAATCCGCGCTGAGGATTCGGATTGTTGGGGTCGAAGAGCTGCTTCCACGCCTCGTCCGAACGCCGCAGCGGCGCCGGCTCGAAATCCTCCGCCACCTCGACGTGCTTCCCCACCAGCACGATGCGCCCGCGAACTTTATCCTTCATCGAATCCAGGTACGCGTCCAGTTCGGCCTGTGTCGGCTGCGCCGGGCGGGCATCCGATTCGGCAGGCATCGGCGCAGGCAATCCGCTCGTCGCGGCAGCCGGCGCGGCGCCGCGGCGGAATCCACTGCCGGAAGCGAGCCCCGGAGGCAGCAGCATCACGGCCTCCGCCGTCACCGTGCCCTTCGTGCTCGGCGTCCACGCGAGCGGCTTCACCGTCAATTGCCCATGAAAGGGCGCCACCGCCACGGCTTCGAGGTCAACGTTCTCCCAGCCAGGCACCGGCGTCGCCGCGCTCGGCGGCTGGAACGTCCACGGCTCGAGGTGCGTATTCGCCAGCCCCCACGACGCCATCGTCTTCACCGCCCAATCGTCCGCCGCCTTCAAATTCGGCGTGCCCGTCAAGCGTGGACCGTAGACGTCCGCCACCTCGTGGATGATCCACATGATCTTGGAATTGTTCGTTTCCTCGGCGCGGATCTGTGTGGTGACGCCGGCAAGATCAGGCGCCTGCGCCGCCAGCACTGCCGCCGCCAGCAAGCCCAACACGCATGCGGACACATAGAATTTCTTCATGGCCTCTCCTGGATATTGCGAGTGGGCCGATTCTATCCATGCCTGCGGCCATTTGCGAACGAAAAGATCGTGCAGCCAGACGCGTGCTCTTTCCGCGCTGGTTACCACGCCGCAAGTTCGTCATTGAAGTGCTGGATCGCGGCATAGCATTCGCACGCCGATTTCTCCAGCCGCTTGCGGCTCACGATGCGGATCGCGCCGCGCGTATATTCGATAATCTGCTTCTTCTGCAGCGCTCGGGCTGCCAGGCTCACGCTCGGCCGGTCGGTTCCGAGCATCGCTGCCAGAAAATCGTGCGTCACGGGAAGCAGCCCCGCCTCCATTCGGTCCTGCCTTGCTTCCCGGCGTCTCCGGCCTGCGGCCGCATCGCAATAAGGTTAATCCTGCGTAGGGGATAGCCTCCGCGGTTGCACGATTTGCCCGTCTGTGGTTCGATGGTTCGATCGCCACAGGCACATTTTGTGGATAACACCCCCTCCCATCCCGCCGCCACGCACGAGCCTCTGCGCGCCCCGCGCGGCACCGAACTTTCCTGCAAGGGCTGGCACCAGGAAGCCGCCCTGCGCATGCTGCTCAATAATCTCGATCCCGAAGTCGCCGAAAAGCCCGAAGACCTGATCGTCTATGGCGGTCGCGGAAAGGCTGCGCGGAATTGGGACTGCTTCCGCGCCATCGTCGCCTCGCTCCGGTCCCTCGAGAACGATGAGACCCTCCTGATTCAATCCGGCAAGCCCGTCGGCGTATTTCGCACGCATCCGCATTCGCCGCGCGTTCTGATCGCGAATTCCAACCTCGTCGGCCATTGGAACGACTGGAAGAATTTCGACGCGCTCGATCGCGCCGGCCTGACCATGTACGGCCAGATGACCGCCGGCAGTTGGATCTACATCGGGACGCAAGGCATTTTGCAGGGCACCTACGAGACATTCGCCGCCGCCGGTCGCAAGCACTTTGGCGGCGATCTCGCCGGAAAGCTGATCGCCAGCGGTGGCATGGGAGGCATGGGCGGGGCGCAGCCACTCGCCGCCACCATGAACGGCGCGGCCTTCCTCGGCATTGACGCCGATCCCGAACGCATCAAGCGCCGCGTCAAGACCGGCTACTGCGATGTAATGGTCAACGATCTCGATGAAGCCCTGCGCATCCTGAAAAACGCCGTCCGCAAGCGCGAACCCGCCTCGGTCGGCCTCGTTGGAAATTGTGCTGATGTTATTCCCGAACTCGCCCGCCGCGGCGTCGTCCCCGATCTGCTCACGGACCAGACCAGCGCGCACGATCCCGTCGGCGGCTATATTCCGCGCGGCCTCGACGTCGCCCAAGCCGCCGAAATGCGCGCCTCTGATCCCGAAAGCTACCGTCGCCGCTCGCTCGAATCCATTGCGCGTCACGTCGAAGGCATGCTTGCCCTGCGGAACCTCGGCTCCGTCACCTTCGATTACGGCAATAACATCCGCACCTTCGCCTTCGAACAGGGCGTCAAGAACGCCTATGATTTCCCCGGCTTTGTGCCCGCCTATATTCGACCGCTCTTTTGCGAAGGCCGCGGGCCCTTCCGCTGGGCGGCGCTTTCCGGCGATCCTGCGGATATCCACCGCACCGATAAGCTCGTCCTCGAAATGTTCCCGCACGACCCCGCGCTCACCCGCTGGATCGAGCTTGCCCGCAAACGCGTCCGCTTTCAGGGATTACCCGCGCGCATTTGCTGGCTGGGTTACGGCGAGCGCGATAAATTCGGGCTTGCGCTCAATCGCCTCGTCGCGCGCGGTGAACTAAAAGCCCCGGTGGTCATTGGCCGCGATCACCTCGATTGCGGCTCGGTCGCTTCCCCCTTCCGCGAGACCGAATCCATGCGCGACGGCTCGGACGCCATCGCCGATTGGCCGTTGCTCAATGCCCTGCTGAATACGGCGAGCGGCGCGAGTTGGGTTTCGATACACAATGGCGGCGGCGTGGGCATCGGCTACGCACAGCACGCAGGCCAGGTCGTCGTGGCCGACGGCACCAACGAAATGGGCGCCCGCATCGAACGCGTGCTAACCAACGATCCAGGCATCGGCGTCGCGCGCCACGCCGACGCCGGTTACCCCGAAGCCGCGGCCTTCGCCCGCAGCTCGGGCCTGAAAATTCCCATGCCCTGAGGAGTGCACATGATCGCCATCGTAGGCGCCACTGGAAACACCGCAAGGCCCGCCGTCGAAGCCCTGCTCGCAAAAGGCGAACAAATTCGCGTCATCGGCCGCGACGCGGGCAAGTTGCAACCCTTTGTACAACGCGGTGCGGCTGCCGCCGTCGGAAATATTGAGGAGCCCGGCTTTTTGGCGCAGGCCCTCGATGGCGCGCAGGCCGCTTACCTGGTCGTCCCCCAAGCGATGCACCGCGAGGATTTTCGCGCCTACCAGGAGCGCATCACCGATGCTTTCGCGGAATCGGTGGCCGCCGCGGGCGTCCAGCATGTGATCTCGCTCAGCAGCCTGGGCGCGCAGCATCCCTCCGGCACCGGCCCCATCGCCGGCCTCCACAATATGGAGCAGAAACTCAATGCGATCTCCGACCTCAACGTCCTTCACCTGCGACCCGCCCAATTTATGGAAAATCTCCTCGTGAACATCGGCCCGCTGCGCTCAATGGGCGTTTTCGGCGGCGCCGCTCCCGCGAATGCTGCCGCGCCTTGGATTGCCGCCGGCGACGTGGGAACCTATGCCGCGGCGCGTCTCGTCGGGCGCGATTTTTCCGGCAGCAGCACGCAAGAACTGCTTGGCCCGCGCGATGTCACGATGAACGAGATCGCCTCGATTCTGGGTGAGGCCATCGGCAAGCCCCGCCTCATGTACTCGCAGGTGCCCTTTATGATGCTTGAACCCATTCTCGTTCAGACGGGCCTGCCGAAGGGTTCCGCCACGCTGGTCATTGAAATGTTCAAGGCCGGCAATGCCGGATTGCTCGCGCCTTCCGAACCGCGCTCCCCGAAGAACACCACGCCGACGACTATCGAATCCTTCATCGCCCAGGTTCTCGCTCCGGCGTATCTCGCTGCCCGGGCAGGCGCGTGAGTCCCGCGAACCGGCGGCCGAAAACCCACAACTCGTTGTAGAATTCACACGGGCGATATCGGACCGATGACAGACGCGAACAGTAACAGCCGCCACTTCGTCGCAGTGGTGGGCGGTGCCATATCAGGCTCCGTCGCGGCCGAAATCCTCGCCGACCGCGGCATCCGCGTCGCCGTTTTTGAACAGAATCCGCGCCCGTACGGCAAGATCGAGGATGGCCTGCCGCGCTGGCACGTCGAGCAGCGCAAGCAGGAATATGCGCGCATTGACGCCCGCATGAAAAAGCCCGGCGTCTATTTCATCCCCGCCACAAAGCTGGGCCGCGATCTTGGATTCGATGAGCTTTGCGCCGAATGGGGCTTTTCGGCCGTAATTCTGGCCAATGGCGCGTGGCGCGACCGCGATCTCGGCCTGCCCGGCGCCGACCAGTACGTGGACCAAGGCCTCGTTTACCAGAACCCCTTCATCTACTGGTACAACCACAAGAACGAAAGCACTTACTCCGGACCGCGTTACGACACCCCGGACGAAGCCGTGGTTGTCGGCGGCGGCCTAGCCTCAATTGACGTCGTAAAAGTCCTCCAGCTCGAAAATTACGAGCGCGCCCTGCGGGCCCGCGGCATCGAAACTACCCTCCACGAGCTCGAGAAAGGCATCCCCGCCGCTTGCAAGGCGCATGGCGTGCGCCCAGAAGACCTAGGCGTGAAGGGTTGCTTGTTGATCTATCGCCGCCGCGAACAGGATATGCCGCTCGCCCAGCCGCCTGAGAACGCGACGCCCGAGCAAATCGCGAAAACCGAACAGGTCCGCCAGAAAATGCTGCGCCTCGCGCGCGATAAATATCTGTTCCGCGTGCAGGATCGCCGCGTCGCAATCGGCCTGATCGTCGAAAATGGCAGGCTAGCTGGTTTGCGCCTAGCCGAAACGAAGGTTGAGGGCCGCCGAGCCGAGCCGATCCCCGGTTCGGAGCGCGAATTGCGCGCCCCACTGGTCATCTCCTCAATAGGTTCGGTGCCGGAGCGGCTGCCAGGCGTCGAGATGAATGGCGAGTACTACACATTTTCAGACGAGGCCCTGCCTCGCTATGGGGGAAAGCAGCACGTTTTCGGGGTCGGAAATGTCGTCACGGGGCAGGGAAACATTCGCGTGTCCCTAGTCCACAGTCAGCAAGTGACGAACCGGATGGTCGAGGGCTATCTTGGAATCGGAAGCGAAAGAACCGACCTGCGCGGCATTTACGCCCCAGCCGAGGCGTGCGCAGCCTCACATGCCCGGGCGGTTGAGCAGATCGTCGAAGCCGCACCCCCGCTTCCCGCTGCCACAATCGCGCAGATCGAGCAGCGCATTCGCGCCCTACAGCAGAAAGCTGGCTATACCGGCGGCTACGACGCCTGGATCGAGAAAGTGACCCCGCCCGACCTCGAATAGCCGCCGCCAGATAGCAGTCAATTTCGACTCACAACCGCTGAGCCTATATCTAGAGGTCGCGCCCCTGCTGCGTCGTCATTTTCGAAAGGTCGAACTTGGCGCGCAGGTCCAGCTCCGGAATCTGGCACATGAACTGGACTTCCTTCTCCTCAGGCGAAATCGTGGCTTCTCCGTTGTCCGCCTTCTTGGGGAACGAGAAAACCACTCCCTCTATGCGCTTACCGTCCGGCGAGCGCTGAATTTCCACCTTTGAAGGCTGTACCTTGGCCTTCGACTTCTTCATCTCCAGGACAGTTTTTTGCTTTAGCGTCTTTTCGTCAACGCCTTCGAACGGGTTCATCTGCAGCGCCGCAACCATCACCTCATATACGTCCGTTGGGGCCGCTAGCTGGCTCTGTGCCTGAGCCGGAGTCATCTGGCCGCGCAGTTCCGCGCTGCGGACCAGCGCCTCCCGGATCGTCTGGGATGAAACCCAGCGCACGGAAAATGGAACCTGAGAGATCCCGCCGGCCGAACCCATGCCCCCACCGGCGCCGCCCGATGCGCCGCCTCCTTGCGCTGCTGCGCCTCCGCCACCACCGGGACGTCCCCCGCCACCCCCTTCGCCTCCGCCGCCACCGCCGCGTCCCGCATCTGAGCCGCCGGGCAAGCCTGAGGGCGCCGCAAAGCCTCGCCAGTTCGCGTCCTCCGGTATCACCTTAGACCACGGCGAATCGGTCAGGATCTTTCGGACGTCATCTTTGTCCCACTGTTGGTACGGCTTGCTCTTCCATGGATCGCTGGCCCAGACCAGCGTTGCAAGCGCGAAGATAACGAAAACCCCCAAAGCAGTCTTTCGCATGTAGCTCTCTCCTCGGCTGGAATGGCTGGTATCGGCGCGCCCGGCATACGGGCGGCTCGCAAAAGCGCGGGGCGTTATCGCACCGTCCCCGCGGCCCTCACCGCATCGCTTGGCGACCCGGGCGGGACCGCCCCGGCAGCCGCAATGATGCGTTCGATGCGGTATACGGGATTCGCACCGGATTCAAAGTGGGTGCGCATCAAGAGTTCGCCGACCAGCCCAACTGCCAATAATTGTACCCCAAACAAGCACAACATCATCCCCAGCACCAGCAAAGGCCCGTGCTGCATGAAGATCGGCGTGTGCCCCAGCACCTTCTCCACAAATAGCGCGATCATGATCGCCGCACCGCTCACGATCCCGGCCATCCCCGGTGGCCCGAAAAAATGCAGCGGGCGCGTCATATAGCGCATCAGGAATCGAATCGTGATTAGATCGAAAAATACGCGCACCGTGCGCGAAATCCCATAATGGGATTTGCCGCCCGGCCGCACAATATTCCGAATCGGCACCTCCACCACCCGCGCGCCATTCAGCGCCGCGAGCGCCGGGATAAACCGGTGCAATTCGCCATAAAGACGAATGTCCTTAATCGTCTCGCGGCGATATACCTTGAACGTGGTGCCGAAATCGTGGATATCAACCCCGGAAAGCTTCCCCATCATCCAATTGGCCGCCCGCGAGGGCATCCGCCGCAGCAGAAAATTATCCACGCGCTTCTGCCGCCAGCCGCTCACGATATCGCAATCGGAAGACTCGAAGGCCTCCAGCATCATGGGAATATCGGCCGGATCGTGCTGCAAATCGCCGTCCATCGAGATGATGATGTCGCCGGAGGCGTAATCGAATCCAGCGGCAAGCGCCGTCGTCTGGCCATAGTTCCGCTTCAAAAGCAGCACGGCCACGCGAGGATCGGCCGCTGCGATTTCCGCCAGCACCTGAGGCGTGCCATCGCTGCTGCGGTCGTCCACGTACACAAACTCAACCGGTTCATAGCGCCCAGACATCACCTCGCTCAATTTTCCGTGGAGCTCCCGGATACTGTCCTGCTCGTCATGAAGCGGCACGACGATCGAGTACCTCGGCGAGCGCCGAGCGGCAATGAATTCCCGCTGTGCCATACCCTTAGTTTAACTCCCGATAGCAGATTAGCTTAATCCCGCCCTCGGCCACCGCCCGCTTCACCGCCGGATGCAGCAGCGCCCCGAGTTCGCGCTCTCGCTGGCCCTGTAGTCGCGAGCCTGTGCGCGCCAGATCAGCATCGCAGATGCCCGGATGCGTCATGATCTCCGTCCGGCCCTCAGGAAGCGTGTCAATTATGCCGCGCAACAGAGAATCGTCCAGATGCCCAGTCGCGGCAAGCCCGAAAAAGTGATCCGGAGAGCGCAGCCCGTATTTCCGCGCGGCGGCCCGAAATCGCGGGGCAGCGGCGCACATGGCCACGGACCCAAGGAATTGCCTCGCGAATCCGTCGCCATTCGGTCGCGCCGTCCTCCACGAATCGGCAACGCGCTCCAGCGGTTTCCGCACGCGCCGAATGCCGCTCGCATTTGCAAGCCGCCCCACCGCCTCCAGAATCACAGGATGGGCATGCGCGTGCTTGTGAGTATCCAGATGGGTTGGTTCCAGGCCAGCTTCGCGAATCTTGCGGACCTGCGCCGCAAGCTCGCGCTCGATTTCCTCGGATCGGATCCTCCCGCAGCTCACCCGTGCGATCAGCGCGCCAAGCGTTCGCGGCAATCGGCCGGCCCCATCCGCAAGCGATGGAATCTCTCTCGCATCCGCAACCGATGTCCCTCCAACGAGAACCAAGTGGCAGCCAACTCCCAGCCTTGGGTTCGCGCGCGCAGCCGCGATTGCATCGTCGAACGCCTCGCCATTTGCCATCAGCGTCGCGCTCGTCAGGACCCCTTCGCGATGCGCGCGGATAATCGCTTCGTTCACCCCGCGCGTCAAGCCGAAATCATCGGCGTTCAGAATTAATTCCTTCACTGTGAGGGCTCTTCGAAGCGAAACGAAGGAATCGTATCACGCCCAGGCTGAATCACCGTGCCGCCGCGTTCCATTTTGCGCCGGAAAAATCGCAGCGCGCCGCCAAAGCAACTCACCGGCCACACGTGCCCCCGATTTCGAACTCCCGATAGAATTTCCGCAAAAGTTTTCAACAGTTCTGTTGAAAAGCATGTGGAAAAACCCCTCCCGCGAATCAAATTTGCCGATGAATACGCGCGTTTCTGCTCTTTGCACCACTTCTGTGCAACCACCCGCGTGGGTAAAAGTTTTCCCTCGACGCGCGGCGCCGCCGGGACGAAAAATTCGCCATCGTGCGCTTCCTTTTTCGGAAAATGGTCGCAAGGCGGGAACTTCGCGGCAGTTAATACCAATGCGGCGGCGGCACCAGCTTAATTTCCACAAGCTCCTCCGGCTTTTCGATGTCGTACCATTTGCCGAAGGTGTGCCAGCCCTTCGCGAGCACTTGGATACGAATTCTTCCCCGCGGAATTTCCGGAACCTTCACCGTGCCGCTTTGGCTTGTCTTCAAATCCAGTTCGGCCATCTTATCGCCGTGGAATAGCCCGCCCGATTCGTAAAATCCAATATAGACCGAAGCGTTCTGCACGGGCTTATCGTCGCTGCCGGTCACCTGAATTCTGATTTTGGTCATCGCGGGCGCGTCGCCCTTGTCTTTACTCTGCTTGTCCTGCTTGTCCTGCTTGTCCTTTTTATCCTGGCTGTTCGGCTGCGCCTGCGATTTCGCTGATTCCTGTGCGGCAGCCGCACTCGAACTTGCGTCCCGTGCCAAAGCCGCGCCCGGAATGGCAAACGCGAGCAGGATCAGGACGGCCCAGGGCGCGATCCGCGCGAATTTTCGTTGCGATGCCCGCAAATCTCTCATTGCTATTCCTTTGTACCGCAACGTCGCTCAAGCCGCAATCGCGCTTCCGCGCTCGGCCGCTGCCGGCCCTGCCGGTCGTTCAGTTCTTCACCGATTCCGCGATCCAAGCCAGATAGCCCGCCTCACCCTCCGCAACCGGCAACGCAATAATTTCCGGCAGATCATAACTATGCAGCCGCCGTATCGCTTTCTGCAGCGCGTCAAATCGCGCCCGCGAGGTCTTCATGATCAGCAGGAATTCCTGCGTGGTTTCGATCTTTCCCTTCCAGCGGTAGACCGAATCCATCGGCGACCGCGCCACGTTCGCGCAAGCCGCCAGCCGTTGCTCGATCACCGCGCGCCCGATCCGCAAAGCCTCTTTTCGCGAACCGCAGGTCACGAGCACCGCAACCTTGTCCGTCCCGCCCTTTTTCGCGCGGCTCACAATCCCTGCACGTCCACTTGTACGCCCCACTTGCACCTCAAGATACAATAGCCTTCAATGAGCGGCCAAGCGATCCATTTCGGCACATCCGGCTGGCGCGGCATCATCGCCGACGATTTCACCTTCTCCGGCGTGCGCCGAGCCTCAGCCGCGATTGCGCAGCATGTGCTCGCGCAGAAAAAATCGCCCACGCTGCTAGTCGGCTACGATACGCGCTTCTTTTCGCCCGAGTTTGCCCGCGCCGCGGCAGCCGTCCTCCAGGCGCACGGCTGTCGCGTACTCTTTTGCAGCGCGCCGACGCCGACTCCCGCCGTGGCGCACGCCATCATTCACGGCAAGCTCGATGGCGGCATCAACATCACCGCCAGCCACAATCCGGCCGCCTACAACGGCTTGAAATTTTCCGGCCCCGAGGGCGGTCCCGCCCTTCCCGACGTAACCCGCGACATTGAAAAGCGCGCCGCCGCCCTGAAGGATGAGCCTGCCCCGCACGACCCGCAGCTCGATTTTCCACCCGCCGATCCCCGCGAACCCTACTTCGCGCAAATCGAACGCCTGGTTCATTTCGACGTAATCGCGCGCGCGAAAGATCCCTTCGTCTGCGACGCGCTCCACGGCTGCGGCGCCGGCTGGCTCGACGCCCTCTTGCAGCGGCACGGCATCGCCGCCGAAATGCTTCGCGCCAATCGCGATGTGCTCTTCGATGGCTCCGGGCCCGATCCTTCGGAAGAAAATCTCGCCCCGCTGCGCCAAACCGTGCGAGAAAAAAAGGCTCTCGCGGGCCTGGCGACCGACGGCGACGCGGATCGCTTCGGCATTCTCGATCGCGACGGCTCGTTCGTTTCGCCGAACCACATCCTTGCCCTCGTTTTCGATTATCTGCTCCAAACGCGCCTCGAAAAATCCGCAGGCAAGCCCATCGTCAAGCGCGGCGCCTCCCGCAGCGTTGCCACCACGCATTTACTGGACGCCGTAGCCCTCTTGCACGGCACCGAGGTCTACGAGACGCCCGTCGGCTTCAAATATGTCGGCCCGCTGCTCCGCGAGGACAAGATCATTCTCGGCGGCGAAGAAAGCGCCGGGATGACGATCCGCGGCCATGTCCCCGAAAAGGACGGCATCCTCGCCTGCCTTCTTGTCGCCGAAATGATCGCCGCGCGCGGCGCTTCGCTTGCCAGTCAGCTTCGCGATCTTTTTCGCCGCGTCGGACGCGAATACTGGCCCATCCGCGTGAACCTGCATCTCTCCGAGGCAACGCAGGCAAATCTGCCGGAGCGCCTCCGCGCCGATTTCAAGCAGTTCGCCGGGCGCCGCGTGACTGAAACGAATCGCAAGGATGGATTGAAATTGATTTTCGACGATGGTTCCTGGATGCTGATGCGGTTGTCGGGAACCGAGCCGCTCGTCCGCGTCTACACGGAAACGGCCAGCCCGGAAGAATCTCGGAAACTTGCCGAGGGAGCCAGCGCTTGGATCAGCGGGTAGGATTTTTCGAACAATTTCGCGAATTCGTTCTGCGCAATATCACCTGGTTCCTGGCCGGCGGTCTGGTGCTGCTCGCTTTGCAGGACGTATTCGGCACGCACGGCCTGATCGCCATGCGCCGCTCGCATCGCCAGGCGGCAGACGTGCAGCGGCAAATAGATCAAATCAATGCGGAGAACGACGTGCTGCAAGGCCGCGTAAAGTCCCTGAAGACCGATCCTGCCTCCATCGAGCGCATCGCCCGCGAGGACATGGGCCTTGCCCGTCCCGGCGAATACATTTTCAAGCTGCCCGCGAAGCCCGGCGCCCCTTCGGCGCCCGCTGCAACCCCCGCCCAGCCGGCCAAACCCTGAAAGGCCCTCGCGCTGTTTGAATTTCCTTTATCGCGGCCGCGCGCCGCGCGCCTAGCCTTCCGCCGCCCAACCCGCCGCGCGTCGAAACCACGCCAGAATCTCCGGCATTCTCCCCTTGGACCGCGTTCTTGCAATCGAGAGCAGCACCATCGCCGCGAAAATCGCCAGCAGCCCCACCGACGCCATCGAAATCGTCTGCGCCCGCTTCTCCAAAATCGAAAATCGCCCGTACACAAATTCAATGTGCGCCCAATAAACAAGCAGCGACGTCTGCCCCATCTGCACCAGCGGGCTGAAGGTCCATCGCGGCGCCCCCCAGCGGCACCACGCATATCCCGCGAAGATAATCAGCAGCAGCACGCCCACCCGCGCCAGAAAAAAGTTCGGGCTCGTATGCCAGAAATCCCGCACTGCGTAAACCCGCACCGGCAGCGCGTCCAGCCCCAGCGCCAGCAGAAATAGCGCCGCCCCGCCCGCGCCGCACCACGCCGTAATGCGCGCCACGTTCTTCACGCCCCAATCGCTCACCAGAGCCATGCCGATCGCGAGCCCTGCGAACGCGAACGCCGTCCACGGAAAAATCGGAAAGAGCCAAGGTTGCGGCGCCTTAAACGTATGCACGCCATTGATGTACGACTCGAGGTACCACGGCAGCCAGCTTGGTCGCCAAGTGGTCCAGAGCGGTGGCGTCAGCAGCGAGACCGCCGCCGCGCCGATCGCCGCGACCGCCGCATTTGCCGCCCGCGTTTTCGCCAGCCGGCACACCACGCCCATGAATATGATCGAGAGCCCGATCACGTTCAGGATATCCACCCGCAGCAGGTCGGTCCAGGGCGCCCACGGTTGACCCAGCGCAAATTCCTGCGCGCGAAAAAGCAGCCCCAGCCCGAAGATTTCCGCGCCGCGCAAGATCGTCGTTCGCGCGATTCGGTTCGCCGTAATCCCCTTGCGCCGCATCCGATCCGTCACCAGCGCAACCGAAATCCCTGAGAGGAACAAAAATAGTGGCGCCGGCAGCGTCCCGCCCAATTGCGAAAGCTTGAAAAAATGCGAGGATCGCGCCGTGCCGCCCAGCCACGAGTCGTAGCAGTGCGTCTGGAACATCGCGAGGCACGCGAATCCGCGCATCCAGTCTATGTAGGCGATACGTTGCTTCTTGGCTTCAGGCATCGGTTCAATTCAATCGAATCAGCCTCTCGCGCCGCGCCACTCAAATCCCGGGTGGCGGGTCCGTTTGAATTTTCCTGATCGTGACACAAGGAATTGAAAATTCAAACTGACCCACCTGCCAATGTTCCTAATCGCTTCGCCGCAAGCGCGCCACTCCGCTACAATCCTTCTCATGACCCCGAATTTCTCCTTCCCATCGTCCCGGCGCCTCACCCTTCCCCTGGCCGTCGCAATCTGGGCCGTGGTCGTTCTGGTCGCCGGCTTCACGGGCGCGTGGCTCGGGTATGGCGGCAGAGCGGTAATCGTCGCGCTGGCCGTCGCCGCGGCGCTTTTCGCCTTCGAATTTTTCCTCGCTGTGCCGCGTATATTGGAGGCGGCGCAGGCTTGGCTTGGCGGGCGCCTCGGCTTGCTCGCCCCGCTCGTTCCGCTGCTCGGCGTGGTGATTTACTGCCTCGCAGTTCGCGTCAGCGCCGAATGGATGGCCATTGGCGTGGCCTGCGCGATTGTGCCGGCGCTTCTCCTCGCCGGCAGCGCGGGCAGATCGCCCGGGCATTGGGAAGACTACGTCGCGCTCGTCCTCATCTGGCTTCCCGTCGAGTTCCGCTGGCTCTACCACCTGTTTCCCAACCCGCCGGGCCTCACGCACACGCTCACGATCCTACTCGCGCTTTCGACGGCCGTTGCCGCCTTCCTGCTCGTGCGCAAACTCGAAGGCGTGGGCTACGGCATCGAATGGCGCCGCGGCTTCACATGGCACATCCTGCTGCACCTGGCCATCTTCGCAGCCATCGCCATCCCTCTTGGATTGCGGCTGCACTTTATCGCCTGGGCGCCTTCGGCCGGAAGAATGCGCATGCTGCCGCTTTCGATTATTGGCATTCTCTTCTTCACGGCATGGCCCGAGGAATTTCTGTTTCGCGGATTGCTGCAAAATCTCCTGTCGCGCACCTTCAAAAGCGATTGGGCCGCCCTGATCGTCGCCTCGGTGCTTTTCGGCCTCTCGCACATCCTGCACGCGCCATTTCCGAATTGGAAATACGTGCTGCTCGCCACAATCGCGGGGCTTTTCTATGGGCATGTGTGGATGCGAACGCGCTCGTTGCTTCCGGCTGTGCTGGTCCACGCCCTGGTGGACATCCTGTGGCACGTACTATTCAGCTGAGGGCTACGAACGAGGATTCGACACCTGCGAGGATTCCGCGCTAGCGCACAACGCCGCTGAGAGGGCTCGACGCCGCCGCGTAGAGCTTCTTCTCGATGCGCCCGGCCAGATACGCCTTGCGCCCAGCGCCCACCGCGTCGCGCATCGCTTCAGCCATCAGCACGGCGTCCTGCGCCCCGGCAATCGCCGTGTTCATCAGCACGCCATCGGCGCCCAATTCCATGGCCAGTGCGGCATCCGAAGCCGTGCCGACCCCAGCGTCCAGGATCAGCGGCACTTCCGTCACGCGCTCCCGCAAAATCCGCAGGTTCGCAAGATTCTGAATGCCCATGCCTGAGCCGATCGGCGCGCCAAGCGGCATCACCGCCGCCGCCCCCGCATCCACCAGCTTGCGCGCGGCAATCAGATCGTCGTTCGTATAGGGCAGCACCACGAATCCCTCTTTCACCAGCACCTTCGTCGCCGCGATCAGCTCCTCTGTATCCGGAAAGAGCGTCTGCTGATCGCCGATCACTTCGAGCTTCACCCAATGCGAAAGCCCGGCCTCGCGCCCCAGTCGCGCCGTGCGAATCGCTTCGTCCGCCGTGTAGCATCCCGCCGTATTCGGCAGGATGAACATCTTGTCGCGGTCAATGTAATCGAGCAGCGATTCCTTGCCGCGGTCGCTCAGGTTCACGCGCCGCACCGCCACGGTAACCATTTCCGCGCCCGACGCCGCGTGCGCCCGCGCCATTTCCTGAAAGCTGCGGTACTTTCCCGTCCCGACGATCAGGCGCGAGCCGAAGACGCGCCCCGCAATCACCAGATTGTCCGCCATAGAAGTTTCTCCGCGAATATTGTACTCCCCCGTGCACCGCATCACAGGCCCGGGAAACGCTTTCTCTCGCTACACGCGGTTGAAAAGCAGCGGCGCTCCCAGCTTCCCGCCGTAGTTCGGCCGGTAGCGCTCCGTGTTGTACATCTTGGCCACGTCCACGCGCCGCGGGCCGAGCGATGTCGCCGGCAAGGGCGCATGCGCGTAGCAGCCGTTCTGCACGCCCACCATCCGCCCCGTCGCGCCATCCAGAATCAGATCGAGCGCGATATTCGCGAACGTTGTCGCCACCAGATGATCCATCGTATCCGGTTCGCCGCCGCGCAGATCGTAGGTCAGGTCGCTTGTGATCGTCTCCTCGCCCGTCCGTTTCTTGATCTCCTCAGCCAGCGACGCGCCCACGTCCACCTTCTTGCGATGGCCGTAAGCGTCCGCCTCGCCCATTTCAGCCACCTTGGCCTGCTCCCAAGTCGCCCCCTCGGACGCGATCACCAGCGAATAATGGCTCGCGTTGTTCCGCTTATCTTCCATCAGCAGTTGAACCGCGCGTTCCAGGTTGAACGGATGCTCCGGAATCAGGCAGCGCACCGAAGTGACGTACGCGGTGTAGAGGGCCGTGAATCCCGCGTCGCGGCCGAAAATACGGAAAATTCCGATGCGCTCGTGCGACCCGATCGTCGTCCGCTGCCGGTTGATCGCGTCCTTTGCCCGCGTAATTGCCGTCGAAAAGCCGATACAGTATTCCGTGCCCTGCACGTCGTTATCCATCGTCTTTGGCACGCCGACCACCGGAAATCCCGCGGCCGATAACGCGGCGGCGAAGCTGAGCGTGTCGTCACCCCCGATGGCGATCAGGCAGCTGATGCCGAGCTGCTCCAGGTTCTCGATCACGATCTTCGTGAAATCGTAATTCTTCCCGTCGAACGGAAGCCCTTTCAGCCGCTCGGCCGAAATGTGCTTCGGCACTTTCCCTTCGGCCATCCGCCGCGGATTCGTACGCGACGTATGCAGGATCGTGCCGCCCGTACGGTCAATCGTCCGCGTGTTCGCGCGCGTCAATTCCAGCACGTAGTTCGCGTCCTGCGGCCCGGTTACGTCTGTCAGCCCCTTCCATCCCTTCCGAATCCCGATCACGCGCCGCCCCGCCTCCGTCGCACGATACACCGCGGACTTAATCACCGCGTTCAACCCCGGCACGTCCCCGCCCCCGGTCAATATCCCGATCGTCTGTTCCGCTTTCGCTGTCATGAATTCCCTTCCCCGGCAATCCGGCGCACAGCAAGCAGCGGCCCCCAGCGCCCTCCACCAAGCAGCCGCCCAAAAATTATACAGGAAAGCTTCGCATCGGCAGAGTTGGCTCGAGCCTACCTTCTTGACGAGATGCCGGCCGGCGCAAGCATTCAAATCGTGACGTTTGTTCAACGGCCGAGGCTTGTGTCTGGACCGACGAGTGACCGACCGGCCTTGCGACAGGGCCTTGAAAAGGTGTTTTTAAGCCGCGACCAGGCCGGTGGCACCGCTCTTTGGGACACGCTGGCGGCGGAGAGCAAGGCATTCGCCGCACCTCGCAATGGCGCGGCGATTTTTGTTTTCACGGACGGCGACGACAACGCGAGCAGATTGACGCAGAATGCCTCAGAGCGGGAAATGGTCGAACGCGGCGTCCGGGTGTTTAGCTTTTCTCTCATCGCACCTATCCGCGCCTCGCAATTGGACTACCGATGGTTTACGGATTTCGCCCGTTACACGGGCGGCTTCGGAGTGAACGCGGAGGGATTGCCGAATGCAGTGGATGACAAGGGAAATCTGAACGGGATGGGAAAGTGGGAGCTGCGCTCGGAGATCGCGCAGATGTTCGGGTTCTATCGTGTGCAAATTGAGCTGCCCGAGCGACCACGGGCCGGGGCGAGCTGGAACTTGAAACTCGCGCCTGGCCGCAAGCATTTGGTGATCGAATGGCCGCGCGAGCTTGCCGCGTGCCGAGGGGAAGAGACCGCCGCCGTGCAGTAGGGCCGCGAGGTGCTCGGACAAAATTGCGGCAAGTCCCTCACCCGGCCGAAGCCACACCCTCAAGTTGCTGCGATCCTATAACCGTGTAGTGTCGCCGCAGCTTGAAGCGGGACCGCACGATGGCCGGCGGCCGCGGTCGGTTGTTTGCCATTGCCACCAGTAGCCTGCGCGTTTCATTTTTTCGGCGAGGCCGGTTTGCTCGAGCAGGTGCTCGATTTCGGAGCGCGTTTGGCGCGGGGCGATGGGGGCGTCGCTATCGGCGAGGGCGAAGGCGGAGATGGCGGCGATGGCGCTGCGTCGCTTGAGGGCTTCGATATTCACTTTGTCGAAGGTATCGGCGGGCGTGCCTGCGGCGGCGGCGCTGGGGCCTGCTTGCTGGACCGGCACGAGAGTGGGTACGCCCTCGAGGAGAAAATCAAGGGCCTCGGAGAGCGGCTGCGGGGCGAGGGTGAAATTTGCTACGCCGAGCAGGCGGATGGGTTCGAGCAGGGTGCTTACGGCGGGCAGCGCGTCGCGGCGACCGTTCAGGGAAAATCCGGTGATTCGGCCGTCGCCGCGCGCGAAGTCGATTGCGGCCGCCAGGCCGTCAAGCTCCGGGCGATGCGCCTGCATGTATGCCCAGGAGCCGAGCATCCCCTGCTCCTGTCCGGTGAACAGCACAAATCGAATCGAGCGCCGCGGAATCGTCCCCGCCGAATGGATCGCCCGCGCCGCGTCAATCAGCATCGCGGCGTTGCACCCGCCATCGAGCGCGCCCTGCCCCATGTCCCACGAATCCAGTTGCGCCGCCACCAGCACAAATTCGTCCGGCTTTTCGCGCCCGCGAATCTCCGCCACCACGTTTGGAGACTTGACCGCACCCGTCACGCGATTGGGCATCTCAACGTGTACCCGCACGCGCCGCCCCGCCGCTATCAGCCGCCCGATCCGCTCGGCATCCCCTCGCGCAATCACCGCCTGCGGCAGCCCCTGCACCGTGCCGTCGGTAGTCGCCCGCAGCCGATAGACTTCCCCACCGGCCGGATTCGACATCCAGAGGATCGCCGCCGCCCCAGCTTTGCCGGCCCGCTCCGCCACACCCGCATCCCTCTCGCGCCCCGATTCGATATCCGCGGCATTTCTCGCCACCCGCGACCGCACCAGCACAATCGCTCCCCTCGCCGCCGCCCCAACTCGCGCGAACACCGCCTCATCGCCGCTCCCCACATCAATCACGCGCGCCGTAATCCCGCCCTGCGGTGTCGCGGCAGACCACCCCGCCGTAGCAATCCGCAACGGAAACCGCACTGGCGCGATCACCCGCGCAACTGCCTTCCCGGCTGCCCAGCCCGACGCAATCGTAAAATCCTCCGTCTTCACCTCATCCACCCCGGCATGCCGGAACGCCTCCACTGCCCAATCCGCAGCTTTATCCGCCGCGGCGCTACCGCTCACCCGCGCGCCCAGCGTCATGGTCAGGTATCGCAGGTTCTCCTTCAGCGGAGACACGCCCAAGGCGCTCTGAATAATCTCCGGCGCAACCTCCGCGCAGGACTTCTCGATCGAGCAGGCTCCAGTACCCTGCGGCGGTTGCAGCGGCGCGCGCTTCTGAGGCAAGATCTGCGCGCCCAGCCGCCCAGCCGCCAGCGCAAAAATGCAGCACGCAAAAGCAACCTCTCTCGCCAGGATTCCTGCTCGCCTTGGCATCCCGTTTCGCATCAGGGTTTTATTGTACGCGCCAACGCCGACGTTTAGTGGTGTACCCGCACCATTTCCCCCGAGTGGCTTCTACTCTCCCATTCATCTCAGGCTACTTACGTCAAAGCGCGTACGGAACATTTTTCCGCGGCCGCGCACTTTCTACCCTCAAAATTCCACTCACAATTTCGGCGCCTAAAGTATCTTTCTCAAATTGAGTCGGATAAACACCTGACACTCTTTGGCAACCCAAGTGCCCCTTGTGGCGCTCCGGCCCGGTTGGGTGGACGGCTTTCCGGGGGCGAGCCCGTCCGCGCAAGCAGTATCTCGGCACTATAGCACCCGCCCTGTAATGCCATGGCGGCAGGGCTGTTTTAGCTAAACCAATTCAAACGAAAGAGCTTGGCCGGCAGGATCTTTTGGGCGAAGCGGAATGGTGAGATCCACGTGAAAAAAATGCGAGAGTTGGCGGTGGTGCCGCAGGAAAAAATGAAGAAGGAGAGCGCCGAGAGCAACTTCTTTGTCTTCTGTGACAAGCGCACCGGCGTCGCGCAGTTTCGCGCGCAATCCAGCGACCGGGAATTCGCCGTCGAGCGCGTCGCGGGCCTGCTCGCGATGCAGTGTCTAGTACGCGGTCATGACCCCAACGACTTTGTCGTCCTCGTTCCCGCGGAAAAATCCGTCAGCGAATATCTCCTCTCGCGCGCCAACGACCTGCTCGAAGAAGGCCGCGCCGTCGCCAATCCCGCTGCCCTTAGCCCCCGCCAGAAGGAAATTCTGCATTCGGTGATCTGCAATCGCGCCAATAAAGAAATCGCGTCCCACCTCAACATCACGGTGCGCACCGTCAAGTTCCATATCTCCGCTCTTTTGAGCAAGTTCAGCGTCCAGAACCGCACCGAGCTCGCTCGTCGCGCCGCTTCCATGCTGGGCGCAGGCTCCACGCCCGACCCGCTGGTCACCCACGGACCCCTGGCCGAGCCCATCTCCCTAGCCCCCAAGGCCAACCTCCGCGCATCCTAAGACTCTCGTCGCGGCCCGGTTCGGCAAATGGACCAAGCATCGCTGGTCGCACCGCTACCCGGCGCGGAACATCTTTCCAATCTGCTCCCGCCAATCCGGCAGGACGCAGCCAAACGCCTTACGCAATTTCGAATTATCCAGCACTGAATAAGTGGGCCGCCGCGCCGTTGTGGGATATTCCCGCGAACCAATCGCCATCACCCGCTTGGCACGCACCCCGCGCCCGCCCATCACCTCCGCCACCCAAGCCGCATTCCCCGCCGCCGCGCATTTCTCCAGCATCGCGTCCGCGAACCCGAACCAGGTCGTCTCCCCGCCGGCCGTCATGTGATACGTCCCGGTCGCGCGCTTCATCGCCGCCCCAAAATCCTCGCTCGCCGGCAGATTCGAAAGAATTTGCGAAGTCGCCGCCGCGATTTCCCTGCTCCATGTGGGCGAGCCATGCTGATCCGCCACGATTTTTAGCTCGTCGCGCTCCGCCCCAAGCCGCAGCACCGTGAGCACGAAATTCTTGCCGCGCGCCGAGTAAACCCACGCCGTGCGGAAAATCAGGTGTGGCACGCCCGCATCGCGAATCGCCTGCTCGCCTTCGAGCTTCGTTCGACCGTAGGCATTCAGCGGCCGGGGTAAATCGTCTTCGGTGTATGGCGTGGCCTTCGTTCCATCGAAAACATAGTCTGTCGAATAATGGATAATCGCCGCGCCGATCTTCCGCGCTTCTTCGGCGATGATCGCGGGGCCTTCGGCATTCACGGCGCGAGCCGCGGCCTCATCCACCTCGGCCTGATCCACGGCCGTGTACGCAGCGGCGTTGACGATCAGCCGCGGCCTGCACTCGCGAATCGCGCGCCGCACGCTTTCCGCATCGCGCAGGTCCATCTCATCCCGCCCCGGCGCAATAACTGGTCCTCCTAGCTCGGCGAGCAGCGGCAGCAGGTCCCCTCCAATCTGCCCGCCGCGCCCGGTAAGCAATATCGGAGCATCTTTGGCCACGCCGCCCGTCACTGAACCTCGCATGTATTTCCCATGCTCGCGCTACGAGCGTGGCGCCTTTCGCGAGCCCGATTCCCGGCCGCGCATATCCGAAATATCCCGGTGCGTAAATTTCTTATTCCCGCCGGCATATTCCGTCACGGTATGACCATCGCCCCGCAGCTTGAACTTATAGGTAACCAGCCCATCGAGCCCCATCGGCCCGCGCGCATGCAACTTATTCGTGCTGACGCCCAGCTCAGCCCCAAAACCATACCGAAATCCATCCGCGAAGCGCGTAGACGCGTTCTGATAGACCCCGGCGGCGTCCACTTCGTTCATGAACCTCTCGGCCGCCGCCGCGTCCTCGGTCACAATCGCCTCGGTGTGGCGCGATCCGAAGCGGTTGATGTGCTCGATCGCGGCATCCAAATCCTCCGCCACTTTCACGGACAAAATCAGCGCCGAGTACTCGGTCGCCCAATCGCTTTCCGTTGCGGGGACGATTTGAATTCCCGCTTCGCTCAATATCGCCGCCGTCTGCGCATCCCCGCGCAGCTCGACCCCGGCCTCGCCCATCCGCCGCGCCATCCGCGGCAGGAAGTCGCGCGCAATCTCGCGGTGTACGAGCAGCGTCTCCGCGGCGTTGCACACCGCCGGGTACTGCACCTTCGCGTCGTAGGCGACCGCCAGCGCCTTGCCCATATCCGCCGCGCGGTCCACGTAGACGTGGCAGATGCCTTCGCCATGCCCCAGCACGGGCACCCGGCTATTTCGCGCGACGAATTCCACTAGCTCGCGCGAGCCCCGCGGAATGATCAGATCCACGTCGCGCTCGCACGAAAGCAGCTCGGTGGCCTGCTCGCGGCCCTCTAGGAGCCAAATCGCCTCCGCCGGAACCCCGGGAAATTCCCGCAGGCATTCGCGCCAGATGGCCACCAGCGCCTCATTCGTGTGCGCCGCCTCCGCGCCGCCTTTCAAAATCACGGCGTTCGCGGATTTCAAAGCAAGAGATGCAACCTGCGGAATCACGTCCGGGCGCGATTCGAAAATGATGCCCACCACTCCCAGCGCGCACGTCTCTTTGCAGAGCACCAGCCCTTCGTCCAGTTCCGTCGCCGCGAGCACGCGGCCCAGCGGATCAGGCAATCGCGCCACGCCGCGCACGCGCTCGGCCATTTCCGCCACGCCCCCCTGGTCCACACGCAGGCGCGCGAGCATCGAAGTCGAAAGCGTCCCTTCGCGCACGGCCGCCTCGGCGGCGCGGCGGTCTTTCTCGTTCGCATCCAGAATTCGCGCGCTCGCATCTTCGAGCGCCTGCGCCGCCCGCGTTAAAATCTCGTTTCGCGCCTCGCCCGAAAGCCTTGCAAGCGAGCGCGAGGCCGCTCGCGCCCGTTGCGCGATTTCAGCCACGCTGATCTGGCTTCGTTCTCTGGCGGCTTGGCTCATAGCGATTCCATCAGCACGATATTGTCGCGGTTCACGAGCACGCGCGAAGCCCCGGCGTCCTGGCTCGCGCAATTCGCGATCCCGCGCGCGAATTCGCGGCCTTCGCCGTCGAGGATGCTCACCACGTCCATCGGCGCGAAATGATTTTCGATACGCACGATCCCCGAAGCGAGCAGGCTTGCCTTTCCCTGGGTGATCGCGCGATGCGCACCCGCGTCCACCACCACCTTGCCGCGCACCCCGGCCGCATACGCAATCCACCGCCGCTTGCCGTTAATGCGCTTCGCGGGAAGAAACGCCGTGCCGGCCCTTTCGCCATCGAGGATTCGCTCGAGCACGTGCGGCGAGCCGCCGTTGGCGATCACGGCCGTACCGCCGCATTTCATCGCGATTTCCGCGGCGTCGAGCTTCGTCTGCATTCCCCCGCGCCCGCCCGCGGACGCCCCCAGGGCAAGCGCGCGCAATTCCGGCGTGATCTGTTCGACCAGGGGAATCGCGGCTGGCGCGCCGGAATCGGACCGCCGCAGCAATCCATCCACGTTGGTCAGCAGGATCAGCGCGTCCGCCTCGAGCCCGCTCATCACCAGGGCCGCCAGCCGGTCGTTGTCGCTGAACCCTGCGCGCCCGCCCGATGCCCCCGCCGCGCCTGCCGCGCCGGCTGCAATAGTCTCCAGTTCGGCCGTCGAAACCGTGTCGTTCTCATTCACGATGGGCAGCACGCCGAACCCCAGCAGCTTTTCGATCGTGTGCCGCAGATTCGAATACCGCCGCCACTCCGTAAAATCGCCCTCAGTGAGCAGCACCTGCGCCACCTTCACGTCCCATGCGGCAAACACCGCCTTATAGGCGTTCATCAACAGGCTTTGCCCCACCGCCGCGCACGCCTGCTTCGTCGCCATATCGTTCAGGCGCGAACGGTGCAGACCGAGCCATCCTCGCCCCAGCCCCACCGCCCCCGACGATACGAGCACTACTTGCCGCCCGGACTTCATCAGCGCGGCAATCGAACGCGCAATCGGCTCGACGCGCTCGGCGCATAGTTCCCCCTCCGCGCCGGTCACCGTCGTCGTCCCCACCTTGACGATAAGGCGCCGCGCCGCCCGCAGCAGCCGGCCCCGTTCCCCGTCAGCCTTTGCATGCCCCTTCATGTCTTTGGCCTCAGATGATAGCCCAGAACTATCGCGTTACCGTAGATTAGAACGGATTTTATGCTGCAAATGCGGGGGTTAAGGGCATTTCTAATCCCCGTACCGTAGATTAGAAAAGGGGAGTGGCTAGGGGCCGCGCCCCTTGGCTGCGCTCTTAGGACCATCTGCCGACCTCCCTTCCCTTGGCAAAAATGCCCATCTTACTTGGTAGCATATCTTAACGAGAAAGTCAACATAAATCGGCAAAGCGTTTTGTGCGATGGTGGAGGCTGGCCGGGTATTTCGGGGGCCCGGCCGTTGGCTAAGTCTTCTGAATAGAGGATCGCCGCGCCGGAGGCTTCCGCGGGCTGAAGCCTTTCCGAAGCCGCGCTGAGGCACGCCTTCGGATGGACTGAGCATAGCGCGAGGACATGCAGCACGATCTGAGGCGCTTATAGGGTGGTGGCGGTAACTTGGGCCAGGCGGCCGTGGGCCAATTCGATGCGGCGGCCGGCCAGGGCGCCGATGGCGGCATCGTGCGTGACCATCAGGATGGTGTGGCCCTCCGCGTGAAGCTCGCGCAGCAGCCGAATCACGGTCTTTTCATTTGCCTCGTCCAGATTGCCGGTGGGCTCGTCCGCCAAAATGAGCTTCGGATGATTGATCAGCGCCCGCGCGACGGCAACCCGCTGCTGTTCGCCGCCGGAAAGCTTGCCGGGAAGATGCTCGGCGCGGGCGGCGAGCCCAACGCGATCGAGCGCGGCACGCGCTTCGGCTTCGTCGGTCGAGCTATGGAAATATTGGGCGAGCATCACGTTCTCGAGCGCGCTCAGGTAGGGAACGAGGTGAAACTGCTGAAAGATGAAGCCGATCTTTTCCGCGCGAAAGCGCGTGAGGCCCGCCTCATCGAGGCGCGCGACGTCCGTGCCGCCAACGATGGCGTGCCCGGAGGTAGGCGTATCGAGGCCGCCGATAATATTAATCAGCGTCGTCTTGCCGGAGCCGGAGGGCCCCATGATGGCGATCCATTCGCCCTCGGAAATCGAAAGCGAAACGCCATCGAGGGCGGAGACGCTGCCGAACTGCTTCCGCAAGGCTTCGATTTGGACGAGGATGGGCATGGGTCTTATCGGCGCTATTCGCCGCGGAGAATCACCGCCGGCTTGATTTTGCCAAGCATCCGCAGAGGCAGCGCGGCGGCGAGCGAGATTCCAATCATAAGCGCAATCGTGAGCGGGAAGACTTCCCATCGCGCGGAGATTGGCGCATGAAACACGCGCTGGCCCATCCAGCGCGAAAGGGCGATTCCCGCCGCCGCGCCGATGATCCCTCCCGCCGCGCCAAGCACGCCAATTTCCGCCAGAAACAAACCGACTATTCGCGAGATGGATCCGCCGAGGGCCTTCATCAATCCCACATCGTTGCGGCGCTCCATCGCGAGCGCGGACATCGTGGCGAGCACGCACAGCGCCGTCAGCGCCAGGATCAGCGCCACCATCCACACAATAAGAGATTGAATCCGCGCCAGCAGATCGCCTTCGGCCTGCGCCATCTGCCGGATCGGACGGACCTGATAGCCGGGCAGTGCTTGTGCGAGCCTCGCCGCGTATCCGGAAATCGCGCGGGCGTTTCCGGCGGCGGTGATTTCCACCAGCTGAATGCGCCCTGGCAAAGCCGCCAGCCGCTGTGCCACCGGCAAATTGACGAACACCTGGTTATCCTCGGCGCCTCCCGCTTCGACCACGCCCGCGATCGCGAGCCGCACGCTCCGCTGCATATAGTCCAACTCCAGGGCGGCGCCGGGCGCGAGGTGAAGCTGGCTGGCAACGTTGTGGCCAATCATGCAGTGCGCGAGATCGTCGCGCGCGGAAATGCCCTGGCCTTCGATTTTCCACGCCGGCGCGATTTGCGGCATTTCATCGAGCCAGGCGCCCGCGACCACCACATCAGTGCCCGCCGAACGAGCCGTAACATACAGAAACGGCGCTGCCGCCACAAATTCCGGCGCACGCGCGGCTTCGATTCCGGCCATCGCGGCGTTTTGGTCCATCAAGGCCGGGGCGCCGGAGCCGGCAATCTCGCTGCCGGGGATGGACGCGCCCGCCGCTGATTGCGGCGCGGCGAATCCGCGCTGCGGCGTGACCACCAGGTTCGCTCCGAAGCGCCGAAATTCCCGCGTCAGCTTGCGGCTGGCGTCGAGATCAAGATTGAGGAGCGAGGAAATCACCGCTCCGCCGCTGATCAGCGCCACCAAGGCAATAATCAGGCGGCCGCGACTGCCCTGGAGCAATCTCCAAAGCAAGCGGCCGAACATTATTCGCCCCTCAGAATCGGCGCGGGATTGAAGCGCGCGGCGCGGCGCAGGGGAATCAAGCTGCCGAGAATGGCAACGAGCGCGGCCAAGCCCAGCACCGCGGGCAGCACGATCAGGCGAGGCGGCGCGGGCGAACCGAACACGCTCGCGCCCAGCAGGCGCGCCAACCCGGCGCCCAGGACGAATCCAGCCGCGCCGCCCACCAGCGCCAGCAGCAGCTGCTCGGAAAGGAAAATCGCGGCCACCAGAAAATTCGTGGCGCCAATTGCCTTCATGATGCCGATTTCGGTGCGGCGATCGAGCACGGTTGTGGCCGCCGTGGCCGCTACGCCCAGGGCCGCCGCCAGCATCGCCGCCAACGTGACCAGCCACAGCAGGATTCCTACGCGCGAAAGAATGCGGCCCTCGGTTTCGGCCACGCGGCGAATCGCGTGCACGTTTGCGCCGGGAAACGTCTGCTCGATGCGCAGGCTGATCGAGGAAATATACGGCGAGCAGTACCAGCGGTCATAATCGGCGCGATCGAGCGTGGCGGGATTGCGTTGGGCAAGCGCATCGGCCGGCTTCGTGAGCGCGCTGACGAAAAGCTGCCGGAATTTCCCCGCATGGCCAGACATTTCCTGCGCCGCCGCGAGCGGCACCAGAATGGCGTCGTCTTCCGCTTCGCCGGTGGATACGATCCCGGTGACGGTGCATTCGCGCCAGGCGGATGGCGCGGCGCCGGGGGTGCTACCGGCGGGCTCGATCCGAATCTTCCGGCCGACGGCGGCGCCGCCCGCCAGCCCATGCGCGAGCGATTCCCCAAGGACGCACTCGCCCGGATCGTCGCCGAACCAGCGGCCCTGGATTTTCCACCCGGAGTGCGTCTGCTTCAGCCCGGTAACGAAGGGCGCCGAACCGGCGACGGGCACGGCATGTTGATACCAGGTGCCGATGGCGGCGGCGAATTGCGGCGGGCGATTCTGAGCGGTGGCGATGCGGACCGGCACGCCGAGAAACGGCGCGAAGCCGAGAATATTATTGTGCCAGAAAAAATCCTTGCTCTTCAGTTTGCCGAGATCGGATTCGCTGAGGTAGGCGCCCTCGTCCACCGGGCGATAATCCACGCCGCCGATTTCGACCGGCAGCGTGTCGGATTTGGGAGTGACGAGCAGGTTTGCGCCCAGGCTGGAAAACTCGCGGGCCAGCCGGTCGCCCGCATCGAGCGCGACGGTGAGCGTGGCGGTCGCCACGGCCATCCCCACCATCAGCGCAAGGCCCGTGATCAGCTTGCGGCGCGGATTGCGAACGAAGGATTCTGCCACCAGGCGTGCGAACATTTTTACTCGCTTACTCGCTAATCCGGGTGAATCGTCGCCGTGGCGAGCGAGAGCGCCGAAAGGTCCACGATCACTTCACCGCCCCGCACTTGCGAAGTGACGGGAATAGGATTGCAGCCGCCTCGCTGCCCGATGGAGCCCGCGTCGAGCGGCGCACCGCAATTGCGGCAAATCACGTTGCCGTGAGCGTCTTGCCGGTAACCGATTCTGCCGCAAATCTGGCAGGCGTCGAGCGCCGCCGCGTAATCGCCATCCGGCTTGTGAACGATCATGAAACGGACCACGGCGCCTTGCACGTCCGTGGTGTAAAAATGCAGGCTCGCGCCCGCGAGCGCCGAAATCGGAACCTGAACTTCGCCATTCAATGCCGTGAGCGGCTGCGCCGCAGGCTGCTTCGCGGCGGCCCAGGCGTACGCGGAATCGGCCGCAAGGGCCAGGACAACGAGAATGCACAGCCCCGTGGCGGCGAAGCTCCAGCGGCGCTGGCGGCGAAACTCCCAATCCCTCATGCGGCGCTCGGCGGGATTCAGGGCCGGATCGGCCGCGGGCCGCTTCGCGTCAAACCATTCGCGCAGCACGGCCAGCGCCGCGACGCCCAGCACGACAATAAAGAAAAACGTTTCGTTGTTTACGATGGGCCCGATGAACGCCATTTCGGCGCGGCTCGAGGGAATCCAGGTGGCGCCATTCGCGCGGACTGCTTCGCTCAACTCGTGCAGCCCGGTGAGCGCCAATTGGAACGCGATCACCATCAGGATCACGCTGGTGGCGGAGAAAAATCGCCGCAACGGGATGCGCAGCGTCCCCTGAAAGAAAAACACGCCGACCGCGACGGCGATCGCCACTCCGATGGCGGTGCCGATCCACGTCTGCACGCCCGTGGTGGAAAATTCCACGCCGCGAAGGATCAGCACAAGCTCCGCGCCTTCGCGCACCACCATCAGGAACACGAATGCGCCGATGCCCCATCCCGCCGCTCGCCCGGCGCGGTGCGCGTACGCCTCGATGCGCTGCTCGATATCCTTGCGCAGGCTTCGCGCCACCTTGTTCATCCACACGATCATGGTGACGACCAGCGCGGCGGCCACCAACATCAGCAGCCCCTCGAATCCGTCTTCGCTGAAGCGCCACCGCTGGAGCAGAATAGCGACGCCGATGCTCGCGGCAACCGCCAGCGCAAGGCCCACCCATGCGTATACTTTGAGCGCGCGACGGCCGGTGCGGTTCAAATAGACGAGCACGATGCCAACGACGAGGGCGGCCTCGACGCCCTCGCGCAAGGCGATAATGAGAGCGGAAAGCATAGTGTTCCAGTTGAAACCCAGTTTCAACTGAACCCCGAGTTTATCCCGCTGGCCCCGCTCAAGGCAAGCGAATTCCGCTATCTATCGCCCTGCGCGTGCGTCATTTACAGTTAGAATGAGCATCTCACAGCCTTCATGCCGACGATGATCGCAACCTACAAGCGGCCGGCGCGAACTCGCGCCCTGCTGCCGTGCGTGGCGCTGCTGGCGCTGGCCGCTTTTCCGGCCAAGAGCCAGTCGCAGGCTGGGCGCGCGGCCTCGACCTCGGCTTCGGCGCGAGTTGATGACGCCGGCGCCCGCTCGAATCCGAAGGACGACGCGCGGCGCGCCAAGGAGGCCTACCGCTTAGGCTTGGAAGCCGAGCAGCGGTTCGACTGGCAGGAGGCTTACCAGGATTACGCCGAAGCCGCAAATTGGCAGCCGCGCAACAAGGACTATTTCGCCCGCCAGGAAATTGCGAAGAGCCGCCTGATCAATCAGGAGGTAGACGAGGCGGAACGCGACGCGGTGAGCGGCAAGCTTGTTGATGCCCGGCGAGAGTTGCTGGCAGCGCGATACCTGGCGCCCCGCGACGAGGCCATTCGCGAGCGCATCGAGCAGCTTCGCGGGCTCGAACCGAAGGCGCAGCCGCAGCAGGAGTCCGCGGACGATCTGGAACCGCCGGTGCGACTCGAGCCGCAATCCGGCACGCGCGATTTCCATTACAGCGGCGACACCAAGGGGGCGTACACAGAGGTAGCCAGGCAATTCGGGGTTGAAGCGGCTTTCGATCCGAACCTGCGGGAAAAGCCGGTGCGCTTCGACCTGAACGGACTGGATTTTAATACGGCGACGCGCCTGCTGGGCGATATGACCGGGACGTTCTGGGTTCCGCTGACGAACCGCCTGTTTTTTGTGGCGGAGGATGTTCTCGCCAACCGCAGCGATTACGAGCCGCAGGTGATGCGAACGATACTTCTGCCGGCGTCGTACACCACCGGGCAAGACGACGAGATCTATCGCATGCTCCGCGAAGTTACCGGCATCAACGACGCGTATCTGGAAGAGCGCAGCCACACTATTACCGTGCGAGCGCGGCCGCGCGACGCGGCCCTGGCCGCCGATCTGGTGAAGCATTTGGATCAGCCGCCGGGCGAACTGATCCTCGATATCGAGGTGCTGGAGGTAAACCGGAATTACGCGCGGCAATTCGGCATTCAGCCGCCGCAGACCGGCAAAATCTATTCCCTGAGCCCGCAGCAGATTCAGCAAGCGCAGCAATCGTATCAAGGATTAGTGAACGTAATTTCGCAGGTCTTCGGGCTGCCGTCGTCATTTTCCGGATTGTCGCCCTCGCAGATTGCTTCTCTCGCCGGATCGGGCGAATCGAGCCTGGGGTCGCTGCTGCCTCCGCTGGTCGCCTTCGGAGGAGGGCAGACATTGTTCCTGGCGACGGTGCCGGGCGCCGCGGCGAGTTTTTCGGAAATGCTTTCCGCCGTCCGCACCGGGCGGCGCGTGCTCTTGCGCGCCCAGGATGGCCAACCCGCCACATTCTTCGCCGGCGAACGCGTGCCCATCGCGCTGACGGCGATTCAGAACAGCGTGGGCACACAGACCGGAGTGGCCAACGTAAGTCCCTCGAGTTTTCCGACCACGGAATACCCGGCGGGCAGAGGGCCGGTGTTCGTGGCCACGGCGAGCCTGCGCGACAACAATATCCAGGACCTGATTACCGCGAACTTCACCGACAACACGCTTTCCATCCTGCTCGGAAAAGGAGACGGCACCTTCGCCGCGCAGACCACCGTGCCCACCGGCTCCGGCCCGGCGTGGATTGCCACGGGCAATTTCAACAGCAGCAGCAATGCGAAAGACATTGACGCGGCCGTGGCGGACGAGAATGCGAATAGCGTCTCCATCTTTCTGGCGCACAACGATGCGAGCGGAAACCCGGACGGAACCCTAACGCCGGGGCAAGTGCTCACCGCGGGTGCGAAGCCGGTTTCCATCGCGGCGGCAAATTTCCGCGATGCATCGGCCCCCGGCGTTCTCGATCTGGCGGTTGCGAATCAGGGCGACGACACCATCTCGATTTTTCAGGGAAATGGCGACGGAACGTTCCAGCCCGCCGTTACACCGCTTCAATTGCCGGCCGGATTTGCGCCGGCTGCGCTCGCTGCGGCGGATTTCAATAATGACGGGCATCTTGATCTTGCCGTCGCGGATCAGGGAAGCAACACGGTTTCCGTGTTTCCAGGCAATGGCGATGGTACGTTCCAAGCGCGCACCGATTATCAGGCGGGGAGCAGTCCGGCGTGGATTTCCGCGGCGGATTTGAATGGCGATGGCGTGCCCGATCTCGTCGCGGCGAATAGCGGCTCGACCGTTACCGACAGCGCCGGAAACCAGATCAGCGGCGATAGCGTATCCGTGCTGCTGGCCAATGGCGACGGCACGTTCCAAAGCCACGTCGAGTACCCGGCGGGAACGGGACCGATGTCCATCGCCGTGGCCGATTTCAACATAGACGGGCTGCCCGATCTGGCCATCGCCGATCAGACGGATAATGCCGTCTCGATTTTGCCCGGCGTGGGAAATGGCCAATTTGGCGTGAACCTGGAGCTAAACGCGGGAAGCGGCCCGGCCGGAATTGCCTCCGCCGATTTCAATGGTGATAAGCGCCCGGATGCAGCCATCGCGAACAACGGTTCAGACGATGTGTCCGTCGTGCTGAACGCGCCCGGCACGGGAAGCGGCCCAGGCGCGAATAATGCAAACTCGCAGATTTTTCCCGGCGCGCAATTTTTCGATATCGGCCTGAAATTGAAGGCCACGCCGCGCATGCATCCCGATCGCGAGGTCACACTGCAACTCGATTTCTCGATCAGCAGCCTGGCCGGCCAGAGCTTCAACGACATCCCGGTGGTGAACAACGAGCAGGTGACTCAAACTGTGCGCGTGAAGGAGGGCGAGACGACCGCGCTCGCCGGCATCCTGCAGCCGCAAGTGACCGACGCAATCGCCGGCGCCCCGGGGCTCGCGCGGCTTCCGGGCATCGGCTGGCTGGGAAAGAACGAGAACCTGCAGAGCAAGGATTCGGAGTTGCTGATCCTGGTGACGCCGCATGTGGTGCGATTCGCGCCGCGCAAAAGCCGCGTGGTGTACGCCGGCCAAGGCACATTGCGAGGACCGAGATTCCGGCCGGAACTCCCGCGGGAATTTAATCCGCGGCCCTTGCCTCCGGCATTGCAGCGGGCGCCGGGCCCGCAGCCCGCGTCAAGGCCGGCGCCGCCGCGAACGCCTCGTTAAGGCGTGGACGTGCGCGGGAATATCGGCGGAACTCAGGGGAAAAGACCGCGGACGAGCGTCGCTTCGGCGACGCGACCGACCGCCAGGCAGTAGGCCCCGGTGCGAAGATGCGTGCGGTGCCGGCGCGCCATTTCGTGGACCTGTTCGAACGCGCGGCGCATCACGACCTCGAGCTTCGAATTCACCTCGGCTTCGGACCAGAAGAAGCTCTGCAAGTCCTGCACCCATTCGAAGTAACTGGCTGTGACGCCGCCGGCATTCGCCAGGATATCGGGAAGCACGGTGATGCCGCGCCGCGCCAGGGCCTCGTCCGCGTGCGGCGTGGTCGGTCCATTGGCGGCCTCGGCGATGACCTTGGCCTTGATCTGGTCCGCGTTATTCAGCGTAATCACGCCTTCGAGAGCCGCCGGAACCAAAATGTCGCATTTCAGGGCGAGCAAATCGTCGTTGGAAATACGCGAGGTGCCGGGCATGCCGACCACGGTGCCCGAGCGCTCCTTGTAACGCATGGCCTTCAGCGGATCAATGCCGCGCGAATTGAATACGCCGCCGCGCGAATCGCTGATCGCCACCAGGCGCGCCTTCTTCTCGACGAACAGCCGCGCCGCGATTGATCCGACGCTGCCGAATCCCTGAATCGCCACGCTCGCCCCGCGCAGCGACATTTTTTTCACCTTGCATGCCTCTTCCACCACGATCACGCAGCCGCGCGCCGTGGCTTCGCGCCGCCCTTCGCTGCCGCCGATCGAAACCGGCTTGCCGGTAACCACGCCGAGCGAGGAATGCCCCTTCGTCATCGAATACGTATCCATGATCCAGGCCATCGTCTGCGAGTCGGTGTAGACGTCTGGCGCGGGAATATCCTGCTCCGGGCCGATGATGGGCAGGATTTCGAAGGCGTAGCGGCGCGTCATGCGCTCGAGTTCCGCTTTGCTCATGCGCTTCGGATCACAGATGATGCCGCCCTTCGCGCCGCCAAACGGAATCCCCACCGTCGCGCATTTCCACGTCATCCAAGTAGCGAGGGCCTTCACCTCGTCGAGCGTCACGTTGGGATGGTAGCGGACGCCGCCCTTCGCCGGACCGCGGGCCACGTTGTGCTGCACGCGAAAACCCGAAAAAACCTTCACCTGGCCGTTGTCCATCTTCGCGGGGATGGAAACCTCGAGCACGCGCTTGGGCGTGCGCAGGATTTGCCGCAGGCCCTGGTCTAGCTTCAGGTATTCGGCGGAGAGATCGAACTGGATTTGCGCGATACGGTAAGGATTCAGATCCTCGCGCGGCGCAATCCGCGGCGCCGGCTGGGGAGCCGGCTTAGCAAGCGTGGCCATCGTGGCCTTCCTCCTCCGGAAAAACCCTCTGCCCTGTTTCGGGGAACCGTTCCGCGCATCAGCCGTAGGTCTTGCGACGGACGGAGTTTAACTAAGCGGTGACGGATGTCAATTGGAAAGCGGCGGCGAAAAATAGGCGCAGGCCGGCGCATTGCGCCCTCCGGCTCATTTAACTACGCGTGTTATCAATAGCTTATGCCGGAACAGGAGTTCATGTTTGTCGCGTAGCTTGGCGTTGCAGATCCGGAACGCCCGCACGCAATACTCAAGGCCGGGGCGGAATGCGATCCACGCCCATATAGGGCCGCAAGGCTTCGGGGATCAGTATCGAGCCATCGCGCTGCTGGCAATTTTCGACGATCGCTATCCAGGTGCGGCCGACGGCCAGCCCGGAGCCATTCAGCGTGTGCACGAATTCGGATTTCGAGGCCTTCGCACCGCTTTTCGATTTGCAGCGAATTCCGGAGCGCCGCGCCTGAAAGGCCTCCGTGTTCGAGCAGGACGAAATCTCCATGAACTCGCCCGACGACGGCAGCCACACCTCGACGTCGTAGGTCTTCGCGGAGGCAAATCCCATGTCTCCGGTGCAGAGCTGCATCACGCGATAGTGCAGCCCCAGGGCCTGCAGCGCGGCTTCCACGTCGCGCACCAGCGATTCCAGTTCGTCGTAGCTCTGCTCGGGGCGCGTGAACTTGAAAAGCTCCACCTTCTGAAACTGGTGCTGGCGCTTGATGCCGCGCGTGTCCTTGCCTGCCGCGCCAGCCTCCGAACGGAAGCAGGCCGTCCACGCGCACACCTTCAGCGGTAGCGAATCGGCGTCGAGCGTTTCCTCGCGGTGAAGGCTGGTCAATTCCACTTCGGAAGTGGGCGTGAGCCACAAGTCGGTGCCTTCGATGTGAAACATGTCCGCCGCGAATTTCGGCAGCTGCCCCACGCCGGTGAGCGACGCCGTGTTCACCAGAAAGGGCGGCAGAATCTCCGTGTAGCCGTGTTTGCGCGTGTGCAAATCGAGAAAGAAATTCGCAATGGCGCGTTCCAGCCGGGCGCCCAATCCCTTGTATACCGCAAAGCGCGCCCCGGCGATTTTCACGGCGGCGTCGAAATCCAGGATGCCCGTGATCTCCCCCAGCTCCCAATGCGGCCGCGGCGCGAAATCGAATTTCGGCGCCGCGCCCCAGCGGCGCACGTCCACATTGTCCGCCGCTCCCTTGCCGACGGGAACGCTCGCGTGCGGAATATTCGGCACGGTGAGCAGGAACTGCCGCAGCCGGTCGTCGAGTTCGGAAATTCGCTCATCGTCGCGCTTAATCTGCTCGGAGACTTCCTTCATACGCGCCAGAATGGCGGAAGCGTCCTGCTTCGATTGCTTCAGCCGCGCAATCTCGCCGCTGGCCTGATTGCGCTCGGCCTTCAACCGCTCGGCGGAGGTGATGAGCTGGCGGCGTTCGGTATCAATCGCGCGGAAGGGGCCCAGGTCCAGGGCCGCGCCGCGATTCCGCGCCGCCTGCTCGATCGCGTCCAGATGCTCTCGCACGAATCCAAGGTCAAGCATAAGCGCATAAGAATACCGGAAACCGCGCCCGCGGAAAAGAACGCTGCGAAAATCTGGGCAATGCCCTTCCCGAAGCGGCGCGCAAGCGCCTGAATCGGATCGAGTTGAACCCGCTCTTTCGGCACCCGCAAAATGGCGCGCAACTTTCCCGCGCGGGCCGGGTTAGCAACCGCGGGCAGGCGGTGTGCCATGCGACGCGCACTATCTGCTCCTGAGGTGCTCTTTTACCGCACCCCGGAGGGGAGGTTTGGCCCCCCAAACCTCCTCTTCGCTATACGTCCGCCCGCCGAATTGACGTTTCGTGCACACGCATCGCTGAGCGCAAGCCATCCGCGGCCTCCGCGCGCTATTCTTGCGGGAGAGGCGATCATGAAATTCGCAACGCGATGGGCCTGGCTTGCAGCTTCGTGTGCCGCGACGCTTTTGTGGATCCCGTGCGCCTGCGCGCAACAAACGCCCTCGACCGCCCCCGGCCATAAGAAGGCCGCGGGACTGAACATGGAGGACCTGCACCGCGACACGGAGAACTATCCCGAAGCCGCGCGGGCCGCCAACGAAGCAATGTCCATGCCCGGCATGGACCCCAATCCGCACATGTTCATGACCGCTCTGCGCCCGCGCAGCGCCGCCGACGATCATCGCGCCGCCGAAATTCTGGCCATCCTGCGCCCCTCGCTCGAACGCTTCAAGGACTACAAAGTGGCGATCCGCGATGGCTACGATATTTTTCTGCCGAACGTCCCGCAGCGCCTCTATCACTTCACGAACTGGCGCGACGCCTACGAGGCGGTGTTCGTCTTCAATCCCGCGCATCCCACTTCCCTGCTCTACACGAAAAATAAAGCGGGCTACGAACTGGTGGGCGCCATGTACACCGCCCCGCGCGATGCCACCGAATCCGAGCTCAACCAGCGCGTGCCGCTCAGCATTGCGCGCTGGCACAAGCACGTTCGCTTCTGTATGCCTCCCAAGGGGGTGCAATTGCGCGACGTAGACTCGAAGCAGTTCGGCCTCGCCGGCTCGATTTCGTCCGCCGAAGGCTGCGCCCAGGCCGGCGGCCAATGGGTGCCGGAAATCTTCAATTGGATGGTCCACGTCTATCCCTTCGAGGCCGACCCAAGCAAGATCTGGGCGCGTTAGGCCGCCTCCTTGCTCGCACGCGGGCCTCATGGCTATAGCAGCCATATTGAGAGGCGCCCATGCGCAGCGTCAACGTCGCAAAGCTAAAAAACGAACTGAGCAAATACCTTTCCTTCGTGAAGCACGGGGAAGAAATCGTGATCCGAGATCGCAACCTTCCCGTCGCGAAGCTCATTCCGTTCCCCGTTGAAGGGGCAGACGAAGAAGAACTGCTTCTCGTAGCCGCGGGAAAACCGCGGCTGCGAACCGCGAAACCGGCGGCGCGAGCCGACTCTGCCAATTTGCGGTCGCCGCAGATAAACGACTTCCCGGAAGGATGCTCGTCGAGAGCTTTTCGCCTAAGCCCCCGCGGAATTGCCGCACGCTCGGCATTTGTGATCTCCCCTTGTTCGCGCTATCCTCTTTCGGCCTCGCGGCCGCACGGACCCTCGCATGGAACATCTGCACCTCCAGCTCTCGCAGAGCCACTGGATTCCCATCGCAATTTTTCTGGTCACCTACTTTCTGATCGCAATCGAAAGCGGCCGCGGCAGCCATCTGGACCGCACGGCCGCGGCATTCTGCGGCGCGGTGGCAATGGTGCTCGTAGGCGCCGTGCCGCTGGCGCAAGCCTGCCAAGCCGTGGATTGGAACACGCTGATTTTCCTGCTGGGCATCATGATCCTGGTGGCCCATTTTCAGATCGCGGGCTTCTTCGATTGGATCGCCCTGCGCATGGCGCGCATCGCGCGCACGCGCTTGCAATTGCTGGTCGTGCTGATCTTCGCCTCCGGCATCCTGGCCGCCTTCTTCGTCAACGACACGATTTGCCTCGTCTTCACCCCCATCGTGCTGATGGTATGCGATCGGCTCGAATTGCCGCCCATTCCCTATCTGATCGCCCTCGCCACCGCCGCGAATATCGGCTCGGTGATGTCCGTCACCGGAAATCCGCAGAACGCGCTGGTCGGCGTTTCCGCGCATTTCACCTTTCTGGAATTCCTGGCGCATCTTGCGCCGGTTTCGGTGATCGGATTGGGCCTGGACGCTTTGATCCTCGCGCTGGTTTTTCGACGGCAGATTTTGGGGCATCCGCTCGCCGCGCGCGTGCCGTCCATAGAGGTGAGGCTTCATCGCACGCTGCTGCTGAAGTGCGGCTTGGCGGCGCTGCTGGTGATCGTGCTCTGGATCATGGGCTATTCGTTTCCGCTGGTGGCGATCGCGATTGGCGCGTTCATTCTGGTGATCGGCCGCGTGAAGGCGCAGAGCGTCTATCGCCTGGTGGATTGGGAGCTGCTGCTGTTCTTCGCGTCGCTTTTCGTGGTGATGCGCGGGCTTCAAGCCTCGGGAGCCGTCGCGGCGCTGATCGCGCGCTTTCAGGCGGGATTGCAGGCGGGCGCCACGTCGCAGCTTTTCGCGATCAGCGGCGTGATGCTGGTGCTTTCAAACTTGGTGAGCAATGTCCCTGCCGTGCTGCTGATGCGGCCCATCGCCTCTTCGCTGCCCAATAGCCGCCTCGCGTGGCTCGCTATCGCCGGCACCAGCACGCTCGCCGGCAACGCCACGCCGATCAGCTCCGTGGCAAACCTGATCGTGCTCCAGCAATCCGCCGGGAAGGTGACGATCTCATTCTGGGAGTTCGCGCGCGCCGGCATCATCCTGACGATTATCACCACGCTTCTGGCAATCGCCGTCCTCGCCGCCGAACACCATTTCTTCCCGATGTGATTTTCGCGCGCATCAAAAGCAATGAAGCTGAATCCAGGCGCGGTGCGCGTCTCTGCGAGGCGCTCACCGCGCTTCCAGATTCCGGTCGCGGCCGGCTACTTCTTCGCCTGATCGTAATTCTCCGCCACCTGCTGCCAGTTGATCGTGTTCCACCATGCCTCGAGGTATTCCGGCCGCCGATTCTGATACTTCAGGTAGTAGGCGTGCTCCCACACGTCCAAGCCGAAGAATGCCTTCGCCCCGTCCATGATTGGATTGTCCTGGTTCGCGCTGGATTCGATGGCCAGCTTGCCGTCGCGAACCAGCAGCCAGGCCCATCCCGAGCCGAAGCGCGTGGCCGCCGCGTGATTAAACTTGGTCTTAAAATCGGCGAAGCTGCCGAACGCGCCCTTGATGGCGTTCCCCAGATCGCCCGAGGGCTCGCCCCCGCCGCCCTTCCTCATGATCTTCCAGAACATCGAATGATTCATATGGCCGCCGCCATTATTGCGCACGGCGGTGCGAATATTTTCCGGCACTCGCTGAATCTGCGCGAGCAATTGCTCGACGGAAAGATTTTGAAGATCGGAATGCCCTTCGAGGGCTTTATTCAAATTGGTGACGTAGGCGCCGTGATGTTTGTCGTGGTGGATCTCCATCGTCTTCGCGTCTATGTAGGGTTCGAGCGCATCGAACGAATACGGGAGAGGGGGCAACGTGTGCGTCATTTGAGGAGCGGCTCCTTGTGCGGCGAATTGTGTCATTATCTACCTCCTTGGTTCCGGGCTGGATTCCGGTTCCGCGCCTAATTATACGCGCGTGCCCGGAAAGCGCGGAGCCGCTGCGCGAATTTATTCCCGCACCCGGAGGAACCAGAAATGCCCGCCACTGAACATGTGGAAAAGCACTTCACGGCCACCGCCGCCGTGCGCGATATCGTCATCGGAATGTCCGACGGGCTCACGGTGCCTTTCGCCCTCGCCGCCGGATTGACGAGCGCCGCAGCGGCCATCGCGCGCGGCAATGGAATTATCGTCATGGCCGGATTTGCTGAAATCGTCGCGGGCTCGATTGCCATGGGACTCGGCGGCTATCTCGCCGCCAAGACCGATTCCGAACATTACACCTCGGAGTTGGATCGCGAGTATCGCGAGACCGTCGAACTGCCGGACGTGGAAACCGAAGAGGTCGCGAAGGTGTTCCGCGAATATGGCCTGTCCGACGCGCAACTCGAACCCGTCGTCAAAGCCATCACCGCAAACCAGAAAAACTGGGTGGACTTCATGATGCGCTTCGAGCTGGGCCTCGAGGCCCCCGATCCCGCCCGCGCCGGCCGCAGCGCCGGCACCATCGCACTCTCTTACGTCGTCGGCGGGCTTGTGCCACTCGCACCATACATCGTGATGAACCGCGTGCTACCCGCCCTCTGGGTTTCGGTCGGCGTCACGCTGCTTGCGCTTTTTTGTTTTGGCTCCATTAAGGGCCACTACACTGGTGTCCGGCCGTGGCGCGCGGGCCTGCAAACCGTGCTCGTGGGCGGGATTGCCGCCGCCGCCGCGTTCTGCATTGCACGCCTGATTGCCTGAGCGCCTCATCTGCTCTGCATTCCTGCTGCCCAGTCGTTGCATCTGCCGGGCTTGCGTGCGCATCATACGTATTGGTCCTGCGAAAGGCAGTTCGTTCACCAGTTTCGGTCGGAAGTGGAGCCCATCTCATGCGGACGCGGACCCATGCGAAATCGCTCGCCCTTGGCGCGACGTGCGCGCTTCTGTTCACCTTGGTTGTGATAATAGCGTCGGCCGAGATGCTTGGGCCTGGCACGGAGGCAGCTTCGCAGGATAAATCCCCCGCCCAGAATACAAGTGCCCCGGCCTGCCAATCGCTCGCATGCTACCTGCGCCAGTCTTACCTAGGCTTGCTGAAAGAATCCCCGGACGCTCACTTCGCCCCAACCGAAGTTGGCGCCGAGCGCGAAAATATTGAGCGCTCGCGCAAAGCCTGCGAAGCTGCCTTACAATCCGAGAAATCGGCGCCCACCGCTGCCGGTGCCGCATCTTCCGCATCCGCGAGCGGCGGCAACGCGCTTGGCGCGCATTGCGGCCTGGTTGACGTGCGGCCCCTCGAAGGACGAACCAGCTTTCTCGCGGGCCAGTTGCTTCCGGCCATTTACGACAATATCGAGACGCGGCTCAGCATCCTTGCGAATTGGCCCGCCGACCACCAGGCTTTGCGCGCATCGCTCAATTCGGGCTCCTATGCCAGCCGCCGCTGGGGCGACGTCCAGGACATCGGCTTCCGCACCATCGCGCCGCATCAGCAGGACGATATCCAGCTCGGCCGCGATATCGTTCGTCGCCTGCGCGATGCCCGCCTGCTTCCCGGCCTGCTCGACGACGATAAAGTGGATTATTACGTCCGCTCGGTCGCGGTGCGCGTCGCCGCGCATTCGGACCTGCGCATTCCGCTGCACGTGGCCGTGCTCGATTCAGATGAAGCGAACGCATTCTCCTTTCCGGGCGGCTACCTATTCATCGAACGCGGGCTGCTGCAAGCCGCCGACGATGAAGCCGAGCTTGCCGGCGTGATCGGCCACGAGATCGCTCATTCGGCCGCTCGCCAGGCCGAAGAGTTGCTCGGCGGCCAATCCGCCGAAGCTATCGCCGAAGAAATATCCCGGCGGGCCGCCACAAGCTTCGCCGACCGGCCCGGCCCTCAGACGAGCGCCGCCTTCCAGCACGGGCCCTTCGGCCTCGGCGCGGTGATGGATTTGAAGCTGCTCGGCGTGTCCCCTGAAAATGAATTGCGCGCTGATCGCCTGGGTATTCAATACGCCTGGAGCGCGGGATACGATCCCAGCGGATTCCTTCGCTTTTTCGATAAAATGGCTCAAGCTGGGTACGGCCCCGGCTTGAGTTGGTTGCGCACGCACCCGCCTTCGTACCAGCGAATCGTGGGCGCCGAACGCGAAACGCAGTACTTGCCGGAAAAATTGAACGCCGTAAAGCAAACGGCTTCTTTCGGAGATATGCAGAACGAACTGGTGCAGCGGGCCGGCAAAGCCGCGCAAGCCGCCCCATCCAATTAATTTCCCGGAGATACGGATTGCCCGGAAAAGCGTCTAAGTAGCCATAAATAGAACGACACGCCGGAGCGCCCCGTTGCCTCCGGATCGGTAAACGGTAAAGGAGAGGACAGCCATGAATAGCAGTAACGTCGTGCATGTGCGGCGCTGGGTAGGAGCTGCGGTGATCGTGGCCGCGCTGATCGCCGGGGGCGTGCTCGCCATCGGTTTGAAAAATTGGTCGGGCGGCAAGGTGCTGGGCGCATCGAAATTTCCCGTCGCGATTGCGCGGGATGCTTCGCCGGTGTCGCTGGGAACCTTGCAGAATGGCTTCGCTTCAATTCTGAAGCCCGTGCTTCCCGCGGTCGTGAACATCACTTCCTCGAAGGTAGTGAAGCCGCGGAACTCGATGCCGATGAACCCGATGTTTAACGATCCCTTCTTCCAGCAGTTTTTCGGCGGGCCAGGGCAGATGCAGGCCCAGCCGGAACGGGAAGAAAGCCTCGGCTCCGGTGTGATCGTCACCTCCGATGGCACGATTCTGACCAACGACCACGTCATCGACGGCGCGTCCGACATCAAGGTCCAGCTCAGCGACAAGCGCAAGTTCACCGCGAAGCTCGTCGGCGCCGATAAGAACACGGATATCGCCGTACTGAAGATTCCGGCGACGGGGCTCCCCACGGTAGCCCTTGGCGACTCTTCGAAGCTTCAAGTGGGCGACGTGATTCTCGCCATCGGCGAGCCCTTCGGTCTTCAGGGCACGGCCACTATGGGCATCGTCAGCGCCACGGGACGCAATGGCCTGGGCATCGAGCGCTTCGAGGATTTCATTCAGACGGACGCCGCAATCAATCCAGGTAATTCCGGCGGCGCCATGGTCAATCTCCACGGCGATCTCGTCGGCATTAACACCGCCATCGCCACCGGCGGAGGCAGCCGCGGCAACGAAGGCATTGGCTTCGCCATCCCCATGAATATGGCGCGTCACGTGATGGAGCAGATCGAAGCCCATGGCAAGGTCGTACGCGGGTTTATCGGCGTCCTGCCCAACGACGTAGACGAGACGACCGCCAAGCAATTCGGCCTCAGCGAGCCCAAGGGCGCAATCATCAGCGAAGTTGATCCCGGCACCCCGGGCGCGAAGGCAGGCCTGAAGCAAGGCGACATCATCCTCTCCATCAACGGAACAGCCATCACCAGCGCCGATCAGCTCCGCGCCCTCACCTCGCAGATGCCTCCGGGCACGAAGGCAAACCTCGAGATCTGGCGCGATGGCAAGTCCCAGCAAGTCACCCTTATCCTTGGAGAGGCTCCGGAAGTCACCGAGAACAACCCCTCGGAAAACGGCGGCAATTCTCAGGGCCAGAACGTCGGCAAGGCGCTCCAGGGCATTCAGGTGCAGAGCCTCACGCCCGATATCACGCAACAGATGAACCTGCCGAGCAGCGTCCGCGGCGTGATCATTTCGGGTGTGGATCAGTCGAGCCCTGCGGCTCAGGCAGGCCTCAGGCGCGGAATGGTGATTGAGGAAATCAATCGCAAGCCGGTGACCAACATGCAGGACTACAGGCGGCTTGCCTCGTCCCTCGGCGATCAGCCCGCCCTGCTGCTTGTCTATCAGCCAACGCCAAATAGCAATCAGCCGGGAGCGTCGCTATACATCACCATTGAACCGGACTGAATTAATCCGCAACCATAGTTGGCCACGAACAAGGGGCATGGCTCGCAAGGGCCATGCCTCTTCACGTGCAGTTCACAACGCACAAAATGGGCCGCCGTCCTTCGCCGCCGGCAGCCCCATCCACTTTCCCCCTCCGGCGGCACGACAAATCCGCGCGCTTCGGGTTCATCCACACGCCCGGGCTCATTGCTTTTTCAGCACCCCGGGGAATCTATAGTACTTGGGTCCTATTCGCTTCAACGGTCTGGTCTAGTACTAAAATACTGTCAACGCCGTATTCCCGTCTTGGCACCCTCTCTTTACCTTTTGGGAGGGGTAGCATCCGGTCTGAAATGCATGGGTGAAATTGATGGCGACAATCCCCAATAGGGTCGTGTTCCCAAATCGGGCCGTATTCGGCGACGCCCTTCTGCCACAGGGCGGCCGCCGGTGGAGCAGGTTCGGCATAAGTTTCTGCCTGCAATGCGTCATTCTTGCAGCGTTGATCATGATTCCTCTCTTCTTGCCGCACAGGTTCGAAGCCGTCCCGCGCTATTGGGTCACGGCGCTGACTATGCCGCCCGTCGAACCCTGGAAGCCGCTACCGATCCGCAAGGCCGTGATCAAGCGCGCCGCGCCAAAGCCCGAACCAGAGGTTGTCGAGGCGCCCAAACCGAAAATCTATACGCCGGTAATCACCACCCCGATCGCTCATCCGGCGGCCATCGTCCCGAAAAAGCAGCTTCCTCAAGAAGCAGTCGAGCTGCCGAAGGCCGTCTTGGCCAGTGCGGCCCTGCCTGAGCTGAAGAAGCCGCGCGCGCCCGTTCAGACGGGCGGCTTTGGCGATCCCGACGGCGCGCCGCGGAACAATCGCACAGACATGAATCCGAATATCGAGCAGGTTGGCAGCTTCGACCTGCCCTCCGGCCCCGGCAAGGGCAATGGCAAAGGCGGCGCCAAGGGCGTCGTCGCCACCGTGGGCTTCGGCAACGGCATCGCCAGCGGTTCGGGCTCCGGCAATCATGGCACTGTCCGGCAGGGCGTTTTCGCCGACGAACACGCCGTCGCCCGCCCGAAAATGGAGCGCACCGCTGCTGCAATCAACACACGCGAAGTCCAGGTTTCGTTCATTCCGAAGCCGGCGTACACTGCCACTGCACGCGCCAAAAAGATCGAAGGCGACGTGCTCTTGCAAGTCGTTTTTTCGGCTTCCGGCCGCGTGATCGTACAGAAGGTTGTGCGGGGCTTGGGGTACGGTCTGGATGACGCTGCCGAGACCGCCGCGCGGGAGATTCGCTTCCGCCCGGCCGAGCAGGACGGCCAGCCCGTGGATTTCCCCGCTGTTGTTCGCATTCAGTTTGCTCTGGCGTACTGAGGGGGTTGGGCAAAATGCGCGCGTTGCAGACTCTGTGTGTGCTGGTGTTTCTTGGGGGCGCTCTAGGGGTTTCCGCGGCACAATCGCGGCAGGCATCCGATCAGCCGCAGGCTCGCGCGGACTCTCCGTCCACGCCCGTTACCACCGTCAACGACGCGGTGAATCGCATCATCGCCCGCGAACACGACGAAGTGGCCATCATTCGCCGCTATAATCCCGTCGTCGAAACCTACGTTCAGGAAATGAAGCCCGATAAGGCGCTCGGCTCCGTCCCCGCGCGCGACCACTATTTCCTCGGCCAGGCCAATCTCGGCAAGGGCGTTTGGGACGATTCCATGCTCGCCTCCAAGCACGACGCCCTCAGCGACCTGAACCCGCTCTCCCATCTCAGCGGCTATTTCACCTCCGGCTACAATCCCGAAGGCTTCCTCCAGATGGTTTACGTGGACAACAGCGGATTCGACCGCCAGCACTATCAGTTCGAATACGTCCGCCGCGAATTTCTAGGCAATGTGCGCTGCCTCGTCTTCGACGTCACGCCGCTTCCGCATTCCGGCCGTGGCCGCTTCCGCGGTCGCATCTGGGCCGAGGACCAGAATTTCACAATCGTGCGCTTTAATGGCGATTATTCGCCCGTCTCCGGCGTCAATGGCTACAAGCTTCATTTCGATAGCTGGCGCACCAACGTGCAGCCCGGCCTCTGGCTACCGGCCTTCATCTTTAGCGAGAATGCCGACACGCACAATCTCCTCGGCGGCGGCACTCGCTTCAAGGCCCAGACCCGCCTGTGGGGATACGACCTGAAAAACGCCGGCCATGAACAGGAGTTCAGCCAGCTGACCATCGAGTCCCCATCCGTGCAGGACCAGGCCGCCGCGCAGCAGACCGATCGCTCCCCCATCGAAGCCGAACGCGCCTGGCAGCACGAAGCCGAGGTCAACGTGCTCGACCGCCTCGAACGCACCGGCCTTCTCGCGCCCCCGGGCGAAGTGGATAAGCTTCTCGAAACCGTCGTCAACAATCTCGAGGTCACCAACAATCTCGATATCGAGCCGGAGGTCCACTGCCGCATTCTGCTCACCGGCACGCTCGAATCCTTCGCCATCGGCCACACCATCGTCCTCAGCCGCGGCTTGCTCGACGTGCTCCCCGACGAAGCCAGCATCGCCACCATGCTCGCCCAGGAACTCGCGGACATCATCGTCACCAATCCCTCCACCGATCAGTACGGCTTCAATGATACGACCAACGTCTCCGCCATCGAGGTCCTGTCGCGCTTTTCCTTCCGCGATAATCCGGCGCAGCTCGAGCTCGCCAATAAAAAAGCCCTCGATATCCTGAAAAATTCGCCGTACAAAGCCAAGCTCGGCAACGCTGGCCTTTTCTTGAAGCAGCTCGCCTCCGAATCCGATTCGCTGAAGGCCATGATCAATCCGCGCCTCGGCAATGGCGTGAATCTCGCCAACCAGTTGATCGCCCTCGCGCCGCCGCTACAGCCCGATAAGCTGGATCAGATCGCCGCCCTTCCCATCGGCGCCCGCATCAAGATGGACCCCTGGAACGACCACGTCGCCCTGCTCAAGGCCAAGGCCGTTCCCCTGCTTTCCGCGCGCGAGAAAATGCCCTTCGAGGTCACGCCATTCATGCCTTTCCTCACCCGCTACGATTCCGGCAGTACCATCACCGCCGACCCCTCGCGCACCGACCTGGCCAAAAAACAGCAACCCCCGCCCCAACCGTAGAGGGCCGCCGCTCGAAAATAATCTGCCAGCACGCGGCGCGGGTTGCCACCCCGCGCATTGCACAGCCGGTTTCGCGTAGCGAGCCACGCGTCGCGAATCGCCAGTCACGGCCTCTGCCCCCTCTTGACATCCCACAGATCAGGCGTATCCTCCTGTGCGTAGGCCACAGGAGAGCCGCCGAACCATGACTCCCGAATCCCCGCGCTCGCCCGCCCGCAACGACAAGTCCGAGATCCTCCAAGGCACGCTCGACCTCATGGTCCTGCAGACGCTCGCCGCCATGGGTACGCTCCACGGCTACGGCATTGCCCGCCGCATCGAACAGGTCAGCGAAGAGCTTCTGCGAATCAATCAGGGAACTATTTACGCGTCGCTGGTCCGCTTGCAGCAGCGCGGATGGATTTCCGCCGCCTGGGGCGCCTCCGAAAATAATCGCAAGGCAAAGTTCTACTCGATCACGCGACGCGGCCGGAAGCAGCTCGCCGCCGAAGCAGACGATTGGCGCCGCATCTCGAGCGTCGTCGGCCGCATCCTCGCCCTCGCGGGGAAGGGCAGCAGATAAAAATGACTCCATTTCCACCTCTCCGGACCCCTCATCGTCATTCTGAGCCTGCCTGCCGTGGCAGGCGCAGCGAAGAATCTCTCTTCGTCTTTCGATTGGCTTCGCAACCGCCAGAATCTCGCGGGTGCGTTGCCCAGGAGGATGCCGCATGCTCACTCGCCTGCGAATCCTAGGCTCCCGCATCGCGGCCCTCTTCTCCCGCCGCCGCGACGACGACGAATTCCACCAGGAACTTGCCTCCCATCTCGCCATGCTCACCGACGAAAATATCCGCCGCGGCATGTCGCCCGCGGAAGCCGCGCGCGCCGCCCGCCTCCGCCTCGGCTCCGACCCGCAACTCCGCGAATCGCACCACGATCTCCGCGCACTCCGCCTCCTCGAAACCCTGCTCCAAGACGTCCGCTTCGCCCTCCGCATCCTCCGCAAATCCCCCGGCTTCACCGCCGTCGCCATCCTCACCCTGGCCCTGGGCATCGGCGCCAACACCGCCATCTTCAGCCTCCTCGACGCCATCATGTTCCGCACCCTCCCCGTCCCCAATCCGCGGCAACTCGTGATCTTCACCTCACGCTCCAGTGGACGGCAGACCCGGGTGGCTGGATATGTCACGTATGGCGACTGTCCTTCCGGGCCGAAGACGCCGCTCTCGTGTTCGTTTTCCTACCCGCTGTTCCGGCAGCTTCACTCGCAGCAGCAGCAGACGGGGTTTTCCGCCGTGTTCACGTTCATGAACACCGGCGGCTACGTGAGTTTTCATGGACACGTCAGTCAGGCGCGAGGCGTTCTTGTTTCGGGAGATTTCTTTCCCGCCATGTCTGTGCGCGCGGCATACGGACGCCTGCTCGGCCCAACCGACGATTCACTTTCGGCGCCGCCTGCCATCGAGCTTTCCTACGGATATTGGCAGCGCGAGTTCGCGGGGGATCCGGCCGTGGTTGGGCAGACCATCTACCTCAACCGTCACCCATTCACCGTCGCGGGCATCGCCGTTCGCGGCTTTTTTGGTTTCGACGCTTCGGGTCCCGCGGATTTTTGGGCGCCTTTCGCCTTCGGGCCGGTCCTTAACCCCGATGAATTTGGCCTCACAGACCCTGCGTACAGCTGGCTCTGGATTGCCGGTCGCGTGAAGCCCGGCCTCACGATCGCCCAGGCGCAGGCGCTCATTGACCCCCTGTACGTTCGCGACGTCACCACCGGGCCGGATGCAATTTTTAAGCCCAATGCCGATCCGCATCTCGTGCTGGCAAGCGCGCCGCAAGGCGTTCCCTCTCTGCGCGCCTATTCCTCGTCCCTATCGACCCTGATGACAGTGGTCGGGATCGTTCTTCTCATCGCTTGTGCAAATATCGCGAGCCTTACACTCGCTCGCTCCAGCACTCGGCGGAAGGAATTGGCGGTTCGCTTGGCGCTGGGCGCCGGTCGCTGGCGCTTGATCCGGCAGCTTTTCACGGAGAGTCTCTTGCTCGCCGCGGTGGGTGGCGTACTCGGGATTCTCCTTGCGTATTGGGCGGCGAGCTTCGTCGTCTCTTTCTTCTCGGTCAACACGAAAACGCTTCTACAGATCAATGTGCACCCCGACTCTCGAATCCTTCTCTTCGCAATCGGCGTTTCCGCGCTCTCCGCGATGCTCGCCGGCCTCATGCCGGCGTTTAGCGGCACGCGCGTGGACCTCACGCCCGCGCTCAAGGAAAACGCAACCACGGTCCCCGAGTCAATCCGCGGCGCGCGTTGGTTCGATCTCGGCAATCTCCTCGTCGTCGCGCAGGTCGCTCTTTCCATTGTCGTCCTCGCCGCCGCCGGGATGCTGGTCCGCACGCTTGTTCGCGCGGAATCAGTGAATCCAGGTCTCGATATGAAGAATCTCCTGATCTTCGGCCTCGATGCCACGCTGGCAAACCTGACTGGCGTCCAGAAGACCGATCTGGATCAAGCCTTGCAACGGCAATTCGCCCTATTGCCAGGCATTGACTCCGTCACCTACTCCCAAGGCCCGCCCATGAACCAGGGCGTATCGGCGGGGCCGGTGAATGTGGCGGGCAGGCCCGCATCCAGCACGATCCTCGTGGAACGCATGCAGGTCGGGCCGCGTTTCTTCGAGACGCTGCGAATTCCGCTCGTCCGCGGCCGCACGTTTGCGCCTTCGGATTTTCTGCCCGGCGCCTCCTCCACGCCGATCATCGTGAATGAAGCCTTCGCCCGAAAGGCATTTGGCAAGGACAACCCGATTGGCCGCGAATTAAGCGTCCCACAGGGGCAGATTATCGGCGTCGCCGCGAATTTCTCTTATCACTTTCTCAATGATAAGGACCGCGCCCAGCCCACTCTCTACCTTCCCATGACTGACGACGTTGCCGGGACGTTTGAAATCCGCGCTGCGAAAAATCCGAAAGCCCTGATTCCTCTCGTTCGAGAAATGGTGGCCCGTGCGGATAGCGATCTGCTCCCCTCCGGCATTACCACCCTAACCGATCAAGTAGACCGGAATCTCTATCTCCCGCGGCTTCTCGCGGGCCTGTATTCGCTCTTCGGTTCGCTCGCTTTACTGCTCGCTTCCATCGGCCTCTACGGCCTGCTCGCCTATGAAGTCTCGCGCCGCACGCGCGAGATCGGCATCCGCGTCGCCCTCGGCGCGAGCCGCGGCAATCTCCTGCGTCTCGTCGCTGGGCGCGGCATGCTCCTCGCAGCCGCCGGTGTCGCGCTCGGCATCGCCGCCTCGGCCGGCGTTACTCGCCTTTTCGCGCATCACCTCTATGGCGTCAAGCCGACCGACCCTTCCACCTTCGCCGCCGTCTCCGCGCTGTTCCTCCTCGTCGCGCTTGCCGCCTGCTACATCCCCGCTCGCCGCGCCATGAAGGTAGACCCCGCCACCGCCATCCGTTGCGAATAAGGCCCCCGCGCAATCCGCAGCGGGGCTGAATCGCCCTCGGAAACCCCTCGGAATCTGTTGACTTTCATATAAACCTATGCTATGAATTACGATGGCGAGCTTTCCCGCCAGAGAGGAGGAGAGCCGTTGCGGGACCAAGCCAAACCAGCCCCCGCCCAGCCCTTTCTAATATACGGTACGGGGATTAGAAATCACCTTAACCCCTTTCCCTGCAACGCACAATGCGTTCTAATATACGGTAAACCACCCTTCAGCCCATCGCTCCCCTCCCCAAAGCCTTCAGTCAGACCAGCCACCCTCCGCCACCCAAAGTTTACCCCCTATATACCTCCCCTCGCCTGCGCCGCCGCGCCTCGACCCGCTCCCGCTAACCCATTGAAAATACGGCGCGGTCCCTCAGCCCCCCGACCGGCTGCCTGTTATGGCAACGTAAAAATGTCACCCTAATGGCAAAGTGAAACTGTCACCTCCCGCAATGTTTGAATGTTGGAGCCGGGTATCGCGATAGTAGAGCGAGACTTGGCCGTTGAGAGCGCGATAGATCTGCACTTTGGCTCCGGCGAAACTGAAGCGGCGAGGTTGAGGATGGATTTGCAACCGCTGACCATCCCATTGCAC
>DATNDJ010000043.1:0-4831 GCA_035553255.1 Candidatus Acidiferrales bacterium | reverse complement strand
TCGTGTGGAACCGCACGCGCGCGAAGGCCGGCGACTTGGTCAGCGAGGGCGCGCGCTGGGCGGAAAATCCCGCGGACGTGGCGCGGCAAGCGGACGTGCTGGTCACGATCGTCAGCGACCCGCCGGCGGTGGAAGAAGTGCTGTGGGGGAAGGATGGGGCGGTTGCGGCGCTGAGGCGCGGCAGCATTCTGGTGGATTCGAGCACGGTGTCTCCGGCTCTGGCGCGACGTGAAGCGGCGGCGTGCGCTGAACGCGGCGTGGATTTTTTGGATGCGCCAGTGACGGGCGGCACATGGGGCGCCGAAAAGGGCGAACTGGTTTTCATGATCGGCGGCAAGCAAGAGGTGCTGGATCGCGCGCGACCGGTGCTTGAGGCAGTGGGCAAGCGGTTCATCCTGCTGGGGCCGAATGGCGCCGGGCAGACCGTGAAGCTCGCGATGAATCTGCTGCTCGCGCTTGAGGTGGACGCGCTGGCCGAGGCGGTGGCGCTTTCGACGGCCGCCGGCGTCTCCGGCGAGCGCGTGGCGGAGGTGCTGCAATCGAGCATGGCGCGCGCGCCTGTGTTCGACGTGAAGATGCCGCAACTGCTGAAGCGCGAATTCCCGGCCAGCTTTCCGCTGCGGCTGATGCACAAGGACCTGCGGCTCGCGCTGGAACTGGCGGCGGAGCGCAACCTCACGCTGCCCGCGGCCGCCGCGGCTTACCAGACCTATACGGCCGTGAAGGATGCGTCGCCAGACGATCCGGATTTCGCGGCCGTGGCTCGCTTCTGGGAAAAGCAACCCTCCGCCGGAGCGCGCTAGCTGTGCGGGACACTTCGATGCGCTTTGGACAAGGTGCGTGCAAATGACGCTCGCGCGACGCGATTTTCTGAAAGCCGCGGGTGGGCTGGGCATTCTCTCCCGCACGGGGCATCTGCTTTCGAACCGAGCAGGGCATGTGGCCATTCTGGCCGATCCGGCGGACTCGAAAGCCGCAAGCGCGCCAGCCTTGTGGGCCGCGTCGGAATTGCGCGAGGCGCTCCAATCCAGGAATATCGCCGCGCGCATGGCGAAATCGCTCGATGAATGCCGCGACGCGCGGCTGCGCATCGTTGCCGCGAGCAATCCTTCCGGATTTTTTGGGCACTTCAGCGGCGCTGGCGCGTTCGCGACCGGCCAGCGCGAATCCTTTCATATAGAAGCGAATAACACCGCGGCTGACCTGCTGGTGCGCGCTTCGGATTCCGCCGGATTCGTTTACGGATTATCGGAGCTTGCCGACCGCGCGCGGTATGGGGACGAACCCATTTCCGCGATGGCCTCGGCGGCTCCGCTGCAAGGGCGCCCGGCCAACGCGGTGCGCAGCATCACGCGCGCGTTCGTGAGCGAAGTGGAAGATAAGCCGTGGTACTACGACAAAACCTTCTGGCGCGACTATCTTTCGGTGCTCGCGGCGCAGCGCTTCAATCGCTTCAATCTGGCCTTCGGAATCGGCTGGGATTTCGCGCGGGAGATCACGGACGACTATTTCCATTTCGCATATCCATTCCTTGTGGATGTGCCCGGCTACAACGTTCGGGTTACGCCGCTTTCGGCGCAGGAGCGGGATCGCAACCTTGCGATGCTGCAATTCGTCAGCGAGGAAACGGAGGCGCGCGGGATCGAGTTTCATCTGGGGCTTTGGACGCATGCGTACGAGTGGCACGATAGCCCGCGTGCGGCGCATCGCGTCGAGGGGCTCACGGCGCAAACGCAAGCGCCGTACTGCCGCGACGCGCTCGCCCTGCTGCTCAAGCACTGCCCCGCGATTCGAGGGCTCACCTTCCGCGTTCACGGCGAAAGCGGCGTCGCCGAAGGGAGCTACGATTTTTGGCGCACGCTTTTCAGCGCGATTCCCGCGAGCGGGCGCGTAGTCTCGATTGATCTCCACGCCAAGGGCCTGGACGAACGCATGATTGAAGTGGCGCTCGCAACGGGCATGCCCGTTTCCGTCTCGCCGAAGTTTTGGGCCGAGCATATGGGCCTGGGATATCACCAGACCGCGATCCGCGGACTTGAAATGCCGCCGCGCACCAGTCCGACGCGCGGCCTTTTCTCGCTCAGCGAGGGCTCGCGCAAATTCATGCGCTACGGCTATGGCGATCTTTTTCGCCGCGGCCGCAAATACCAGGTGATTTTCCGCCTGTGGCCGGGCACGCAGCGCCATTTGCTGTGGGGCGATCCGGCGATGGCGGCGGCATACGGCCGCAGCGCGGGATTCTGCGGGGCTTCGGGCATGGAGATCTGCGAACCGCTTTTTTTCAAGGGACGCAAAGGCTCTGGTTTGCCGGGCGGGCGCTGCGCTTATCAGGACGCCTCGCTTGAGCCGCACGGGGATTTTCGGAAGTATCTTTACAGCTATCGCGTGTGGGGGCGAATGCTCTACGATCCGCACGCTGCGCCCGAGGATTCGGCTCGCTACCTGCGAGCGGGCTTTGGCTCGGGCGCGCGTCCGGTGGAAGAAACGCTCGCGCACGCAAGCCGCATCCTGCCATTGATTACGACGGCGCATCTGCCTTCCGCCGCGAACAACACGTATTGGCCCGAGATGTACACGAATATGCCGGTCGTGGAGGGCAGTTCGCCGCAAATCTATGGCGATACGCCGCGGCCGAAGCGCTTCGGCACCGTGAGCCCGATTGATCCCGGGATTTTTTCGACGGTGGAGGAGTGCGTCTCGGAATTACTGGAAGGCACACCAAGCGGAAAATATTCGCCGGTTGAGGTGGCGCAATGGCTGGAAGATCTCGCGGCCCGCGCGGAGGCGGGATTGAAAGCGAGCCGCGCGGCGGTGGCACGGCACAGCGATCCCGAGTTCCGGCGATTTACGGCGGATGCGATGATTCAGGCCGGCATAGGGCGCTTTTTTGCGGCCAAATTTCGCGCCGCCGGACTCTTCGCCATTTGGCAGAAGACCGCTGAACGCGAAGCGCTCGAACGGGCGATTGCCTCGTATCGCAAGTCTCGCGATGCTTGGTCGGCGTTTGCCTCGCAGGCGCGGCCCATCTATCGCGCGGACGTCACCTACGGCCCCGATCCGAATCAGCGCGGGCATTGGGAAGATCGCCTGCCTGCGATAGACAAGGACCTCGCCGCCATGGAGGCGCTGCTCAACCAGCAGTCGCCCGCGGCAGCCACAGCTGAAGCAGACGCACGTCGCTCCAAGAGCGCCATTCGCGCATGGCTGGGCCGGCCCGAACGGCCTGTTATGGCGTGCAGCCATACGCCCGCAAAATCATTTCGTGCCGGCGAGCCGCTCCCAATCAGCCTCGGCATTCGCGGTGCGGCCGCCGGGACATCCATCGCGGTGACGCTGCACTATCGGCACGTGAATCAGGCCGAGGATTGGCAGACGCTTGCGACCGAACGCCAAGGAGAAACTTACGACGCGACTATCGCGGCCGCATATACAGAGTCGCCCTTCGCGCTGCAATATTATTTCGCGCTGCGACGAGGCGCGAACGAGGCTTGGCTCTATCCGGCGCTTGGTGGCGATTTGACGCAGCAGCCCTACTATGTGGTGCCGCAGGCGTAGCCGTGTACGCTTAGGCTCGCCCCTTATACAACCTCCACATTTGCGTGATGACCCGGAGCGGAAGCGATCTTGCCATCACATGTGATGAGGGAGGCGCCGATTAGCTCCGCGAGCGCCACGTATGCCGCATCATAAGCCGTCAATGTCGCACGGAGTTCCCAAATGCGCGGAATCAGGAAATCGTGCGGATAGCGGCTGAGCGGCAAGTCTGCGAGATCCTCAAGAGCTTCCTGCGCTCGACGCGCTGTAATCCTCTGGTCTCGAACGTAGCGCCGCAACACCTGAGCCACCTCGAGGTCGAGGAGATGAGGTGCATGAAGCGACTCCGAAGGAGAGAACATACGCTGGTCAACCTTGACTCCGGCGGGAGATTGGAAAAGCCACTCGAGGCATCCAGAACAATCACCTTGCAGCACACTTACGCCGGACAGCTTCCGGCGCGAATACCGGACCCTCGATTCGAGAGCGGCGGCGCACGCGCTCCCGCAGTTCTCGGATGGCAGGTCGCTCGGCGGGGTGGCGAATCTCTGACAGCAGAAAGTCCGAAAGGGACATCCCAGCCAGGGCTGCCTGGGCTTTCAGGGTGCGATGTATCTCATCGGGAACATTACGAATCTGGATCATTCTCGACATGCTTCAAGCAGAACTTCATGTGCGGCACATGTTAAGGCCGCCGTTGGGGGTCCGCCTTCGCTAAAGCTACGGCGCGACAGCCTTCGCCCTTTCTAGCGTTGCCCCCTTCATCGTCCAGATCACAGTTGGCCTGCTGAGCGGAAGCCTTCGCGGCTTGGCGAAGGCTGGTGGGCCTTAGTTGACGATTTTAGAACTCTTCCAGTGTTCGACCCACGAATCGCGCGGCCCTTAAATCCCTCCTAACGAGCGCACAGAACCTAAAGTCGGCAATCACTCAGCGATAGACTCGGGGACGGTATTGGCAGGGCGACGCTAGGCGAGGGGAGAGGTTATCGCAACTCTGCAATCAATGGTGTTAGCCGCGAGTCTCTTTAGCTCAACCAGCTGCGCTGTGCTCATCGCGCTTCGCGGCAAGTAAATGAAGTCTTCACCCCCTTTCTCCATAACTACAACTCGTTTGGATTCATAAATTCTCGTAAAACCGACCCAGAGGTGGGTCTTCTGGCCCACCCCAGCGGTTAAAGTTATTCCTCGGTCATCAATCACAGCAGTCGCATCGGATTCGTGGGAAAATTTCTTTCGAAATTGCATGTTCGAACGCCATACGAACCAGAAATAGTAAAATGCGGCGGCAACAGCAGCG
>DATNDJ010000042.1:0-9018 GCA_035553255.1 Candidatus Acidiferrales bacterium | reverse complement strand
TGGAGGCGGGGGGAGTCGAACCCCCGTCCGAGAAGCCTTGCTACCCGAAGCCTACATGCTTAGCCCGTTCCGGTTGCGGCGCGCCCCGAAGGACTCACCGCCCTTTCGCCGCTGGCGCTCAGAGCGGGCAAGACGCGCCATTGGCTAGTCCGATGATCTCGCCGTTGCGTTACGGACCGAAACGCCCCGGCCAGCCTGCTAAATGACGCCTCGGCCCAAGCGCACAGGCGACGCTCGGCGAGACGCGCTGACTAACTTAAATTAGGCAGCGAGAGCCAATGGTTGGTTGGCAGTTATACTGTTCCACCCGATTGCGGGCAGGTGGCGCCCGGCATGCCTTCGAGTCGCGACAGCTTCCGTCGAAACCGTGTCGCCCCCGTTGGTGCCTGTATTTTACCATGTAGCGGCCGCGCCCGGTTGCGAACGGAATTCCGGTGCGTACAATCACCACATCAATGAAAATCCGCGGTGGAATAACGCGAGAACAAGGTCCGCGCGGCCGGCTGTACGTCGTTTGTCCCGAGTGCGGCAAAGAGATGTCCGCCCATGCCTTGCTCTGCCGCGATTGCTATAACAGAGCGGGAGCGATGACCGCCGCCATTTATCGGCAGGCAAAAGCGCGGGGCGAGGCATCTCCGCGTTCGCGCCAAAAACCGGAGGGGACGCCAAAGCGGGTCTATCGAAAAAAAACCAGGAGCCGGGGCGATAGCTCTTCGGGTACCTAGGCACGGATCGGCGCCTCAGATCGTCCGGCGCACCAGCCGCCGCACCAACTCCGTCGTCAGTCCATAGACGACATGCGACGCGAGCCCGTAAATATGCGCCGAGGCGGGATAGCGCTTCGCAGGCCCCGAAAGCTTAAACGCGGGAACCGCAAGCTCATCGGCCCCGGCGAACAACACCGCGCCAAACGGCACGCCCGAAAGCGATTTCACCGGCGACGCGAATTCCGCCGCCGCCCCATAAAGGCCGCCCACCGCCGTCCCAAACGCATAGTGCACCAACGGGCCCGCCTTCCGCCGCTGTTCGCGCGTCAGGTCGCACCGCAAAATCGCGTGCGAGATTTTTCCGGCGGCTTTCATTGTCGCGTCCTCACCGCCGCCATTTCGCGAGTGCTTCCCCATCGCCTCGGCGGCCTTCGAATATGCCTGCTGGAATTTCGTCATTGTCCAGGCGCCGGCAAGCCCGCCGGCCAATCCTGCCGCAATCGCCTTCCCTACCGCGCGTCTTGCCATCAGATTCTCCCGCGGCGCATGCAAGCCCGCATCACGCGCCTGCGCCCAGCGTCGCAGCCCTGTTCCGCGCCCAGCAATCGGTACGAAGGTGTACCCCAGCCCCCAAAACCCTGTACCGCCTCATCGGCGCCGGAGGCGATCCGGCCGGATCGCCATTGCCCGGCAACCCGCCGCGTCTCCACGCCTCGCGTCGCCCTGGCCCTCGATGCTCGAATCCGCGCCGTGCCCGAGACGACTGCCCTGAGATGCCACAATTCGGCCCCGGCCGCCTTTCCCCTGCGCGTGCGAAGCTCCGCTCACCCACGGTCGCCGCCGTCGCCCCCGCCACGAATCACAAATCACTCTTTCCTCTTGACAAATGGTAACTTCTATGATAACCTGCGGCTGCGTGCTTATGACAATTCATCCCCGGCAGAATAAGGCGGCAGCCGCCCCGCCCACTCGCTCCACCCCGCCCCGCCACCCATTTCTAATCTACGGTACGGGGATTAGAAATCGCCGTAAGGCATTGAAAACAAAGCCTCGGCTCCGTTCTAATATACGGTACAACACCCCCTGGGATATTATGTGCCGCCCCGCCCCGGCCCCGCCTACCCCCAAAAATTCCCCCTGCTCCGATTGTTTACGGTCGCGCCTTCTGCCAGTCTGGAAGCAGCACCGGGCCGCCCAATTTCGGACCGCGCCCGCGAAAGGCAGAACGCGATGGCCCTGAACGAATATCGCAAGAAGCGCCGATTCAGCGTCACACCCGAGCCGTCCGGCAAGGCTTCAGCGACGGGCAAGCCGAAGGCGCCCGCATTGAAATTCGTGATTCAAAAGCACCGCGCCTCGCACCTCCATTACGACTTTCGCCTCGAATGGAAAGGCGTGCTGCTTTCCTGGGCCGTGCCCAAGGGACCCTCGCTCGATCCCGCCGTAAAGCGCCTGGCCATGCAGGTCGAGGATCACCCGATCGAATATGCGAGCTTCGAGGGCGTGATTCCGGAGGGCGAATACGGCGGAGGCGCCGTGATGGTGTGGGACGAAGGCACATGGGAGTGCGAACAGCCCAGCGTCGACGCGGCGCTGGCCAAGGGCGATCTGAAGTTCACGCTACACGGTAAAAAGTTGACCGGCTCATGGGCGCTGGTTCGTACCCACGGCTATGGCGGCCATGGCGGCTACGGCAGCTATAGCGGGGGCGGCGGCAAGCCCTCGTGGCTGCTGATCAAGCATCGCGACGAGTACGCATCCGCGGACGACATTGCCGCCCTCAAGCCATTTTCCGCCGTCAGCGGCAGGCTGCTCGCCGATATCGCGCGAGAAAACGGCGGCAACGTCGAAAAGGCCGCGACCGGCGATCCCACCGCCACCGACCTGCCGGCAAAAGCGACAGCCAAGCGCAGCAACCGAACAAAATCCAAACCGCGCCCCCGCGCCCGGCGCTCAAGAAAATGACCAAGCCACGCGCGATGAAGAAATCCCCGGCGCATGCCGCCGCTGGCAAATTAGCGGCGCCCATCTCGCATCCCGACAAAATCTTTTGGCCCGCCGAGGGTTACACCAAGGCCGACCTTGCAGCCTTTTATCAGTCTATCTTCCCCAAGCTGCGCCCCTACCTCGCGGACCGCATCCTTTCCATGGAACGCTGCCCCGGCGGAATGCGCGGCGCGTGCTTTTATCAAAAGGAATCGCCGAAGGGCATGCCCGCCTCGACGCCAACGAAACGCATTCGCAACTCCGGCGGCCGCCGCGCCTGGACAAACTATGTGGTCGGCGGCTCGCTCGAGACGCAAATCGCGCTTGTGAATCTTGGCTGCATTGCGGTGCATGCCGCCGCCGGGCGCGCCGATTCCCCGCGCCAGCCGGACTGGGTCTGCTTCGATCTCGATCCGGATTCCGGCAAATTCGCGGACGCGGCACGCGCCGGCCGGATGGTTGGCGAGGCGCTCGATTCTCTCGGTCTTTCCTCGTACCCGAAAACCTCGGGGAGCCGGGGATTGCACATCTTCGTCCCGATTCGCCGCAGTCCAGACGCAAGCGACGTGCTGAAATTCGCGCAGGAATTCGTGAAGCGGCTGGCGGCTGCCCACCCGAAGGAATTAACCGTCGAGCATTCGATCGCCGCGCGGCGCGGACGCGTCTATCTCGATCCGTTTCGCAACGGATTTGGGCAGACCGTGGTCACCCCGTATTCCGTCCGGAGAAGAGAAAAGGCCCCCGTTTCCACTCCGCTCGCATGGGCCGAGCTGACGCCCGGTCTCGATCCGGCCGAATTCAATATCGGAAATTTTGTGCGTCGCGCGGCGCGGAAAGATCCGTGGAGCGACTTTTTCCGCAAGCGACAATCGCTCGCGGCGGCGATCCGAAAGGTAAGTTCCCTTGAATAGGATTTACGGCGTCTGCGGAGCATCGCGCAGCGAATCCAGGCCGCGCAATATGGACTGCTCGTCCGGCGTAAGCCCTTGCATGAATTTCGGGTCCTTCAAGGCGTCGGCGCGATCCGAGGCGCTCATTCCCTGCAGCGTGTGCAGGCGGCCATTGATCAGCTGCCGCCGCTCCGCCGTCAGTTGTTGCCACTGGGGCAGCAGAACGTTGCGCAAATACTGCCGCTGCGCCGGCGACATTCTTTCCAGAATTCGTGCGCGATCGCGCAGCGCGTTCTGCTCGGTGGGCGACCTGTGGTTCCACTTCTGGAGATTATTTAGAATTTGCGCCTGCCGCCGCGGCGGCAGTTTCTGGAACCGCCGATTATTTTGCAGAAAACGCTGCTGCTCTTCGGGAGACATATTCTGGAGTTTCTCAATCCACTTCGGCGGCAGGCCTTCCATTCCGCGCAGGTTCGGCCTCGGATTCTGATCCGCCGCCTTATTTGCCTTTGGAGTGGCGTTGGGCCTCGCCCTTTCGATCTTCGGCGGCGGAGGGGGCGGAGGCGAAACGCGGCGCCGCTGCGCCCGCGCAGGCTGCGCCGCAAGGCCCGCCATCAGAGCCAATGTCAGCGCAAGCGCGATGCGGCGCAATGTCATTTACGAGCCCCCGGAATCGTCCGCCGGCTGCGCACTCGCCTGCGGCAACCCGGCCGGGACAAGCTCGGAAAGCGCGTCGAATTTGGTGAGCACGTCGTAATTTTCCAGCACGTTCAGGTCGCGAATCGCTTCAAACGATCGCGCCCCAGAAGCCATGTCGCCCGGCTGCGCCGAGGGCGGCTTGGCCATCCAGACGCTCGCCCCCAGCAGAATGGCCAGTGCAAATGCCAGTCGCGGCTGCAGCAGAACCCAGCCCCTCCATCCACGCCCGCCTGCGGCGGCCACGCGCTGCCGCACGCGCGCATCAAAGCCAAGCGACGGCTCGACGGCGGGCATTGCGTCCAGCATGCCCCACAGCGCGCGAAATTCCGCGGCGCGCGCTCGGCAGCCGGCGCAGGTGAGCAAGTGGTGTTCGATTTCGACTCGATCCGCGGAATTGCTCCGCCGGTCGAGATACGCAATCAGATCCTTCGATACATCTTCGCACTTCATGACGGCCTTCCCTCCGCTGCGCGATGCGCCACCGGCTGGGCGATCAGCGGCGCCAGTTGCACCCGCAGAGTCTCGTAGGCGCGGAACAAAAGTGACTTCAACGCGCTTTCCGAGCAATCCAGAATTTTGGCGATTTCGGCGTAATCCATTTCCTCGTATTTGTGAAGCAGCACGGCCGCGCGCTGCTTTTCCGGTAAAGACGCAACGGCGCGGCGGATGGTTTCCATTCGGTCCTGCTCGACCAGGCGCTCGTCAATGCGCATCTCGCGCGCGGGCAACTCGCGCGGCGCGGCGTCTTCGTCGTTCGCCGGGGCATCGAGCGACACTTCCATTTTTCGATGGCGATTATCGCGGATCGAATTCAAGGCCAGGTTTGTCGCGATGCGAAAAAGCCAGGTGGTGAATTTCGCGCTGGGCGCATATTGCCTGCGGGCGCGATAAATGCGAAGGAAGACCTCTTGAGCGAGATCTTCAGCGGTCGCCGTGTCTCTGACCATGCGGAAAAGGAAGTTGACCAGCGGCGCCCTGTATTTCCGCAAAAGGAATTCGAAAGATGCGTCGTCCCCGGCCCTCACCTCGAGCATCAATTGGACGTCCGACCTGGTCATAGCTTCCACAGTGTATCTAACACGTTAAAAGTCATAAAGTTGTGAGTGGTACCGCTTTCCAAGGACTCAACGGAAACTTCTGTATATCACTGGTATTGCGCGCCTTACGCGCATTTCTAAAGAGCGTGGAATGAGCGCGTGAGGGCGAGGACGGCTGCGACGCCGATAAAGACGAGCAGCGCCATGCCGGCGCCCGGCTCGCGATTAACTTCGGGGATCAGATCCGAGGCGGCAACGTAGAGCGTCACGCCGGCGGAAAACGGCAGCGCCTCCGCGACAGCGCCGCGCACGGCGAACATCAATCCGACACCGGCCAGCGTGGCGGCACCGAGCAGCGCCGAGGAAAGGAACGCGACGCGGCGGCTCTGGCCGCTGGCCAGCATGAGCGACGCGACCGTAAAACCCTCCGGGAATTTGTGGAGGAAGATGGCGATGAAAATCACTCCGCCAAGCCAGCCGGAAACCAGAAAGCCCGAAGCGATAGCGACGCCATCAAAAAACGTGTGAATCACCAGCCCCAGGAGAGCCGTATAGCCCGCGCGGGCGGCGGCAAATTCTTCGTGGTGAGTTTCCTCGCCGAAATGAAAATGCGGCGCGACCGTATGCTCGAAAAAGTGCACCAGAAGATATCCGGCGAGGACAATCCAGAAAACGGTGCTCGTGCGGCCCGCGCGCAGGTCCACCGACGCGGGAATCATTTCGGCGAGGGCGGTGGCGAGCATGAATCCCGCCCCGAGCGCCACAAAATATTTCAGGTAGCGGCCGGACCACTGGCGGCGGGCGATGAGCAGGCCGCCGGCGAGGTTCGCCGCCGCGGCCGTGAGGCCGAGCAGCAGGGCCAGCAACATTCGCGATGCGTCGCCGTGAACCACGCCGAGAAAAATTGCCCCTTTCGAAAATGAAAGATTGCGCGCTCAGCCGCTGTGGCGGAAAAGGATTACGTCGCCATCTTGCACGATGTATTCCTTTCCTTCCAGGCGCACCTGGGCGCGTTCGCGGGCCGCGGGAAAACCGCCGGCGGCGAGCAAATCGCGCCAGTTGACGACTTCGGCCTTGATGAATCCGCGCTCGATATCGCTGTGGATCGCGCCCGCTGCTTGTGGCGCGGTCATACCGCGCTTGATGGTCCATGCGCGGCATTCCGGTTCGCCGCAGGTAAGAAATGAAATTAGACCGAGAAGCTGATAGCTGGCCGCGATCAGGCGGTCGCGTCCGGATTCCGAGAGACCGTATGCGCCCATCATTTCGGCGGCTTCAGCATCGCCCAAATCGGCGAGTTCCGCTTCGATTTTTCCGCAAAAGGGAACAACGGCGGTCTGCGGCTTGGTAGCGAGCTTTTCCAGGCCGTGCTTTTCGATCACGCGGGCGATTTCGGGCGCTTCCTCGTCGCCGAGATTGAGAACGTAAAGCATGGGCTTCTGCGTGAGCAGCTTGAAACCGGTGAGCATCTTTCGCTCGCCGGGCTTGAACTCGATTTCGCGCAGCGGCTTTTCGGATTCGAGCGCCTGCTTGCAGCGGGCGACGACCTGCAACTCGGTTTCGAGGAGCGAGTCTTTCTTTTTCTTCAGGTCTTTCTCGATGCGCTCCATGCGCTTCGAGACTTGCTCGAGATCGTTCAACATCAGCTCGATTTCGATGCTGTCAATATCGCGCATCGCGTCGAGCGAACCTCCCTCGTGCGGGACGGCGGGATTTTCGAACAAGCGGACGACGTGGGCGAGCGCATCCGCTTCGCGGAGCGGGACGAGCGAGGCGGCATTCTTCTCGCGATCTTTCTGCAGGCCGCCGATATCCACATATTCGATGGTGGCGTAGGTGATCTTCTTGGGCTGAAAAACAGCGGAAAGCTTCACGACGCGGTCGTCCGGCACCTTGGCGATGCCGATATGGGCCTGGTTGGGCGCGCCGCGGGAAGCTTCGATGCGGGTGCGGGTGAGGATGCGGAAAAGGCTGGTCTTGCCCACCTGTGGCAGGCCGATGATTCCGGTTTGCATAAGCCGAAGATAGTAGCATAGGCGCGCGGGGACTCTGCCGACGGGGAGTGGCGGGAGGGGCAGCAACATAATTCCCGGGAAGGCGCCGTACCGTATATTAGAAAGGCGCCGAGGCTTTGTTTTCAGTGGTTTACGGGGATTTCTAATCCCCGTACCGTAGATTAGAAATTGGGCGGGGAGGGGCGCGGGTATGGGAACTGGGGTGTTGGTTGGCTTCTTCGGCCGGTGATGAGTTGCGATAAACATGCAGCCGCAGGTTATCATAGAAGTCACCATTTGTCAAGAGGAAAGAGCGCTTGGTTCTGGCGCACACAGCTTTACCGGCATTCAGCAGCTTGCAGGGCGCTTCCTCTGGCATTGCATGATGGAGACGGACCCGACGGGCCCGAAAACAATTGGGGCATCATGAGCGATTCGGACAATTTGTATGATGGCCGGGAGCCGTCATCGGGGTTGTCACCTGTTCCGCGCCGAATGCGGCCTTCAGTTACGGGTCGGAGCCTGCGCCGGGCGGAATCGGAGTGCTACCATTTGGCGATGCCTTGGGCGGCACAGCAACTGGATTTACGGCTGCAAATGCGCTGTGGTTTTCCAGTACAGCGCCGTCCGCGCCGACAGCCCCTTCCATAAAAGGGCTGTTTGCGAACAAATCGAAATCAGAAAGCGGCGTGGATATCGTACCAGGAGTACGGTTCAAGACCGAAGGCGGCTCTAAGACTATTGACGTGACTTCTCAGAAAAGGTAGCTTGCCCTCTTTTCCGAGTATCTTTTCCGCAACGCATAAACCGCGAAGTCTTTTGCGCGTATATTTTTCGTTCTTCCAGTCACCTGGAGACTCTTCGCCAAATGGGCCACTCATGAACGTGTCGAATCTTTGGTCAAAGTAGACGCCTTCGCGGGGCGGATTCGGGCAGCGGTGTTTGTAGTGCAATTGCTGATTGACGATTTTGAATTTCCGGTAGCCTAGCTCGGCAAGCGAGTCAATGGCCTCGTTGCATTCGGAGATGTCTTCTACTGGAGCTTCTATCGAGATGTATCGTGGACGCTCGGGAAGCGAGAATAACTGCCCGACGCACAATAGATCGCATCCCTCGATGTCTATCTTGAGATAGTAAGGGACGCCGCATCGTGAGATTATTTCTGACAGAGTTGTAGACGGAACTTCAAAAGTATTTGCATTGTAGCCGCGCGAAACGTTCCTCGCAACATGCGATGGATTGGCCGTTCCCCAGTCGTCTTTTCCGTCAAACGTGGTAAAAGACACGGTTCCCGGCTTGTCGGAGATTGCCATCGGGACTATGTTTAAGTCGCCACTGGCGATGTAAGACGAAAATTTGTCTGAGCAAAGCGAGACAAAGTCTGGCCGCGCCTCTACCGCTACGACCCTAAAGCCTTTTTTTAGATAGAATTCCGTGTCTTTGCCAAGGTGCATTCCAACGTCCATTATCAGTTGTTTCACGGCAACAATTCTAGTATTCGAGAGGCTCGATTTCAAGAGAAACAAAGGCAATAATATACTTGGTTAACCAAGCGTGCTAGCCAGTTGTATATTATGCCGGAAAGATTGATTCGTGACTGGTGTGGCAGAGGCCGGCGGTGCGGAGAAACAGAGGGAAACCGGCGACGCTATGGGCGATAGTCGTATAAAGCGAGGTCGTGGTTTTTGGTGCTTCCGAGGTAGAG
>DATNDJ010000041.1:0-21753 GCA_035553255.1 Candidatus Acidiferrales bacterium | reverse complement strand
GGTGCTATCGAGCTGCGCGGTGGACGCGGTAAGTGTTTATCCCACCTACAGAAAGCCCTTCGACATAATCTTCGAACGCGCGAAAACAGGGGAATGGTGGGCCTGGGTAGACTTGAACTACCGACCTCACCCTTATCAGGGGTGCGCTCTAGCCACCTGAGCTACAGGCCCGTTTTGCAGCGGAAGACGAACTGAACAGCGTTTTTATTCTACGATGGCTGGCCGAGGGCGCGCAACCGTGGGTGTGGCGCGCGAAAGGCGTGGCGGAGAAAGTTGCTTGACGGGTGCGCGCTGAATCCATGAAGATACCGCGCATGTCGAAACCAAACGGTTCGCAATCGGGCGGGGAATTATCGCGGCGGGAATTCGCGCGGGGGGCGGCGATGGCGGTTGCGACGCTGGCGTCCTCGGGTCTGCTGGCGGCGGAGACGGCGGCGGCAGCGGCGAAGCCGCAGAATCCGGCGGCGAGCGAATCGCCCGTGCAGGAGGAGATTGACGCGAAGCTCGCGAATATCGTGCGCAAATGGGGCGACCGGCTGAACGATCAGCAGAGACAGCGGCTGCGGCGCGTGCTGGGGGAAAACGAGCGGATGCTGGCAGCGGTGCGCGCCTTCCCACTCGAGAACGGCGATCCGCCTTCGCAAGTTCTGAAGCTGACGGATGACGAATACGAGCCGCGCGGCGGCACGACGCCCGGCAACGGAGCGAGCTGAGCCATGCTGAGCGACGATATTCTGTATCTTCCCATTCGCGAGATGGGCGAGCGCATTCGCTCGCGGCAGCTTTCCCCGGTGGAACTGGCGGAAAGCTACCTGGAACGCAGCGAAAAGCTCGGCCCGAAATACAACGCCTACGTGACGATCACGCGCGACCTGGCGTTGAGGCAAGCGAAGGCGGCGGAGCAGGAGATCGCGGCGGGACACTATCGCGGGCCGCTGCATGGCATTCCCTATGCCGTGAAGGATCTGGTGGCCGTGAAGGGATACCCGACGACATGGGGGGCGCGTCCGCTGGCGAAGCAGAGCTTCGATTATGACGCGACGGTGATCGAGCGGCTGAACCAAGCCGGGGCGGTGCTGATCGGCAAGGCGGCGATGATCGAATTGGCCGGCGGGCTGGGATATTCGGGGCCCGATGCGTCACTTACGGGGCCGTGCAAAAACCCGTGGAACACGGATTACTGGACCTGCGGATCGTCGAGCGGGCCGGGCGCGGTGGTTTCGGCGGCGCTGGCGCCCTGGGCGATTGGGTCGGACACGCGCGGCTCGATCATCTGCCCCTCGGCATGGTGCGGGATTTCGGGGATGCGGCCCAGCTTCGGGCGCGTGAGCCGGCATGGGGCAATGGCGATCGCGTATTCGATGGATAAGCTGGGACCGATGGCGCGCACGGCGGACGATTGCGGGCTCGCGCTTTCCGTGATGGCCGGACACGATCCGGCGGATTACGATTCCCTTCCCGCGGGGCTGGCGGAGTTTCGCTATGGCGGCGCGCAGCAAACCGGCGGGCCGATGCGCATCGGGCGGCTGACGAACGCGTTTACGCGAATCTCGCCGGAGCAGGAAGCGTCAGTGGAAGCGGCGCTGAAAATTCTGGAGCAGCAGGGCGCGAAGATTACGGACGTGAAGATACCGGACGGGCCGTACGAAGAAGCGGCGGAATTGACGATCCTGATGGAAGCGACGACGGCCTACGAGGATTTGATTTCGTCGGGGCGCTGCGCGCAATTGGAAGACCCGCTCGGGCAGATCAACGGCTACGCGAGCCTGGAATTTTCCGCGGCGGACTACCTGCGCGTGCAGCGCGTGCGGACGTTCCTGCAGGAACAGGTGGACAAGGTGCTGCGGACGGTGGACGTGGTGGCGACGGCGGGCGAGTCAGGTGCGGCATCGCCGCTGCGGGAAAATCAGCAGCAGCGCAGGGCTCGGCCAGCGACTCCGCCGACGGCTCCTCGCACAGCGACTCCGGCCGCGCGGCCGGCCACGCCGCCCGCTGCGCGGCGCAGCACACCGCAACCGGATGGCGTCTCGAGCCTGTGCGGGTTGCCGGCACTGACCGTGCCGTGCGGATTCACGAAAAATAAGCTGCCCTATGGAATTCAGTTCATGGCGCGGGCGCTGGGCGACGGGGCCGTGATCGCGGCGGCACGAGCGTTTCAGAGCCGGACAGACTGGCACAAGCAGCGGCCTCCGGTTCCGGCGAGCTGACATAGCGGTTCGACTTCGTCGGGCGCGTTACGGACGGCTTCCAAGTTCCCTCCTGCTTCTTTCCCCTCGCGATTTGCGTGTTCCACGTGCGTTTCCTCTCGGCTGGCCTACTCGGATTCCGGCAAGGGTTCTAGGGAGAACAGGGGATTTTGTTCTCTGGTTCGATCTCCAATTCTGGAGTGTGAGGCGCGGAAGGCTGTGGGGAGAGGCGCGTTGATGGAAACGAGGTCCCCGAACGGATGAAGCTTGTCATCTTTGGGCTGACGATCACGTCGTCGTGGGGAAACGGGCACGCGACGCTGCTGCGCGGGCTGTGCAGGGCGCTGGCGCGGCGGGGGCATCGCGTGGTGTTTTTCGAGCGGGACGTGCCGTACTACGCGATGCATCGCGACCTTTGGGAATTGCCAGGCGTGGAGATTCGGCTCTATCCCGAATGGACAGACGCGCTGCCGCTGGCGCGGCAAGAGCTGCGCGACGCGGACGCGGGGATCGTGACCTCATACTGCCCGGATGGAATTGCGGCGTCGGACCTGGTGCTGAATTTGGATTTGCCGCAGCGCGTCTTCTACGACCTGGACACTCCGGTGACTCTGGAACGGCTGCGTGCGGGGCAGCCGATCGCGTACGTGGAGGCGCGGCGTTTGCGCGAATTCGACCTGGTGCTGAGCTACGCGGGCGGCGGCGCGCTGCGCGAGCTGCGCGAAAGGCTGGGCGTGAAGCGCGCAGCGCCACTTTACGGTAGCGCCGATCCCGAGGTGCACCGAACGGTGGAAGCCACGGCGCAATATCGCGGCGATCTTTCGTACTTGGGCACCTACGCGGAGGACCGGCAGGCGGCGCTGGAGGCGCTGTTCATCGAGCCGGCACGGCGGATGCCGGAGCGGCGATTCGTGATCGGCGGGGCAAGCTATCCGCAGGCATTCCCGTGGTGCGCGAACGTCTACTTCGTGAGGCATCTGCCGCCGCGCGAGCACGCGGCGTTCTTCTGCTCGTCGAAGCTCACGCTGAACGTGACGCGCAGGCCCATGGCCGCGTTGGGATATTGCCCCTCGGGCAGATTGTTCGAGGCCGCTTCGTGCGGCGTTCCGATGCTGAGCGATTGCTGGGCGGGAATGGACCAATTTTTCGAGCCGGGGCGCGAGATTTTGATCGCGCGAGATACGCAGGAGGCGATGGAGATGATCGCGGCACCGCCGGAGCGACTGGCGAAAATCGGGGCCGCCGCGCGGCGCCGCACGCTGGAATGCCATACCGCCGACCATCGGGCGGTTGAACTCGAGCGAATACTGGAAGACGCAAGCAGCGGGAACGCCATGCCGCAGGGAATGCATCCAGTGGAAATGAATCGGCGGGCGGCGGAGGCGTGACGTGTGGGGAATTATTCCCGCGGCAGGGACAGGCAGCCGCATGCAGCCACTGGCCTTCTCGAAGGAACTGCTGCCGGTTGGCAGCCGCTTCGAGGCAGGACAGGAGCGGCCGCGCGCCGTGAGCGAATACCTGGTGGAGCGAATGATTCGCGCCGGCGTCAAGAATATCTGCTTCGTGCTTTCGCCCGGCAAGACGGACATTCTGGAATATTTTGGCGGGCAGATCGGGCCGGCGCACGTGTGTTACACGGTGCAGCCGGAGGCCTGCGGGCTATGCGACGCCGTGTTTCGCGCGCTTCCCTTGATCGAGCCCGGCGAGGATGTGGTGGTTGGGCTGCCGGATACGATCTGGTTCCCGGAGGACGCATTGCTTGCCTTGCCGAAGGACGAACTGGCGTTTCTTTTGTTCCCTGTGGAGCATCCGGAGCTTTTCGATTCGGTGGTTGCGGATGCAAATGGGCGCGTGGAGCGCATAGAGGTGAAGAGTTCGGCGGCCGAATCGAATTGGATTTGGGGCGCGTTCCAGGCGCCGGAACGGGCGGTGCGCGAGCTTTTCGAGCTGTGGTCCGAGCCATCGCGGCGAGACCAGTATTTCGGGACGCTGGTGAATGCGTATATCGCGCGGGGCGGCTGCGCGTCTGCCGTGCGCGCTGGGGAAGCATATGTGGACGTGGGGACCGTGAACGGATACCGGCAGGCGCTCCGCCTGCTCGATCCCGCCGCGCGAGTGGCGGAAGCGGCCGCGGCTGGCCGGAGATAAAGACGCGTAAGACCCGCCCAGAACGCCGCTACTGTGCCGGCACGTATGAACGTCATGGATCACACACTGCGCCTTGAATCATGCGCCGCGGATTTTTTGCGGGCGATCGGCGGCCGAGAGTCCGTCGCTGTCTTTATCGCAGCGCACCCGGACGACGAAACCATCGGGGCAGGCGCGCTGCTCTCGCGATTGCGGGAGCCGGCGGTGATTCACGCGACCGATGGCGCGCCGCGCAATTCGTGCGACGCGAAAGCGGCCGGATTCGGCGGCCAGCGAGAGTACGCTGAAGCACGGAGCAGCGAGGCGCAGCAGGCGCTGGCAATCGCCGGGGTGCCGCGCGATCGGATTCTGCGCCTCGGGTTCACCGACCAGGAGACGAGCCTTGCTCTGGTACGGCTGACCGAGGCGGTCGCCGTGGCGTTGACGCGAATCCGGCCAGACGTGGTCTTCACTCATTCCTACGAGGGAGGGCATCCGGATCATGATTCCGTCGCACTGGCCACGCACGCGGCGGTCGCAGTGCTTCGCGCGAAGCAAGCGCAGACGCCGAACGTGACGGAATTCACCTCATACCATGCACGGCCGGGAATCGAAGGCGAAATCGAGACCGGCTGCTTTCTTGGCGGCGAGGAGGCCGTGGAGATCGCGTTTGCCGATGGCGAACGCAAAATTAAAGATGCGATGTTTCAGGCCTATGGCACGCAGAAGGCGATGCTGGCAAATTTTCGAACGCAGGCCGAGCGTTTTCGTCCCGCGCCATCTTACGATTTCAGCAGGCCCCCCCACCCCGGAAAGCTTTATTACGAACACTTCCATTGGGGCATGACGGGGCGCCGCTGGCGTTCGCTGGCGTGCGAGGCGCTCGCTGAAATGGGCCTGAGAACGATCCTGTGATGCAGGAGACCGTTCTGAACGTGGCGTATCCCTTTGCGCCGGTCGGATTCGACGCGGCGGGAGGGGCGGAGCAGATCGTCGCCCTGCTTGACCTGGCTCTGGTGGAGGCGGGACATCGGTCCATCGTGATCGCGTGCGAAGGGTCTCGCGTCCACGGCACCCTGATTCCGACGGGGCTCCCGAGAGGGGCGCTCACCGCTGAAGTGCGGAGCCGCTGGCACGAAAGCTATCGGGAGACGATTCGCCGCGCCATTGAGCGATATTCGCCCGATGTGGTTCATCTGCACGGTCTGGATTTTTCCCAGTACCTGCCGGCCGGGCCCGTGCGGGCAATTGCCACGCTGCATCTGCCAATCTCGTGGTATCCGCAGGGGATATTCGCGCTCGAGCCGCGGGTTGCGCTGGTGTGCGTTTCGGAGTCACAGAGGCGGCACTGCCCTCCGTCGGCTGGGCAGTTGACCGTAATTGAGAATGGCGTTCCGGTTGAACGCTTCCTCTATCGAGCGCGCAAATGGGGATTCGCGTTATGCCTGGGGCGCATCTGCCCGGAAAAGGGCTTTCATCTCGCGCTCGATGCGGCGGCACGAGCCCGGGTGCCGCTGGTGCTTGCCGGGCGCGTGCATCCCTACGAGGAGCACGAGCGGTACTTCCGGGAGGAGATCCTGCCGCGACTGGGGCCGCAGGCGCGCTTTATCGGCCCGGCGGGAATGGCGCGGAAGCGGAGGCTGCTCGCGGGGGCGCGGTGCGTGCTGGTCCCCAGCATGGCGGAGGAGACGAGTTCGCTTTCGGCGATGGAGGCTCTGGCGTCTGGCACGCCTGTGGTGGCGTTTGGCGCAGGGGCCCTTGCGGAAATCGTGGAGCATGGCAAGACGGGCTTCCTGGTGGCGAATACCGAGGAAATGGCTGTCGCGATCGCGGAGAGCGGCAGTCTGCGAGCCGAATGTTGCCGGGCACGGGCATGCAGTAGGTTTTCCTGGAATCGGGCGGCACGCCAATATTTGGAACTCTATGAGAAGTTGGACCTTCGGCAGGCGGCCAGTGGCCGGGCGGCGAAGGAAGCGGATGCGATTCCGAAGAGAGCGAGCGAGGCGAATGCCGCGACGGATGCGCCGATTCCGCGTTTTCCCGCCACACTGGAAATCGAGGAGATCGTGACGCGCGAGGCGTGGGCCGCGATTGAAAGCGAGTGGCGCGATCTGACCGAGCGATGCCCGGATGCTACTCCCTTCCAATCGCCGGACTGGCTTCTGCCATGGTGGGACCATTTCGGCCGAGGGGATTTGTGGGTTTTGTGTGTTCGGCGGCGCGGCAGGTTGAAGGGGCTTGTGCCGCTCTTCGTCCACGAGCACGAGCGGCGAAAGGCGGCGCAGATTTCGCTCGCAGGCATGGGAAATTCGGATTACCTGACGCCCCTGATCGAGCCGGAGGACGGGCGTGAGGCGGCGGAGCTTCTGCTGCGACATCTGGCTGCGCGCAGAGACAAATGGCGGGTCGCCGACCTGCAGGCGCTATCGCCCGATTCCCCGCTGCTGCTTGCGGCGCAAGGCGCGGGGTTGCGGGTGCGAATACTGCGACAGGATGTGTGCCCTGTGCTCTCGCTTCCCAGACGAGGGGCAGAACTGATGACGCAGCTTCCGGCGAAACTGCGGCGCGATTTGCGGCGATCGCGCCGGGCCTTGGAATCGCGAGGTGAGATCCGGGTGGAAAGGGCGCGGATGGAGACGCTGGCGGACTCGCTGGAGGCGTTGTTTCGCCTGCACGGATCCAGATGGGAAAAGAAGAATGAGCCGGGCGTGCTGCGCGACAGCGAAGTTCAGTCATTTCAAATGGAAGCCTCGGTGCGACTGCTACGAGCCGGCGTGCTGCGCCTGGACGTTCTCTTCTGGAAGGAACAGGCGGCCGCGGCAATCTGGTGGATGAACTGGCGGCGGCGCGCCTATCTCTACCTGAGCGGGTTTTCGCCGGGGTTGGAGGACTGGAGCCCGGGCGCGGTCCTGCTGCAAACCGTGCTTGAGCGGGCGATCGCAGAGGGAGTCCGCGAGGCGGACTTCTTGCGGGGCGGCGAAGCGTACAAATATGCCTGGGGGGCGCGCGACCGCATTGTGTGCCGGATATTTTTATCGCAGAGCTCAGGCGCGAGAGATGTGCGTACCGAACTGCGGCTCGCGAGCGGCGCCTAATTGGCTCTAGGCAGAATTACAAATCCAAATACAGTTTCACGGGTATCGAGTCGGCCTCGAATACGAGTAGATTCAGTTTTGTCGTTTACGCCAAGTGCGCACGCGCACGGTCGCAAAGGAGTCATGAAATGCCAAGAAAATCGGGCAGCAAACGGTCGCAGCAGAGTCGCACCAAGCGCAGCACGAGCCGCCGCAAGACCATGCAGGGCCGCGGAAGGGAGAACAGCCAGAGCCAGCGCGAGATGCCGAAGAACGAGGAAAGCGAGTCGTAGCGCCGGCGAAAGCCGAGGCGCTGCGGAAGGTTGCGCGGCTCCAAGGCAGATGCAAGACATGGGCCGGCATTCCAGGTGGTGCAGGCGACCGCAATGGCCGGCTGAGCCACTAAGTTGCAAGGCCCATGTCGGCGGCCCGCGCTGACGCTCCGAACGACGAACTCCAGCAGTTCCCCCCAATTGCCCCGAATTGACGACATGAACGAGATTAGCGCTGTACGTGTCTCACCAGCTGAGCCATTTGCTCTTCCGCCTTTGGGCACGTTCTCGCAGTGCGTCGCTCATTTGTGATCTGTAGAGGCTTCTTACAGGCAAGTTCCCGTTCGGTTAGGAGTTTGACCCTATGGCCGCGCGACAACCCCCAGGATACAAATGTGTTCGTCGTCTGAATTTATACCGCGAGATACCGGCCCAATCCGAAAGGCAGCCAACCCCATGCAAAAGCGCATTCTTATCACCGGCGGAGCAGGCTTCGTCGGTTCGCATGTGGCTGACGAGATGCTCTCGCATGGGTACGAAGTGCGCGCGCTGGATAATCTCTCGACGCAGGTACACGGCCCGGGAAAGCGACGGCCAGCATATCTGAATGGGGACGTGGAGCTGCTTACCGGAGACGTGCGCGATGGGGACATGGTGCGAGAAGCGCTGAAGGGCGTGGACGCGGTGTTCCACTTCGCGGCGCGCGTGGGCGTCGGGCAAAGCATGTATGAGGTTTCCGAATACACGTCGGTGAATAACGTGGGCACGGCCGTGCTGCTCGAATGCCTGGCGAGGCACCCCGTCGAACGGCTGGTGGTCGCCTCGAGCATGAGCGTGTATGGCGAGGGACTCTATCGCGCGGCGGACGGAACCTTCCTAAAAAATGCGGAGCGCTCGCTTCCGCAGCTCCGAATGAATGAGTGGGAGCTTCGCGGAGCGGACGGAGAAATCCTGAAGCCGATTGCCACACCGGAAACGAAACCGCCGAACCTCTCCTCCGTCTACGCGCTTTCAAAGTACGACCAGGAGCAAATGTGCCTGCTGCTGGGGCGGGCGTACGATTTTTCGGCGGTCGCGCTGCGCTTCTTCAATATCTATGGGCCGCGCCAGGCGCTCTCGAATCCGTACACCGGCGTACTGGCGATTTTTGCTTCGCGGCTGCTGAACCATAAACCGCCGCTGATTTTCGAGGACGGGCGCCAAAAGCGCGATTTCGTGAGCATTCATGACGTGAAGCGCGCCTGCCGGCTGGCCCTGGAAACACCCGCCGCGCGAGGCGGCGTGTTCAACATCGGAAGCGGGCAATCGCACACGATTGAGGAAATCGCCCGGGAAATGGCGGCCGTGCTGGATTGCGAAGACCTCGATCCGGAAATCACCGGCCGCTACCGCGCCGGAGACATACGGCATTGCTTCGCGGACATAAGCTGCGCCCGCAAGGTGCTCGGCTATCAGCCGCGCGTCAGCCTGGAAGAAGGCATCGCGGAACTGGCGCAGTGGCTGGAAGGCAAAGTGGCCGTGGATCGCGTGGCGCAGGCATGCTCCGAGCTTTCGGATCGGGGGCTCACGGTATGAGTCCCGCGCCGCATTTCCCCCGACCGAAGCGCAAGGAAAACGGAATCGTGGAAAACGGCAGGAACGGCGGATCGAACGGCCTTCGCGCGAATGGCAGGCACGCGGCGGACGACAAGCGGCCCGTGCTGATCACCGGAGGCGCGGGATTCATCGGAACGAACCTAGCGGATCGCCTGCTCACGCTCGGCCAGCCCGTGCTGATCTTCGACAATCTTTCCCGGCGCGGCTCCGAAAGAAATCTGCAATGGCTCTCGAAGCGACACGGCTCGCTGGTGCGCACGGAAATCGCCGATGTGCGCGCGGTGAACCGGCTTCGACTCGCGGTTCGCGAGGTTTCCACGGTGTTCCACTTCGCGGCGCAAGTGGCCGTGACCGATAGCTTGGAAAATCCGCGGCAGGATTTCGACGTGAACGTAATCGGAACGGTGAATTTGCTCGAGGCGCTGCGGGAGCTTCGCACGCGACCGTCCATGGTCTTCACCTCCACGAACAAAGTGTATGGCGCGCTGGCGGATATTCGGCTGGTGAAGGACGGGACGAGCTATCGCCCCATTGTTCCCCATCTTGCGAAAACCGGCGTGAACGAGTCGCAGCCGCTCGATTTTTATAGCCCGTATGGATGTTCCAAGGGCGCTGCCGATCAATACGTGCTGGATTACGCCCGGACGTTTGAATTGCCCGCCGCTGTTTTCCGCATGAGCTGCATTTACGGGCCGCACCAATTCGGGACCGAGGATCAAGGCTGGGTGGCGCATTTCCTGATCCGAGCGTGCGAAGACAGGCAAATCACGATCTATGGCGATGGGATGCAGGCGCGGGACGTCCTGTTCGTCGAAGATCTGGTGGAGGCGTTCCTGCTCGCCCGGAAGCACATGGATAGGATTTATGGGCAGGCATTCAACATCGGCGGGGGCCCGGCAAACACGCTGAGTCTGCTGGAACTGGTGGATCTCATCGGTGCGCTAAGGAAACAGCCATGCGCGATCGAGTTCGCGGAATGGCGGCACGCGGATCAGCGGTACTACGCGTCGGATACCCGAAAATTCAAGCGGGCAACCGGCTGGAGGGCCGGGGTTTCCGTGCGAGAAGGCGTTGCGGCGCTGCACGAATGGCTAGTCGAGGCGCGCCAGGCGTTGCCGAGCGCAACTCGCCACAGCGAGGAAGCGTTTTCAGGACTGCAGCAGGCGCTTTTGGATGATCGCCCGCAAGCTGCGCTTAGAACGAACTAAATCGAAACTGGCGGATGCTCAGAATATGCGAACAGCGGTGATCGTCAAGCCGTTGCACGTACAAATGCAGGAGGCGGCAGTTTCCGAACCGAAGGGGCGCGCGCTCCGCATCAAGTTGCAGGGATGCGGCGTGTGCGGCTCGAATATTCCGCTGTGGGAAGGCCGGCCATGGTTCGGCTATCCGCTTTCCGCCGGCGCACCGGGACACGAGGGCTGGGGGATCGTGGACGCTGTGGGCAGCGAAGTGAATGACATCCGCCCCGGGGAGAGCGTCGCGTTCCTTTCCAATCATGCGTACGCGGAATATGACACGGCGGACCGAGATTCGGTGCTCCGCTTGCCGGCGTCCCTGGATGCAATGCCATTCCCGGCCGAGCCGCTGGGCTGCGCCATGAACGTGTTCCGCCGGAGCGGAATTCGCGCCGGGGATCGCGTGGCGATCGTGGGAATTGGTTTTCTGGGGGCGGTGGTGACGCGATTAGCCGTGCAAGCGGGTGCGCGCGTGGCCGCAATCTCGCGGCGGCGATTCGCGCTCCAGGTGGCGGAATCGCTCGGCGCGGAGCGAATCGAAGCGTTGGACGATCCCGGCCGCGCCCGCGACGCGGTGCTTGCGTGGACGAAGCAGAAGGGCTGCGAGTGCGTGGTCGAGGCGGTTGGCAGGCAGGAAACGGTCGATCTCTCGACGGAGCTCACTTGCGAGCGCGGCAGGCTCGTGATTGCAGGCTATCACCAGGATGGGCCGCGGCAGGTGAACATGCAGCTCTGGAATTGGCGCGGGCTCGACGTGATCAACGCGCACGAGCGGCAGCCCAGGGCATACCTCACAGGAATGCAGGCTGCGGTGGACGCGATCGGCTCGGGCCTGCTCGACCCTTTGCCGCTGCTGACTCACGTCTTCCCGCTCGATGAGCTTTCCGATGCGTTCGAGGCGGCGCGGAACCGGCCGGACGGATTCTTGAAAGCGCTGGTGGTGCCATGAGCGAGGCGATACCGCAGACCCGGGTTTCGGCAGCTCGCGCGGCATCGCCGCGGCTGGGGTTCGCCGGGGTGGGCTGGATCGGCCGGCACCGAATGGAAGCTATCGCCCGAAGCGGCGGCGCAAGGGTGGTGGCGATTGCCGATCCGGATCGCGAGACGGCCAAGGGCGCTTGCAAGCTCGCCTCGGAGGCAAAGGTTGTTTCGTTTGAGGAGCTGCTCGATTCCGAAATTGATGCCGTCGTGATCGCCACGCCCAGCGCGCTCCATGCGGAGCAGGCATCGGCGGCGCTGCAACGCGGGCTCGCCGTCTTCTGTCAAAAGCCGCTGGGGCGAAACGAGTTTGAGGCGCGGCGCGTGATCGAGCAGGCAAAGGCAGCCGACCGATTGCTTGGGGTGGATTTTTCGTACCGGCACCTGAACGGAATCACGAAGATTCGCGAGCTGATTCGCGCGGGCGAGCTGGGCCATATCTATGCAATGGATTTGACGTTTCACAACGCCTACGGCCCGGACAAGCCGTGGTTTTACGACGCTCGGCTTTCGGGGGGCGGCTGCGTGATGGACCTCGGGATTCACCTGGTTGATCTCGCGCTGTGGATATTGGATTTTCCGCCGGTGATGAAAGTGACGGCGCAGCTATTTGCCTCCGGGAAAGCGTTTGAAGCGATGGCTGGCGCGGTGGAGGACTACGCGATCGCCGATCTGCGGCTCGACGGCGGCACGGCGGTTCGCCTGGCGTGTTCGTGGCGCTCGCACGCCGGCCGCGACGCTGTGATCGAAGCGTCCTTTCAAGGGACGAAAGGTGGGGCGCGCTTGCACAACGTGGAAGGCTCGTTCTTCGATTTCGTGGCCGAGCGGTTACAGGGCACGCGGCGCGAAATCCTGAGCAAGCCGCCGGAGGATTGGGGCGGACGCGCGGCTGTGGATTGGCTGCGCCGACTGGAGAAGAGCAACCGCTTCGATCCCTCGATCGAACATTTGGGGAAGGTTGCGGACACGCTCGATCGGATCTACGGACGATGAGAATCCTGATGACAGCAGACACGCTGGGCGGCGTCTGGACGTATGCAATGGAGCTGATTCACGCCCTGCACGCGAAGGGCGTGGACGTGAGCCTGGCGACGATGGGACGTCCGCTGAGCCGCGAACAGCGCGCCGACATCCGCCGGAGCGGCTGCGATTCCGTATTCGAGTCCTGCTTCAAGCTGGAATGGATGGACGAGCCTTGGAGCGATATCGAGAGCTGCGGCGAGTGGCTGATGCGGATCGAACGCGATGTCTCTCCCGACGTGGTTCACCTGAATCAATACTGCTTCGGGTCGCTGCCCTGGCGAGCGCCGGTGCTAACGATGTGCCACTCGTGCGTCCTTTCGTGGTGGCTTGCGGTGCGCGGCGAATCCGCACCGCAAAAACCGTGGGCGCGATACCGGCAAGCAGTTTGCAGAGGGCTGGGCGGCGCGGATGTAGTTGTGGCGCCCACACAAGCAATGCTCTGCTCGATGAAGCGGCTCTACGGATTGCGCGCGCCTTCCGTGGTGATTCCGAATGGCAGATCATCGTGGAGGCTGCACGCGGCGAAGAAGCAGGCGTTTGTGTTTGCGGCCGGGCGGCTGTGGGACGAGGCCAAAAACATCGCGGCGCTCGACCGTATCGAACCGAATCTGGCTTGGCCGGTTTACGTAGCTGGGGAAGCCGAGTGCGTCGGGCGGGGGCAAGAAGCGAGCGGCTTTCAGCCTCGCAATTGCGCGCTGCTGGGCCAGCTTTCGGCGGCGGAGGTTGCCGAGTGGATGGCGCGCGCGACAATTTATTGCCTGCCGGCCCGATACGAGCCGTTTGGACTTTCGGTGCTTGAGGCGGCGCTTTCGGGTTGCGCGCTGGTACTCGGCGACATCCCATCGCTGCGTGAAAATTGGGATGACGCTGCAAGCTTCGTGCCGCCGGGCGATGATGACGCGCTGTGCGCGGCACTGAATAACCTTATTGAGCATGAAAGCGCGCGGATGTCTCTGGCTAGGCGCTCGCTGCGGCGTGCCTCCGATTTTGGCGTGGATCGAATGGTTTCGGCCTACCTGAGCGCATATCAATCGCTAATGTCCCGGCACGACGTCGCGTCCGGCGGATGGGAGGCATCGGCGTGCGCATCGTGATGTTCTATCACTCGCTCGTTTCCGATTGGAATCACGGCAATGCGCATTTCCTTCGCGGGGTGGCTACCGAGTTCGTTGCGCTCGGACACGAGCTTCGCATCTACGAGCCGGAAAATGCCTGGAGCGTGCGCAATTTGATCGAGGAAGCCGGCGAGGGTGCGATTCGCGAGTTTCACCGCGCCTATCCGCTGCTGCATAGCGTTCGATATGGGACGCCGCTGGATTTGGACGAGGCGCTGGACGGTGCGGACCTAGTGCTCGTCCATGAATGGAATGAGCCGCAACTGATCGCGGCAATCGGCCGCCACAAACGAAGCTGCGGAAATTATCGGCTGTTCTTCCACGATACGCACCACCGTTCCGTAACGGAGCCGCGCGCCATGGCTCGGTACGATCTCTCCGAATACGACGGAGTGCTGGCCTTCGGCGAAACGATTCGCGACACCTATCTACGAAACGGCTGGGCCAAAGAGGCGTGGACCTGGCATGAGGCGGCGGACGTACGCGTGTTTCGTCCGCATTCGGATGAGGCTTGGCCATTGCAGCTGCTCGGCGATGGAAAGCAGCAGTACGACGGCGATCTGGTCTGGATCGGGAATTGGGGCGACGACGAACGCGCCGGCGAATTGCGCGAATTCCTCTTCGACCCGGCAAAAGAACTGGGACTGCGAGCGCGGGTGCACGGCGTCCGCTATCCGCCATCGGCAACCGCCGCGCTTGCCGAGGCCGGCATCGAGTACGCCGGATGGCTGCCCAATTATGAAGTTCCGCGTGTGTTCAGCCGCTTTCGAGTGACGGTCCACATTCCGCGACGACCATACGTGGAATCACTACCCGGCATCCCCACAATTCGAGTGTTTGAGGCGCTGGCCTGCGGCATCCCGCTGGTGTGCTCGCCTTGGCAGGACTCAGAGCACCTGTTTACTCCCGGCAAGGACTACCTGGTTGCGCGCGATGGGCGCGAGATGAAGTCGCAACTCCGTGAACTGCTTGCAAATCCTAGCCGCGCGCGCGAACTTGCGGAGCATGGCCGCCGCACGATTCTCGATCGGCACAGGTGCGCTCACCGCGCGTCCGAACTGCTGGCGATTAACGAGCTGAAGGCAGCGAACGTTCCCGCGCTCGAAAGAGCCTTCCGATGACCTACGGGCTGGATATTTCGTTCTTTGGTTCGAGCCTCGTTTCCGCGTACTGGAACGGCGCGGCGACTTATTATCGCGGCATCATCCGGGCGCTTGCGCGCCGTGGGCATCGAATCACCTTCTATGAGCCGGACATATTTCGCCGCCAGGAATTCCGGGATATCGAAGATCCGCCGTGGTGCCGCGTGGTCGTGTATCCCGGCGGTGACGAGCAGGCCGTGTGGGCTGCGCTCGAAGAGGCTTCCTGCGCCGATCTGCTGATCAAGACGAGCGGCATCGGCCAATTCGATGAACTTCTCGAGGGGGCCGTGCTGGAGGCGCGCTCGACCGAGACGCTCGTGGCTTTCTGGGATGTGGATGCACCGGCGACGCTCGACCGGGTGGCGGAGACTCCGGGCGATCCCTTTCGCGCGCTGATCCCACGCTTCGACCTGATCTTGACGTATGGAGGCGGCGCGCCGGTGGTGCAGGGCTACAAGGACCTCTGCGCGCGCAACTGCGTTCCGATCTATAACGCCCTTGATCCTGAAACTCATTTCCCTGCGCCGCCCGACCTGCGATTCGCGGGCGATCTCGCCCTACTGGCAAACCGGCTGCCAGACCGCGAGGCTCGCATCGAGGAATTTTTCCTGGGCGCGGCGGAACTGGCGCCAGGTCGGCGGTTTCTTCTGGGAGGAAACGGCTGGGCTGAAAAGAGCATGCCGCAAAACGTTGCCGCTCTGGGCCACATCTTCACGCGGGATCACAATGCGTTCAATTGCACGCCGCGAGCCGTGCTGAACGTGAACCGCGAAAGCATGGCGCGCTTCGGCTATTCGCCGGCGACGCGCATTTTCGAAGCTGCCGGCGCGGCGGCTTGCCTGATCACCGACGAGTGGGAAGGCATCGAGATGTTTCTTGAGCCTGGGCGCGAGGTTCTGGTGGCCCGAAGCGGCGAAGAGGTGGCGGAGCATCTGAACGCGCTGACGCCGCAGCGCGCAAGTTCGATCGGCCGCTCGGCATATTGCCGGGTGATCGCCGAGCACACCTATGAACGCCGCGCCGCGCAGCTTGAATCGCTGCTCGATGCGACGTTTCGTCCGCGGGCGCTGCGCCGCGCGGCCGGAGGAGCGGGCTTTGACTGAGAAACGCAGTATCGTGATCTTTGGGTTAGCTTTTACTTCATCCTGGGGCAATGGCCACGCCACCACGTACCGCGGCTTGATCCGTGGCCTGGCGGAGCGGGGCCACGACGTTCTGTTCCTGGAGCGCGACCGACCCTGGTACGCGCAAAATCGCGATCTCCCCGAATCGCGTCACGCGCGGGTTCATGTCTATTCCAGCATCGCCGCAATGAAGAGGCGATTCGAACGCGCGGTGCGGGAGGCCGATCTCGTCATCGTCGGCTCATATGTGCCCGATGGCATTCACATCGGCGAATGGGTGACGCGAATCGCGCGCGGAGCGACAGCGTTCTACGATATTGATACCCCGGTGACGCTCGCGAAACTCGAACGCGGAGACGCAGATTACATTTCGGCGCGGTTGATTCCCCGCTTCCATCTCTATCTCTCGTTCACGGGCGGACCCGTGCTGCGACATATCGAGGAACAATACGGTGCGCGCATGGCTCGGCCGTTTTTTTGTTCCGTGGATCCCGACACACATTATTCCGAACAGTGCGGCCTGAAATGGGACCTGGGCTATATGGGAACCTACAGCCCGGATCGGCAACCGGCGCTCGAGCGGATGATGCTCGAGCCAGCGCGTATTTCAAACGCGGCGCGCATGGTGGTCGCCGGCGCGCAGTATCCGCAGGACCCCAACTGGCCGCCAAACGTGCGGCGAATCAGCCATCTTCCCCCTGCCGAGCATCGGCGATTTTATTGCTCGCAACGGTTTACGCTGAACCTGACGCGAAAGGAGATGCGCCAGGCGGGCTATTCGCCAAGTGTGCGGCTTTTCGAGGCCGCCGCTTGCGGCACCGCGATATTGAGCGACGAATGGCCGGGGCTCGATACCTTTTTCAACCCCGGCAGCGAAATCCTGATTACGCGGTCCGCCCGCGAGACGCTGAAATGGCTCAATGAATTGCCGGAAAGCCGGCGCGCCGCCATTGGCGCCAACGCGCGCGCGCGTGTGCTGCGCGAGCATACGGCGCTACACCGGGCAGCCGAACTCGAGTCGTATATCTCCGAGGCTTTGCGCACAAAGCGGGCAACGCCACAACGATCTTTGCTGCGTCCTGCGGTCCGCGTTCTCAAATCCGCGCAACAGGCCCGCGGCTGAGGCAATCACATGGCCACCTTCGTATTGATTCGCCACGCGACCTACGACCGCATCGGCCAGCGTATCGTCGGCCGCATGGAGGGTATCTGCCTCAACGAAAGAGGACGGGCGCAAGCCGCTGAATTGGGAAAGCGGCTGGCGGCGCTGCCCATTCGCTCGATCCGCAGCAGTCCGCTGCAGCGCACGCGTGAGACGGCTTGCGCCATTGCGCGCTCTCTCTCGCTGCAAGTCGAACTGGACGATGATCTGAACGAAATTGATTACGGCGAATGGACCGGCATGGAAGTGCGCGAACTGGATACACTTCCCGAATGGCTCCGCTTCAATGCGCTGCGGGGCACCGCGCAGATTCCCGGCGGCGAAAATATGGTCCAGGTTGCCGCGCGAGCCGTCGGCACCATGGAGCGTCTGCATCACCTTGAGCCCGAGGGCTGGTTCGCTCTCATCAGCCACGGTGATTGGATTCGAGCGGCCGTGGCGCATTATACCGGCGTCTGCCTCGACCGTCTGCGACGATTCGAAATCGCACCCGCCTCCGTGAGCATCGTTCGGGTTGAGGCGTCCGGACCGCGGATTTTGCTGTTGAATAGCACCGGCGACTTGGCGCACTCGGCCACGCAGATTCGCTAAGGACGGCAGCATGGATACTGGTTCCGCTCTTTCGCCCGCTCAGTGGTCCTCCGAAGAAATCGCCAGGGGCGTCCAGGAATTGGGCGAATGGTTTCACAATTTGGATTTGCGCGGGGTACAAACCGCGCCAGGACACTTCCTGGGCGATTACCCCCGCGTTAAATGGGAGCGATTTGCCCATGCGGTTCCGCATGACCTGCGCGGGAAAACCGTTCTGGACGTTGGCTGCAACGCGGGATTTTATTCGCTAGAGATGCACCACAGGGGTGCGGCCCGGGTGCTGGGGATTGACTCCGATGAACAGTATTTGGCGCAGGCCCGCTTCGCTGCGCGCGTCACCGGGGCAGACATTGAATTCCGGCGGCTCTCCGTGTACGAAATCGGCGAGCTTCATGAGGAGTTTGACCTTGTTCTCTTCCTCGGCGTGCTGTACCACCTGCGGTACCCCCTGCTCGCCCTGGACCTGCTGCGGGAGCACGCCGTAAAGAATCTGCTGGTGGTGCAATCCATGTTGCGCGGCAGCGCGGAAATCGAGCCGATTGCCGAGGATTATCCCTTCAGCGAGACCGGCATTTTTGCCCGTCCAGGATTTCCACGCATGGCGTTCATCGAGAGGGATTATTCAGGCGATCCGACAAATTGGTGGATCCCCAATAATGCCTGCCTCGAAGCCATGCTGCGCAGCGCCGGCTTTGAAATCTGCGGCCATCCGGAAGCTGAGGTATACCTGTGCCGCCCGTCGCTCGCGCCAGATGCGTCCGCCGAAGCGGGGCAAACGGCACGCGAGGCGGCACGGCTCGATGATCTTCAGGCGCGACCGCGCGGAATGGAGGACTCCGCATGGTCGAAGCGGTGATGCTATGGAACGAGCCGAACAATAAGTCTCATTGGGATTTCGAGGTGGATCGCGACTGGCACATTTTTTCGGACATGGCCAAGCTCGCCGCGGACGCCATTGCTGCCGAAGCCCCGCGGGTGCTGAAGGTTCTCGGCGGCATTTCGCCGATTGACCCAAGTTTCATTGCGAACCTGACTGGACAAGGAGTGCTGGATCGGCTGGACGTGGTTGCACTCCACGGCTTTCCGCTCGATTGGAATCATTGGACGATCGATCAATGGCCCGAAAAAATCGAGGAAATCCGTGCGGTTACGCAACTGCCCATTTGGGTCTCGGAGGTGGGTGTCTCTTCATTCGGCGCGGAAGAGGTGCAGGAGTTCGGCCTGGATCGAACTGCGGAGCTCCTAATGGGCCGGGTTCCGCGCATACATTGGTATAGCCTCTACGACCTGCCGCGGGCCTGGCCGGCCGCTACCCGCCACCGCGAAGCCGAAGGCTCCTCCTACTATCGCCACTTCTACATGGGGCTGCTTCGCGAGGATGGGGTGCCGAAGCGCGCGCTTTCCCATCTTTCGCGATACACGCCGGGAATGGGCATCTGCCAGTGGTTCCATTTCGAGGATTACCGGCTGGACTCCTCCGTCCAATGGCTTCGGAAACTCGGCGTCAAGAAGCTGCGGACGGGCCTGAGCTGGTCGGATACGTGCCGGCCAAACTGGGAGAAGTGGTTCGATCGCCAGATGATTGCCCTCGACGAATTCGATTTGACGCTGACGCTATGCTTCACGCCAGAGTCCCGCGGAATCGTCCCCCATTACACCAGTCCGCCCCGCAGAATTGAAGATTTCGCGGAGTTCGCCGGGGCCATGGCCCGGCGCTACGCGAAATAGCCTCCTCGAGGAAGATTTTCCGCCTCTTGATTGACGCCGCACTCGCATTGATGTAAGAGAGTCAGCCAGCTTTTCTGCATGTGTGCGAACCATCCTCGTTTCTTGGCGGGTCCGCGACGATGCGAATCGCAGCATCGGCGTTCCGGCTTTGGCACGCCTCCCCTCAGGCCCCTTTGCCCGAAGTTCCGTTCCGCCATGGTGCCGCGAAAATCCAGAGAAGCTTGGCCAACGCCGGAAGGTGCGAGCACATCCGAATAGTTCGCGGTGAAGGGTTCGAAGGAGATTGTAAGAGGTGAAAGAAAGGGAAAAGAAGGTGGGGCTGCTGCGCAGCGTCGTCCGCCAGACGAAGGGCCACCGCCTGTCGCTGAGCGCGATTTTTGCGCTTGAGATTTTGAGCACGCCGCTCGCGCTGCTGATGCCGATCGCCGTGAAGATCGCTGTGGACAACGTGGTTGGTTCGCAGCCCGTTCCGCGGGCCATCGCCGCGCTGTTGCCGGCGAGGGTGCTGCATTCGCGAGGGAGGCTGCTGATTGCGGCCGCCATCTTGCAGGTGCTTGTGGTGCTGCTGATCCAAGCGCACGCCTTTGCCAGTTACATCCTGAAGATGCGCTCCGGCGAACGAATGGTTCTCGGCTTCCGGACGGGGCTTTTCCGACACCTGCAGCGGCTGCCGCTCGCTTACCACGACGGACGGGGCACTTCCGATTCCACCTTTCGCGTTCAAGACGACGCCCCGGCGCTGAAATCACTGACGATAGATGGCGCGCTGTTTCTCTTTTCGGATGTGGTGAAGCTCTTCGCGATGGCCTGGGTCACGCTGCTGATTGACTGGCGCCTGGCGCTCGTGGCGCTTTCCGTCACGCCTTTGCTGGTGCTTTACGCCGTGGTGTATCAGAAAAAGGTGGGCGGGCGCTATAAGGAAGTAAAGCGGCTCGAAAGCTCGGCCATGCAGATCGTGCAGGAAGTGCTCTCGGCGGTGCGCGTCGTGAAGGCCTTTGGCCGCGAAGAGTCCGAAGAGCGGCGATTCCTGGACCGCTCTCTGGAGGGCGAGAAGGCGCGCGTGCGGCTCGCGTTTGCAGACAGCACGTTTGGTTTTGCCGTCAATATGACGACGGCTGCGGGCATGGCATTGGTGCTCTTCGTCGGCATCGGGAACGTGATGACGAACACCTTACTGCTGGGCTCGCTCCTGATGGTGCTCACCTATCTCGCGCAGCTCTATACGCCGCTGCAAAACATCACGTATCACGTAGCGAGCCTCCAAGCATCCGGCGCGAGCGCCGACCGCGCCTTCGAAGTTCTGGCCGAAGAGCGGGAAAACGGTTCGCAAGCCAATGCGACAACGCGCGACGAGTTGCGCCAGCGTGTTGCAGGCTCGGTTGAATTCCGCAACGTGTCGTTTGCGTATGATGCGGCGCGGTCCGTTCTGCACGATCTCTCCGTCAACATCCCGGCGGGAACACGCGTGGGACTGGTGGGCCGAACCGGGTCTGGAAAGACAACGTTCGTCAATATGCTGGTGCGGTTCTATGAACCGACTACAGGGCAGATTTTGCTTGACGGCGTAGATCTTCGCGAATACCCGCTGGATTTCCTGCGCAGCCAGTTTGCGCTAGTGCTGCAGGAGCCGGTGCTTTTTTCGACCACGATTGCGAAGAACATCGCCTACGGATGCCCGCACGCCAGCGACGCGCAGATTGTGGAAGCCGCCCGGGCAGCAAACGCGCACGACTTTATTCAGTCCTTGCCGAAAGGCTACCAAACCGAAGCCGGCGAACGAGGCATACTGCTCTCCGGCGGCGAGCGCCAGCGCATTTCCATGGCTCGCGCTTTTCTGAAAGATGCTCCGATCCTGATTCTCGACGAGCCCACCAGCGCGCTTGACGCGCGAACCGAAGGGGATATCCTGGGCACGATGCGCCGCCTGATGATGGGCCGCACAAGTTTCTTTATCAGCCACAGATTGAACGCGCTTTCCCATTGCGACCTGCTGCTGAAAATTGATAACAGCCGTGCCGCGGAGATGGCCGTGCCAGGTTCCGTCGCTGAAATCGAGACACTCGTGTCCGGCGAGCCGGATGCGGAAGCCGAACTCGCGTGATCGCTGCGGATCGCCGCTCAGAAGAAATTCACCGTGGATTTTATGGGAATGGACAGCCGCGCCGAATTAAGCTCCGCCGGCGGCTTGCTGGTTGAAAAGTTCGCGGCTATGCGAAATTCGTTGATCGAGCACGACGGCGGCGAAATACGAGCAGTTCTGTCGCTCGCGCTCCGCCCAGGCCGAAATTTTCGGAATCAGCAGCCCGAAGAAACGGCGCAGCCCGCTTAAAAAAAGGAAATAAGCACCGACGGCGCGAATCTCGCCTCGATCCTTGCCGCCCTCGGGGCACAAACGGA
>DATNDJ010000040.1:0-276387 GCA_035553255.1 Candidatus Acidiferrales bacterium | reverse complement strand
ATTCCAGATCGGCGGCTATCAGGTCTGCGAAAAATGGCTCAAGGACCGCAAAGGCCGCCAGCTTTCCTCCGGCGACATTGACCACTACCAAAAAATCGTCGTCGCCCTCCCGGAAACCATCCGCATCATGCGCGAAACCGACGAAATCATCCCCGGCTGGCCGTTGCCCTGATCGCCCCGCACCATCCCCCGGTTTTCCACACATTTCCACAGGTACCAGTTCTTGCGAATTTCCCGCCCTCGTGCCATCTTCTACGCTGGCGGTTTTTTCGCCATGGGAAGCGAACGCAAAGGGGAGGGCAAGGCAACGCGAGGCGCAGCGGCAGGCCGAGAGGCGGCAATCCTAATCTACGGTACGGGGATTAGAAATGGGCTTAACCCCCCGTATTTGCAACACAAATTCCGTTCTAATATACGGTACAACGCACGCCCGGGAATTATGTTGCAACCCCTCCCGCCCGCCCAACGCACCCCCGTGTCAGCGCCGCCACACCAAGTCCCGCGCGGCATTTCCCCTGCGCCTCTTCCATCTCCTTCCCTTGCCTCGCCGGGTCCGTTATCATTCGCTGAAATGTCCGCCGATTCGATACAGACCGTCGCCGTGCTCGGCGCGGGCACGATGGGCAACGGCATCGCCCACGTCTTCGCCCGCTCCGGCTATCGCGTCATCCTCCGCGATCTCGACCAGGGCTTCCTTCACCGCGCCCTCGCCACCATCTCGAAAAATCTCGATCGCGAAGCCGCCAAGGGCAAAATCCCCGCCGCCGCGAAGCCGGAAATCCTCGCCCGCATCCAGCCTGCAACGGACATTGCCGCGCTCGCCGCCGCCGACTTTATCGTCGAGGCCGTCCCCGAACAGCTCGACCTCAAAGCCCGCGTGTTGAAGGAGGCGGACTCGGTCGCCCCCGCCCGCGCGATCCTCGCGAGCAACACCTCGTCAATTTCCATCACGGAGCTGGCCGCGCGAACCTCCCGCCCCGAACGCTTCATCGGCATGCACTTCATGAATCCCGTGCCCGTGATGCCCCTCGTCGAAGTCATTCGCGGCCTCGCCACCGCCGACGACACCGCCGCAGCCGCCATGTCGCTGTGCCGGAAGCTCGGTAAGACGCCCGTCGCCGTCAACGACTCGCCCGGCTTCGTCTCGAATCGCGTCCTCATGCCGCTGATCAACGAAGCCGCCTTCGCCGTAATGGAGGGAGTCGCCGCGCCCGAAGCCGTGGACGCGGTGATGAAGCTAGGCATGAATCACCCGATGGGCCCGCTCGAACTCGCGGACTTTATCGGTCTCGACGTCTGCGTGGATATCCTCGACGTGCTCCACAAAGGCTTCGGCGACCCCAAATACCGCGCCTGCCCCCTGCTCCGCAAATATGTCGCCGCCGGTCGCCTGGGCCGCAAATCCGGCCATGGCTTTTATAGATATTAGGGAGGGAAATTATGTTTGCCTTTTCTTCGCCTTCTGCTACCATCCTTCCCCGAAAGGAACAGGGCTCGCCCGCGCGCACTCTGCTAGAATACGCGCCGCCTGCGTCCCCCAGGCGAACCGAAAAACGAACGCCCTCATCGAGGCAACCATGAGCGACGAAAAAGCTAAAAATCTGGATTTGGCGATCTCCCAAATTGAAAAGCAGTACGGCAAAGGCTCGATCATGCGCCTGGGCAGCCGCGACGTGCTCGTCCCGGTGAGCGTGATCCCCACCGGCTCGATTTCCATTGACGCCGCGCTCGGCGTCGGCGGCCTTCCCCGCGGCCGCGTGATCGAAATTTACGGTCCGGAATCGGGCGGTAAGACGACCCTTACCCTCCACGTAATCGCCGAGGCGCAGAAAATGGGTGGCCAGGCCGCCTTCATTGACGCTGAACACGCGCTCGATCCCGTCTACGCCGCCAAGCTCGGCGTCGACGTGGATAATCTCCTCGTCTCGCAGCCGGACAATGGCGAGCAGGCGCTCGAAATCGCGGAGGCGCTGATCCGCTCCGGGTCGGTGGACGTGGTTGTAGTGGACTCCGTGGCCGCGCTCGTTCCCAAGGCCGAACTCGAGGGAGAAATGGGCGAGCCGCAGATGGGTCTCCAGGCGCGCCTGATGTCGCAGGCGCTGCGCAAGCTCACCGCCATCGTCTCGAAATCGAAGACGTGCCTTATCTTTATCAACCAGATTCGCGAAAAGATCGGCGTCATGTTCGGCAATCCGGAAACCACCACCGGCGGCCGCGCCTTAAAATTCTATTCCTCGATGCGCGTGGATATTCGCCGCATCCAGTCCATTAAGGAAGGCGATCGCGTCGTCGGCTCCCGCACCCGCGCAAAAGTCGTCAAAAATAAAGTGGCGGCGCCGTTCCGCGAGGCGGAATTCGACATCATCTACGGCGAGGGAATCTCGAAAGAAGGCGATTTGCTCGATATGGGCGTGCTGCGCGGCATCCTGGAAAAATCCGGCACCTGGATTTCCTACAAGGGCGAGCGCATCGGCCAGGGGCGCGAAAATGCCCGGCTTTTCCTGCGCGAAAACGCCGGAATTCGCGCCAAAATCGAGCACGATCTGCGCAAGGCCCTCGGCTTGTCTACCCTTGCCGCGGAAGAAGCCGCCAAGCCTTCGGCGGATTCTTCCAACGGCAAAACGGTCTCCATGGCGGCCGCCGCCGCTGCCAAGGGTCGCACCGCGCGCTAACCGCGCGCGGCCGCCCGCCGCGATCCAATCTCGGCTTCACCTGTCCACCCGGACAGTTGTCCGGGTGCTGCTTTCATGCCACTCTGGAAAAGTAACCTTTGTTTCTGGTTGCGCGCGCGCCGCGCTCTTCTTACACTGAGCTTGCGTGTTGCTGGGTGGCGAACTCCAGGGGAACGGGTGCTCTTCCGTATGCGAAGCCGATCGGTCGTGCGAAGTGCCGTGTCGTTGCTGTGCCTTTTTATTGCCGGTGCCTTCGCGCTTGTTTGCGCCGGCGCCCCCGCGCGCCGCGTGCGCCACGCGCGACGAGTTCATCGCGCGCCTCAACCATATGATCCGGCGAAGGCTGACGTCATCGGCAACGACGATCCCGTGATCCGCGAGCTTGCGATTCAGGCCCTTGGCCATGAGAAGGGCTCGGTTCTCGCAATGGACCCTAACACGGGCCGAATCCTTACCATCGTGAATCAGAAGCTCGCCTTTTCCGCCGGTTTCGAGCCTTGCTCCACCACGAAGCCGATCATCGCCATCGCCGGCCTGCAGGAAGGCGTGATTAAGGACGATACGATGCTCCGCGTGGGCTATCGGCGCTACATGGACTTGACCGAAGCCTTGGCGCATTCGAACAATCAATTTTTCGAGGACGTTGGCGCGAAACTCGGCTTCGATCGTGTGATGAAATACGAGCGCCTTTTCGGCCTCGGCGAACGCACCAGCACCAACATACCCGATGAACAGCCGGGTTCACTGCCGACTCGTCCCCCGCTCTGGGGCGGCGTCGCCAGGATGTCCAGCTTCGGCGAAGGCATTCGCATCACGCCGTTTCAGCTCGCGCTCGTGGTTTCCACGCTGGCCAATGGCGGCACCGAATACTGGCTCCAATACCCGCGCACCGAGCAGGAAGTGGCGGATTTTCAGCCGCGCGTCCGCCGCCAGCTCGATATCGCCCCGCTGCTACCGCAGTTGCGCGAAGGGATGCTCGCCGCGGTGCTCTACGGCACGGCGAAGAGGAGTTTTGATCCGGCGGATGGCGAAGAGGAATTCGGCAAGACCGGCACATGCAACGACGAGCGCGTCGGCGGCAGGCTGGGCTGGTTCGTTTCCTATGCCGATCAGGCGCACCCGAAAATCGTGATTGTCGTTCTGTTGCACGGCGGCGCGCGAATCATCAGCGGCCCGCACGCCTCCGAAATCGCCGGCCGCATCTACCACGGCCTTTACGAACACAATTATTTCGCCGACGTGGGGCGCACCGAGCCTACATACGCTTCGTCGGCTGACAATTCCTCGCGCTGACGCCTAGCGCAACTTCACCAGCTCACTGCGACCAGCGAGGCCGCTTCGCGCGGCAATGTGAATTGCACTTCGAGCGTGCCCTTTTCGCACGACACCCAGCGCGGGGATTCGAGCAGCTGCAATTGCCCGGCCTGCCGCAGCTTCGCGAATTGCTCCGGGGTAGGGTTCCGGGGCGAGCCCATTGCTTGCCATACGGTGTAGGCGTTGCTGTGGCCGCCATCCAAGCGGTAATGCCGAAGCAACACACGGTGCTGCGTCGGGGGAATCCCCGCGATCTCTAGTTTCACCGCCGCGCCGTTGCCCGGGACGTCATCGTCCTGATAATTCCAGATCAGCGCCGTTATTCCGCGCTCGGCCCGTGCAGCAATCGCATCCACGTCTTGCCGGTCGCGCACGCCGGTTTCGATCATCTTCGCCCCAGTAATCGCGCCGCTGCTCTCCGCTTTCACGCGCTCCCCGCGCATCAGTCCCGCCATCCGGAAAAAGTTCAGCTGAGGCTTGTCCACACCCTGGGTCGCGAGTGTCCGAAATCCCGTGAAGATGGGCTGGTCCTCGAACTCGAAGGCCCACGTGAGCACGCCCGCGAGCCGGATGTGGCTCTGGGCCGCGAGTTCCTCCGTCGAATTCAGCACCGCCGCCGTGTATACCGGATAGAGGGTCGTGTTCCGGTATCCGTACCGCGGATCCATTTGCGGTGTGCACGCCGCGCAGCCATCCGGATCCGACTCGCTGATGAACACCGGCAGTTTTGCGAATTTCGCGAAGCCGTGAATGATTTTGAACCCGCCATTCACTTGGCGCAGGTGGCGCGCGCTGCCCATTCGCTGATGTCCATCCACAAACTGCGGCCCGCCCTTTGCATGGAAGCTGATGAAATCGAGCGGCGCGCCCTGCTTGCCCGTCGCAAAGTTTTTTCCCGTCGCGCAATGCTCGAGAAATTGTTGCAAAAATCCCGCGGCCCTCGCCCCTACGGTGCCAGACGTTGCCGGTCCTCCGACGCGCGCCGACGGGAACGCCCGCTTCACGGCATCCGCAGTGTAGTCGTAGAGCTTGTCGTACTGCTCCGGCGTGCCGTGCCAATAGCCGATGTCCGGCTCGTTCCACACCTCCCAATACCAGGTGGCCACGCGCGCCGCGCCGTATTTTTCGACGCAGTGCCGCACCCACGCATGCACCAGCCCCGCCCACTTCGCATAATCCTTCGGCGGATACGACCAGCCCGTATACAGAGGTCCCTTGGGGAAATTGTGCCGGTAAGGCTCCGGATGAGTGGAAAGGGCCTCCGGCATGAAGCCGATTTCGACGTATGGGCGCGCGCCGGCTTGGATGTAGGTGTCGAAAATGCGATCCACGATCGTCCAGTCATACACCGGTTTCCCGGTCGAGTCTTCCGTGTAGGCGTTTGTTGATCCCCATTTCAGGGAGGGAGTGCCGTCTCCTGTGGTCAGCAGATTGTGTGCGCGTATATAGACCGGAGCGGCATCGAGCGCGGAGAGCTCGCGCACCAATTCACTGCCGTGCGGCGCATAGGTGTAGTTCGGCTCATCGTATCCAAAAAAATCCCAGACGGGACGCGACGGGCCAAGGCTGGTAGCCGCATCCACGCGAATCGTGACCGTTTCTGGTTCCTGCGCGCGCGCAGGTGCGGGCCAGAAGCTCGCGACGAGGACCACGGCAAAGAATAGAAGCAAGCTTCTGTGGAGCACGATATTGCGTGCGTTTGCGTCTCGTGGAGGCATCGAACGTTTTCTCCCTTGGGGGAAATTTCTAGCAGTCCATCTGCGATCTAGAGCATCGGCTTGGCTACGCCCATAGAAGTGCACCGGATAAGCTAACTGACAAGCGGGGAGAAGCACAACGCCTGGGCGTAAGTTAAGGGAAACCGAACAAACGTACCGTTACCACGGCGCAAACTGGACCTGTTTTGCGCTTCCCGCCGGGCCGGGGACGCGGTATTCTGCCGATTCGCTGCTTGGATGAGCGCCAGTGACGAATCGCCGCCGACTCGCTATCGCGTTGTGCGTTGCCATCGCCGTACTCGTCTGCGCCGGGCTGGGATACGAGAAAAAGTGTCTCGCCGAGCGCCACATCTTTGCGACTGTCTCGCAGGCCCGCGCGCAGGCACAGCGCTTGCAGCATCAAATCCTGCTCCGCAGCAAGGCGCTGGTTCCCGCGGGCGTACCTTTCTCCTCGGCACTTGAGCGACTCGGGGTTTCCCCCAAAACGTCGGCGGGCGTGACCACATCGGCGGCCTCCGTGTTCGATTTTCGCGATTTTCGCGCCGGGAATCTGCTGGAGGTAAGCCGCAACATTCTCGGCGACTTGCGCGAGGTGCGTTACCGAATTGATCCATCGCGCGTCCTTCTAGTTTCGCCGCGCGACGGCGGGTTTCATTCCGAAGTGACGAAGATTCCATCGCGCACCGAGACTGTGGGCATCCGCGGCCGAGTGGAAGACTCGCTTTTCGCTGCGGTAACCGGCGCGGGAGAAAAGCCCGAGCTTGCCATGCGCCTGGCAGACATTTTCGGCTGGGACCTCGATTTCTACACCGACACGCGCCCGGGCGACATCTTCCGCGTTGCCGTTGAGAAAATCATCCAGCCTGACGGCGAATTTGCCGGCTATGGGCGCATCCTTGCAGCCGAGTACGACAACGACGGCCAAATCTATCGTGCGGTTCTCTTTCATGATCCCGCCGGCCACCCCGCTTACTACACACCCGCGGGCAAATCGCTGAAGAAAGCGTTCCTTCATTCACCGCTGAAATTCGCCGCGCCAATTACCTCGCATTTCAGCTATAGCCGGTATCATCCGATCTTGAAGCGGTATCGCCCGCATCTCGGCATTGACTACGGCGCGCCCACCGGCACGCCCGTGCAGACCATCGGTGATGGCCGCGTCATCTTCGCCGCCCGCAAGGGCGAGGACGGCAATCTCGTCAAGATTCAGCACACCAATGGCTACGTCACTTACTACATGCACCTCTCCCGCATCCTCGTCCACGCCGGCGAGCATGTCGAACAAGGTCAACGGATCGGACTCGTGGGCATGACCGGCCTCGCCACCGGACCGCATCTTGATTTCCGCATCGAGCGCCACGGCGTCTTTCTCAATTTCCAGCGCCTCCCGCTGCCCCCGTCGGAACCGGTGGCCGCCGCCCAGATGACCGCATTTATGGCCGCACGCGATATCGAGCTTGCCGAAATGCCGCCGCTCGCGCCTGAACCCGCGCTCGCCTCCAACACTCCTGCGATTCCCGCGCCGGCAAAATAGGGCGATTCGCCGGATCAGCGGATCGAGATCCGCTTCGCCCGTCAAAGCCATTGCCGCGCCGCGCGCATCTCTGGTAGCTTGACTTATGGGTTCCCACGCGCTCGAACTCGCGCTTTTTTCCGCCGCTGTCCTGGGGTTCAAGCACGGTTTCGATTACGACCACATCGCCGCAATTTCGGACATCACGAGCGTGGAACCACAGCGCGGGCGCGCGATGCGCATGGGCATCATTTACGTGCTTGGGCACGCGGCCACGGTCGCCGTTCTCGGGGCTGCCGTCATATTTTTTCAGCGCTCGCTGCCGGCGCGGATAGACAACTGGGCCGAACGCGCCGTCGGCCTTACTCTAGTCCTCTTGGGCATCTATGTGCTCGGGACGATGCTGCGTGACAAATCCGCGTTCCGTCCGCGGTCGCGGGCTGCGATCTTGATCGGCGGGTTCCGGTGGGCGTACCAGCGAATTCACGGGCTTTTCGGCACCGATTGCGCCCCAAGTGCCTCATCTGCGTGCGTGCCGGACCAATACACGCGTTCATCGGTTTTCTTCATCGGGGTTATTCATGGCTTGGGCGCGGAAACTCCGAGCCAATTGCTTCTGTTTCTGCTCGCGGCCAATCTGGGCGGCATCGCGCGGGGATTTCTCGGCCTGGGAATGTTTCTGGGCGGCTTGCTGCTGATGAACACGCTGATGACGGCCTCCGCCGTGGGCATCTTCGGCATGAGCGCCGCGAAACCGCGCATGCTGCGGTTCGTCACCGGCCTGACCGCTACCTATAGTCTGATCGTCGGCGTGATTTTCCTGTTTGGCTCCTCCGCGTTGCTGCCGCCTCTCGGCGGCTGAAGTGCGGCAGATCGGACGCAATTCAGCAATTCATCAGCGTGGCCGGAGTGTCGGTCGCGATCCAAAGAAACGGAAATACAAGATCAGGCTGAAGCCGACCACCGCGGCATAGGCGTAGAACGGCGCGCCGATTTCCGAGATATCGAAAAGATAGCCCGTACACGCGACGGCGCCGCTGGAAGCCGTCAGACGCGCCACTTGGTTCACGCCCAGCGCGCGGCCAGTCTCGTCGTCATGGACCATGGCGGTGAGGGCGGTCTGCTGCGCGGGCACTGCAACGACGCGCAGAGCCGGCGTGACCAGGTACACGAATATGGCCAGGGGAAAGTTCCTCGTTAGCGGAAGCAGGAGCAACAACAGCGCCCCTGCGCCGCGCGTGATCGCAATGCCCTTGACGAAACCAAGTCTCCGTTCGATGAGGGGCGAGACGAGGATCGCCACGGAACTGAGCAATTCTCCCCCAAATCCATAGACGGCCATGCTTTGGCGAGGAACGTGATAAACGATCACGAAGAACGGAATCAGGAACGGCATAATCAAACCCTGCGAAATACCGTTCACCGCGCCAGTGACCGAAAATTTTCCGATCACCTTCAGACTTCGGAGGCGGCGGGGCTGCGGCCGCGGTTCCGGAAGCTTCATTGCGAGAACGAAAAGCAGTCCGAAGCCGCTGATCAGCGCACCAGCCAGGAACGCACCGCGCGTGCTGAATGCCTTAGCCATCAGCATTCCCGCTGCGCCGCAAAGTCCGCTGAGAAAGGTGAACAGCGAAAAGAACGAGGTGCGATTCCCGACAGTGGTGAGGTCCGCGATCACGGCGCTCTGAATCGGCTGGGCCGCTCCACCCACGCTGCCCGATGCGCGCGAACCGGTGGCCGAAAAGCCGCCGAGCATCGCGGCGGCAAATAAAAACGGCAGTCGCCCCGAGGAAAATGCGAGGAGCGCGCTTACGGGAACCAGCGCGCCGGCAATTAAAAGCGTAGCGCGGCGGCTTCGCAAGTCCGCCCAATATCCAAAAAGAAGGGCCAAGCCGGCGGTGGCGATGGTGGCTGAAGCGTACAGCAGGCCGAGCGTGGACGCGCCGTAATGAAAATCAGCGAGGACATAGTACGGAAAGACGATGGCGATCATGCCCGCCGTAAAGCTGCGCGCCAGACGAAAGCACACGAGCAGGCGGAGTTCGCGGCTGTTTTGCGTCACGCTTCAGAATAGCAGGCCGGAAGACAGCAGTAAGGGGCGCGCGGTCAGGCGAGGAATGAGACTACTTAATGGCAACCGCCATCGAATCGGGCCCAACGAGGTGTTCGATGCGCGCCTCTCGAAAGCCCGCTTCCTTCATCCAGCCGACGCAATCGGCACCGGTGTAATCGAATCCTCCCGGCGTTTCGATCAGCATGTTGAGGCTCATCAGCAAACCAAAGGCATTCTCGCGCCGGTCGTCATCAATCATTGAGTCATAAACGATCAACGCGCCTCCCAGCGGAACGGCCTGGTACGCCTTCCGGATCAACTGTTTCTTTTCCTCCAAGTTCCAGTCGTGGAGGATGTGGCCCATCATTACGACCTCGGCTTGCGGAAAGGGATCGGCGAAAAAATCGCCGGCGGCGAATCGCACCCGCCCCGCAACGCCCTGCTCGGCCATGTAGGCGTCAAACACCGGAGCAACCTGCGGCAGGTCGAACCCGACGCCTGAAAGATGGGCGTGGGCCAGCGCCACCTGAACCGCCAGATCACCTTGCGCGGCGCCGACATCCACGAATGTCCGCCGGTCCGCCCATGGAAATTTCGCGGCGATCATCATGTTAGAGACGCGGCTGATCCCCGTCATTGCCTTCAGGAACTGCTCGAGGCGCGCGGGATCGGCGTACAACACGTGGAAGGCGGGCGCTCCGCCGCCCTTCGTTTCGTTCTGCGGGTTTCCGGTGCGCAGGGCTTCGGTCAGGTCGGCCCAGAAGCGGAACAACCGATGCTCGGCCATTTCGAGTATGCCGCCGAGATACGACGGCCTATTGCGATCCAAAAAGCATTCGGCAGCGGCACTGTTGCGGTAGACGCCATCCGTGCGTTCCAAAAATCGCAGGGCAACAAGCGCATCGAGGAAATCCCGAGCTGCGCGCGGGTGCAGGCCGAGCCGTTGCTGGATCTCGTCCAAGGAGCCGGGCTTCTTTGCAAGCTCGGTGAAAACACCAAGGCTGACGCCGCTAAGCAGCACCTTCGACGCCCAAAAACCGAGCCCGACTTGAAGAATGTGCTCCGGTCCGACGGGCGCCGCTCCGGCAGAAGCTTCGCTCGAACCGCGCTGGCCGGGGGCCGGTTTCATTGCGCTTGCTCGCCGGCAGCGGGCGAGCATGCGGGGCTGAAGACGAGCAGCACGTCCTTTTGAGAAGTGTCCGATCCGGAAATCGAAACCGGGGTGCTCTGAATGCGCGGAGGAAGGGCGCAGGAGCGGTTGGCCGCTTCGCGAGTGCCGCGGCGCGCGCGGAGGCGCGGGGGAAGAATATCTTCGTACGCGGATATCGTGTATTGCCCGGAGCCGAGCAAGGGAAGCTCGTAAACGCCGTCTGAAATTTCTTCCGCCGAAGGATTCTCGCCGCGATCGGCTTTCGCCTGAACCGTCACGCTGCCAGGAGGCCTCGATCCTTCCCATTTCAGCCGCACGCGAACTTCGCGCGTCGGGTAAGGCTTTTTCAGCTTCATTACCACGTGGAGGGACTGCTGACCCTCGCGCAGGGTGATCGGCTTCGCGTCGCTCACGCTCGCCACGCCGGGGTAAAAGGCGCGTGCAAAGGGCGCGTTTGGATTCAGCCGTCCGGCACGGTTAAAAACAAGAATATATTTTCCGGGGCCGACGTGATCGAAATCGAATGCACCTGTCGCGCCCTGAAAGCCCCACAGTCCGGGTCGCGTGTCGCTGTACGTGCCAACTCGGTAGAGCTCAAGCGAGACGATAGGTAAGGGTTTGCCGTCCGGCCCGAGCACCGAACCGTGAATGTGGCCGGTGGGCAGCGCCTCTACGTTTACTTCATGGCACGCGTTATCCGGAATGCTGAATTCCGGGCTCGCTCCGGGCGCCGATTTCGTGCCGAGGTCCGATGGCGCCGCGAGGTTTGCGGTGACGTCGTAGTCTCCCGCGTGCACGTCATAAAACGAAAAGACGCCGTTCGCATCCGTGTTGGTCTGAAACCGGTCGTACTTCGATTGCAGTTTCACCACGACGCCAGGGAGCGGCTGGCCTGGATCGCCCGCGGACGCGAGAAAGGGCGGATCGGTGCGGCGCAGCACGCCAAAAACCGAAGCGACCCGCTTGCCTGCGCGCCAAGCGCGCAATTGCGGCAGCATAGCAAGCGCCTCCTCGACCGGGCGCGTTCCTCCGCAGGAGGTGGCATGAAACCGGCCATCGTCGAGCCGGCGAGCGAAAACAAGATACTGGGAGTCCTTGCGGAAATTGACGGCACAACTGGGATCGTCGCCACCCGAAAAAACGTCCAGCTCGGCGACCGTCGGGCCTGAAAAGCGCTCATTCACCTGGAAACGATAGCGGATCAGAGGGGCGGTGGCCGATTGAGCGTCGCCGGTTTCTGCTGCCGCGGCAGGCGCTGCATTCGTGGGGCCGCTGACGGACTGCGCTCGTTCGATGTCCGTTACCTTGCCCATGAAGACGGTGTCGCTCGATTGCAGGCTCGCGCAAAGATCGCCGGATTGGGAACACGAACATGCCAGGATACCTGCGGGAAGCCCCAAAACGAGGAAGCAAAGCACTGCAATCGCACGCCGCATCATCGGGCCTATCGTACAGAAGTTTTCCGCAAATTCAAACACTTCGGTACAGGAAAACAGGTTTGCGGCACCGGCGCGCGGGACTCTCCTATCTTCGCGAGCCGCGCTTTTCCGATATCGAGATCCCCTCTTGAGCCGCCTCCAGGTTTCGCACTGTTGCGGCGATGCCGTGCCGCTCGAAGCAGGAAGCGATCGCCTTGCCAATCTCGTCGAACCGCGCTGTAGCAAGGGCGATCACGCTCGGGCCCGATCCGCTCAATGCTACACCCGCCAGACCCGGCATTCGGGGCATTCCGAGGGCATCGCTCAACCCGGGGATCAGCCCCTGCCGGTACGGCTGATGGATCCGGTCCTGCACGGCATCCCAGAGCAAATCGTAGCGCCGCTCCTCGATGGCGGCGATCATCATCGCGGCGCGCTGCAAATTCTGTACGGCGTCGACACGCTCGATCATCTTCGGCAGCACGGCGCGCGATTTGGAGGTCTCGAGAGTAAGCACGGGGGTTACGGCAATAACGCGCACCATTTTCGGCCAGCGCTTCTGAATTCCGGCTACCGTCCCGTCCGCGCGCGTCAAAGTGACGACTAAGCCTCCGAGCAGCGCCGCGCCCACGTTGTCCGTATGGCCTTCCACGTCCGAAGCGTATTGCAGTGCCTTATCACGCTGGATGGGCTGCCCAGCCACTGCGAAGGCAAGGGAGACGCCAGCGACCGTGGCCGCCGCGCTACTGCCCAGTCCGGCCGTCACCGGAATCTGGTTCTGCACGGCGAGTCGCACGGGCGGCAGGCGAAGACCTTCCTTTTCCGCGGCATGGCGCATTGCGCGAAAAATAAGGTTTTCCTCCGGAGTACTCGGCAGGTTCGAGCTTCCGGTCACGCCGCTGCTACGCGCCGATGTGCGCGCCCCCGGACGCGCGAGCGCCGTCGCACGGACGCGCAGAAACAGCTCCAGCGCCAGCCCGAGGCAATCGAATCCGGCGCCGAGGTTCGCGGTGGAAGCAGGTACGCGAATCTCGAATGAAGTTTGCTCGATGGGGGTCATATTCCTGGACGGCGGTTCGACGCTAAAGCTGCACGACGCATTTCAGGCCCGCTACCGCAGGCTTTCGAGGATAGCCGCCTTGCTCGCCGGCACGCGCCGCGGCTCATTGCGAAATGCGCCCGAAATCGCCTGAGTCCCGCCACCCTCGCCTGCCTCGATCTCGAGCGTACCGCGATGATACCGGCTCACGTAATCCGGATCCTTCAGCACGTGCCCGGTCAGCACCGCGATCACGGACTCATCCTTGCGGATGTGCCCGCTCGCCACGAGCTTGCGAATTCCGGCCACCGTCGTGGCCGAAGCAGGCTCGCAACCGATCCCATCGCGCCCAATGATCGCCTTCGCATCCGCAATTTCCGATTCGCTTACTGCAATTACCTCGCCGCGCGACCGCAGAATCGCGTGCAGGCTCTTCCGCCACGAAACGGGCGCGCCGATCTTGATTGCCGTCGCAAGGGTGCGCGGATGCTCGACGGGTACAATCTCCGCGCCCTCGGGAATCTCGGCAACCTCGCGCCGCAAGCTCGCGAACATCCGCGCGAGCGGCGCGGCACCCTCCGCCTGGATCACGTCGAGCTTCGGCATCCGATTTATCATGCCAAGAGCCAACATCTCGCGGAATCCTTTTCCGAAGGCGGAGCTGTTGCCCAGGTTACCACCGGGAACTACCAAATGCTCCGGCGCGCGCCATTCGCACTGCTCCATCAGCTCAAACGCTACCGTCTTTTGTCCCTCGATGCGAAACGGATTGATCGAGTTCGCCACGTAAATTGAGGGGTCGTCGCCCAGTTCCTGCACGAGCCGCATGCAATCGTCGAAATTCCCCTCGATTTCTCGAATCGCAGCGCCGTAATCCATGCTTTGCGCGAGCTTGGCGGCCGAGATTTGTCCATGGGGCAGCAGAATCGCGCATTGGATTCCCGCCCTCGCAGCGTAGGCTGCCAGACTGGCGGCCGTGTTGCCAGTGCTTGCGCAGATCACGGTGCGCGCGCCCAGCAGCGCTGCTTGCGTCACGGCGGCGGTCATTCCCGTGTCCTTGAATGAGCCCGTGGGATTGCATCCCTGGTGCTTCAGTCGCAGCGTGCTGAGCCCGCAGTATTCCGCTGACCGGGGCGCATCGTACAGGGGCGTGTTCCCCTCAAATAGTGTTACGACCGGGATGTCTTCGCCAAACGGAAGCACTTCGCGGAAGCGCCACACACCGCTGCGGTCTGCACCGTCGCACGAGCCGGCCCTGCTCCGCCACAGCGCCCGCAAATCCTGCGGCGCCGTTCCTTCTTTCGGCCCGCAGGCGATTTCCAGCGGTCCGCCGCAACGGCGACACAGGTACACACGCTCGGCAATCCCGTGGGGTTCGCCGCAGACGATGCACCGTTGTGCGGCGCCTTCGGCCGTGGCTCGCGCCGCTCGTGCAGATTTCCGGTTCATTTCAGGGATGCGGCCACTGGTGCGCCGCTCGGAACAGGTCCAGCCAGACGAAATTCACGGTGCGCGGCCAGGAGAGCGGACTTTACGTCCTTCTCCTCAACCACGAAGGAAATGTTCGCTTCCGAGGAACCTTGCGCGATGGCAATAATGTTTACGTTCTCGCGCCCCAGCGCCATAAACGTGCGCCCCGCCACGCCCGGCGTTCCGCGCATATTTTCACCGACCACGGCCACGATCGCGATATTCGGATCGAGAGTGATGTGCTCCACCTTTTCGTGTGCTACGTCTTGCGCGAACTCTTTTCGCAACGCTTCGACCGTCTTGTTCGCATCCGAAGACGCGACGATGAAACAGATGTCGTTCTGCGACGAGGATTGCGAAATCAGCAGCACGTTAGCGCGCAACGCCGCCGCGGTGGAAAATGTGCGCGCCACCACGTCGGTCAAGCCCACGATTCCCGGCCCGCCTACGCTGATGAGTGCGACATCGCGTATAGCGGTCAGCGCTTTCACCCCGCCCCCGTTGCTGCGCCCCTGTGGGGTAATTTTTGTTCCTATGCGTTCAGGCGCGAAGCTGTTGCGAATCCACACGGGGATGCCCGCCTGCGCCACGGCACGCAGCGTCTTGGGATGCAGCACCTTCGCGCCGAAATAGGCCAGTTCGGCCGCCTCATGGTAGGAAATCTCGGGAATCGTGCGCGCCTCGGGCACCAGTCGGGGATCAGCCGTCAGCACGCCATCCACGTCGGTCCAGATAATCACTTCATCGGCGTCAAGGGCGCCGCCCAGGATTGTGGCGGAGTAATCCGATCCGCCGCGACCCAAGGTGGTGAGTAAGCCCTCCGCTGTGGCGCCGATAAATCCCGTAACCACAGGCACGACGCCTTGTTCCAGCAGAGGACGCAATCGCGCGGCGCATCTCTTGCGCGTTTCGTCCATCAACGGCTCGGCGCCGCCGTGATAACAATCGGTCGCGATCAATTCCGTCGCGCTCACCGCCTCACTACGGACTCCCAATTCGGCCAGCGCCGCGGCAACCATCGGCGCAGAAAGCCGTTCGCCGAGACTCGATATCGAATCGAGCGTCCGCGGCGTCAATTGGCGCAGCAGCACGGTCCCGCGGCAGAGGCGCTCGCCCTCGCTGAAGATGCCGTCTATTTCGGTCGCCAGCCGCTTGCGATCCGCATCGCCGCGAATCAACGCGCTGAGCGCGGCTTCATGCTGCGCTCGAAGCGCGGCAATCGCCGCGCCCGACCGTTCGCCGTCTCCCGCCTCAGCGCGCGAGGCGGCCTCGACCAGCCGATTGGTGACGCCGCTCATGGCCGAAACCACCGCAACGACACTTGATTCGCGCGCTGCATCGCCCACGATGCGCGCTACTCGCGCGATGCAGGCTGCGTCGCCTACCGAAGTCCCGCCAAATTTCATCACTTGCAAACGCTTTTTCATCAGCGATAGATCCGGCATTCCGCCATTCGGATTGCTTCCAGCGTCTTCGGGAACTCCAGCGCGCGGCAGGCGCATCCCTAAAGAATTACGCAAAAAACTATACACTATCGAATCGAGTAGCCCAAGAAACGCGCGGGGCGAAAGTGCTGCCCGTGACTAGGCCGCTCCGCCGTACGTTCTAAGTGCCTGATTATTTGGCGTTTACGGGGGGAGTATGGCGATGGCGACCTGAGCTGGCCTTCCTCCTACTGGACCTTTGCCTCGAATCCTAAGAGAATAGGCGGTGCTTGGACGGGAGGGCCGCGGTGGCAACACCCGTCCGGCGGGCAGCGCGCCAACCAGCATGAGGCTGCTGCCGCATAGTGCCCAAGCCTCAAAACGAAAGTACAACTTAGGGAAAGGCCGACGCATCGCAGTAAAGGATGCGCCTTGACGGGTAGCGTGGCCCGAGCAAGACGAATCGAAACCGGGGAGTTGCCGGAAGCGGATGCCATCCGGCTTGCTCAGCAAGGCGATGCGGCGGCTTTTGAACGGCTGTACCGGTTGCATAGCCGGCGAGTGTATTCCCTGTGTCTCCGCATGGTGGGAAACACGGCGGAAGCGGAAGATTTAACGCAGGAAGCATTCCTGCAACTCTTCCGGAAGATCGCCACGTTTCGCGGGGAATCGGCATTCTCCACCTGGCTTCATCGGCTGGCCGTGAACGTCGTGCTGATGAAGCTGCGGAAGAAGTCCGGGACGGAGACTTCTCTCGAAGAGGTCACGGAACCCGACGAGGAATCCGGTGGGCCGAGGCGCGACTTTGGCGCTCCCGACCTGCGGCTGGCGGGCTCGATTGATCGCGTGAATCTGCAACGCGCCGTGGAGCAGTTGCCGCCGGGCTACAAGGCCGTTTTCGTGCTTCACGATGTGCAAGGCTACGAGCACAACGAGATTGCGGAGATTATGGGCTGCTCGATCGGAAATTCGAAGTCGCAGCTCCACAAGGCTCGCATGAGGCTTCGCGACCTGTTGCACGAGGCCCTGCGGGCTAAGGCGCGCGAGGAGCGCAAAGCCGCCGGGCACGCCTCTGGCGGCGAGGACTGAGATGGCGACTATAACTTGTCAGGAATTCCAAAATCATCTCGAAGCGTGGATGGAAGGCGAGCGCACCGCCGCCGCCGAAGCCCACGTTCGAAGCTGCGGCATCTGCCGCGGCACTGTTGAGGACTTTGAAGCAATTTCCGCCGTGACTACTCAATCCGCGGACGAGCAGGCCGAACCTTCGCCGCACGTGTGGTTCTCATTGCGCGCCCAGTTGGAGGCAGAACGAATCATCCGCGAGCCGGCCGTTGCAGAATCGGAGGGCCGCCATTGGGTGTTTTTGGGCTTCCCTTGGAGAGTGCCGCGATTCGCGGTTGCGAGCGCGTGCCTGGCCGTCATGGCTGTGGTATCTCTGGCCGCGAGCGGTCCGATCCATCGCAGAATTAACAATCGCAGTTGGATGCGCCGAACGCAGAATTCAACCCGCCCGTTCGACGCCGAGTTGGCCAAAGTTGAAAAGCATACGGTCGCAGTGCTGGCAGCGCAGAATCCGCTGGTTACTGCTTCCCTGCACCACAACCTGGCCGTAGTTGACAGCTATATCGCACTGTGTGAAAAGGACGTGCGCGAGGAACCGCAAAGCGAACTCGCCCGCGATTACTTATACGGCGCCTATCAGCAGAAGGCCGAGCTTCTGGCGGATATGGCTGACCGTGGAGTGGACAACCCATGAACGACGATAGTTTTCGTCCCGCAGTGCGGAACGCAAAGCTGGCTGTTCTGCTGGTTCCCGGGCTTTTGCTGGTGATGGCACTGCCCGCCTCGGCTGACCGCATCGAGAAGCATTTCAAAGTAGACGCGACCGCGCGACCGCTCGTCACGATTCACAACCCCAATGGCCTGATCACCGTGCGCGCATGGACGAAGCCCGAAGTGCAGGTCATCGCCAACCGCGCGAGCGACCGCGTGGACGTGGAAGCCGAACAGAACGGCAATCGCGTGGACGTTTCCACGCACCAGGGCGACGAGAGCGTATCTCCGCGCGACGTACGCGCCGACTACGAGATCAGCGTTCCCGAAGATACCGAGTTGCAGATCCACAACGATGCGGGCGCCGTCACGGTTCTGAATGTGCTCGGCGATATGAATGTCGAGACTGTCGCCGCCGGCGTGGACCTGGAAGATGCCGCCGGCTACCTGAACGTCACCACGGGGAGCGGCTCGTTCAAATGCGTCCGCTGCGCCGGCCGGATCGAGGTTTCGTCGATTACCGGTAATTTCCAGCTTGTGGATCTGCGCAGCTATCACGTGCGCGCCCAAACGACTAAGGGCGACATCCTTTTCAACGGCGAATTCCTCCCCAACGGCACCTACTGGCTGAAAAACTACAGCGGCGTGATCGAAGTTCGCTTCTCCCCCGGCGACTCGTTCGACCTCAGCGCCACCTCGCTTCAGGGCAAAGTAAATAACGAAGCAAAGCTTACTCCTCCTCCCCATCCGCAGCGCTACGTCCCGAAATTTGGCAACAGTCTTTTCGGCACGTTCAACGCCGGCCGGGCGAAGGTCGAGCTCTCTTCCTTCGATGGTACAATCAACATCCTGAAGCGAAATTGATCGCGCGGTTTGTCAGCGCGATTTCGCGTGCCACATCATGACCGACCACCACGCGCGCAGAATCATCTGCCTTAGCGGCTTCATGGGCAGTGGTAAATCCACCACCGGCCGTCTGCTCGCGCGCCAAGCAGGCTGGCCCCACGTTGACCTTGATAAGCGCGTCATCGAAGCCGCCGGGCAGAGCATCCCGGAGATTTTCGCCAAACTCGGCGAGCCGGCCTTTCGCGATATCGAGCATCGAGAACTGGCCCGCGCCTTGGACGAGGCGGTCGGCCTCGGGCAGCCGCGCATTATTTCGCTCGGTGGCGGCACGGTTACGCAGGCGCGGAATCTGGCGCTTCTGCGCGAAAAGGCCGCCGTGCTCGTCTGGCTACGCTGCGCCATCGAGGAACTGCTTGCCCGTTGCGCTCAGATTACAGACCGCCCTCTTTTCCGCGATGAGGCGAGCTTCCGGCAGTTATACTCACAACGGCTGCCATCCTATGAGCTATCGGATTACGTGGTGGAAAGCGGCGGCGATCCCATGCACGTGGTCGAACGGATCATCGCGTTGGGCGTTTTTCCGAAGGTGACAGTATGAAGAATTGCGAGCGCGCCTGGCGCTCTTCAAGCAAAGCGAACCCTTGGGCCGCGGCTTTCGCGGCAATTCTGATTTGGATCATGGCGCCGCTCTCGTCAGCGGCAGCGTACACCCCTCTTCGGATGAGACCCATCGTCAATGCCGCCTCGCCGCAGGGATTCACGCCTACATTCTCCGCCGAAAAGGGGAAATTTCGCATCCGCGTGAATGGCCAGGACACCGGCAGCGAAGAATTCGAGATTTCGAAAAATGGCGAGAATTGGGTCGCCCGCGGAAACTCGGAAATACGTGGGGCACAAGGCACCGCACGCGTTACAGGCGCGCTCACGCTGCGCGCGGATGGCACGCCGGTACGCTACGAGTGGTCTACGCAAGGCCCAAAGAAGGCCTCGGCTGCAATTGTATTCGACGGCGCGCGCGCGACATCCGACCTGAGGATGCAAGGCGCCAAGGACTACACGCAGCAGTTCACTTTCCCGTCCTCGCACGTCGCGATTTTGGACAACAATCTCTACGATCAGTACATCGTGCTTGCTCGGCTTTACGATCAGAAGGCGGGCGGCACGCAGAGATTTTCCGTACTCGTGCCTCAGGAGCTCACGCCCGGCACGGTGACGGTCGAATCGCTTGGCGCTCAGGACGTGAACGGGAAAAACTTGCGTGAGTTGCGTGTGCAAACTCCTGACAACGAGATTGACCTTTACCTCGACGGGGCGGAACTGGTCCGCATCGTGGCGCCGGCAGCTAACGCCGAGATCACGCGCGAATAGCCCGGCGCGGTCCGCAAGCGCCCGTTTCAGGCTGCCAGTCACATCTAACTTTTAAATTGAGCTCGGCTGCACGCGGAAGGCGAAATAGTGCGGCGGCGTAAGAGGGTAAAACCGGACTGAGAAGGCGCAACTCCGGCCTGCGTCTTCTCGGTCCGCACTTCTCGTGATGAAGAATGCGTGTTAGATCTGGGCCATGGGGCCCGGCGGGGCGCTCACCGTTCGCCGCTGCTGAAAGCATTCACGGCAGAACACTGGGCGACCCTGCGTCGGCTTGAAAGGTACGGTCGTTTCTTTTCCGCATTGCGAGCACACGGTTCTCGTTTCAATGCGCTGCACCACCAACGCAGCACCGCCCGAGCCCTGTGCACGGTTCGTCTTACAAGCCTTGCACCTCTTGGGCTCGTTCTTGAAACCCTTATCCGCGAAGAACATTTGCTCGCCGGCGGTAAAAACGAATTCCCCTCCGCACTCGGCGCACTTCAGGACCTTGTCGTGATATTCCATACGCTGCTCCGAGACCATGCTGGGAAGGAACAGGCAGCGATACAGCCCCAATCACATGATGAGAGCACTCCCTGCAGTTCCGCACAACTCCCCATCTGCCGACCGGTACGAAGCTGCTTGAAAACCCCATGGATATGGGCCGCCTAATCCTGCTCACGCCGTTGCTTCTTTCGGAGACGCTTACGCGAGAGGGCTTGCTTGGCTCGCCGCCTTTCTCCGGGCTTCATGTAGTAGCTGTGCTTCTTGATTTCCTTGATGATGTCCTCAGACTGCACTTTGCGCTTGAACCGCCGGAGCGCGTTCTCCAAAGACTCTCCCTCTTGAATGACAACTTCTGCCACGCGTATTCACCCCCATCCCTTGTTGACTGTGTGTGAAAAGATTTGACTTGTCGCCAGTGTAGCCCGTTTGAGCAGAACGGGCAACGGGTCAGCTTCTTCTATCCGAGCCTGCCTCGTAAGTCAAGTAACTCGCGTCCTGCGGCCCGCACCCGGACCTTCCACGGTATCATCTGTACATCATTCCTATGTATTGCTAATGGATACATATGCGGCCAGATTCCGAGGGCTCCGCCGCCTGCGCTTTGGCTTGCGAAAGCTGCGCGTCTTTCGGCTTCACCGCTGTTAGAATCAAATGGCGAGGTTTCCCATGCCCATGATGCGCAACGCCATTGGAGTCCTTCTCGCCGGCGGACAGGGCGAACGCCTTTGGCCCCTCACCCGCGACCGCGCGAAACCGGCAGTACCCTTCGGCGGCGTCTACCGCATTATTGATATTACGCTTTCTAACTGCCTGAATAGCGATCTGCGCCGCGTCTTCGTCCTCACGCAATATAAGGCGCTGAGCCTGAACCGCCACATTCGCCGCGGCTGGTCCAGCCTGATGGGTGTGAATGAATTCATCGAAGTTCTGCCGCCGCAGATGCGCGTTTCGCATCATTGGTATCAGGGCACCGCAGACGCCGTGTATCAGAACATCTATTCCATCGGCAGCGAGCAATCGAATTACGTGTTCATCCTGTCCGGCGACCACATCTACAAGATGAACTACCAGAAGATGCTGGAGCAGCACGTCGAGGCGGGTGCGGACGTGACCGTCGCCACGATCGAAGTAGATGTGGCTGAGGCTTCCGGTCGTTTCGGCGTGCTCGAAACCGATGAACACTGGCGCATCATCGGCTTCGAGGAAAAACCGGCGCATCCCAAGGTGTCGCCCATTCATCCCGGCAAAGCCAACGCTTCGATGGGCGTCTACCTGTTCAATACTCAACTCCTGGTTCCGATCCTGATCGCCGATGCCGAATCCCCGTCTTCCTCCCACGATTTCGGAAAAGACATTCTGCCGCGCATCATCGAAACGCATCGCGTGTTTGCTTACAACTTCCTCGATGAAAATAAGAAAGAGACCTCCTATTGGCGCGATGTGGGCACGATTGACGCATATCACGAAGCGAATCTCGATCTCGTGGCCGTTTCGCCGGTATTCAATCTGTATGACAAAGGCTGGCCGCTGAATAGCTGGCTCCAGCAGTATCCGCCCGCGAAATTCGTCTTTGCCGACCCGGACCGTATGGGCATCGCAGTCGATTCGATTGTCTCGGGCGGCTCGATTGTTTCCGGCGGGCGGGTTACCCGGTCCGTGCTCGGCTACGACGTGCGCGTCAACAGTTACAGCGAGATCGAAGAGTCCATCATCTTCAATCACGTGAATATTGGACGTCGCTGTAAAGTGCGTAACGCCATTATTGACCGCCACGTGAGCCTGCCCGAAGGCACCGTCATCGGGTATGATGTCGAAGCGGATCGCGCGCGCTACTCGGTCAGCGAAAATGGGGTCGTGGTCGTTGTTCGCCCTGAATCCATGCTGGAAGAACCCGAATAGCCGCCTTGTGCCGCCAGCCTTGCTGGATCCGGCGTCCCGCCTGCGCGGCGCGCAGCACTTTAATTTAAATGCTCGGAGAGGGAATGGAAACAACCAAGATCGCCAGAATTCTCGGTCGCGAGATTCTCGATTCGCGCGGCAATCCCACGGTGGAAGCGGACGTTTACCTCGAAGGCGGCGCGTTCGGCCGCGCGGCCGTTCCCTCTGGCGCCTCGACGGGCGAACACGAGGCTATCGAGTTGCGCGACGGCGACAAGTCTCGCTATCTCGGCAAAGGCGTGCTGAAAGCCGTAGCGAATATCAACGGCCCTATTTCCAAAGCAGTTGCCGGCCTTGATTCTTCCAATCAGCGCAATCTTGACGGTCGCATGATCGAAGCCGACGGCACCCCTAATAAATCGAAGTTCGGTGCGAACGCGATACTTGCCGTCTCGATGGCCGCGGCGCGCGCCGCCGCAGCCCAATCGGGCCGCCCGCTTTACGAATATCTCGCCGGACTCTCGTCCGGCCAACCCGCCGCGACTCTGCCTGTGCCCATGATGAATATCCTGAATGGCGGGGCTCACGCCGATAATTCGGTGGACGTGCAGGAGTTTATGGTGATGCCGCTCGGCGCGCCCAGCTTCCATGAAGCATTGCGCTGGGGCGTGGAGGTTTTCCACCAATTGAAAGCCGTACTGAAGAAGAACGGCTATTCCACTGCAGTCGGCGATGAGGGCGGCTTCGCCCCCAATCTGAAATCGAACGAAGAAGCTCTCGAGCGCGTCCTGGAGGCGATTGGTGCCGCGGGCTACAAGGCCGGCGAGCAGATTTCCATCGCGCTGGACCCGGCGTCGAGCGAGTTCTACGACAAAGCCGCGAAAAAATATGTCTTCAAAAAATCGGATAAATCAGCCCGCACGTCTGAGCAGATGGCCGAATTCTGGGCCGGTTGGGCGCGGCAATATCCGATCGTCTCGCTCGAGGACGGGATGGCCGAAGATGATTGGGACGGCTGGAAGATCCTCACGCGTCAGCTCGGCAAGAAAATCCAGCTCGTTGGCGACGACGCCTTCGTCACGAATCCAAAAATCTTCGCCCGCGGCATCGCCGAGGGAATCGGCAATTCAATTCTCATCAAGCTGAATCAGATCGGCAGCGTCACCGAAACCGTCGAAGCCATCGAAATGGCGCGCAGGGCCGGCTATTCGGCCATCGTATCTCACCGTTCCGGCGAGACCGAGGACGCGTTCATCGCCGACTTCGTCGTGGCGATGGGTGCAGGCCAGATCAAGACCGGCTCTGCTTCCCGTACGGATCGCGTCGCCAAATACAATCAACTCCTCCGCATCGAGCAAGCTCTCGGTTCCGCAGCCCACTTTCCCGGCCGCTCCGCCCTTCCGATCAAATAGCGGCGCAGAGGCTATCCTCCTCGGCCCCTCCTTGGCCCCGCTTGCTTCGCCCAGGCTCTCGTCGCAAACTACTACTCAGGCTATCCCATGACTACAGCTGCCCCCGGGAAGACTCCCATGGACGAAAAGACTCTGCGCGAATTCCTCAGTAAGTGCCTGGACTGGCACGAAGCACACGCAGATTGGAAACAAGCACTGGCTCCTTTGCCACTAAAGCAGCAAGGAGCGCGTCCACCCGGCTCGGCGCATTCCCCTTGGGAACTTCTCGAGCATGCCCGCATCGCGCAATCGGATATCCTTGAATTCTGCCGGGACGCCAAGCACGTATCGCCGGCATGGCCGGAGGGTTACTGGCCGCAGTCCCCCGCACCGCCGGATTCGGAGGCGTGGGCCAAAAGTGCGAAGGCGTTTCAAGCAGACATTCGATCTCTGCAGGATCTCGTCACGGACCCAAAGTTCGAACTGCTCGCGGCCATCTCGCATGGCTCCGGACAAACGCTGCTCCGCGAGATTCTTCTCGTCCTCGATCACAACTCGTACCATCTGGGCCAACTTGTCATCACGCGCAAGCTCCTGGGCTGCTGGCCCGAGGGCTAGCAACACGTAGCGGTCTCCATTTTTAGCCGGCCAGCGCGAATTTGCCTGAACGGTATCCACTCAAGCGAGCCCATCGCTCGTTCTGATATACTCGCTTTCCCGCTGCATCTTCACGGCCCTCGCGGGCTTAACGGTACTTGATGGAAAAACCCTCCGAAAAAGCCAAGCGCCTCTTCTTAATTGACGCGATGGGATACATCTTCCGCGCGTTCTATGCCCCGATGGATCGCTTGCAGACCTCCTCCGGGGTCCCCACCAAAGTTCCCTACCTCTTCGCGACGATGGTACGACGCCTGCTCAATCACAAAGAACTGCGGCCGGATTACGTAGCCGTCGTGTTCGACGTGGCAGCGCCCACATTTCGCGACAAGCTTTTCGCCCAGTACAAAGCACAGCGCCCGCCAATGCCGGACGACTTGGCGGTGCAATTGCCCTTTGTGCGCCGATATTGCGAGGGAATGCGTTTGCCCATCATCGAGCTGGCCGGTTACGAAGCGGATGACGTGATCGGAACGCTGGCGCACCAGGCCGCGAAGCAGAAACTCGACGTGGTGATCGTCACGAGCGACAAGGACATGCTGCAATTGGTGGGTGGGGCCGTCCGCGTGCTGAATCCCTCGAAGGGCGACCTGGTGATTGACCAGAAAAAGGTCGAAGAGATCATGGGCGTGCCGCCGGCAAAGGTGGCGGACGTGATGGCGTTAATGGGCGATTCGATTGACAACATTCCCGGTGCGCGAGATCCGAGCGAAAAGCCCGCACCGGGCCAACGCCGTAAGCCTGGAATTGGCGAAGTAGGCGCGCGCCAGTTGATCCAGGAATTCGGCAGCGCGGAGGAGGCACTGCGGCACGCAGCAGAGGTGAAGCGGGCGAGTTATCGCGAGGCGCTGCAGAATTGCGCTGAATTCGTGCGCTTGAGCAAGCAACTCGCGACGATTCCCACCGACGCTCCGATCACGCTAACTCCCGAGGCGCTCGTTCTCGGCGAACCGGATGCCATTGCGTTGCGCGAACTCTACGCCGAACTGGGCTTCACCTCCCTGCTGCGCGATATCGCGCCGGCAAGCAGTGGCGTGAAGACGAATTATGTCTCGCTCGATTCACCTGCAACGCTGCGGAAGCTTTTGGGCGATATGCGGAGCGGGCAAGAAGCGGCCGCGTGGCTATCGCTTGAAGGGGACGAGGCGGACGATCCGGATGTCGCGGGTTTCGGCAGCCGCGTGACGGCCGTGGAAATCTCGACCGAAGCAGGTTCGGCTCACGTACGCGCAAATAGCCCGGAGAATGACGCACTCGATGAAATGGCTGATTGGCTCGCGGATGCGAAGCGGCCGAAAATCGTTCATGATGCGAAGCTGTTTGCGCTGCTCTGCTCTGAACGCAACTCAAAGGCGGCGGGCGGACCAGCGGCCGAAATTGCGGGGATCCGCGATTCCACTATGCTTTATTCCTACCTGCTGCGCCCCACGACGGCGAATCACGCCCTTCCGGAACTCGTGCTTCGACACTTGAACTGCACCCTTTCGGGAGCGCCGGGCGAACACGCCGATTTTCTGATGCGGCTCGCGCCAATGCTGCGCGAGGAAGTTCAAAAGCAGGGTCTGCTCGATCTCTATGAAACGATTGACCTGCCCCTCGCGCCGGTGCTTGCGCGAATGGAGACCACGGGCGTCCGCGTGGATCGCGCCGCGCTCGAAAAGGTCTCTAGCCATGCAGAGCGCGAGATCGCCAGGCTGGAAAGCGAAATCTATGCCCTTGCCGGATTCGAATTCAATATCAGCTCGCCGCAACAATTGGCGGAAGTGCTTTTCGATAAGCTGAATCTGCAGCCGCCTCGGCGCGGCCGCGTGAAGGCGCGGTCCACAGCGGCGGAAGTGCTAGACGAATTGGCGCTGCTGCACGAATTGCCGAAAAAGGTGCTCGATTACCGCGAACTCGCAAAGGTAAGGTCCACCTATGCAGACGCACTGCCGAAGCTGATCCATCCGCGTACGGGCAGGCTGCATACCCGCTTCGGCCAGACCGGAACGGCAACCGGACGCCTCAGCTCGTCGAATCCAAATTTGCAAAATATTCCGATTCGGACGGAACTCGGTCGCGAGATTCGTGCGGCGTTTACCGCCGCACCGGGATGCCTGCTGCTTTCGGCGGATTATTCGCAAATCGAGCTGCGCATCCTGGCGCATCTTTCGGCAGACCCCGTCCTGGCGGAGGCATTCCGGCGGGGGGAGGACATACATTCGCGGACGGCACAGGAAGTATTCGGCATCGCCCCCTTTGCCCAGACCCACGAGCACCGCCGGGCAGCGAAGGCGATCAATTTTGGCGTGATTTACGGTCTATCGCCTTTCGGGCTCGCGCGCCAACTAGGAATCGAGCAGCGCGAGGCCGCACAATTCATCGCCGCATATTTCGAACGCTACAGCGGCGTCAAACGCTTTCTGGAAGCGCAGATTGCGGAGACGCGCAAGACCGGGTGTACCAGGACGCTTTTTGGCCGCGTGCGGCCCATTCCCGAAATTACGTCGCCGCAGGCGAATCTGCGCAATTTTGCCGAACGCACGGCCATGAACACGCCGATGCAAGGCGCCGCCGCGGACTTGATTAAGCTGGCGATGATCGAGATGGACCGCGAATTGGCCGCCGGTGGATTCCGCGCGAAAATGATCCTGCAGGTGCACGATGAACTGCTCTTCGAAGCGCCGGAAAGCGAGCTCCCGCGGCTGACGGCGACCGTAAAACGCGCCATGGAAAGCGCACGTAAGTTCTCCGTGCCCATCCAGGTCGAAACCAAAGTGGGCCCAAACTGGCGCGACATGAAGCAGATTGATTGCAGACGGGTGTAAAATGCGGAAAATGGCCACCCCATCCTTTTCCGTAAATGATCCGGGCCCGGAACCGCTGGTCGAAACCGCCGCGCCGCGCGTCACGCTGCGAAATATCTTTGCGCGGCCCTTCGATTCGGCGATCGCCGCAGCGCGAACCTGTTATTCGCCGCGTATTATCGGGCCGGAAGAAGTCACTGAAAAGCAGCGGGTGCTGATAGGATCGGCAACCTATTACGGCGGACATCACACCGTCTACCAGCACGCGCACTTCGAATTTGGGCTAGAGAACGTCAGCCGCCAATTTGTGTGGTCCTTTCTGCACGCGCACCCTTTTTATAATTCGGAGCAACAGAGCCAGCGATATGTGAGGCTCGACCGTGCGCAGGCCTTCGTGCCCGGCGAGTCAAAGCAGTTCGGCGCGGAAGAACGCGAAATCTACGAGCGAGCGATTGCGCGAGCGTGGGAACACTATCGCGAACTGACGCTCGTCCTGAACCCCACTGCACGCGAGGTGCTTTCGGACATCTGGCACGTGAGCGAGATGTCGCACCCGAAGCGGCGACAGAAAATTGAGCGGCAATCCGAGCGGCGCGCTATCGAAGTTGCGCGTTACGTGCTTCCGGTGGCGGCGTTCACGACGATGGTGCACACCCTTTCGGGAATCGTGCTCCACCGGCTGCGGCGCATGCAGGCGGCCAACGATACGCCCACCGAGGCGCGAGGCGTGATCGGCGAAATGGTGGAACGCGTCCGCGAAGCGGATCCGCAGTTCTTTGATCGCTTCGAGAATGCCCCCATGGAGGATTTGCCGGAATGGCAGCAGTCCACACGCAATGGAGAAGCCTTCGCGCAGGAATTCGACGCGCGGCTCGCCGGCCGCACGTCGCGATTGGTGGATCACTCGCAAAATGCGCCGCAGATGATTGCGGAATCGTATCGCGCGGTGCTCGGCTTGACCGCCGCGGAGTGCCCAGACGCAGAAGCGCTCGACCGCATCCTGAATCCCGCGCGAAATCCCTATCGCCGGGAGCCGCTGGATATTGGCGTGCACGCACCGATGATGCGGCCGCTGCAGCACGCGCACTTCACGTTTGCGAAAAAAATCAGCCACACGGCTGATAGTCAGGATCAGCGGCACCGCATGGCGCCTGGATCAAGGCCGCTGCTTACTCTTGCGGATACGAGTACGCCGGATTACATCACTCCGATGCTGATTCGCGAAAACGCGCGCGCGCGAGAAATCTATGAGTGCGCAATGGATGAAGCATGGTCCGCGAAAAATGAACTGCTCGACCGCGGCGTGCCCGCGGAATTCGCGCTCTACCTGCTGCCCAACGCCAAGGCGATTCGCCTGGTGGAATCCGGTTCTCTGCTGCACCTGCTGCACAAATGGACGATGCGCACCTGCTTCAACGCACAAGAGGAGATTTATCAGGCCTCAATGGAGGAAGTGGAGCAGGTGCGCGCAGCCTTTCCGCAGCTTGCGCGCTATATTGGGCCGCCCTGCTATATCCGCGCGGGAATTTCCACGCCCATCTGCACTGAGGGCTCGCACTTCTGCGGCGTAAAGGTTTGGGAGAGCTTTCCGAACGTACAACGACGCATCTGAACGGCCTCTGCCGCGCTATCGAGACACAATTCGCGTCAGATTCGGAGACACCAGTTCGTAGGAAACGCCGCGCCACCGCATGCGCCTTGAGAGCAACGACGAAATAAAATTCCACGAAAAGAGAAACGGTACCAGCGGCGCAAGCGTCGGCAGTACCCAACTCCATTCCTTCAGCCGCGCCTTGCATTCCGGCAGCAGTTCGCCAATTGCCACTGTGCGGATGGAGCCCTTCATTGCGGCAAGCAGCGGTATGCCGAAGGTGAGAAGCAAAAGCTGAAGCCAAGGATCGCCGTTCATCAGCATAATCAGCACGAAGATTGAGGCGTAGATCAGGGTCCCGCAGTAGCTCAAATGAGCGAGCGCGCCCATCTTCCAGCGACTCGGCGAGTAGATGCGCGTGACGAGAATCTGCCGATTTGTGAATTCGATCAGCCCTGCATTCGTCCATGGATGAAGGGTCGGCGCCAGGCATTCGGGGCAGAAGATGATCGCTTTGCCGAACTGCTTCAAGGCATTGGTCATCGCGAGATCATCGCTCACTGCGCCGGCCCAAAATTCCGGCACGCGCGCACCCTCGAAGGTTGAACGCCGAATCGCAACGCCGCCGCCCCAGCAAAAATTGTCCGCGGACGCTCCCTGCATTGTGGCGATCGCCGCGTTCCAAGCAGACGCAAACGCGCTGGCCATGCCGCCTTCCGCCGTCCGGCTCGGGATGATCCACCGATAGGTCGTAGTCGCGCCCACGCGAGCGTCCTGCAGCGGCGCCACCAGCTTGGCAAGCCAGCCGTGCGGCAGCCGTACGTCCGAATCCGTGAACGCGAGGACTTCGATGCCTTCCGGAAGGGACTCGACCGCGCGACGCAAGTTAAACACTTTTTCGCCGCAGCCCTGCGGTGGCCCGGCGATCACAATGTGAACCGGAACGCTGCTCGCTGCCTTCACCCGCTCGATGATCTTGATTGCGGGATCGAGGCTCGTCGCCAGGGTGAAATATATTTCGTAGCTCGGATAATCGAACCGCGCGAGCGCCAGCAGATTCTCCTCAAGCCCGGGCTCGGCTCCTTTGCACGGGCAGATCACCGCAGCCATCGGCGCATAAAATCCCGAGTGCGAGCCCATGCGCCGGCGAACCATCTGCAGCCATTGAAAGCCGCTCCACAGCGCGTAGAGACCCGCAATCAATTGCAAGCCGACGAGAATGAAAAAAGCGGCTGCCATTGACGCGAGCATAGCAAAGCTGCGTCGCAGCGAAGCATCGCTCTGGCTCGGGTTGCCGTATTCGCCATCGCCAGATGCACGCGAAATCGCCCCGAACCCGACATGCGGGCTAGTCGCGCCGTCGCGACAGCACGCGCGTCAGGACGCGATCCGCCGCAGCTTGCAATTCCGCTTCGAACCGCCCCGCGGCCCGCCGGGCCTGCTCCATCAGCGATGGATCGAGCAGGAAGGCAACTCGGTCCACAAATGGCCCGGTTGGAAGAAAGTGTGCCTTTCGGCTGGACGTCCGGTTCGATGCCCGCGCGCCGAGGCTTTCGTAAAGCTCCAGGTCGCGCCAGAATTCATCCGCGTCCTCCTGCGTCCACTCCAGGGCGCGTCCAAGCGCTACAAAAAATTCCTCGCGAAACAAATCGAGCACGGGAATCGCAAAGTCCCAACCGACAGATCGGCTCACCCCTGACCTTTTCTTCGCCCGGGGGGGCCGGCGGCCTTTGCGGGTTTTGCCGCCGCTGCGCTTCGCTGCCTTGAGCGGTACATGTACCTTCAGCCGCCGAGGCAGCGCAGCTTCCACGCGCGTGACGAGTGCCAGAATCGCTTCGCGGCGAACCGTCAAAAGCTGCTCGGCATAAAGAAATGGCTGATCGGCGCGGCCGGGTCGGCGATACTCGGCCGCATACATATCCAGAAAGCGCTGAACCATTTCCTCGCGGTCCAGCGCATTCAGCAGCAGAGTAGCCGCCTCCTGCGCGCGGATAACCAGTTCTCGAGGGCGAAACGGCACGGCAAGATTCTACGCCACCGGACAGCACAAACGGCGAGGACGGCGCAGGTCGTTTTCCAGGGGTGAGCCAAAGAAAAAGGCCCGGAGCAAATCCGGGCCTTTCATGATTGTGAATTTTGGATGCTGCCAGGAGCTCAGTGCACCGGCCCGCTGACCGGCCTCTGTTCGCCCGGCCGCCCGCCACCGGCGAGCGGCCGGATCGGCTGTTCGAATTCGCCCAGCGCGATCTCAATCGCTTCCTCTGCCGTGCGGACGTAGTGAATCTGTATCCCGTCCAGCATATGCGGCTGCAAATCCTCCTTCACGTTCGGCTCGTTTTCCGCCGGAAGAATTACTTCTCGGATCCCAGCACGCTTCGCACCCAGCACCTTTTCCTTCACGCCGCCGATCGGCAGCACGAAGCCTGAGAGCGAAATCTCGCCCGTCATGGCCAAGCGCGGCCGTACCGGCCGATCCGTCAGAAGGCTCACGAGCGCCGTCACCATCGCGATTCCGGCGGACGGGCCGTCCTTCGGAATCGCGCCGGAGGGCACGTGTATGTGCAAGTCGAGCTTGCGGAAGAAGTCCGCGTCAATCGCATAGCGCTCGGAATTGGCCCGTACCCAGCTCAGCGCGGCTCGCATGGATTCCTGCATCACCTCGCCCAAATGCCCAGTCATCGTGAATTGCTTCCCGCCCCGCATCTTGCTCGCCTCGATGAATACGATGTCGCCGCCTGCGGGCGTCCACACAAGTCCGACGGAAACGCCGGGCTTCTGCACGCGCTCTTCGACTTCCTTTTCCAAGCGGAACTTCGGGATGCCGAGCGCCTCGCGCACCACGTCCGGCGTGACGATCAGCTTTTCCGTCTTGCCCTCCGCAATGCGGCGAGCCTGTTTGCGAACCAGCGTGGCGATCTCGCGCTCAAGGTTCCGCACGCCCGCTTCCCGCGTGTAGTGATGAATCAAGTCGTGCAGAGCCTCGTCCGAAAACTCGATCTGCTCTCCCAAATTCACGCCGTGCTCCTTTGCCTGGCGCGGGATCAGGAACCGCTTTGCAATATGGACCTTCTCTTCCTCGGTATAGCCGGGGATTTCGAGAATCTCCATGCGATCGCGGAGCGGCTCTGGAATCGGGTCCATCCAGTTTGCCGTGGCCACGAAGAGCACCTTCGAAAGATCGAACGGCACGTCAAGGTAGTGATCGCGGAAACTGGCATTCTGCTCCGGATCGAGAACCTCCATCAGCGCAGCCGACGGGTCTCCTCGGAAATCGCGGCCGAGCTTGTCCACCTCGTCGAGCATGAACACGGGATCGAGCGTCTCCGCGCGGCGAATGCCCTGAATAATCTGTCCGGGCAGCGCCCCGATGTACGTCCGGCGATGACCGCGAATTTCCGCCTCGTCGTGCATGCCCCCGAGCGAGATGCGGACAAACTTGCGCCCCATCGCACGGGCGATGGACTTGCCGAGCGACGTCTTGCCGACGCCCGGAGGCCCCAAAAAGCACAGGATCGGCCCCTTCATTCCCGGCTGCAGCTTCTTCACGGCCAGGTAATCTAGAATGCGCTGCTTCACCTTTTCGAGGTCGTAGTGATCCTCATCCAGGATTTCCTCCGCCTTTGGAATATTTATATCCTCGGTGCCGCTCGTCTTGCTCCATGGCAACGACGTCATCCATTCGAGGTAGGTGCGAGACACCATGTACTCCGCCGACGCTGGCGTCATTTTTGCCAGCCGCTTCAGCTCGCGCTCGCATTCCTTCTTGGCCTCGGCGGACATGCCGGATTCCTCAACCTTCTTCCGCAGCTCCTCGACCTCCGCTTGTCCCTCGTCCGATTCGCCTAGCTCCTTCTGAATGGCTTTCATCTGCTCTCGTAGCAGGAACTCGCGCTGGCTCTGATTCACCTGCTCCTGCACCTGCTCGTGAATCTTGTTCCGCAGCTCGAGCACTTCCTTTTCCTTCGAGAGCTCGTTGATCAGCGTTTCCAGGCGGCGCCGGACGTTGAATGTTTCCAGCAATTCCTGCTTGACGATGGTATTGAGCGACGGCAGCGTGGAAGCTACAAAATCGGCCAGCCGGCCGGGCACCTCGATATTCGTCGCCTCGCCTTGCAGATCGTCGGAAAGCTGCGGCGAGCGAGCTACGACCTCGCGGAACAGGTCCTGCACATTCCGCTCGAGCGCTGTCAATTCCGCATCGCGCTCATCTTCCAGGTCCGGTTGTAATTCAACGCGCGCACGCAAGAATGGCTTCAGTCCGATGACCTCGATCACACGCAGCCGATCCAGACCTTCGAGGAATGCGACAATGTTGCCGTTAGGCATGCGGACCATCTTGTGAATTTTTGCCAGCGTGCCGACGCCGTGCAGGTCCGTTCCCGAAGGGATTTCCACGCGCGGGTCAAGCTGCGCCACCACCCCCAGCAGCTTCTCCGGCCCTTCCAGCGAATCCAGCAACGCCAGCGAGCTCTCGCGGCCCACCGGTAAGGGCATTAAGGCACCCGGAAACAGGACCGTGTCCCGAACGGGGAGAATGGGCAGGTCCTTTGGAATGTCCCTCGTTTGTTTGCTCACAATGTCCCCCTTTTTGACATCCTGTCAGACAGTTCATCGGCTGTCTATAGGGTTTAGATGCGATGGTGATCAAAAGGATTGTCTGTATGCGTCTGCAAATATAAGCCCAGATGAGCGTATGGCACTCACCTATAGGTCTCGGGCCCTCGAATTTGATAGAGAGCAGGCTTCCTGGCGCATCATAAACATAGATGGACACTTACATGAACACTAGCTACTTTCCGTCGCAAAAGTCCTGATTTTGAGGCTGATTTTTGGCACCAGGGCATTCATTTTGTGTGGATTCTCGTGCCAGAGTGCTTCTTTTTCGCCGCGCTCATCGAGTCACCCGGAGCTCAAGCTAGCTGTAGCGCCAGTCGGCTACCGATCTGAATCAGGTTGTCGGCGATAACTCCGAGTCCCACCCAGCGCTCCATTCCTTCGAAGCCGCGATAGCGGCAACGATTCAATCCGTGACGGCGTTTCAGCACACTGATGCGGCCCTCGCATCCAGTCCGCCATTTCTGGGCGCCGCGGAACCATCGCCGCTTTTCCAGCTTCCGCCGTTCCTGGCTGTGCGTGCTGCGGTTAGGAACAGCGACCCAACGAACGCCCATCTCCAGCACTTTCTTTTCATTCGCCTGTGAGTAGAAGCCCGCGTCCGCCGCCACCAGTCGCGGCACGCGCCCGAACCGCCGCTGATGCTCCTCGACCGCTGGCACCAGCAACTTTCCATCGCTCGGACGCTCGGCGAACACTCGATAGTTGGTGATGATCTGGTTCTCGGCCTCTTGCACTTGGACCAGTTTCCCAAATTCCGTCGGCTTGCTCGCTTTCCCTTTGCGAATGATCTCGGTGTGCGGCTCGAATACACTGACGATTTTCCCGGGCAGATGGGTCATCCCCTGGAAGATCCGCGCACGGGTTTGCTTCACCACCTGCCGCACGCGATCCGTCATCGTTTCCAATATCTCGGTCAGCGGTCGCAGGCGTCGGCGGCGAGGAGCAGTCATTTGCTCAACGTCTTCCAGTACTCCTTTTGCTTGATTCAGGATTTTCCGCGTCACGGTCAGCAGTTCCGCATACTGCTGGCGCTGCCGTTCTTCTCGTTGCGGCCCAGTCTGCCGCGTGGCAAGAGCAATGGCCACCACCCGCTTTTTCACCGTGCGCATCCGATCGCGAATCTTCTGTTTCAAACCGCCCGCCTTCTTCTCGATCCTCTTCATGGTGCGCATCAGCACGCGCGTACCATCCCCCAGCAAGCCGCTGTCGGTCGGATAGTGAATGTTGGTTTCCACCACCGTTGTGTCCACCCGCAGCTTTCGGCCCTGCACTACACCGTGCTCCTGCGCCAGCGCCACCAACCGCTCGTGTAAATTGCGGATTGCTTCCGGCCCGATCACTTGTCCGATGCGCGCCAGCGTTTTCGCGTCCGGCACTTTTCCGTCGCCAATGCGCGTGAAGGCGCGATACACCAGATTAGCGCGCACTTCCCGCTCTAGCGTGTCATAGCCCCAGTTGCGTACGTGTTTCAGAATCAGCAGCCGTAGCGCCACCTCCGCCGGCGTTTGCAACCGCCCGAGCGTGCGGCTGTGCTGATGCCGTCTGGCTTGCGCCTGGTACACGCTTTCGAGCAACGCGGCATCATCCAGCAAACGATCGACCTCTTTCATCCATGGTTCCCACAGATCCTCGATGTCTTTCGCCAGTCCCTTGTGCCACAAAGTCGGCTGCTCGCGCCGCAGTTGGATCACGTTTCCTCCCGGAAACAATTAGTTTACCGCGACCTCGCTGCACGTTCTAACACGAACAGGGAACGTCACGCTCCGGAAATCGCCCTAAATTCGCTACTTTTGCTAATCTTTTTGCGACGGAAAGTAGCTAGAGAAGACGTTCCCGCACCAGCCGAACCGCCTCGTCCCGCGTTCGGACCCTCCCATTGAGCTGCGCGTCTTCCACGGCGCCCAGTATTTCCTTGAAGAGCGGCCCCGGACGCAATCCCAGTTCCTTCAGGTCGTCGCCGGTCAGCAGAGGGGCCGGACGAACCTCCTCGGCCGGTGTTTCAGCCAAGAATCGGCGAACCAAGTCATAAATCGTCAGGCTGCCGTGGCTCGAAAGGCAGTCCATGCGGTGAAGTTCCAGGTGTTGCTCGAAGCGATCCAGCCGAACGAATCGCTTCAGGGTCGCGGGCTTCATCTGCGGCGCGTCCTTGAATCGCATGTGATTAGCCACCAGGGCCGTAATCTGCTGCGTGTCGCTATTAGAAAATCGCAGCCGCTGGCAAATCGCCTCCGCCATGCGCGCACCGGTCTCGGCGTGCTCGTCGAAGCGGATACGACCGCCCGGCTCGGAGGGCGCGCGAAAGGTCGGCGGCTTGCCCACATCGTGCAGCAGGGCGCCCCACGCCAGATCCACCGGGGCTCGCGCGGGAAGCTTTTCCAGCAGGAGCAGCGTGTGCGTCCACACGTCGCCTTCGGGGTGGAACTGCGGCGGCTGCTCCACACCCTTCGTCCGCGCGATTTCCGGCAGGACTTCCGGCAGAAGGCGCGATTGGTCGAGCAATTCGAAGCCGCGGCGCGCCGCTCCTTCGGTAAGGATCTTCGTCAGCTCGTCGCGAACGCGCTCTGCGGAAACGCGCCGGATTTCCGGGGCCAGTTCCTCAATAGCTGCGAGCGTCGCGGGTTCGATCGTATAGCCGAAGCGCGCCGCAAACCGAACCGCCCGCATCATCCGCAGCTTGTCTTCGCTAAACCGCCGGGCAGGATCCCCGATCGCCCGAACGATTCCCTCGCGCAGATCGGATCGGCCCCCGATGAAATCGAGCACCTCGCGATTATTTTGTGGATCGAGCAGCAGCGCATTGATCGTGAAATCGCGCCGCTGCGCGTCTTCCTGCGGAGACTTCGAGTAAACCACGCGGTCCGGATGCCGTCCGTCAGAATATCCAACATCCGAACGAAACGTCGCGACCTCAACCTGCACTGAGTCCTGCATGACGACGATCACGCCGAACTGCGCCCCAATCGCCAGATTATTAGGGAAGAGACGCTGTATTTCCGCCGGTTCGGCATCGGTGGCCACGTCGTAATCTTCAGGCTCACGACCGAGCAGGATATCGCGCACACACCCGCCCACCAGATACGCCTGACGCCCAGCGGCTCGCAGTTTGCCGCAGATCTCTTCGGCCAGAGAATGCGCGTCCATGCTGCGATTATGCTGCAAAGGGCTTGATGCGCAAAACACCAGTCGGAATTTCCACCGGCTATTTTACGAACTCGGGGCGCCTGCCGCTCCGCCAAGGATTGTACGACGCGCAGAACCGAACCCTTCCCGGGATCGGTGGATGATCATAGAACCAGAAGACGTCCAGCGGATTCGGCGCAGGGTCGGCGAGCGATATTTCCCCTTCTCTCTGGAACGATTTCGCCGCCGCCTGGCCGGCGTCTGCCAGGATTCCGTGCGTCACCTCCAGGCCGTAAACGTCCGCACGATGCTCCATCCATCGGCTAAAACCATTCGCAATCGGGTCAGCGGCAAACATCAGCATCACAAGCACGAGCAAAAATGCGGGGAGCGAAGCCCATCCCCCGATTCGGCCTATGCCCCAATCGCCGCCGCGCCTCGCCACAAGCCATGGGACTAAATAAGACTCCGCGTAAAGGAAGAGTAGCAGCAGCGCGGAAAATCCCGCCATTCCCTTCCACACGTGCCCGAGGACGTAATGGCCCAGTTCATGCCCGAAAACGGCAACGATCTCCGGCGTCGTCTCCTGGCCGATCGTCGTGTCCCACACGACCACCCTTTTCGAGGTGCCGATTCCCGCAACGTACGCGTTCATTCCGGGTGTTTTGTCGCTCGCCCGCATCCAGAAAATTCGTGCGGGTGGAATATTCACGCCTGCGCGATCAGCCACGCACTCGATTTGCGCGACAAGCGAAGGATCCTTTTCCTGCAGCGGCGCGAAGCGATGAAACATCGGCTCGATCAAGAGCGGCTCGGCGAACACGGCCACCAGAATAAGCGGCAGCGAAGCCAGCCATGCATACATCCACCATCGCCGCGGTGATCTTCGCAGCAGAAAATAAAAGCCCCAGATCACCACGCTTCCGAGGACAATTTCGAGCCCCAGCGCCTTGGACCAATCTCCCGCCCACGATCGCCATCCTTGAATGGAAATGCCGTAGATGCACGCCGTCCAATGGCTCGCGATCTGGGGCGGCAATTCGAGAAGGGCAAGCCAAGCGATCAGGATCGGCGCAAAAAATAGACCCTGAAAGATTGACTTCCGAGAAAGGCGAGCGGACCAGTCCTGAATGCGAGGCGCCACTTTCCACCGCAGCGTTAGCCACAGCGCACCCAGCACATAGACGAACCCTCCGATTTCGAATCCCAAGCGGACATGCGCGAGGCTGCGGGCCTTGCGATAGAGATCCGGCGGCAGACTATAAGAAGTGACCGGCCCGGCGACCGGCGAGAGCAGGACATCCCATGGAAGATGCAACTCAGCCTTCCCTGTATCCGCGCGCGAAAATCTGCTTCACGCAATTCCTAATCCGCCGGGCAACCCGGTCGCGCGGCTGCTCTCGAAATTCGCGAGTCCGCGTTCCAGGCCCGAGGCAAGCATATGGATCATCACCGAGGTAATCGTGAAAGGCGGCGCAATCACGATGTGATCGCCTCGGACCCCATCAGCGCAGCCTTGCAGCGCCCGCACCAACAACCCTTGGTCGAACACCTCTTCCTGCACGCGCTGCGCGATTCGCGCATCCGAAGGGAACGGCTCCCGGCTTGGCCCGTCGAACACCAGCTCGATTCCGAGCAGCAAGCCTATGCCGCGCAATTCACCGACCACCGAGAAGCGCTCCACGAGAGGCTCAAGCGCGGCGCGCAACTCGCGAGCAGACGATGCCACGCGTCCAAACAAATCATCGCGTTCGACGCAATCGAGCACCGCATTTCCCGCTGCCGCGGCCAGCGTATTAGCGTCTTCGCCGGGTTGGTGCCACAGGACGCCGCTTCCGCGCGAGATTGTTTCCACCACACGCCATTCCACGATCACCGCGCCGGCCGGCACGTAGCCCCCCGTGATCGAGCTTCCCGCAACAATCATGTCCGGAACGACGCCCCAATGCTGCACGGCGAAAGGCTTTCCCGTTCTGCCCATCGCCGTGGCCTGCTCATCGGCAATCAAAAGGATGTCGTGGCGGCGGCAGATGGATGCGATTTTCTCCAGATAGCCGTCCGGCGGAGCGGCGGCCCCGGGGAAATCGGCTCCCACCGGCTCGAATATGAATGCAGCAACCTCCGCCGGATTTTCGCGGGCCAGCAGCCGATCGAGATCGTCCGCGCAATCTACATTGCATTCGGGATAGCGTAGGGAAAGCGGGCAACGATAGCAGAAGCAGGGTGCCACGCGGCCCCAGTCCGCCAGCATCGGCGCGAAAGGATCGCGCAATCGCCCGTCGCCGGAAACCGAAAGCGCACCCAAAGTGCCGCCGTGATAGCTCTGCTGCCGCGACACAATCCGGCGCCTGTTCGGCTCGCCGCGTTCAATCCAATACTGCCGGGCGAGCTTGATCGCAGCTTCGAGCGCCTCTGCTCCGCTCGCCGTAAAAAGGACGCTCCCGGCCTGTCGCATTCCGGATGGCGCCAGCGCGAGGATGCGTTCCGCGAGGTTTTCAAAGCCGGCGGAGCGAAACTGGGACCGCTCCACGCAAGCCAGCCGCCCCGCCTGCTCGGCGATAGCCTGCGCTACCGATTCGACACCGTGTCCAATCGTGACTGCACCGCCCGCGGCGGAGGCGTCCAGATATCGCCGTCCTTCCGCGGTGAACACAAAGCAGCCCTCGCCTCGAATGGCTTGCGGAAAGGCCGTCAAGAAGGTTTGCGGAAACGCGCTCGCAATCATTGGCCGCCCCATGGCACGGCGACAACTGGCGGAACCTGAGCGCCAGCGCCTAGCAGGACTGGGGTCCCGCTGTAAGCCGTTCCGGCGAGCCTATGCGCCAGAACGTGCGTTTGCAAGATCGCCGGCCGCCGGCGTTTCCGTTTGGATAATCGAGCAAATGGCGAACGGCCCTTCGCCCTGCCTCACTTCAGTTTCAGCTTCGTTCCGGGTTTCACTCCCAATGCCTTGCTGAAGTTCGCCGCCATCAGCGTTTCCCTTGCGCCCGATGCGCTACATCGAAATCATAGTGCGTTCTCGCTCCGAAGCGGCCTGGCAGGCCGGCCCGGTCGGGACGTTAACCCGCACCCAACGGGATTTTCATCCCCGGCCGCGAATTCAGCGCTATCATTACAACGTTGTGGCGATGCTGTAGCGAATCACTTGTAGCGCCTAGCGCCTTCACCCCATGGCCATCTCCGCTCCGGAAATCGCATCGGCCCCCGAGTCGCTCCCGGCCAAGGCGGCCGCAAATCGTGATTATCCCGGCGCGCTGATCGTCGTCGAAGGAATTGACGGCTCGGGAAAAAGCACGCAGCTTCACTTGCTGAAGCGCTGGTTCGAAATCGGCGGGTATCGCATCCACTTCACGGAGTGGAACTCCTCGCCCCTCGTCAAATCGGCCACGCGCCGTGGCAAGCAGCGCCGGCTGCTCACGCCCGCCACTTTTTCTCTGCTCCACGCGGCCGATTTCGCGGACCGTTGCGAACGCCAGATTCTGCCGCTTCTGCACGGCGGCTATCTCGTCCTCGCCGATCGCTACATCTACACCGCCTTCGCCCGCGACGCAGCCCGCGGCTGCCCGCCGCATTGGCTGCGCAATCTCTATAGCTTCGCGCCCCTACCGGACATCACCTTTTATTTCCGCGCCCCGCTGGACGTCGCCGTGAACCGCATCGTCGCCGGCCGGCCCAAGCTGAAGTATTACGAAGCCGGTATGGACCTGGGCCTTTCGCTCGATCGCGCGGAAAGCTTTCGCGTCTTTCAGGAGCGGATTCTGCGGAATTATGACCAGATGATTGAGACGGATAATTTCGTGCTGATGGACGGCACTATGCCCGTTAACACGCTTCAGAAGCAAATGCGCCGGATCGCCGCCGAGCGCATCACCCTCTCTCAATTCGCGCCTAAAAAGAAGAAACGATGAAGCGCACCCAGCGCCAAGCAACAGCGCCCTCCAACGGAAGGCCATCGAAATCCACGCACCGCCAGAAAGCCCGGGCGGAGGCGCCCTCGCGCTTTTACGGCGCCGCGCTGCCCGGCGTAAATCCCGAGGAACTCGGCGGCTCTCTGATCGTGCTCGAGGGCTCGGACGGTTCCGGCCGCTCGACCCAGGTTTCCCTGCTCACCGAATGGCTCGAGGCGCAGGGGTTCGCCGTCCAAACGATGGGCCTCCGTCGCTCGTTTCTGGTCGGCGATGATATTGACGCGCTCATGGCGGAAAACGCCGTCACCCGCCTGACGCTCGCCCTCATGTACAGCACCGATTTCTTCGATCAGCTCGAGCGCCGCATCCTGCCCGCGCTCCGCTCCGGGCTGGTGGTTCTCGCGGATCGTTATATCTTCACGCTGATTGCGCGTTCCGCGGTGCGCGGCATCAGCCGCGATTATCTGCACGGAATTTATGAACTCGCGCTGCGCCCGGAATTAACCTTCTGGCTCAACGTGCGTCCCGAGGCAGCCTTCGATCGCGAATTCAAGAAGTCCCATTCCATCAGCTACTGGGAATCCGGGCGCGACATGTCCCTTTCGAACGACCTCTTTCAGTCGTTCGTTCGTTATCAATCCATGATGAAGCGCGAATTCGAATACCTCTCGAAGCGCCATGATTTTTTGGAAGTGGATGGCGAAGGAAGCGTTTCCGAGGTAAACCGCGTCCTTCGCAAGCGCATTGCCGCGCATCTCGGCATCCGGAGTACGCAGTATCATCCCTCGCGCGCCCTCGCGCATCTCTGGCCCTAGGAACTTGGCGGCCCCGGTCCAATTAGCGGCGATTGACGCAGGTTCGAACGCGATCCGGCTCTCCATCGCACGCGCCACTTCGCCGCACTCCCTTCGCGTCCTCGATAGCGAACGCGCCGCCGTGCGCCTCGGCCATCATGCTTTCACGCGCCGCCGCATCGAGGACGAAACCATCTCCCGCGCCGTTCGAGCCTTTCGCTATTTCCGCGAGAGCATGGACCGTTATGACGTGAAGACCTGCCGTGCCGTTGCCACAGCGGCGGCCCGCGAGGCGCGCAATTGCCACCAACTAATCGAGCGCATCCGCCGGAAAACCGGCATCGAATTGGAAGTCATCGGCAGCGAGGAGGAAGCTCGCCTGGTCTGCGCCGGCGTCCGCTGGGCCCTCGGCGGGATGGTTCGGCCGCGTCTCATTTTCGATTTGGGCGGAGGCAGCCTCGAACTGAGCTTCTTCCGCCGCGGCGCGCTCGAAAAGCGCGTGGGCCTGCCGCTCGGCACGATCCGGTTAATGGAGACCTACTCCATTTCCGGGGCGATTGACGAAGATAGCGCCCATCGCCTGCGCCACCATATACGGTCCATATTCCAGAGCGTCATGCCCGTGCCGCCCAGCCTTTCGCACGCCGCCGTGGTTGCCTGTGGCGGGAATGCCGAGGCCCTGGCGCGCATCGCTGGGGGGCCGATGTTCGGCGGAACCCCCACCATCAACGTGCACCGGCTTCGCGAACAGGCCTGGCGTATCCTGGAATTGGACGTTCCCGGGCGAATGCGCGCCTATCGCGTGCGCCAGGATCGCGCGGAGGTGCTCGGCATCGCCGCCATTGTCATCACCACTCTGGCGAAATGGTTCGATCTGCGCTCGATGCTTGTTCCCGGTGTCGGCGTGCGCGAGGGGATTCTGCTTGGCCTTATCTCTCAGCAGTATTCCGCGGAAATCGAATCCGAGGAGCAGCGAGTGCTGGCCGGCAAGCTGGTCGAGGGGGCGCGATGGTTCGGCCGCCGCTTCGCATACGACGCAGTGCACGCCGAGCAAGTTGCGAATGTTGCGCTTTCTCTTTTCGATCAGTTGCGCCCGCTGCACGGCCTCGGCCCTAACCAGCGAGTGATGCTGCACGTTGCAGCACTGCTTCACGACGTTGGCCATTTCGTCAGCAGGAAATCGCATCACCGCCATGGCGAATATCTGATCCGCCACGGCGAATTGCCTGCCCTGCGCGGCTGGCGGCGCGATATGGCCGCATCGCTCGTCCGCTATCACAACTCGAAATCCGAGCCGGACGCGGCCCATCCCTCGTACGCGGCGCTCAATAGCGAAGGCCGCCGTGCCTCGCGCGTGCTCGCCTCGCTACTTCAAATTGCGGAAAAGCTAGAATCCGAACATGCCACTCGCGCGCCGGACGTGCCCGAAGTGGAAGTCCACGTCGCCGGTCGCCGGGCGATTTTCGCGGTTCGCGCTGCCCCGGATGCGCGGCTCGATATCGCCGGCCTGCAGCGCAAAGCCGAGCTCTTCGAGCAAGAGTTTCATCTGACGCCGGTCTTCCGCCGTGCGCAAAGGAAGGAAAAGGTGGCTTGACATGTTTCTGTACCTGGTTCGCCACGGCGTGGCCGTGGATCGCGACGATCCCAGTGCCACGCCGGATCCGGAACGCCCGCTAACGCCCAAAGGCATGCAGAAGACGCGTGCTGCGGCCCTCGGCGTGAAAAAAATGGGAATTAAGCCGGACCTTCTGATCTCCAGTCCGTACCTGCGCGCCGCGCAAACGGCCGAAATCTTTGCCGAAGCCCTCGGGTTCGCCCCCGAAAAGATTCACGTCAGCGATGCTCTGAAGTCATCCGCAAGCCCAGCGGAGATCGTAAAAGAGCTGTCGCGTCTGAAAGCGAGAGAAGTGATGTGCTTCGGGCACGCGCCGCAACTGGACCTTTTGATCGCGCACCTGGTCGGCGTGCGCACCGCATTTACGGAGCTGAAGAAGGCCGGAGTCGCCTGCCTCGAGGCATCCGCACCCCATGGAAACTGGACGCTGCGCTGGCTTGCCGTCCCTAGGCTCCTGCGCGATCTCGGCGATTAGGCAGCGGACTCAAGCGCTCCTTTTCTCCGGAAATCGTGCAGCCGCGATCACCTGTCCCGCATGAAATCCCGCCCGCCACTGGCTCCAAATCGAATGGGGGCCCTCGGCTCTGGCCAGAAAGCGCTCCAGGCGCTGCTTTCTCTCGGCGGCTATCTTTTCGCTCCATTCGGCGATCGGGAGCTCGCCTGTCTCCGCCGCCTGTCCGTGCAACTCGCGCTCCAGCACGTCCAGATCGTGCACATCCCCGAGCATGTCCTGCGCGAATTTCAAACCCTCAGCCCAAGCCTCATATCTCTGCGGCAGAAAATTCTCGACCACGTATCGAAATCCCTTGATCCCGATTCGCAGCCGGTGCCAGGCTGCGCTCGTAGGCGCTTTCACGGCGCGGCGATACTGTTCCTGCGCTGCGTTCAACCTGGCAAGCGCCAGCCTCTGAAACACCACGCTTTCCAGCGGAAAGAACTGTGCCTTGGACGCGAGCCTCCGCGCCAGCTTGCGCCAGGCCTTCGCGTCAAAATCGTCCAGCGCTGCGGCCGCCGCGCGACGATACCGCCGTTCCTTGCGTGCAAGCGGTCGCAACATGCGCTTCCGCACCGGATCGCCCCCTTCAGATAGCTGCTTCACCCATGCCCGCTCCACCTGTACATCCCGCAAATCGCCAAGCGCGTGAAATAAGTCCCGGCTGGACTTCTTTAGCCTGCGCCAGCCCGCGTTGGGATTCACTTCGCGCAAGGCGTCCGCCATCGTCCGGCAGCGGCGAAGCGCCACTCGCAGATCGTGAACATCGTCCACCCGCCATCGGGAATCAACCCTCTTGGCTCGTTCCGCCGCGCGCTCCATCCACACTTCTATTCCCGCGCATTTTGCCGTAATTCCTGTTGGCAGGGAGATCGTCAGCACCATCACCGCTCCAAGGGGGCAAAATCCATCATACCCCCGCGCCGCCGCACCTCGCATTCCCGCCGCTCGTTAACCGTTGCGGCAGCATTCATTGACACGCATTCAATCGCGGCATAGACTCGCTTGGAAAATTAAACTGGGTCGCGGAGATTGGAAGGCCGTGAAAATCGGCCACGGTCCCGCCACTGTGATCGGTCGGCGCTGTAAACGGAATCCCACTGGCAGTTTTGGAAACGCCACTGCCGGGAAGGGCATCCCGATTTTTAATCGGGATGGCAGCGCTCGCGTTCTCGCCGCGCTATTTGCGGCGAAAAGGCCGAAAGTCAGGAAACGACGCGAGCCGGTGAAGCAACACTCTTCGCGAGAGAGGGTGTCGCCATGCGCCTCGCTCTTTTCGCGAGGCTTTTTTGTTGTACGGGGAGTTTTTCGCCGCATGTTCCGACGATCGGTCCTGGCTTTGATCGCTGCCAGCGCAGCGCTCCTTTTGGGCGCGGCAGCACGCGCCTCCGCTTCACTGCCCGCCCGTGGCGCCGCTTCCACTCGCGTGCTCACTGACGAAGTCGGCCGCCGCGTCACCATTCGCGGCAAGGTGCGCCGCATCGTCACTCTCTCTCCGGATTTGACGGAGACCATCTACGCGCTGGGCCTCCAAAATGAACTCGTCGGCGACACGGATTATTGCGACACGCCGCCCGCGGCGAAGCTCAAGCCGCACGTCGGCTCGGCTCGAGAGCCGAATTTAGAAGCCGTGATCGCTCTGCATCCTGATCTCGTGCTCGCGAGCGGCACAATCAACTGGCTGCAGACGGTCGAGGCGCTCACGCGCGCCGGTCTCGCCGTCTACACCGCTTATCCGCGCACCGTCGACGGCATGCTGACCTCCTTCGAACACATCGCCGACGCAGCAGGCGCCGCCCCGCGCGGCGTTGCCCTTGAGGCGAATTTGCGCAAGCGGCTGGCCGCGGTGCATTCTGCGCTCGCCGGATCGCCCGCCGCTCGCGTCCTGTTCGTCGAATGGGAAAGCCCGCTGATGACCATCGGCCGGAACACATTCATTGCCGATGCCCTGCGCCGCGCTGGCGCAGAATCCGTGATCGAGTCGCGGCAAAATTGGCCAGATATCAGTATCGAGGAGGCGCTCCGCCTTCAGCCGGACTACATCATCTTCCCCGCCGATAGCGGCGAATCAAGTGCACACCGCCTCGCGGAGCTTCGCGCGCAATCCGGCTGGGACGCGCTCGATGCCGTCAAGCTCGGCCGCGTCGAGGTGGTTAGCCAGCAAATCGAACGCCCATCGGTCGGACTGGTGGATGTGATCGAAAAGCTGGCGCACGATCTTCATCCAGGCGCGTTCGCTGAGCACGCGTCGGCGGCCGGATGCGAAGGGAATGGCGGCGCATGCGCCCTCTGACGCCCAAGCGCATCATCGGTAGCTGCGCCATCCTCTGCGCCGTGTTGTTCGTTGCCGTCGTGTTTTCACTCCGCACCGGCGCATACCCCATTTCGATTCGCGATATCGTCCTCACGCTATTTCACGGAATCATTGGCCGCCGCGATCAGGTGCCTTCCGAGTTCTGGTCCGTCGTGTTTACGATTCGCCTCCCGCGAATCGCGCTCGCCATTTTGGTTGGCGCGGCGCTCTCCACCGCCGGCGCGGGCTTTCAGGCGCTTCTGCGGAACCCGCTCGCCGATCCCTACGTGCTCGGGGTTTCGAGCGGTGCGGCCTTGGGTGCGATCCTCAGCCTGATTTTCGCCCCTCACACAGTAGGAGCGATTCAGGTCGCCGCCTTCATTGGCGCCGGCCTCACGATCGCCGCCGTCTATTTCCTCGGCAGGCGAGGAGGACAGCTCGATAGCGCCACGCTCCTTCTCGCCGGCATCGTCGCCGCATCTTTTCTCTCCGCCATCATCATGTTCCTGATGACCACCATTACCGGCCACGAATTGCGCGGCATGGCCTTCTGGCTCATGGGAGACCTCAGCGCCCCCCCGCCTGCTTCGAACGTGCTCGGCTGGTTCGGCTTCCTCTTCCTCGCGTTCTTTATCGCGGCCGGCGCCATCTACAGCACGTCTTCGGATTTGAATCTGATTCTGACGGGCGAGCAGGAAGCGCGCCACCTCGGCGTCAACGTTAATCGCGTGAAGCTGGTGGTCTACGTGGCCGCTTCCGTGCTCACGGGCCTTGCTGTTTCCGTCAGCGGCGCCATCGGTTACGTCGGCCTGCTCGTGCCCCACGTGATGCGCATGCTCTTCGGCTCCGATTACCGCATGCTTATTCCGGCCTCCGCGATCGGGGGAGCGGTCGCCATCGTCTTTGCGGACATGCTGGCCCGAACCATCGTCGCGCCCACCGAACTGCCCGTTGGGGCGATGACGGCCGTCGCAGGCGCACCCGTATTCATTTACCTGATGCGCCGGCGAGTGCGATGAACGCGAATTCCCGGAGCTGACCCAGTTCGGAATTTTTGCAGAGCGAAAAGGACGTTTGCTTGGCAAGTTCGCAACAAGCCGTGGCGGTGAAAGATGCAGCGCCGCGCCTGCGCGTCGAGCAGGCAAGTTTCGCTTATTCCGCCACGGACCGCTCCGCGCCGGCCTTCTCCCTCGGCCCAATCAGCTTCGAAGCCCATCGCCGCGAGATGGTCTCAATCCTCGGCCCCAACGCAAGCGGCAAATCCACCCTGCTGCGATTGATTGCCGGCGTGCTGAAGCCGCTTTCCGGCCGCATCGAAGTGGATGGAGCGGAGGTGACTGCTCTCGAAATGCGCCTGCGCGCCCAGCGCATCGCCCTCGTCTCGCAGGAAAGCGAACTGCTCTTCCCACTGCGCGTTTGGGAATACGTACTGCAAGGCCGCTACCCCTACGGCCGCCGCCTGCGCTTCGAATCCAGCGACGATTGCGTGCTCGCCGGAAATGCGCTCGCCCAGGTCGGCGCCGACCCGCTGCGCGACCGCTGGATGGACCAAATTTCCGGCGGCGAAAAGCAGCGCGTGATCCTCGCGCGTGCCATGGCGCAGCAGCCCTCGCTCCTGCTGCTCGACGAACCTACCCAGCACCTCGATATCGGCGGAAAATTGGAATTGCTGCGCCGCCTGCGCCGCCTCGCCGACGAAAACCGCTATACGGTCATCGTTGTGACCCACGAGCTGAACCTGGCCGCGGAATTTTCAGACCGCATCGTCCTCATGCATCGCGGAAAATGCCTGCGCGTAGGCGCGCCCGCCGAAGTCTACGAACGCGGCTTGATCGAGGAGGTTTTCGAGGCGCCCGTCGAGGTGGAAATTCGCCCCAGCGGCCGCCCTCGAGTGGTTTTGCGCGGATAACTCGTCCGCGCTTTCCAGCGAAGTGCGAAATGCCTTCGCAAGCGGCGCTCTTTGCATCGCAAGGCGCGCCGTCCACAATCACGGAGACTTCGTGCACGGGAAGACGGTGAAATGCCGTCGCCGCCGCGCGACTGTAAGGCGAAGCAATTCGGCGCAAGCCACTGTTCCACGCCGCGAATCGTACCATTCGCAGCCGGAATGGGAAGGTTGCACCGCCCCCGAATTTGGGGAGTTCTCGCCAAGCCAGGAGACCGGCGAAGTCTCAATCCCGCTCCGCGCGTCTGCGCGGCACAGGACAACTTCAGCTCCCGCGCGAGAGGGAGAGGAGGAAAAATGAGACTGCCACACCTGTTGGTGCTTGCCTTAGTAATATCCTTCGCCGTTTTGTCCGCGCCGCCCGCAATCGCTCAAGCCGAAAAGAACGCAACCCTCGTGGGAAGACTCACAGACCCAAGCGGCGCCGCCATCGCCGGAGCAGTCGTGGCCGCCAAGCCCCTCGATTCCAGCGGCAGGTCCGCCCAGGCAAAGAGCGGCCCCGGCGGCCGCTTCTCTCTCACGCTCGCGCCGGGCCCCTACCGCGTCCGGATCGAGCGAACGTATTTCGCGCCACTGGAGGGGCGTTTCGCGCTCGTCGCCGGTGAGACGCGCACCTGGAACGCGCGCCTCAATTTGCAGCCGCTCTCCTCCAACGTTACCGTCACCGCCGCCGCCGAGCCGCAAACCTTGCAGGCCACCGCCGCCCCAGTTGACGTAATCACGCGAACGCAAATTGACGACCGCCAGGAGATCTTCCTCACCAGCGCCCTCGCGGCCGTTCCCGGCGTCAGCTTCTCGCAACTCGGCCCGCTCGGCGGCGTCACTTCCTTTTTCCTCGACGGCGGAAATTCCAATTACACGAAGTTCCTCGTGGATGGCGTTCCCGTCAACGAGCCAGGCGGCGCGGTAGACCTATCGGATTTCACCCTCGATGGCGTGGACAAAATCGAAGTGGTTCATGGCGCCTCGAGCGCCCTTTACGGCTCCGATGCCATGGCCGGCGTGGTGCAGATATTCACCCGTCGCGGTGAAACCCGCGTTCCGCTCATCACCGTCGAAAGCGACGGCGGCGCCTTCGGCACCGGCCACGGCGCGGCCGGCATCAGTGGCCTCGCGGGCAAACTCGACTACGCCGTCTCCGCCGGCTATTTCGGCAGCAGCGGCCAGGGACAGGACAGCTTCTTCCGCGATACCACCCTCTCGGGAAATTTCGGATGGACCTTCTCGCAAGGCAATTCCCTCCGCCTCGTGCTGCGAAATAACTCCAGCGATGCGGGTCAGCCGGGCCAGACACTTCTCGGCCCGCCCGTGCCCGGGCAAACCACCGGCCTCCACGATTTCTCCTCCGGGCTCACTTGGAATTTCACCACCGGGGCGCATTGGCAGCACCGCCTCTCCGGCTTCGAGTGGCGCTTCCTCGAAACGAACGTCTCGCCCTTTGGCGTTTTTTCCCCTCGCTATAATCGCGCCGGCATCGAAGAGCAGTCCACCTACCTCTTCCACCAGGGCGGCGTCACCATCGGCTACGACTATGAAGTCGAAAATGGCCCCACCGAAGGACGCCACAATCAAGCCGGCTATTTCGAGGCGCGCCGCCAGTTCGGCTCGCGTCTCACGGCGATTCTCGGCGGCCGCGAGGAAGACAATGGCTTCTTCGGCCTCCGCTTCGTGCCTCGCGCCGGTGCTTCCTACTTCCTCCGCCGCGGCCACGAGATGGTCGGCGCCACGCGCCTCCGCGTCTCCTACGGCCAGGGCATCAAAGAGCCGGATATTCTGCCGCGGGATTGCGGCCCGCAACTCGATCCCGAGCGGAGCAGCACCCTCGAAGCGGGCCTCGATCAAGCCTTCGACTCGGATCGCTTCCATTCGTCCGCCACCTTCTTCCACAACGATTTTCGCGATATCGTCAGCTTTGCCTCCGTGGCCTCATCGCCGAATTGCCCCGCATTTTTCGGCAGCTATTTCAATACGGACGAAGCACGCGCCGACGGAATGAGAGCCGCCCTCAACGCAAGGCTGCTACGCTGGCTCTCCATCAGCGCCGCCTACGCCTACGACGACTCCAAAGTGCTCAAAGCCCCCAACGCCTTTGACCCGGCGCTCGCCGCGGGAAACCGTCTCTTCAAGCGTCCGCTGCATTCCGCCACTTTCTCCGCCAACGCCCGCTTCCGCAAAATGACGTGGAATCTCGCCGGATATTACGCGGGCAGAACCGCGGATAGCGATTTCCTCGGCCTCGGCATCACCAGCGCTCCCAGTTGGGTTCGCTGGGACTTGGCAAATAGCATTCAACTTGGCCACGGCCTCTCAACGATCGCCCGCGTGGAAAATCTCTTCAATCGCCACTATCAAATCGCGGTCGGCTATCCGGCCTTGCGCCTCAATTACCGCCTCGGATTGAAATACACCTGGGGAGGCGAATAGCCGCACTTCGCGCGCCGGGGCGGGTCGTTAAAGGCCCGCCCCTCGGATGCTATAATCGCCGCTGGAAGCCCGTGAGCCCCACAGCCGAAGTGCCCAAAATCGCGCCCGAAATCCTCGCGCGCTACGAGCCCGTGATCGGCCTCGAGGTCCACGCTCAGCTCGATACAATCACGAAATTATTCTGCGCCTGCTCCACCAAGTTCGGCGCCGCCCCTAACGCAAACACCTGCCCGGTTTGCCTCGGCTTGCCCGGCGCCCTTCCCGTCCTCAATAAGCGGGCGCTCGATCTCGCCATGCGTGCCTCGCTGGCCTTGCGCTGCACGATTCAGCCTCGCTCGCGATTCGCGCGGAAGAATTATTTCTATCCCGATCTGCCCAAGGGCTATCAAATTTCCATGTACGAGTTGCCGCTTGCCACCAGCGGAGCCATCGAAATCGAATGGAATGGCGAGTCCAAGCGCATCGGCGTCACCCGCCTTCACATGGAGGACGACGCCGGCAAGAGCCTGCACGAAGGATTTCCCGATTCCGATCTCTGGAGCTATATTGATTTCAATCGCTGCGGCATGCCGCTCATCGAGATCGTCTCCGAGCCGGACCTGCGTTCTCCCGCCGAAGCCTATGCCTATCTGAACACGCTCAAGCAGATACTCGAATACACCCAGGTCAGCGATTGCAATATGGAGGAAGGCTCGCTCCGCTGCGATGCCAACGTCAGCGTTCGCCTCCGCGGCGCGGAGCGATTCGGCACCAAAGCCGAAGTGAAAAACCTGAATTCCTTCCGTTATCTCCAGCACGCCCTCGAATACGAAATCGAACGGCAGATCGGCGTTCTCGAAGCGGGCGGCGGCATCGCCCAGGAAACCCGCCTCTGGAACGTAGCTGGCGGCCGCACCGAGCCGATGCGCTCCAAGGAGTTCGCCCACGATTACAGGTATTTCCCCGATCCCGACCTGCTCCCGGTGACGATTTCCGAAGCCGCCATTGCCGAAACTCGCGCGGGAATGCCCGAACTGCCGGACGCTCGCCGCGCGCGCTTTCTGCGCGATTACGGCATCACGCCGTATGATTCCGGCGTGCTCACTGCCACGCGATCCCTTGCGGATTATTTCGAAGCGGCCGTGCAGGCAGGCGCGCCCGCCAAGCCCGCCGCGAATTGGATATCGGTCGAGCTTCTGCGCTTGCTCAATGATGCGTCCGCGGAAATTTCCGATTGCCCGGTGCCCGCCGCCGGCATGGCCGAACTGCTCCGCAAGGTCGAAGCGGGCGAAATCACCGCCGCCAGCGGGAAAAAAGTCTTCGCGAAGATGTTCGCAAGCCGCAAAAGCGCCGCGGAAATCATCGCCGCCGAAGGCCTCGCGCAAATCACGGATGCCGATGCGATTGAGAAAATCGCGCGCGCCGTGGTCGCGAAGAGCCCGGACAACGTCGCGAAATTCCGCTCCGGCAGCGAAGGTGTATTCAAATTTTTTGTCGGCCAGGTGATGCGGGAAACTCGCGGCCAGGCAAATCCCCAGCTCGTGAACGACGTTCTAAAGCGCGTGCTCGCGGAATCCTGAGCGCGCCCGGCCCCAGCGATCCCGTGGAGCACTTCTCGGAGAAGAGACGATGCTGAAAGCAGGCGATAAAGCCCCCGATTTTCGCGCCGTCGCGGACGACGGAAAGCCCCTCTCGCTCGAGGATTTTCGCGGGCGTGGCCTCATCCTCTATTTTTTCCCTAAGGCGAATACACCCGGTTGAACCAACGAAGCGTCCGAGTTTCGTGACGCCATGAAGAAGTTCCAGGCCCTGAACACAGCCGTCGTCGGCTGCAGCGCCGATCCCGTTCAGGCGCAGGCGAAATTCAAGGAGAAGCACGCCCTGAATTTCCCGCTCCTCGCGGATACGGAATTCCGCGTCATCGAAGCCTATGGCGCCCGCCGCATGAAGACCTTTCTCGGCAAATCGTTCCTCGGAATCATGCGTACCACTTTCTGGATCGGTCCCGATGGGAAAATCCGCAAAATTTGGGAGAAGGCCCCGTCGAAGGGGCATGCCGAAGACGTCTTGCACTCGGTCGAGGACGCCTCGCGCGGCGCCGGTGCTAAATAATCACGCGAAATCCGTCTCCATCCGGCCCGTCGCTCTCGATCAGCGCATTGTCAATCAGCCGCGTACTCCCCACAACGCCTGCCAGCAGCGCATACGCCCTGCCGTGCAGCGTGGTCAGCGGCTCGAATGTCTCCTTGCCCACAAGCTCTGCATAATCCAGCCGCACGCGCTGCTCCGCATCCAATACCCGGCGCGACGCGGCGACCAGCCGCGCAGCGGTGCGTTCGCCGGCAGCGATCTCATCTCGCATCGCGCACAGACTTCGATAAAGAGCCGTCGCCGCCGTGCGATCCTCGCCTCGCAGATACACGTTGCGCGACGAAAGCGCCAGCCCATCCGCCTCGCGCACAATCGGGCATTCCGCGATTTCCGCGCTCAGATTCAAATCCGCCGCCATTTGCCGGATTAATCGTAGCTGTTGCGCATCCTTCCGCCCGAAAAATGCGATGGATGGCTGCACGATTTCCAGCAGCTTCATCACCACCGTCGTCACGCCGCGAAAATGCCCTGGTCGCGACCGCCCTTCCAGCCGCTCGCTCAAGCCCTCCACGCTTACCCCGGTGCAAAATCCGCGCGGATACATCTCTTCCGCGTCCGGCGCAAACACGCAGTCCACACCCAGCGCCTCCAAGGCCGCGCAATCCGCCTCGAAGCTTCGCGGATATTTCTGAAAGTCCTCGGAAGGTCCAAACTGCTTGGGATTGACGAAAATCGAGACGGTCACGGGGGAACATTGGCCCAGCGCGGCGCGAACCAGCGAAAGGTGCCCCTCATGCAGCGCGCCCATCGTAGGCGCCAGGCCGGCAATGCGCCCCGCATCCCGCGCCTCGCGTCCGCGCTGCTTCATCCATTCAACTGTGCGGATGATCTCCACGAGGGGCGTCAGCTCAGCGGCTTGCCCGAACGCTCGCGATAGAAGCCAATCAGGTCCGTGGCGACCGGCGTGGCGCCCAACTGCCTCAGCATGATCGTCACCTGTCCGCGATGATACGTCCCGTGGTTTGCCACGTGCAGCAGCACCTCCCGCACGGGACTTGAAAACGTGTGTCCTTTCATGTTCCGGTAGTCCAGGCTGCGTTCGAGCTCCTCCGGAGTCAGCGCGCGAACCCTCGCCAGCAACTCCGACGCAATCGCCTGCCAGCGAGCCCGCAGCGCAGAAAGATCGGCGAAGGTCTCAGCCGGATAGGCGGAAGGCGAGCGGCCCTGCCAGCGCTCGCTCCATACCCACTCGGCCAGCATGATGTGTTGCAGCGTATCTCGCACCGAAGGATAGCTCGCGCCCAGGGCGCGCGTGAATTGCTCGCCGCTTAATTGCCCGCATGCATCCAGCACCCGCCGGTTAGCCCAGGCGTTGTATTCGTAAACCTCGCGAATGTCTTCCGGATTCATCGTGGCTTCGCTTCCCCTTTTGCGCTTCCGGCCGGCAGGCCCGCGGCGTGAAACGATTCCGCATCCGATGGAAATCGCCCGGCACGCACGTCGTCGCAATATTCCGCCGCCGCGCGCGAAATTTCCGCCGCCACATTTGCATACCGTCGCGCGAATTTCGGCGTGTGCCCCGGCGTAAGCCCCACAAGGTCGTGGAACACCAGCACCTGCCCGTCGCAATCCGGCCCTGCGCCGATCCCGATCGTCGGAATTCGCAGTTCCCCGGTGATCTGCGCGGCAAGCCCGCGGGGAATGGATTCGAGCACGATTCCGAAAGCCCCCGCCGCTTCCACCGCCCGCGCATCTCGTTCCAGTTGCCGTGCGCCGTCCGCCGTCTTTCCCTGCACGTGAAACCCGCCCAGCGCGTTCACCGATTGCGGCGTCAGCCCGATATGCCCCAGAACCGGAATTTCGGCCTCCGTCAATCGCGCAATCAGTTCCATCCGCCGCTCGCCGCCCTCGAGCTTCACGGCCTCCGCCCCGCCTTCTTTCACCAGTCGGATCGCATTGCGCAACGAATCCTCGATGGATACGTGGAAGCTCCCATACGGCATGTCCGCCACCACCAGCGCGCGCCGCGCCCCGCGTCGCACCGCGCGGACGTGACAGACCATCTCATCCATCGTCACGCCCAGCGTGCTCTCCTCCCCCAGCACCACCATGCCCAGCGAATCGCCCACCAGCAGAATGTCCACGCCCCCTGCATCCAGCAGTTGCGCCGTAGGGTAGTCGTACGCCGTCAAACACGTGATTTTTTGCTGACCAGCCGAATCGCCAAGAAGGAGGGTCTTGCGGGATGCGATGTCGGGCACGGTAATCTTCCCGTTGCCCGCGCGAGGAACAACGCTCATGTTTGCCTCCGGTGCCGCTCCCCAAGGGGATGCAGCCCATCAATCCCGATGCTAGCAGAATCGCGCGAGCCCCACAAACGCGCCCCCGCGCCGCCGTTTCATTCTCGCCACCCTGCCCTGCGCAGTTCCGTCAGGCCCGCGCCACCGTCGGATGCACCGGCGGTTCCACCCCGCGCCAACCCACCGGCCGCCCCACCAGCGCCTCCTTCAGCGCGCGGAAGAGCACCACGTACATCATCTGCCGGTAGTAGAAGCGCTGCAGCACCAGCGGCGCCAGCAGCGTCCAATCCTCTTTTTTCTCCAGCGCAAACGCCACCACGCACGTGAAAAGGTCAATCAGCATAAACAGCGCAAAAAAGAATAGCGACCGCTCCACGTCCTGCGAAGTCCAAAGCTGCGGCAATCGCGCCGCGTGGAATTGCGCCAGCCCCCACAGCGCCAGCGACAGCACAAACAGCAAGTCAATCACCGGCGAAACCAGCGGCAGCAGAATCTGAAACACGAACACGTTCGGTATCGCGATCCATCCCAGCGTTCCGTAGCGCGGCTTCCCTGTCGTGTCGCGATGCTTCCACACCGCCTGCAGCGTTCCAAACGTCCACCGGAACCTCTGCCGGATCAGCGCCTCCACCGTTTCCGGCACCTCCGTGCGCCCCACCGCATCCTCATCGTAGAGAATTCTCCACCCATTCCGCCGAATCGTCAGCGTCAGGTCGGTATCCTCCGCCACCGTATCGCCGGAAAACCCGCCGCTATCCCGCAGGATGCTCGCTCGCCACGCGCCCGCCGCGCCCGGCACCACTGGAATGCAGTTCAGCAGGTCAAACGCGCGCTTTTCCAGATTCTGGCTCGTGATGTATTCCAGCGCCTGCCAGCGCGTAATCCAGCGATTCCGGTTGATCACTTTCACGTTCCCGGCCACCGCCCCAATCTTCGGATCGGCGAAATGCCGCACCAGCCTCGGAATCGCCTCCGGGTCCACAATCGTATCCGCGTCAATCGAAACAATAATTTCTCCCGTCGCTTCCTGCAGCCCGTGGTTCAGCGCCGAAGGCTTGCCGTGATTCGATTGCAGCAACAGCCGCACGCGCCCGTCGCGCCCGAAGGCCGCCTGCACCAGTTCAGCCGTGCGATCCGCCGAGCCGTCGTCAATCACCAGCACCTCGAGCTTCGGATAGGCGGAGGCCAGCGCCGCCTCCACCGTATCCACAATCACCGCCTCTTCGTTGTATGCCGGAATCAGCACCGTCACGTCCGGCTTATACTCCGGATGATCCTCCGGCGGCGGCCGCAATTTTTCCGCAAGCGCCAGCAGTCCGATGATCAGCGCGCGCCCGCTCACCAGCAGAATCCCGGCGATAAAAATGAACGCGATGCTCTCGCGCAGGAATCGGAACACATCGAAAATGAACGCATCCGCGCGCGCCAGCAGCCACTCCTTATGGCTCAGCGGGATCATCACCTCGGCCCGCGTCTGCCCCAGCAGGCTCGGCACCGAAACGAATTCGAAGCCCTTCGCGCGCAGCTCGTCAATAATCTGCGGCAGCGCCGCCACCGTGTGGCTGCGGTCTCCCCCGCCATCGTGCATCAGGATGATATTCCCCGGCCCAGCCTCCGCCTGCTGAACCACGCGCTGCACGATCGTCTCCGCCGCCGGCGGCGGCTTGTTCACTTCGCCCCAGTCGTGCGGATCAATCCGCGCCCCTACGATCACGTAACCCATGTCCTGCGGCACCGGCAGCATCTGGATTTCGCCCGCCGTTTCCGGCTGGTGATCAATTCCGTAAGGCGGCCGGAAGAGCAGCGTCTTCACGCCCAGATAGCTCTCCAGCAGCAGTTCGTTCAGGTTCAACTCGATCTGCAGCGAGCCTTGCGAAATTTTCTCGAAGTCCGGATGCGTGAACGTGTGGTTGCCCACTTCGTTGCCCCACGCATACTCGCGCCTCACCAGCGCGTCTTCCTGATTCGCCGATTCCCCGATCACGAAGAACGTCGCCGTCGCCCCCTTCTGCTTCAAAATGTTCAGGATTTTCGGCGTCCAGCGCGGGTCCGGCCCATCGTCAAACGTCAGCGCCAGCTTATGCTTCGCCGCGCCCATCTGCTCGATCCGCCACGTCAGCGGATAGCTCTTGAACGTCTCGTCCGTAAAAAGATCGGTCGCCGCATCATACGTGAACGTCCTCTGCCCGCTTTTCGGCGTCGCCGTGATCCGCCACACATCGCCGTCGCCTTCCAGGATCAAATCGTAGCCCGGCGGCACCGTGTCCAGCTTGTCGCGCACCGCGGCTGTCGACTGCTTGGCATCCCAGATATCCCACATGGACGGGTCTTCGGTCCCCAGCCTCCACAGCGCCGTGCCATACACCCCAAACCTCTCGGATACCCGCAGTTCGTTGTACGCCGTAACCCCGTCCAGCATCCACACCGTATGCACCAAATTGTTGTCGTCCTCGTACGAATAGTGCGGGTTCAGCGAATCCGAATCGAAGTCCACATCCGCCTCGGATTCGTCCGCTGTGATAATCGCCTGCTGGAACGTCACGCCCGCCGCTACCGGCTGCGGCGTCTTCTTCGTTTTCGCCGGCCAGTCGTAACAATAGTTCGCCACGCCCATCACGATCTTGCTCGGCGGCACGATCTTCACGATGTTCTGGATATCGCGCACGAACCAGTCCTGCGGCGCGATCGGCCCCGGCGGCGACGTCGGGTAGTGCATGTCGTAATTCATCAGGATGATTTCGTCCGCCTGCGCCGCCAGATATTTATAGTCGTAGCTCCAATCCGCCGCCGGCAGCGCCACCATCAACTTCAAATTCGACGCGTGCAGCGAAGCCCCCAAATCGTGGATAAACCGATTAAAATCCTCCTGGCTCGATTGCGGCATCAGCTCGAAATCCACCACGATGCCCGGCTCGTGCCATTGCACCGCAAACGCCGCAAGCGCCTTCGACAGCCGCTCCCGCGCCGCCGGATTCGCCAGCATCTGCACCATCTCGTCCACGACCCATTTCTTCCCGTCGTAATTGTTCACCATGGACATCACTTGCAGATGGTCCTCGCCCGCCGAACCCGCCCGCAGCGAAGCCAGGAACGTCACAAGCTCCGGATCCTGCTCGATGTCCAGCTTCCCGTCCCCGCTGGTGGCGTGCAGGCTTTCCGGAATCAGCACATCAATATCCTTGTAGTGCAGCTTCAGCGACGCCAGGCTGTTCGCGTCCCAGCTCACGTAAAAAGCCGCGCGCAATGGATCATAATTCTGCGGCACTTTGTTCTGCCGAATTCGCCCCATCGCCGCCACTTTGCGCCGTCGCCCCCGCCGCGCCGGCTTCGCGCCCCGCCGTGCCGGCGCCGGATGCAGCCCGCCGTGCAGGTTCGGATGCAAAATCTCCGGCAGCCCTGGATTGCGAACCAGGTTCACCAGAAACACGATCAGCACGAGCGTGAATATTCCGCCCGAAATTTCCAGCACTAGGCGCGCGCGCCGCCACCGCCGCCGTTCCTGATCGTAAAAAATGGGCTTGCGTTCTGGCATTAGGTCATTCCAAGCTAGCCGTCCCTTAAAAAGCTGTCAATGACGCGGACCATGCCTGGTGTTCGCTTCGAATTCTCGTGACCGCGGTACAAGGTGCAAAAATTCAAACCGCCCCACCGCCGAACCGTAAGATGCGCATCAGCGCCGCGTGCGCTGTACTCCTCGGCCTCGCCTTGCGCATCTTCTTTGTGCTCCGTTTCCCCATGGCCGATTCCGGCGACGCTCCCCTCTACTCCTCCCTCGCCTGGAATTGGCTGAAGCACGGAATCTACGGCATCCCGGTCTTCGGCGCCCTCGTTCCCGTGGACATGCGCGTGCCCGGCTATCCCGCCTTCCTTGCCGCGATTTTCGCGCTCTTCGGCCGCTCGCATTTCGCGGTGCTCATGGCGCAGGCCGTCGTGGACCTCGCCTCCTGCGTCCTCATCGCCCTCATCGCCGCGCGCTTGGCCCCTGAAAACGTTCGCCGCAATGTCATGCTCGCAGCCCTGTGGCTCGCCGCGCTCTGTCCCTTCACCGCCAACTACGCCGCCGTGATGCAGACCGAAGCCCTCGCCATTTTCCTCACCGCACTCGCCATCCTTCTCCTCCTTCAGACGGAACTCGGCCCCGCCCCGCATCGCCCCACCGCGTGGATCTGGTTTGCCGCCGGCATCGTCACCGGCCTCGGCGCCCTCGTCCGCCCCGAAACCCCGCTTCTGCTTCTCGCCGCCGGCCTTCTCCTCGCATGGCGCTTCCGCCGCCCCGCCGATTGGACCAAGCTTCTGCGCGCCACCGCGCTCATGGCTGCGGGCCTCGCCCTGGCCCTTGCGCCGTGGGCCGCTCGCAACCGCCGCACCCTGCACGAAACGCAATTTCTCGCCCCGCGTTACGGCCAATTGCCCGGCGAAACCGTTCCCCGCGGATTCAATTCCTGGACGTCCACCTGGCTCTGGCGCATGCGCGACGTCTACCTGATTCCCTGGAAGCTCGATACCGAGCAGCTCTCGATCACCGACGTGCCCGCATCCGCATTCGATACTCCGCCCCAGCGCGCCCGCATCGCCGCGATTTTCGCTCAGTATAATTCGACGCTCACCCTCTCTCCCGCCATGGACGCCTCATTCGCCCGAATCGCGCGCGAACGCACCCGTCGCCGCCCGTTCCGCACCTATCTGAAAATTCCGTTCCTTCGCGCGCTCACCCTCTGGTTCTCCCCGCGCGTCGAGCTTCTGCCGATCTCCGGCCACCTGCATCCCTTTCGTCAGCTCTGGGATGCGGACCCCGTGGACGTCCTCGTAACCCTCGCTGCCATCGCCATCGCCGTCTTTTACTCGACCCTCGCGCTTGCAGGTGCCTGGATCGCGCGCCTCCGCCCCGCCTGCGCCTTTCTCGTTTTATTCATCCTGATCCGCACCGCCTTCTTCGCTGCCTTCGTCGAGACGCCCGAACCCCGCTACGTCCTCGAATGCTTCCCCGCCCTCCTCGCCCTTGCAGCGCAGGCGTGGTCCCTCACGCCTCGCCTTCGGGCTCCGCGTGAATATTCAGCCGGGAAATCTGCGGGAATCGCTTCTTCACCACGTCTTCCAGCGACGCCGTAAGGTCGTGCACCTGCGTAATCGGCAAATTCCCGTTCATCGCGCAGTGGCAGGAGACCAGAATCCGGTGCTCCACGCTCCGCACGTGCACCTCATGGCAATCCAGCAATTCCGGCCGCTCCGGCTTCAGCGAGTTCAAGAACACTTGCACGGCATGCGAAAGCTCGGTCATTTCCTGCGCGCTCGCAATCTTCGCCCCCAGCGGCTCGATATGTATATTCACGCGCGTCCCGGGCGCCGTGGCTGCCCGAATGTCCTCTTCGAGTTCGGTCGCCTGCCGATGCGCCTCGCGCAAGCTCGCGTTCTCATCGACCTCGAGGTGCAATTCGATGAACAGCCTTCCCTCGTACTGATGCGCCCCCAGTTCGTGAACCGCCAGCCCGTGCCGCTGCGCGATCGCCCGAATCGTCTCGAATAGATGCTCATCGCTCGGCGCCCGCGGTTCCACGTGCACCACCACGTCCGCCGGCACAATCTCTCCCACTCGCCGCTCCACCGCGTCGCTCGCCGTGTGCGCCTGCTCCAGCGTGGCCGTCCGGGGCACGCTGATCGTCACGTCCACAAAATAACTTCGTCCCGACCGCCGCACGCGCACCCGCTCAGTGTTCAGCACCCCCTCCACGCGTTCCACCGCCCGCGCGATCTGCTCCCGCAGCCCTCGCGGCGCCACGTCCAGCAGCGCGTCCACCGTCCTCTTGCCCAGCCGCGATCCCACCCAGATAATCACGCCCGCCACGCCCAGCGCCGCCACCGCATCCAGCGACCGCAGCCACGGAACGTGCAATTTCATCCCCAGCCACGCCCCGGTGATTCCCAGAATCACCACGAACGTGCTCCACACATCGGTCGAAAAATGCAGCGCGTCCGCCTCCAGCGCCTCGCTCGGATGCTCTCGCGCCACGCGGCTCAGCGTGCGCGCCCGCGTCACGTCAATCGCCATGCACACGCACAGAATCACAATCGCCTCGATGCTCGGCCGCACTTGTTCGCCGTGGAACACCAGCCGCTGAATTGCCTCATAGATGACGTAGAGCGCCGTCAGCAGCAGCAATCCCGTCTCGACGAACGCCGAAAAGCTCTCCACCTTCCCGTGCCCGTAAAGGTGCTGCGCGTCCGCCGGCCGCTCGGAAACCTCGATGGACAAATACGTGATCACCGCCGCTACAAGATCGAGTATCGAATGCAGCGCCTCGGACAAAATTCCCAGGCTGCCCGTAACGATCGTCAGCGACACCTTCAGCAGCACCAGCACGATCGCCGACGCAATCGAGCCCAGCGCCGCCAGCCGCTTCTCTCTCAGCGGATGTTCCGCCCCCTTCGCCATAGTCCGCCGATTATACGTTGGACCCGCCCCCCTCGCCCCTCGCGTCATCATTACGACGCGTTTAAGTTCTTGCGCGGGCGCAGCCCTGCCCAGTTTGTCCTGATCAAAAAGGGAGCGTTCCCTGCGAAGGGATGCTGCGCCGGTCTTGAAAGCAAGGCAGCTCGAGCCTCTGACTCTCGGGGTGCCCCATGCTCGTTTTGTGAGCGTGGGGCCTTTCGTCTTGCGGACGTGACTATCCCCGAACCGCCGTCCGAAATTGCGTCTGGGCTACGACGAGGAACTCGCCCTCCCCTGCCGGCCAGGCGGGCGCCGCAAAGCGGCGCGGCCTTCCACTTTCACACCCCGCGCCCACCCTTTTGCCCCTCCCCTCGAACCCTGTATAGTGAATTCCGATATCAACTGGAGTGACCCGCGCGTGAGTACTGCCCATGGCCCTGCAATCGAGCCGCAAAACGCCCACCGCACCCAACAGCGCCGAAGCCGCAAGCGCTGGATGTGGGCCGCCCTGGCATTTCTCTGCGTCGCGGTTTCGGTAGACGCACTCTTCATCGAACCCTGCTGGATTCAGGTGACCCACTACGATGTCCCCGCCCCCGTCCATCCCGTAAAAATCGCCGCAATCAGTGACATTCACACCCACGGCATCGGCCGCCGCGAACGCGAGATGTTCCGCATCCTCGATCGTGAAAAGCCCGATCTGATCGTCGTCATCGGCGATACCCTCGGCGACGACGACGCCACCTACGGCGAATGCCACGCCGTCTATGAGCGGCTGCACGCCCCGCTCGGCGTCTGGGTCGTTCGCGGCAATTGGGAGAACATGGCGCCCCTCCGCCACGAGCGCGCCTTCTATCAATCCGCCGGCGTTCATCTCCTCCTCAACTCGAATACCCAGGTCGAGCCGGGCCTATGGCTCGCGGGCTTCGACGACCCATCGAGCGGAACGCCCAAACCCGACGCCGCCTTCGCCGGCATTCCCTCGGGCGCCTACACCATCGCCCTGTTTCATTCGCCCGCTTTTTTTGACCGCATCGCCGGCCGCCCCAACCTTTGCCTCGCCGCACACACCCACGGCGGCCAGGTCCTCCTCCCGCCCATCAAGCCCTTTTGGCTCCCCAAGGGCTGCGGCCGCTTTCTCTCCGGCTGGTATCAGGAGAAGGGCTCGCGCATGTACGTCACCCGCGGAGTAGGCATGTCCGTTCTCCCCATCCGATTCCTCTGCCGCCCCGAAATCACCTTCATCACCCTCCAGCCCCACTCCTCCTGACTGCTCGTAGGCCCTGTGCACGAAGAAGCGCTTAGCCGCGGTGCACGAAGGAACGCCCCATCCCCGCTCCGATTTCTATTGACTTTCTGACTAAGATATGATCTGATCTAACATGGCGGATTTCTCGCCAGAGAGGGGAGGGCGCACGTAGTGATCCGGGAAGCCCAGCCAGACAGCCGAAACGCTAGTCACCCACCACTAGACGCTTGCCACTGTCCCTTTCTAATCTACGGTACGGGGATTAGAATTCCCTCTAAACCACTGAAAACAAAGGCCCGCCTTCGTTCTAATATACGGTGCAACGCCACCGCGGGAATTATGTTCCCGCCCCTCCCGCTCGCGAGGCGCCCCCGCGGGGCAGCCGCGCCGCGCCAAATCCCGCCCCGCCTTTCACAAATCACCAATCGCGAATCGCGAGTCCCGCCCCCCACGCCTTATAATGGTCTTCTGCACGTAAGGGGAAACTCGTGAGTCGCCAACACGCAATCATAGATTCTCCCGGCCCAACCACGCCGAAGGATTCCATCTGGGAAGCATTCCGCCGTTGGGGCTACCTGCAAGCGGACCTTGATCCGCTCGGCGATCTCCAGCCGGTGCCTCTGCCCGATCTGGATCTCTCCGGCCCGGAGGCCGAGGCGGCCCGCCGCGTCTATTGCGGCAGCATCGGGGCGGAATTCATGCACATCCCGGATCGCGACCGCCGCGTATGGGTTCAGGAGCGGATGGAATCTGAGTGGCCCCAGCCGGATCGCCAGCGAATCCTCGACCTGCTTGTCCGCGCAGAAGTGTTCGAGCAAGTCCTTCAGACGCGCTATCTCGGCACCAAGCGCTACTCGCTTGAGGGAGAAGCGGGCCTGCTGCCGCTGCTCGACGCAATCCTCGGCGCCGCCGCCGAGCATGGCGCGCAACAAGCCGTGCTGGCCATGAGCCATCGCGGCCGCCTCAACGTGATGCTCCATATCGTTGGCCGCAACCCCGCGGAAATCTTTGCGCGCTTCGAGGACGTGAGTCCCCGCAGCGTGCTCGGCGGCGGCGACGTGAAATACCACATGGGGGCCACAGGAGATTTCACCACGGCCGATGGCCGCAAGATCGCCATTCATCTCGTCTCGAACCCAAGCCATCTCGAAGCCGTTGACCCGGTCGCCGTTGGCCGCGCCCGCGCCAAGCAGGCGCGCCTCGGCCCGTCCGGCCGCGAACAGGTCATCCCCATCATCATGCACGGCGACGCCGCCTTCGCCGGGCAAGGCATCGCCGCCGAAACCTTGAACATGGCGAACGTCGAAGGATTCACAGTCGGCGGCTCGGTCGCCATCGTCGTGAATAATCTCATCGGCTTCACCACCATCCCCCGCGACTTGCACTCCTCGCGCTTCTCTTCCGATCTCGCGAAGCGCCTGCCGGTGCCGGTTTTTCACGTGAACGCTGAGGATCCCGAAGCCGTCGTCCGTGCCGGCCGCATCGCGCTCGAATATCGCTACGCCTTCGGAACGCCGGCCGTCGTGGACCTGATCGGCTATCGCCGCCACGGCCACAGCGAAGTGGACGACCCGACAATCACCCAGCCCCTTCGTTACCGCAAAATTCAGGCTCATCCGCCGCTATGGCAAATCTACGCCGGAAAAATCGGCGCCGATGCCGCCCCCATCGCCGAGCGCGTTCACCAGGAATTGGACGAAGCCCAAAAGCGTGCTCTCGATCTCGAAAAAAGCCCGCCGCTGCGCCGCCTGCCTCGCTATTGGGACGCGTACCGCGGCGGCCGCTACGACGCCTCGCTCGAAGTGGAAACCGGCGTGCCATCCGAGGACATCGCGCGAATCGGCGAAACCCTGGTCAGCTATCCCGAAGGGTTTCACGTCCATCCGAAGGTAAAAAAATTGCTCGATCAGCGCCTGGAAATGGCGCACGGCAAGCGCCCGCTCGATTTCGGCATGGCCGAAGCCCTCGCTTTCGGCTCTCTCCTCCAGCAGGGCGTTCCGGTGCGCCTCACCGGACAGGATTCCCGCCGCGGCACATTTAATCAGCGCCACGCCGCGCTGATCGATATCGAAAACGAACAGGAATCCGTCCCGCTCGTGCATCTCGCCGCCGGCAGCGCATGGTTCGAGATTTACAACTCCACGCTTTCGGAAGCCGCCGTCGTTGGCTTCGAATACGGCTTCAGCCGCGATTATCCCGAGGCGCTCGTTTTATGGGAGGCGCAGTTCGGTGATTTCGCGAATGGCGCGCAGACGATCATTGACCAGTTTGTCGTCGCAGGTGAGGACAAATGGAATCTGCTCTCAGGTCTCGTCCTGCTGCTTCCTCACGGCTACGAAGGTCAGGGCCCGGAGCATTCCAGCGCGCGCATCGAACGCTTCCTGCAGCTCGCCGCGCGCGACAATATCCAGATATGCCAGCCTTCCACCGCGGCGCAGTATTTCCACCTGCTCCGCAGGCAAGCCCTGCGTGCCTGGAGAAAGCCTCTCGTCGTCTTCACTCCGAAAAGCATGCTGCGAAATCCCGCCGCCTCTTCCGCCCTGTCTGATCTCGCCGCGCCGCGTTTCCAACCTCTGATCCCGGATTCGGGTGATGGCTTCGCCGCGCGCGTCCTGCTCTGTACCGGCAAAATTGGCCACGAGCTTCAGGCGGAAAGAAAGCGCCGCAAGGATTCGTCCACCGCGATCGTTTCCCTCGAGCAGCTTTATCCCTTCCCTGAAAAAGAACTCGCCGTGGAAATGGATCGCCACGCTGCGGCACGGGAATTCGTTTGGGTGCAGGAAGAGCCAGGCAATATGGGCGCGGTCGCGTTTCTGCTGCCCAAAATCGAGCGCCTCGCACGCGGCAGGGCCGTGCTTTCCGTCAAGCGTTCCGCCAGCGCCAGCCCCGCCACCGGCTCCGCAAAAGCCCACGAAATGGAGCAGAAGACCTTGCTTGCCCTCAGCTTTGGAGCCCGGGTCCCCGGCCAGTGACCGCTCTTTCAGACAATCTTCATGTTTCGAGTTGTAACATTTCCGCAGCATGGAAGATCTGATGGCGACGGCCACTCCCAGCCCAGTGCCCGTCAAGTTGTCTCTCTTTCGTCTTTTTCTCGTTTATCTTAAGGTCGGCAATCTCACCTTTGGCGGCGGTGATCCCACCATGGCCGCCCTGCAAACTGAAATGGTCGCCTCGCGCGGCTGGATTTCCGACCGCGCCTACGCCTTGGTTTACACGCTCGCTCGCATCACCCCCGGAACCAACTTGCTCGCCTTTTGCGCCGGCACTGCCTGGGAGTTGCTCGGCTGGCCCGGCGCCATCGCCGCCGTCCTGGCGATGACGGTTCCCGCCGCGCTGCTCGTCCTGTGGGTCACGGCGCATTACGCCACGCTTCAAGCCCACCCATTCGCCATGGCAGCCTTGGGAGGCGTACTCGCAGCCGCCGTCGGTATCATGATTGCCGCCGCATGGCAGTTGGCGCGTCCTTCGTTCAGCCGCAGGTCGTGGATTCAGGCCGGGATCGTGCTCGCGGTGGCGGTGCTGCTTTCCTTCCCCGGCACGCGCATTTATCTCACACCGCTTCGCGTGCTCGGCCTTGCGGCGCTCGTCGGCTTATTGTGGGAGATCCCCGCATGAAAGTGTGGCTTCTCTATTTGATTCTCATGAAGGCCATGCTCACCTGTTTCAGCGGGCCCACTTCCCTGCCGGTGGTGCATCACGACTTGGTAGAGAAATACCACGTACTGTCCGATAAGCAATTGACCACTGCCGTCGCCGCCGGAAGACTTACCCCGGGCCCCTTCGGCCTGTATCTCGTCAGTGTGGGATATTTCATAGACGGCACGCCGGGTGCAATCGCCGGGTTTCTCGCCCTGATTACGCCCGCTTTTCTGATCATCCCGATGCTCTTCTATCTCGGCCATCGGGTAAACAAACCGCGCATTCGCAACGCTGTTCGTGTGCTGACGCTCGCCTCGGCCGGCCTGCTGCTAACCACTACCATTCCGCTCGCCCGAGTCGCCATTCAAGGCCCACTCACCATTGGCATCGCCCTCGGCACCTTTGTGCTCCTCGTCTTCCTCAAGCGAAGCACCATTTGGGCCATCGTCGGCGGCGCCGCCGCAGGCATGCTCTTCTACCTCATCGCCTGACGAGGAATGGGCTGAAAGGGCTGCCGAACCGAGGGAAGGGGTGGATAAGCTGTTGATTCGTCTAGCTTGTTCTCGCGTCGTAGCAGCTGGTTTTCGGCCCTGTTCGTCGCTTAATGTTCCCTTACAGTTCCCCTAAACTTTCGGCTGCTCAGTCTGTTTCTTGGGTAATGATGTGGATATCCACTTCAGGCGATTCGCGCAGAAAACGGTGCGTGGGAGACAGATAAAGATACTTTTTCCAGCCTTTGACGGGAGAACGGCCAAAAATCACTTGGGTGATGCGCTTGTCGCGAACAAACTCCGCTACGGCGTCGGCGACGCTGTTGCCTTTCAGACGCGCAACTTTGGCTCCAAGGCTTTCAGCGAATTGAAGGTTTGCTTCCAGAGATTTGCGGCTTTCTTCGCTCCGATTTTTGCCGGTATCCACGTAGACGGCAAAAAACTCGGCATCGAGACGCCGTGCCATGCGAGCGGCGCGAGCAATTAGATATTGCGCGTATGGATTGGGGTGGACGCAAACGGCGAGCCGATCGCGGACCGCCCAATTCTTGTGAATTTCCTTCGCGGTCATATAGCTTTCGAGGCTGCGGTCGACCTGCTCGGTCACTTGACGCAGAGCTAGTTCGCGAAGGGCAATCAAATTGCCGCGACGAAAGAAATTTCCCAGCGCCTGCTCGACCTTTTCCGGCAAATACACGTCTCCGCGGCGCATGCGGTTTTGCAGAGCTTCTGGCGTGAGGTCGACCATCACGGTTTCGTCGGCGGTGAGCGGCACCCAGTCGGGAAGCGTCTCGCGCACGGTGATGCCGGTGATGTTGCGGACAACGGGCGCGATGCTTTCAATGTGCTGGATGTTCAGTGTGGCGATGACATCGATTTTCTCGCCGAGGATTTCCTGAACGTCTTCGTAGCGCTTGCGATGTTTGCTGCCGGGAATGTTCGTGTGCGCGAGTTCATCGACGAGCACGACCTGGGGCTTGCGCGCCATGATTGCGTCCACGTCCATTTCTTCGAAAATCGTTCCTTTGTATTCAATTTTGCGGCGAGGGACTTTCTCGAGCTGGGCGGCTAGCTCCTCGATGGTTTTCCGGCCGTGACTTTCAACTACGCCAATAACCACGTCTTCACCACGGCTGTGACGGCGAATTCCTTCGCTCAGCATACTGTAGGTCTTACCCACGCCAGGAGCGTAGCCCAGAAAAAGCTTGAAGATCGCCTTCGCTTTCTGCGACGGTGAGGCGACTTCCAGCCAATCTTCCGGTTTCTTTGGCAATCCAACGTCTCCCTAACAGAGCTTCGTGTAGTGCGCTAGAATCCGCCTATCATGAATGCCATTCCGCGGCGAGTCATCCGGTTCGTCGTAGTTCTGGGCATTGTCGCCGGCATCACCCTCTTTTTTCGGGAAGCACTGCCCGAAGTGAATCAGACGACGGTGGCGCTCTCTTTTCTGATGGCGATTCTAGCAGTTTCGGCGGTGTGGGGCATGGCAGTATCGGCATTCATGTCGGTGGCGGCAATGCTGGCGTTTAACTATTTCTTTCTGCCTCCTGTAGGCACGCTGACCATCGCCGATCCACAGAATTGGATTGCCCTGTTCGCCTTTCTGGTCACCGCCGTCGTAGGCAGTCAGCTTTCCGGACGCATGCGACGGGAGGCAGACGCGGCAAATCAGCGCAGGAGAGAAATTGAGAAGCTGTACGTCTTCAGCCAGAAACTGCTGGGCGAAGGAAACGTGATTCAATTGCTGAATGCTATTCCGAACCACATGGCCGAAGCGTTCGAAGCGGGCGCCGCAAGCCTATTTCTTGCGGATAAAAACAAGTTCTACCGTTCCGGCAGGGGCGTGCCGCAGCTCGATGAGGAGAAAATGAAGGCTGCTTTCAACCACGATGAACCGTCAGTGGACTTGCAAGGGCAATTCTGTTTCGCGCCAGTTCGACTGGGTTTGCGCCCGATTGGCAGTTTCGGCACTTCCGGCTCACGGCTTTCACGAGAAACTCTGGAAGCTGTTGGCACGCTCATCGGAATTTCCATCGAGCGCGCTCGCGCTGTAGAGCAATTGAGCAAGACGGAGGCGGACCGGCAAGGGGAACGGCTGAAATCCGCGTTACTGGACTCGATCACGCACGATTTTCGCACGCCACTGACATCCATCAAGGCGTCCGCGACCAGCCTTCTTTCGGCGGACGATCAGGATGCGGGACGGCGGCGCGAACTTCTTTCAGTGATTGATGAAGAGTGCGACCGTCTGAATCATCTTGTCGAAGAGGCGACGGAGATTGCGCAATTGGAATCGGGCGGAGTCGAATTGGAATTCAGTGCTGTTTCGGCGGAGCAACTCATCGAAGCGGCGCTGGCGCACTGCCGCAAGGCGCTGGGGGCGCGGGAGGTCCGCGTTCAAATCGCGTCCGAACTTCCGCCCGTGCGCGCGGACTTGAATCGGGCGAAGGAAGTGCTGGTGCAATTGATTGAGAATGCGAATCTATATTCGTCGAAAGACCGGCCGATTGCGATCAGCGCAGAGGCCAGCGGACATTCTGTGATGATCAGCGTGGCGGATCAGGGGCCCGGGATTGAAGATCTGGAACAAGGAATGATTTTTGACAAGTTCTATCGCGGAAAAGATCAGCGATATCTTATCCAGGGCACAGGGATGGGGCTGCCCATCGCCAAGGCGATTGTGGAGGCGCATGGGGGCTCGGTTTCGGTGACCAGCCAAGTGGGCCATGGCTCGGTGTTTTCGTTCACGCTGCCTGTGGAAGGCGGTTTTGCAAAAAGGCGATGAGCTCAGTGAAAATCCTGGTGGTGGACGACGAACCGCAGGTGCGGCGGGTGATGAAAGTGACGCTCGCCGCGGAAGGCTACGCGATTTTTGAGGCGCGCAACGGCGACGAAGCGCTGGAAAGTTTTCGTGCGGATGCGCCGGATATTATCCTGCTCGACATGAACATGCCGGTGATGGATGGGCTGGCGGCGTGCAGGGCGATTCGAAAAGATTCCGCGGTGCCGATCATTATGCTGACCGTGCGCAGCGCCGAGCGCGACAAAGTATTGGCGCTTGACGCGGGCGCAGACGATTATGTGGTGAAGCCGTTTAGCATGCAAGAGCTGCTGGCGCGCATCCGAGCGGCTCTGCGGCGGGCGATGCCTATGGATAAACTGCCGGCATTCGCCTCGAAGGAGCTGAGTATTGATTTCGGAGCGCGCCGTATGACGGTGCGAGGCAAGGAAGTCCATCTGACGCCGAAGGAGTTTGACCTGCTTCGTCAACTGGTGGCCAATCAGGGAAAGCCGCTCACGCACCGGCGTCTACTGCAAAGCGTGTGGGGCCCGGACTATGGCGACGAACCGGAGTATCTTCGCGTGACCATCAATCAGCTGCGGAAGAAAATTGAAACGGATCCGGCGCGCCCGCGATTTATTCTCACCGAGCCGTGGGTAGGCTACCGGTTCGAGCCGCCCAAGGATGCCCGTTCCCCCGCGGGTGCTGCATCGGAGTGACGCATCGGATGCACGGCGTCCAAATCCAGATTCAATTCCAAGACGTTGACGCGAGGTTCACCGAGAATTCCAAATTTGCGACCCTCAATGTGCTTGCGAACAATCGCGCGCAATTTAATTTCGCTCATGCCACGCTGGCGGGCGACGCGCGGAATCTGAAAGTCTGCTGCGGCTGGAGTAATATCCGGATCGAGACCTGAGGCGGAGGCGGTGACGAGGTCCACGGGAATTGGCGCACCCGGATTTTGCGGCTCAATCTTTCGTACATCGCCCTCGACCCGCTCAAGCAACCGGCGATTCGTCGGGCCTAGATTCGAACCCCCGGAGTTGAGTCCGTCATAGTCTGAGTTCGAAGGGCGGGAATAAAAATATCCCGGGGACGAAAACTCCTGGCCGATGAGTTGCGAACCGATCACCGCGCCATTCTTGCGGATAAGCTCTCCATTGGCCTGCCTCGGAAAAAAGACCTGCGCGATGGCGGTGACGGCGACGGGGTAGATCACTCCGAAGAGAATCGTGGTCACAATGGTCATCCAAAAAGCGATTTTGAGTTGCTGCTTCATTCGTTTCACCTAAGCCAAATGCAAAAAGCGAATCAGAACATCGAGCAGCTTGATGCCGACAAACGGCGCAATGATTCCACCCAAGCCGTAGAGCAATAGATTTCTTCGCAAGAGGGCTGCGGCGCCAATGGGACGATAGCGCACGCCGCGCAATGCCAGCGGGACGAGCGCGATGATGCTGAGCGCGTTAAAAATAACGGCGGAGAGGATGGCGGACTGCGGCGTCGCCAGGCGCATGATGTTGAGCACGCCAAGCTGCGGAAAAGCGCCTGCGAACATCGCGGGAATAATGGCGAAATACTTGGCTACGTCATTGGCGACGGAAAAAGTGGTGAGCGCGCCGCGGGTGATGAGCAACTGCTTCCCAATTTCGACGATTTCGATGAGCTTTGTGGGATTGGAATCGAGGTCCACCATGTTGCCGGCTTCTTTGGCGGCTTGGGTGCCGGAATTCATGGCCACGCCGACGTCCGCCTGAGCGAGCGCCGGGGCGTCGTTGGTGCCGTCGCCCGTCATGGCGACCAAGCGTCCATTGGATTGCTCGCGGCGGATTAGCGCCATCTTGTCTTCCGGGCGGGCCTGCGCGAGAAAATCATCCACGCCAGCCTGACGCGCGATGGCTGCGGCGGTGAGCGGATTGTCGCCGGTAATCATCATGGTGCGAATGCCCATGGCGCGGAGGTGGTCGAAGCGTTCGCGCATGCCGCCTTTGACGATGTCGGTGAGAGAAATAACGCCGAGCACGCGGCGATTTTCCGCGACGAGCAGCGGCGTTCCGCCTGAATTGGAAATTTCTTCAACCTGCTTCTGGACTTCCGGAGGAACGCGGTTGCCGTGCTCGGCTACGTAGCGCGCAATTGCTTCGGGCGCGCCCTTGCGGATTTGGCTGGCGTCGAGATCGACACCGGACATGCGCGTCTGTGCGGAAAAGGGAATGAAATTTGCTTCATGCATGGACAAGTCGCGACCGCGCAGGCCGTATTTTTCTTTGGCGAGGACAACGATGGAACGGCCCTCGGGCGTTTCGTCCGCGAGAGAGGAAAGCTGCGCGGCATTGGCCAAATCCCGCTCGGCGACTCCCGGCGCGGAGATGAATTGAGTGGCGGCGCGATTGCCTAGAGTAATTGTTCCGGTTTTGTCTAGCAGGAGAATGTCCACATCGCCAGAGGCCTCCACGGCGCGGCCGGACATGGCGATGACATTGCGCTGAATCAGGCGATCCATGCCAGCAATGCCGATGGCGGAGAGCAGGCCGCCGATGGTGGTGGGAATCAGGCACACGAGGAGGGAGACGAGAACGAAGATATTCTGCGGCGCTTGCGAGTAGATTGCGAAGGGCTGCAGGGTAGCGACGGCGAGAAGAAAAATGATGGTGAGGCCGGCCAAAAGAATGTTGAGTGCAATTTCGTTGGGCGTTTTCTGGCGCGAGGCTCCTTCGACAAGGCTGATCATGCGGTCAAGGAATGTTTCGCCGGGATTCGCAGTGATGCGGATTTTGATTTCGTCGGAAAGAACGCGCGTGCCGCCGGTGACGGCCGAACGGTCGCCGCCAGACTCGCGGATTACGGGGGCGGATTCGCCGGTGATTGCGGATTCGTCCACGGAGGCGATGCCCTCGATGACTTCTCCATCTCCCGGGATAAATTCGCAGGCACACACTACGACGATGTCTCCGGCGCGAAGCTTTGAGCCGGGCACCGTTTCCAGGCGGCCATTTTTCAAAAGGCGGTGAGCCTCAGTTTCGGCGCGCGCTTTGCGAAGAGTTTCGGCCTGCGCTTTGCCGCGGCCTTCGGCCATAGCTTCGGCGAAATTGGCGAAGAGAACGGTGAACCAGAGCCACAGAGTGATCTGCAGGCCGAAACCGATGAAGCCAGCGTAATGGAAACGGTTCCAGACGAGCTGGATGGTGGTTATGACGGCGCCGACTTCCACGACGAACATCACAGGATTCTTGACCATGGTGCGCGGGTGAAGCTTGCGGAACGAGCCGACAACCGCACGCGTCAGGATTTTCTTGTCCGTTAGTGCACTTAATTTCGGATTGGATGTGCGCGCCATAGAGTTCCTAGAAGGCTTTGCCTGCGTACATCAGCAGGTGTTCGAGAATTGGGCCGAGGCTCAGCGCGGGGAAAAAAGTAAGGGCGCCGACGATCAATATCGTGGAAATGAGCAGCACGGTGAACAGCGGGCCAGTGACCGGGAAAGTTCCCAAGGAAGGAGGCGATGTTTTCTTTTGCGCTAGGCTGCCGGCAATCGCAAGCACGGGGATGACCATAAAGAAGCGGCCCAGCAACATCGCGAATGCCAGGCTGCTGTTATACCAAAGCGTGTTGGCGTTGATTCCTGCAAATGCCGAGCCGTTATTGCCGGCGCCCGACGAGTACGCGTAGAGCACCTGCGAGAGGCCGTGCGGACCCGGATTGGTGATGCCCGCGGTTCCAAATGGCTCGACCACGGCAATTGCAGCAAAAACAAGAATGACGAAGGCCATGACGAGAATTGTGAGCATGGCCATCTTCACGTCGTACGATTCGATTTTTTTCCCGAGATATTCCGGCGTACGACCCACCATCAGCCCGGCGATGAAAACGGCGAGAATGATAAACACGACCATTCCATAGAGGCCAGCGCCAACGCCGCCGAAGACGACCTCGCCGAGCATGATGTTGGTGAGTGGAACCATTCCGCCGAGGGGCGTGAAGGAATCGTGCATGCTGTTGACCGCGCCGCAACTTGTGTCCGCAGTAACTGTGGCCCACAGAGCTGAGTTAACCACGCCGAAGCGCACTTCTTTACCTTCCATGTTGCCGCCGGGCTGAAAAGCACCGGGAGTTTGATCCACGCCAGCGAATTGTGGATTACCGCGAGCTTCGGCCCAGTACGCGACCGTGAGCGCGGCCAAGAACACGATGGCCATGGCGCTCCACACCGCCCAGCCATGGCGCTGAGAGCCGGTCATGCACCCGAGGGTATACGTCAGTGCAGAAGGAATTGCGAATATGAGAACCATCTCGAGGAAATCCGAAAACGGCGTGGGATTTTCGTAAGGATGTGCGCTATTGGCATTGAAAAAACCGCCGCCGTTGGTTCCAAGTTCCTTAATCACCTCTTGCGAAGCGACAGGCCCTTGAGGAATTGTTTGCTGTGTGACGGTTTGGGTGACTAGCTTTCCATCAGGTCCGGTCATTACGATTTTCTGCGGAGCGGTGAGCTGTGCCTTCACGTATGGCTTGAAGTTTTGTATAACGCCCTGCGATACCAGCACAAGGGACCCTACCAGACACAGCGGCAGAAGAATCCAAAGCAAACAGCGGGTCATGTCCACCCAGAAGTTGCCGATAGTCTTCATCTCGTGACGGGCAATTCCGCGGAGTACCGCAATGGCCAGTGCAATCCCGACAGCAGCAGAAACGAAGTTGTGATACGCCAGGCCCGCCATCTGCGTGAAATAACTCATCGTCGTCTCGGGTATGTAAGCTTGCCAATTCGTATTGGTGGTGAAGGAGACAGCCGTGTTGAAGGCTAGGTCCGGCGCAACAGCCGTGAGTTTTTGGGGGTTGAGCGGCAACCATTGCTGCACGCGCTCGATAGCGTACAGCAGCAACAGCGACACACCGCTGAATAGCAGCATCGCGATGCCGTACTCGGTCCAACGCATCTCGTGCTGCTCGTCAACGCTGGTCAAGCGATAGATAAGTTTTTCAACGGGCCGCAAGACCGAATCAAGAAATGTTTTCTGCCGGTTAAACACGCGCGCAATGAAAATGCCGAGAGGCTTGGTGATAGCAAGAATCACCGCGAGAAAGAGGAAGATTTGAAACCAGCCATTTGCGGTCATGGCTAGAATTCCTCCGGCCACAGCAGCGCCGCCAATAGGTACCCGCACATCAGCACGCAAATCACAATCAACACAATGTCGCCAAATATGTGGCGGCCCGTGCTGGCTGTTAGAATCAAAATGCTGGTCAGCATCGCTTGCTCCTCACTTCAGCCGTTCGCAGGCCTTCACGTAGGCGATCGCCGCTACGAAGAAAACCACCGTCGCCGCGACAAAAATCAGATCCCTCAACTTCGTCTCCGATCGCTACACGCTTCGCCACATTTCAGTTCCCTCATGGATCGAGCGTCCAAATCAATCCGAAAACCAAGAGGTGCTGAGTCGGCGTCAATTGGACCAATCCCGGTTGAGCATAACCATCTCGGAAGAACCCTCCGCCCCGCCCGGTCGAATCGTCAAAACGATACTCCAGTCGCGCGATTGTATTCGTCCATCGGCAGGGAACGCGATATTCGAGCGTGATTGTAACCGCCTTGACGAACTGCCGGGACTCGGTCATGCGGCCATCAGGGTCCAACAAAATCTCAGGGCGAACGGTCACACTCCAGGGCCCTTTCACGGCCCAGTGCACGGGGAGCTGCGCCGCTGTCCAGAAGACGCGCGGATTTCCGCCGGCCGCAAGATTCTCCGTTCCAGCCTGATATTCGAATGCCGTCGTGACAGGCTTTTCCTTCCATTCGGCAATGCTGTCAGTAAAAAAGCGCCAATATTCGAGTGCGGTGTTTGATTGCTGTGGGCCGTAGAAAAGTGTTTCTTTCAACGCCAACTGCTCGGTCGCCTGGTAAGCGATCTGACCGCCGAAACTCGGGGAGTTGTTGGGGTGCGCCAGATGGAAGTAGCCGTTAATCACGAATAGAGTGCCAGTCAGCTTGTTGGTGAACGGATAAGTCGCGTTCACACCCATCATCAAATAGGGCGAATAGTCGGCTCCCCACGAGCGGGTGTAAGTGAAATTATCTTTAGCGTAAAGCGATTCGTATCCGATCAGGCTGTTGAAAATTCCCGCTTGAACCGTGAGCCCCCTGCCCACCGGCGCCAGGTAAGACACGTTTGCGCGGCCAAGCTGGCTGAGCCAGTGGGCGCCCGGAAGATTCGGCGCCGTGGCGGAGAATCCGAATTCCTTGGAATCCTGTCCAGCTTGGAGCAGCAGTTCCATACCGAAGCGCGATTTGGCTGACGCATCCTTGTTGAGATAGAGGCCGGCCATATTCAGATCTAACTCGTTCACACGCGGCGTTGTCCCGCGATTGCGAAACAGGTGATTTGCCGGATGGTTGAAATCGAGCATGTAGCCCAAGTCGACGAATCCTCCGTAGTGCCATTCGTGTTGCGTTGATATCCGCCTTGCCGGCTGCGGTCCTTCGCTCGTGTCCGGTCGCGGTTCCGTGGTTACTACCTTGACTGTAGAGGAGCCAGCGCGCTCTTGCGCACGCACATCTTGACCCGAAACGGTGAAGAGCATAACCAGAACGCTAAGCATGGAATTTCGCTTTCGTGTTGAACGCCGGCGCCCATGCTTTTGCGGCAATGTTTGTCCCTCGCGAATAAATCTAACCAACACGCAAAGCATGGAAATTACGCTCAACGATGTAATCACCACGAAGGTAGCCATAGCATTGACGTAGCTTGTCCTGGCAGCTGCGCGGCTTCTACGATGTGCCGACCGGAGCAGGAGCCAGGGACATTCGCGGAAGAAGGTAAGTCCGAACAGCCCAAAAAGTCGTAAGAAAAGCATAAGGATTTCGTAAGCGAGGCCATTCCACTAAAGTCGCCGGAGCACGACTAGGCGCGGGCACGCAATCATAAGGAGTTGTCTGACTCAATGGGGAGCAAGCCCGAATCAGCAGGTCTGTGCCATGTTTCTATTGGGGCAAGAGGGTGTGCAAGATGAGTGTTTTGGTCACTTTATGCCTCCTCTTGGCACGTGCTGCGTCATACACGTGCAACATGGCTCAGCGAATCGGGTGCAACGATTCGAGCGGCACAGGACATCCTCGGTCAGTCTGATGTTGAGACTACGCTCAGGGTGTACACACACTCGGTACCGGAATCGAAACGCCGTGCTGCAGCCAATGTCGCGGCCTTATTGTTCTCTTCTGTTCCCCTGCAGGAGGGTCAGCAAGAGCAGCGGCAGGAGTCAGTCAATTGAAAACAAAGAACAAGACGAAAAGAGTGGTGAGCCGCCCAGGACTCGAACCTGGAACCCGTTGATTAAGAGTCAACTGCTCTACCAATTGAGCTAGCGGCCCGACAAACATTCATCATAACACGATCAAAATCCCGCCATCTCGTCGCCTGAAGCGATCTCGCAGGGCGGGATGGGCGAATTTAGCGCTTCTGCCCGCGCAAGATACCCGCGATTTCCTTGGCGACCTGCCGCGCGCGCACCAAGTCACCCGGCCCGAACGAAATGGCGGCCACTCGGGCGTGCCCCCCGCCGCCGTATTTTTCGCACAGGGATGCGAGATTGACGTCCGCGGGAGGCTCTTTCCAGGGACTCGTGCCCACGGACACCTTGGCGCGGGTTGGCGAGGCACTGACGCCGACCGAATACAGGGCGCTGGGGCACAGAAAATACGGAATAAACTTGTTGTAGCCCTCGAGATCAAGATCGCTCACGTCGAAGTAGATGACGCCACTTCGCGAGTCCATTCGCTCGCGCAGCACCTCGATGGACCGGCGGTGCCGCTCGAGCAGCGGCCCCAGATGCTTCTGCACCATGGGCAACTCGACGATTTCCGCCAGGGATCGCGTGGCGAGCTCCGGAACCAGGCGCGGCACTAGATTGGGCTCGGGGGCGGCTTCAATCACGAGTGCGATACGCATGGCCGGCTCCGCCAGGCCGACGGCCTCTTCCGGCGAAGCGAATTGCGCGCCGTCTATGATATCGCCCCAGTGAACTAGCTCGGCGAGCGGCGCGGCGTCGAATCCAAATTTCTCCGCGGCAATCGTGGCCAGGAACTTCGTGCAGGATTTGTACGTGGGATCGTAGAATTTTTTGCCGGAGCGGTCGCGGCGGAAGTGCTCCGCGTCCTCCGGCTTCAGGAATGCGCTCTGGTGATGGTCGAACCACCAGGTGAGGTCGGGCGAACTCGAGTACTTGAAATCCACGATGGCGTTTTCGTCGCCGTCGAAAATGCCGTCCTCGAAAGGCTGCGAGGCTTTGTGCGTCATCCCGGTGTAGAGAAATTCCGCGTCGGGATGAATTCGCTCGCGATAAAAACGCGAAAAAATAGCGGCAGACGATGCGCCGTCGAAGCATTTGTCGTGAAAGCAGACCCGCACTCTCAATCGTGTCTCCCAGCCCAACGCCGCCGCCCGGGGGAAAATCACAGGCGGAGGAAAGCCCTTAAAGATGGCCGCTCCATTTGAGATTGTCAAGGGTACTTCGCTCAATGGGAAAGCGCCGCGGCAGGGAGAAAGTACCGTGCGCCGCTATCGGCGCGGGGCGCGAAAAGCGAAGTGCAGGTTATTGCGCACGGCACGAAAGCAGCTGACGAAACCGGGAACGATTTTCTTCCGGCGAGGCTGAGAAGGCATGGTCTTCATGCCGGTGAAGAGGAAATTGACGACGGTCGCGGCGGGCACACGCGTGGTGGTGCGGTCCACCGATTGAAAGCGAACACGGAGATCGGGCTCAACGATGAAGACGGACGGCCGGGCGATGCCGCCGCGCTCTTCTTCGTTGAGGATGCCCCATTCGCGCAGCACACGGCGCTGCGTATCGCAGAGGAGCGGAAAGGGAAGGCGCAACTGGCGCCGCACCGCATCCGAAATGGGCGGCGAGTCCACCGAGACAGCGACCATATCGGCGCCGGCATGCCGAATGCGGGCGTAAAGATCGCGATACCCCGCCAACTGGCGGAGGCAGAAGGGTCACCAATATCCGCGATAAAAAAGCAGGATGCGCGGGCCGGTGGCCACCAGATCGGCCAGGCGACGAGGCTGGCCGGAAGAATCCGGCAGCTCAAATTCAGGGGCTATTTTGCCTACGTGCGGGGCGGAGGTCATGGGAAGGAACGGACCGGGAGAGCAGAACTCGGGCAACTCCTCCTCTATTCATCATAATAGATGTGGCGCGCTGGCGGGTGGATTCTGTGTCTCTGGCGGACTCAGGAACTCAGAGTGGCAGTGTGCCGGAATAGACCACGCGCGCCTTGCCGCGCGTGGAGGCTTCAATACGTCCAATGACGAAGAATTTTTCGCGGCGGCGCTTCATTTCAGCCTCAACGTGCGAGACCTGCTTTGCGGGGACGATCAGGATCATCCCGAGTCCGAGATTGAAGGTGGCGAGCAGTTCGTCGCGCTCGATCTGGCCGATCTGGGCCAGGTAGCGGAACACGGGCAGCACGGGCCAAGAGCCGAGCTGAACCACGGCCTGCACGTTGCGGGGCAGGGCGCGCGGCAGATTTCCGGTGATTCCGCCGCCGGTGATATGCGCCATCGCGGAAATCCAGCCGCGCGAGAGAACGCCCTTGAGCATGGGCCAATAGGCGCGATGAGGCTTCAGGAGTTCGGCGCCGATCTTATTTCCGACTTCGGCCACGTAGGCGTCGGGATCGAGCTTGGCGACTTCGAAGACGAGCTTTCGCGCGAGGGAATAGCCGTTGGTGTGCAGGCCGCTCGAGGGGAGCGCGATGAGCGCGTCGCCGGGGCGGACGGCGCGCGGATCGAGCTGCTTCGATTTTTCCACCGCGCCGACAATGAAGCCCGCCAGATCGTATTCGCCGGGGGCGTAAAAGTCCGGCATTTCGGCGGTCTCGCCGCCGATAAGCGCGCAGCCGGCCTGCTTCGCGGCGCGGCTCATGCCCTCAATCACCTGCTCGACGATTTTTGCATCCACCTTGCCCATCGCGAGGTAATCAAGGAAGAAGAGCGGCTCAGCGCCCTGCGTAAGGATGTCGTTGACGCAGTGATTCAGAATGTCGGCGCCCACGGTCGAGTGCATCCCGGTGGCAAAGGCGATTTTGAGCTTGGTGCCGACTCCGTCGGCGCTCGCGACGAGCACGGGCTCGCGCCAACGTTTGCGGTCCAGCTCGAAAAGCGAGCCGAAACCGCCGATGGGCGCGAGCACGCCGCGGCGAAAGGTCTTCCCGGCCAGAGCGGCGATGCGCCGCTTGGCTTCATCTGCAACAGAAATGTTCACACCGGCATCGGCATAGCGCATGAGGAAGATCCTGACGGAAAGAGGCTTGGGCGCGATCCGTGAAAGTTAGTATTTGTGAAACGTGTGAAACAGCCGGCGCCAGCGCACCTCTTTCGGATGAATCAGCGCGCTGAAGTACGTTTCGAAACGTTCGGCGATGTGGCCCGGATCCCACGCCAGACTATCCGGCGCTTTGATGGACATGTAAATGACCTCCGGCGTACCGATCACGTCCGACCGCGGCACGAACCCCCAGTAGCGGCTGTCGTAGGAATCGTCGCGGTTATCCCCCATCATAAAATATTCATGCGGGGGAATGACGAGCTCTCCATTCACCTCGTGCTGCGATATATCCACGTGCCATGAGGGGTTATCGCTGGAAAAAAGCCCGTAAGCCCGGGCGGGAAAATTTTCGGCGGCCGAATCCAGGTAGCCGGGTACGTCGTGGTATGCGTACGGTTCCTGGAGCGGCGCGCCATTCACAAACACCTGTCCGTGCACGATGCGCAGATGATCGCCGGGAATGCCGATGACGCGCTTGATGAAATCCTGCGAACCGGGCAAAGGGGCGCGAAAGACGATGATCTGCTGCCGCCGCGGATTGCGCCACAGCGGAACGTGCCAATTGGTGAAGGGAATGCCGGCATCGTAGCCGAAGCGACTGACGATCAGATGATCGCCGACCAGGACCGTCTGCTCCATCGAGCCGCTGGGGATCACGCGGGCCTGCGCAAGCGTTCCTTCGATGAAGAGAAACGCGAGGATCACCCAGATCCAAGAGACTACTTCGCGCCACACACGGTCGCTGGTTGTCAGCCGAGTCTCCGGCGGTGCCGCTTTGTCTGTTGCCACTGCCTGGTCCGCTTCTGCCGTCACGATGCTCCTTGCCTCCCAATCTCACAACACTAGCTTCACGCCCGCGGCTAAAAACCGCGCAACAGCCTCCGCCAGCGGATTTCGCCCGGATGAATGGCCGCGTCGAAATAGGCGCCGAACCGATCGGCGATGTTGCCGGAATCCCAAACTTCGCCGGGCGCCCGAATAGACATGTACACGAACACGGGCGTGCCGATGACGTGCGAACGCGGCACGAAGCCCCAGAAGCGGCTGTCAAAGGAATTGTCGCGGTTATCGCCCATGACGAAGAAGTCGCCGGCCGGAACAACGATTTCTCCATTCGGGTCGTGGGTCGAGACGTAGCGCGCCCAAGAGGCGGGGACGTCGCTGCCGAGCAGGCTCATATCGCGCGGCGGATAATTCTCGCTCGGCGCATCGAGTGCTGCGGGATCGTGCTCCGCGTATGGTTCGCGCAACGCGGCGCCATTGATGTACACCTGGCCGTGCACGATGCGGAGACGGTCGCCGGGAATGGCGACGATGCGCTTGATCAGGTCGGGCGAATTGGGCAGCACCGCGCGAAGCACGATGATCTGCTGGCGGTGCGGTTCGCGCCAGAGGGACACGTGATAGCGTGTGAAGGGAATGCCGGCATCGTAACCGGCGCGGCTGACGATCAGATGATCGCCGATCAGAACCGAGTTCTCCATCGAGCCGCTGGGGATCACGCGGGCCTGCACCACGGTGCCTTCCAGAAGCAGAAACGCGAAGAGCACCCAAAACCAGGAGAGCAGCTCGCTGCGAACTCGGCTGCCGGTTGTGGACGGTCGCCGCGTTGCAGCGGCGGCTCCGCTGGACCCGCCACGTCGAGCAGGCCTAGCCTTCACGATGCGCCTCCACCTCGAGCTGCACCAGTTCGGTGGGATAGCTGCCGGTGTAGCAGGAGGTGCAGAATTTCTTTTCCGTGTCCTCGACGGCCTCGCGCAGGGATTGCAGCGAAAGATAGCCCAGAGAATCGGCGCCCAGGAAATTGCGGATCTCCTCGACCGAATGCTGCGCGGCGATCAGTTCGTCGCGGCGCGGGGTATCCACGCCGTAGTAGCAGGGCGAGATCGTGGGCGGGCAACTGATACGAACGTGAACTTCGGTTGCTCCCGCTTCGCGCACCATGCGGACGATCTTGCGGCTGGTGGTGCCTCGCACGATGGAATCATCCACCAGGGCGACGCGCTGCCCCTCGAGCATGCGGCGCACCGGATTCAATTTCAGCTTCACGCCAAAATCGCGGATGGACTGCTCCGGCTCGATGAACGTGCGGCCCACATAATGGTTGCGAATCAGGGCCATGCGGAAGGGAATACCGGATTCCGCGGCGTAGCCGATTGCAGCGGGCACGCCCGAGTCGGGCACGGGGGTGACGATATCGGCCACGGCGGGATGTTCGCGGGCCAGCAGGTGGCCCAGGCGTTCGCGGCTTTCGTTCACCGAGCGGCCGAAGACGATGCTATCGGGACGCGAGAAATAGACGTGCTCGAACATGCAGTATTGATGCGGCTTCTGCGCGGCGAAGCGGATGGACTCGAGGCCCGCGCGCGAGATACGCAGCATTTCGCCGGGCTCGATTTCGCGGACGTACTCCGCGTCAATCAGATCGAACGCACACGTCTCCGAGGCAACGACCCACGAGCCTTCCAGGCGGCCGAGCGCCAGCGGACGAAAGCCGCGCGGGTCGCGGATGGCATAGATTTCATCCCGCGTAAGAATCACCAGAGAATAGGCGCCTTCCACCTGCGTGAGCGCGTCGGCAAGGGCGCCGGGCAGGTTGCGGGCGGCGCTGCGCGCAACCAGATGGACGATCACTTCGGTGTCGCTGGTGCTTTGGAAAATTGAGCCGCGATGCTCGAGGCGGCGGCGCACCTCGCCGGCGTTGGTGAGGTTTCCATTGTGGCCGAGCGCGAGCTTTCCCTTATTGCAGTCAATCACCACCGGCTGCGCGTTCATGAGCGTGGTTTCGCCAGCGGTGGAATAGCGGGTGTGGCCGATGGCGGCCGAGCCGGGAAGATGCGCGATCACTTCGGGCGTGAAAATCTCCTGCACGTGGCCTAGCGACTTGTGCACGTGAATTTCAGCACCGTCGGTGGAGGCGATGCCGGCGGATTCCTGCCCGCGATGCTGCAGGGCGTAAAGACCTAGATAGGCGAGCTTCGCGGCTTCCGAATGGCCGAAAATTCCGAACACGCCGCAGTGATCGTGGAAGTGGTCATCCAGCAGGACGTGCGATTCGCCCGCAGCGGCCCCCGAATCGTCGCGGACGCGAATTTGGGCACTTGGACTCATACGTTTTCGAGGGCCCGGCCGAGCGTTTGGCTCCAGATGCGGCGGAAGGAGGTCACATCCCCTTGTATCACAGGAAGCCCACTATATTGGATGCGAAGTTCGCCCCGCGTGACTGTGCCAATTCGCTCAAACCGCACCTTATATTGTGCCGCAATATCGCCGAGGCGGGCAAGGAAAGCGGGCGCCGCGGAGACTACGGCGCGCGCGCCGCGCTCGCCGAAAAGAACGGCTTCAGGCCGCTGCTCGGCACCCTCCGCGGGAAGGGCGACGTCGGCGGAGAGGCCGTTGGCAGCGAAGCAGGATTCGGCAATCGTCAGGGCGAGGCCGCCGTCGCTCACGTCGTGGGCCGAGGCGATCGCCTTTTCCGCGGCAAGCTTCACGAGGCATTCGACCAGGCGCCGCTCCGCCGCAAGGTCCAGCGCCGGGGGTTGGCCGGCAACGATCCCATGGATCGTTTTTGCATATTCAGAGGAGCAAAGCCCGGCTCCGGCGGATGAGGGCTGCGCCGCGGCCGCGTCGAGCAGCACGATTGCATCACCTTCGCTGCGGAATCCGGACCCGAGCGCGCATTCGGCGTCGTCCAGCAGGCCGAGCACGCCGAGCACCGGCGTCGGGTAAATCGGCTGGCCGAGGGTTTCGTTGTAGAAACTGACGTTGCCGCCGGTAATCGGAGTGTCGAGTACGCGGCAGGCTTCCGCGATGCCGTCAATCGCCTCGGTGAATTGCCACATTACTTCAGGCTTTTCGGGATTGCCGAAATTGAGGCAGTTCGTTGCGGCAATGGGGCGCGCGCCCGTACACGCAACGTTGCGCGCGGCTTCCGCGACGGCGTGCATCGCGCCCAGGCGCGGCGAAAGGAAGCACCATCGGCCGTTGCCGTCCGTTGCAAGCGCGAGCGCCCGCTGCGATTCCTTCAACCGCAGCACGGCGGCATCGCCCGAGCCGGGACCGACGCGCGTGTTCGTGCGCACCATCGAATCATATTGTTCCGTGACCCAGCCCTTCGAGGCGATGGTGGGCGATGCGAGAAGGCGGCGAAAATTTTCGGTCAGATTGGCGCCCGCCGGGGCAAAGGGAAAGCTCGCTTGCTCCGCCGCGCCGGACGCCGGAGATGAAGGAGGGGCGGCGGGGCGGTCGTAGCGAGGGCCTTCTTCGGCCAGCGCATGCGCCGGAATTTCGGCGGCAAGGTTGCCGCCATCGAGAATGCGCAGCATGCCATCGTCCGTCACGCGGCCCACGGCAACGGCGTCGAGCCCCCATTTGTGAAACACGGCAAAGACTTCGTTCTCGCGGCCACGCTCGGCGACGAGCAGCATGCGCTCCTGCGATTCGCTGAGCATGATTTCGTAGGGCGTCATGCCCGTCTCGCGCTGCGGCACGCGCGCCAGATCAATTTCGATTCCCACGCCACCGCGCGACGCCATTTCGGAGCTCGAGCTGGTGAGCCCCGCGGCGCCCATGTCCTGAATCGCGACGACGGCGCCGGTGCGCATAGCTTCGAGACACGCTTCGAGCAGCAGCTTTTCCATGAAAGGATCGCCGACTTGCACGTTAGGCCGCTTCTGCTGCGATTCCTCGCTGAATTCGGCGGAGGCGAGCAGCGAAGCGCCGTGAATGCCGTCGCGGCCCGTCTTTGCGCCCGCGTAGATCACCGGGTTGCCCTGTCCCTTAGCGCGCGCAAAAAAGAGATCTTCCCGGCGGCCGATGCCGAGCGCGAGCGCGTTGACCAGCGGATTATTCGAATAGCACGGCTCGAAGACGACTTCGCCGCCCACGGTCGGAACGCCGAAGCAATTCCCGTAAAACGCAATCCCGCGTACGATGCCATCCAGAATCCGGCGATTACGCGCGAGTTCCTCCGGAGCGGCGTTCGCAGCGGAAGGGCCGGCCGCCACCGGGCCAAACCGCAGCGAATCGAGCACGGCGATGGGCCGCGCGCCCATAGTGAAAATGTCGCGCAGAATCCCGCCGACGCCCGTCGCCGCGCCCTGAAATGGCTCGACGAAGCTGGGATGATTGTGCGATTCGATTTTGAAGACGGCAACCAGGCCATCGCCGATATCAACGACGCCGGCGTTTTCTCCCGGGCCTTGAACGACGTGCTTGCCGCGCGTCGGCAGGCGCTTCAGATGGATCCGCGAGGATTTGTACGAGCAGTGTTCGCTCCAACTGACGCTGAATACGCCCAGCTCAGTGAAATTCGGATCGCGCCCCAGAATTTTCTGGATTCGGGCGTATTCCTCCGGCGTGAGGCCGTGTTCGGCGGCGATCTGCGGCGTGATTTTAATTTCGGTGTCGAGCATCGCGAGCGTTGGAGAAAGAATTGTCCCAGCAAACGAATCGGAGCGCAACTGAGCGAAAGAGTCGCGCGCGAAGCAATATCCTTCAGCAAGCTAATGGCGCTTGCCTCACGACGACGATCCTCGGCGGATCGTCACTTCAGCCCGGCAAGCTTGCCAATACCGCGCATCTTCATCTTGGACATATTGCCGTACTGCTTCATCATGCGCCGCATATCGGCATATTGCCGGAGAACCTCGTTCACCTGCTGAACGGAGGTGCCGCTGCCGCTCGCGATGCGCTTGCGGCGCTTGCCGTCAATCAGGTGGTGGTCGGATCGCTCGGCTGCCGTCATCGAGTTGATCACGGCTTCCACGGATTTCAGGCGGCTCTCGTCAATCTGCGTATCCTTCGGCAGCTTGGCGAAAGGGCCGATCTTGGGCAGCATTCCGATCAACTGCTCGATCGAGCCCATCTTGCGAATCTGGCGGAGCTGATCGCGGAAATCCTCGAGCGTGAAGTCGTTCTCGCGCAGCTTGCGTTCCAGCTCGCGCGCCTGTTTTTCGTCAATGGTCTTCTCGGCCTTTTCGATCAGACCGAGAACGTCGCCCATGCCCAGAATGCGCGAGACGATGCGGTCCGGAAGGAACGGCTCGATGGCGTCGTATTTTTCGCCGACGCCGACGAACTTTACGGGTGCGCCGGTGACTTTGCGAATCGAAAGCGCCGCCCCGCCGCGCGCGTCCCCATCCATTTTTGTGAGCACTACGCCGGTGATGCCCAGGCGTCTGTGAAATTCGCCGGCGGAGTTGACGGCGTCCTGGCCGGTCATGGCGTCTGCAACGAACAGAATTTCCGCGGGGTTCAGCTCGTGCTTCAGATCGGAAAGCTCTCGCATCAGCTCGTCGTCAATATGCAGCCGACCGGCGGTGTCCACCAGAATCACGTCGCAGGCGGCAAGCCTTGCTTCGCGCGAAGCGCCGCGAACGATTTCCAGCGGCTTATCGGTTCCGGCGCCGGGCCAGAGCGGCGTCGCCGTCGCCTTCGCGACCTGCGCGAGTTGTTCGCGCGCCGCAGGGCGATACACGTCGGTGGAGACGACGATGGGGCGGTGCCCATGCTCTCCCAGCCATTTGCCGAGCTTGCCCGTCGAGGTCGTCTTGCCGGAGCCTTGCAAGCCGACGATCAGCCACACGGACGGCGGACGCGAGGCAAATTGCGGGCGTGCCTCGCGGCCCAGCAGGTCGCCCAATTCGTCGCGTACGATTTTCACGACTTGCTGATCGGGCGAGAGCTGCAGAAGGACCTCGGAGCCGAGCGCCTTTTTGCGCACGTCCGCGATGAAGGCATCGGCGACGCCAAGGTTCACGTCCGCATCGAGCAGCGCCTCGCGCACTTCGCCCAATGCCAGGTCCAGATGCTCCTCGGTCAGTTTGCCCTGGCCGCGAAGGTTCTTAAATGCGCGCTGAAGCTTGTCGGTGAGCGTTTCGAACATGGATACGTTGCGCCGAGGGCGAGCGAACGCCCGCGCGACTACTCATTTTAGGGGCGCACGCGCAAAGCGTCAAACGGAGCGGACCGCGTGGGCCGGCGCGGCGTGCTTCGGCGGCTGGTACACGCCGGCCACCGCTCGAAACGCAATCGCCAGGCGGTTCCATCCGTTGATGGCGACAATGGCCATCGAAAGTGCGACGAGTTCCGCTTCCGAGAACTGCTTCTTTGCGCGTTCGAACACGTCCTCGGGCACATGTCTTTCGGAGACCAGCGTAACCGCCTCGGTCCACGCAAGCGCGGCGCGTTCGCGGTCCGAGTAGAAGGGCGATTCCTCCCAGGCATCGAGGCCATAGAGGCGGTGCTCGGATTCTCCTTCGGCGCGAGCGTCCTTCGTGTGCATGTCAATGCAGTACGCGCAGCCGTTGATCTGCGACGCACGGAGCTTCACGAGATTCAGAAGCGAAGGTTCAAGCCCCGATTGTCGAACGTAATGCTCGAGCCCGAGCATCGCCTGATACGCCTTGGGATCCACCTTTGCCACGTCAATTCTAGGTTCCATGGTTACCTCCTCAAGCTATATGGATGCGCAAATGCGCGCGAGGACGCATCCTTTTAATATCACGGCAAAACCGCGCAGGTGAAAAGGGCTCAGGGAGGACGATCACACCCGCTGTCGCGAAACAGGTTTCCGGGCTCGGCTGCGGAAAGCTTCCGCAAACGGACTTGACGGCGGCGATAAACAGCGTTCATGGAGGAAGGGAAAGTGCTCTTCGAGGAGTCCATGAGCGATCTGACCGCGCGGTTCCGCGAAGTGAGGGTAGCGAGAGAGGCGCCCGCAGATGTGCCCGCAAACTGGCCGGTGGATTGGCTGGACCCACGCGCGGAAGCAGCGATGCTGCGCTTCGTGGATTCGCGGTTTTCCGAAGCGGGATTCGCGGAGCAGATTCGTGGCGTTATCTTGGACGCTACACGATTGGACGTGGCGGCAATGGGGCTGCGCTCGATTCTTACGGCCCTGGCGCGAGCGGCGCGCATTCGGGCCCAAGCGGCGGCTCGCTAGGAATCAAGATCGGCGGAGGAGCGAATGGTTTGGCACATCTTCAAGAAGGACTGGAAGCTGCTGTGGCCGCTCGCGATCGCGGTCGAGTCTACGCGCCAGTGGACCATTTCACGCGGCAGCTGATAATTCCCCAGGTGAAGCTTTCGGATTGGATGACCATGAGATAGCCAGATGCGTGACAGCGGGCAGCGCTTCGGCGGGATTTTCCCTCCAGTTTTTACAAAATGCGTACATGCGGGTGACATCGGCGGGCGGACGGGTGCGTATTCTGGCCGGCTTGCGATATAGCGGCATATGATATCGCCCCAAGGGCTTTCCGAGGAGAGGTGTATGCCGGGCATGGCGGGGACGAGTGGCGCAGCTTGCGCGCAGGGGCGAGCGGATGCGGCGGCACGCGAAGCCGTCTGCGTCGCACCGCCTTCGCGGGGGCTCACGGTGGGCGTGTTGTGCGCTGCTGCGGCCTACCTTTACGCGAGGCTTTTTACCCTGCGCGGCATTCCCTTCCTGACGGGCGGCGATCAGGCGTATTTCTGGGAATACGCGGAGCGCATGCTGCATGGTCAACGGCCCTATGTGGACTTTTTTCAGTTCACGCCGCCGGGGACCGATTTCTTCTACCTCACGCTATTCAAAATTTTTGGGGCGCGTGTCTGGGTGACGAACGCAGCGATCCTCGCGCTGGGCGTGGCGCTCTGCTGGGTGTGCCTGCGGATCGCGAGCGCGATCATGGAGCGCGGGCTGGCTGTACTGGCGACCGCGGTGTTCCTAGTTCTCATCTACGCACGGCTGCAGAACGGGACGCATCACTGGTTCAGTGCGTTGCTGGTGCTGGCGGCGGTAGCGGTAGCCATCGAGGGGCAAAGCACGGGGCGCATGGCTGCGGCGGGGGCGCTGCTGGGCGCGTCATGCTTTTTCACGCAGACGCACGGCGTGATGGCACTCGGCGCGTTCGTGCTCTGGATTGCATGGCGAGAATGGGATCCGACGCGATCGGGAAACGAAACGCGAGTGCACAGGATGGGCAGGACGCTCGGCGCGTTGCTGCTGGGATTTTGCGCGGGGCTCGGCGCGATCGGTGCGTACGGCATGGCGACCGTTGGGCTGGGGCGGCTTTGGTACTTTGAGGTAACGTACGTCGGCCGGCACATGCTGCGCGGAATGGGCGGCGGCTATCTGGGGCTGCCGGACGACGCGTTTGCGTGGAGGCAGGCGGTTTCGCTCGCGCCCGTACTCTTCGTTTACGCGCTGCTGCCGGCGATTTATCCCGTCGCGCTGACCGTGGTGTGGCGCGAAGGGCGCTGCGGATCGGCGAAAATGGCGCGGGCGAATCGTGGAGCAGGCCTCGTCGCGCTGGTGGGAATATCGTGGCTCGCGGAAGTGGCCGTCTCTCCCAATTGGCTGCGCGTCTACGCGGTGGCGATGCCGGGAATCATCTTGTTGCTATGGCTGGTGGGCCGGAGCGGAAGATGGCGATCGCGGCTTGCGGCGCTGGCATGGATTGGGATTGCCTGCATGACGGTACACCAAACGGCCGTGAAGCATCATCATCCTTACGCCACGATGCTGCTGCCCGCGGGCGCGGCGGCGATGAACCAGGTTCATGCCGAAAAGCTCGGCTGGCTTATGCAGCGCACTCAGCCGGGCCAATATTTCTTCGAGCCTTTCGGTCCGGGCCTGGCGTTCAGCCTGCAACTGCGTAATCCCGCGTTTGCCGACGACATCAGCCGGCCCGAATACGTGGCGCAGGCAATCCAACAGCTGGAAGAGAAGCGGGTGCGGTACGTTCTGTGGTCCGCGTGGCTGAACCGCGACGATCTCGGTTCACTATGGAAGACGCATCTGCCGGAGCTGCGCGGCTACATCACGCAGCGATATGAGCGCGTGAAGGTGTTCACGGGCGGGGACGAAGTGTGGGAAAGAAAATGATTTGCCGCAGACGCACCGGAGCCGGGGAAATCTGCCGGGCAATATGACGTGAACGGCGGGGCGCAAATGCGCAGGGGAGACGACGCGAATGGTGGGTAAAGAGAAGCATCTCGAAGGGCAAGTCGCGCTGGTGACGGGCGCGGCGAAAAGGATTGGACGGAGCGTCGCGCTGCGCCTGGCGGCGGAGGGCGCGGACGTGACGGTGAACTATCAATCGTCGCGGGCGGAAGCGGAAGCCGTGGTGCGCGAAATTCAGGCGCTGGGGCGGCGAGCGATCGCCGTGCAGGCCAACGTGGCGCAGCGCGCGGACGTGCAGAAGCTCTTCGGAGCGGTGGATGCCGAGTTCAAACGGCTGGATATCCTGGTGAATAATGCGGGCATGTTCTTCACGGCGCGCTTCGAGGAGTTGACCGAAGAGCAGTGGGACAAGATCATGAATGCGAATCTCAAGTCGCAATTCCTGTGCGCGCAGGCGGCAGCGGCCGTGATGAAGCGGCAAGGACGCGGGCGAATCATCAATATTTCATCGCTTGGCGGAATACTCGCGTGGCCCGCGTTCACGCATTACTGCGTGTCGAAGGCGGGCGTGATCATGCTGACGAAATGTCTGGCGCGTGCGCTCGCCCCGGAAATTTTGGTGAATAGTGTCGCACCGGGGACGACTCAGTTCGAAGGTGAAGCCCCGGACCAGGAATATATCGCGCGCGCGCCGCTGCGGCGTACTGGAACGGGCGAGGAGATTGCGGACGCCGTCGCGTATTTCGCGAAGGCGGAGTTTGTCACCGGGCAGGTGCTCGCCGTGGATGGCGGCCGGATGCTCACCTGATTCGCAATGCGGCTGCGCTGGCCCTAAAGCCAGGAGGCGAGCTTCGTTCCCCGAGGAACGATCGTCGCGTCGCGCTCCGGACCGGTCGAAATCATGCCGATCTCGACTTCAATCTGGTCCGAAATGAAGTTCAGGTAATCGCGCGCCGCTGCGGGAAGCTCGCACACTTCGCGAATTCCCGGCGTGGGCTTGCGCCAGCCGGGCAAGGTGCGATATTCGGGCTCGATCTGCGCGAGCGTTTCCACGTCGGGAGGCATTTCGGCGAGGGGCGTTCCCTTGTAGCGATATCCCACACAAACCTTGATTTCCGGCTGCTCATCAAACACATCGAGCTTCGTCACCACTAGCGAATCAATTCCGCTGAGCATTCGGGCGTAGCGAAGCACCGCCAGATCCAGCCAGCCGCACCGGCGCGGCCGGCCCGTGACGGCCCCGAATTCATTGCCGCGCGCGCGCACCTCCTCTGCTTCGAGGCCCGCCATTTCCGTAGGAAAAGGTCCACTGCCCACGCGCGTCGTGTATGCCTTCGTCACGCCAACCACGCCAGCAAGCCGCGTCGGGGCGACGCCGAGCCCCGTAGCCGCGCCGCCGGAGGTCGCGCTGGACGAGGTGACGAACGGATACGTGCCGTGATCAATATCGAGCATAGTGCCCTGCGCGCCTTCGAAGAGCACGGATTCGCCCGCGTCGAGCGCGCGATTCAGGAGCGCGGTCGTATCCACCACGAGCCCGCGAATGTGCGCCGCAAGTTCGAGCGACTGTTCGAGCAGGCCCGCGGTCTCCAGGGGGTGGCCGTAGGCCGCGCTGCTGATCGCATTCTTTTCCGCAAGTACGCGCTCGAGCTTTTCACCCAGCTTCGCCGAATCGAGCAGATCGCAGACGCGCAGGCCGCGCCGCGCCATTTTGTCTTCGTAGGCCGGGCCGATGCCGCGCGATGTGGTGCCGATTTTCGCTTCGCCGCGCGCCGATTCCGCCGCGCGGTCCATTTCGCGGTGGTAGGGAAATATCACATGCGCGCGATTGCTGAGGAAAAGCCGACCGCGAACGTCCACTCCCCCGCGCTGTAGGTTATCGAGTTCCGTCACTAGCGCAGCCGGGTCCACCACCGTGCCGGGCCCAATCACTGCCTTCTTTCCGGGGCGCAGAATTCCGCTGGGGATCAGTTGCAGCACATAGCGGTGATTGTTCCACATCACAGTGTGGCCCGCGTTGTGGCCCCCGGCGTAGCGCGCCGTATAGTCGAAGGCGGCGGCTAGATAGTCCACTACCTTGCCTTTGCCTTCGTCGCCCCACTGCGCGCCTACCACCGCGATCGCCTTCGCCCGAGCCTTCTCCACCATCTACCGCACTCCGTGAGCCGCAAAAGCCGCACTTGCCCCGCCCCGTTTCCATCGTGAAACGCTGCAAGGAGGGCTAAACGGCAAAATTCCAATTCACGATCCTACGCTCCGCAACCGACGAACGCAAGGGATTGCCTGGAGATCCGTCCGCGAAAAATCGGCCTATGCGGCATTGCGGCGATAAAGAAGATAGGCGCGAATGAACGAGTCAATGTCGCCGTCGAGCACCCGCTGTACGTCGCCGCGCTCCACCTTCGTGCGATGATCCTTGATCAGCTGATAGGGCTGCATCACGTACGAGCGAATCTGGCTGCCGAAGCTGATCTCCGGTTTTGACGCATCCAGCTTGCGCGTTTCCTCGCGCCGCTTTTCAATTTCTAATTCATAGAGCTGCGAGCGCAGGATTTTCATCCCCAACTCGCGGTTCTTGTGCTGGCTGCGTTCGTTCTGGCATTGCACCACCACGCCCGTGGGCAAGTGCGTGATGCGGATCGCCGTCTCCACTTTGTTGACGTTCTGGCCCCCGTGCCCGCCGGCGCGAAACGTGTCCAGGCGAATATCCTCCGGCTTGATCACGATTTCGATGCGGTCGTCAATTTCGGGAATCGCGAAGACGGACGCGAACGAGGTGTGCCGGCGCGCGGCCTGGTCGAATGGGGAAATGCGCACCAGGCGATGAACGCCGCTTTCGCCGGAGAGCATCCCGTACGCGTTTTCCCCCTCGATGCGCACCGTGGCGGACTTGATCCCCGCCTCTTCGCCGGGCGTGGAATCAATCATCGTCGCGCGCAGATTTTTCTCCTCGGCCCATCGGAGATACATTCGCAGCAGCATTTCCGCCCAGTCCTGGGATTCCGTGCCGCCCGCTCCCGGCTTGATCGTCAGGATGGCGTTCAAGCGATCGTTTTCGCCGGCAAGGAGCGTCCTGGTCTCGAGTTCGGAGATGTATGCATCGGCCGCAGCCAGCTCCTTGGAGATGTCCTCCAGCAAGCCGTCGCGCTGCGCGTCATTGGCCTCTTCCTGCGCCAGATGAAAATAGGTATCGAGATCGCTCGTCTTGTTCGCGAGCGTTGCTCCGGCGTTTACGCGATCCTCGGCCTGCTTGCGTTCTTGCAGCACGGCCTGCGCCTTTTGCTGATCTTGCCAGAAATTTGGATCGCTGGTTTTCTGTTCGAGCGCGGCGAGTTGCGCCTCGGCGGCGGCAACGTCAAAGATAGCTCCGCACAAGCTCGATGCGCTTCTGGAGCTCGGCATACCGCTGCTGCAGGTCTTCGATGTGTTCGGGCATGGAGGGAATTTTACACAGGAAACGCAAAAGACGAAAATCGCGCCGCTTTACTTCACCTCGACGACGATCACCTCAAGCCGGTTCTTCCCGGCATTCGTGCTCCTGTGGATCACGGACCCGGCGCTCCACGTCGCGTCGCCGGCGCGTTGGTGCTGCGTGCTTGTCTTGCCGTTCGCGGCTTTCGTTGTCGTGTCCAGGTTCGTCAAGAATACGGTCACGCGCCCCGCGCCCGTGTGTTCGTGCAGCGGCTCCGTGCCGCCGGGCTCGCGCCAGCTTCGCATCACGCGGACTTGCCGATTCTCAAATAGCAGCGCGTAATGCCGCGGATCAATCACCAGCGGATCAAGCTTGGGATTGCGGCGCGGCGCGACGGCGGGACCGGGTTTCTTCAGCTCGATTTCGATCATGCGCAGCGGTGCCGTTCCCACATTTTCGCTCGTGTGCAGCCCCCGCGCGGGGCTCCACGCCACGTCCCCGGCCTTCCAGTGCTGCTGCTCGACGGGCCCTTGCGCGGGAGTGATCGTCATCTCGCCGGCATCGAGATAGATCATCACGCGATTGAATTCATGCCGATGAGGAGCGCTCTTCACGTGCGGCGCGTCCGTTCCGTGGATCACATGAACATACGCGTTGTTGATCTCCGCCCGTTGCCCAGCAGCGAAACTCCCGACGCAGAAAGCCAGAAAGGCAAGCAATAGCCACGGTGTGCGTTTCATGGTGCCGCCAGCATACGCCGAATTCACGCCGGCCGCGAGCGCCGCCTGCCCAGTAACGCCGCCAGTAAAAATGCCAGCGACGCAATCACGCATAGCCAAGCAAACCAATCGCCGAAGCGCACGTAAATCGTCTCGCCGGAGCGAAAATCGTAAGGTGCATCGAGTTCGCCGCGCACGTCCGTCGCAAGCCGCGCGACGATTCGCCCGTAGGGGTCCACGTCCACCGTGAAGCCGTTGTTCGTATCGCGCAGCAGCCATCGCCGATTTTCGACGGCACGCACGCGAGCCATCCGCAGATGCTGCGCGGGCGCGGCCGAGCGGCCGAACCAGCCGTCGTTCGAAATATTGATCAGCAATTGGGCGCCGCGCGCCGTGAAGTGCCGCACCTCATCGGGAAACACCGCTTCATAGCAAATGAACACACCGAATCGCCCGCCGGGAATTTTGCCGATGCCGTAGACATTCCCCGGAGTGAAATCCCCGATATCCGCGGTCAGCTTGCCCGCGAATCCAAGCCAGTTTCGCAGCGGCACATATTCACCAAAGGGGACCAAGTGCATTTTGTCGTACGTAAAGAGCCGCTCGCCCGATGGCCCGAGCAGCACCGCGCTATTGGAGGCGTCCCACGCGCCGCGCTCGCCGCGCTTCCAATCCACCACGCCGACCAGAAAATGGCCCCCGGAATCGCGCGCGATGCGCTGCGCCCGGCCGGCAAACGCCGGGTCCTGAAAGCTGAAGGGAGCAGGCACCTCCGGCCACACGATCAGCCCGGGATTCCGCCGCGCGGCATCCACGCTGATCTGCTCAAGCTGCGCCAGGTCGCCGGCGTGCGCCGCCATCCATCCGACCGGATAACTCTCCGACTGCGCGAAATCGGTCTGCACCAGGTGCGCCACGTGGCGCGGAGTGCCGTCCGCCGGAAGGAAGTAGCGTCCCCCAATTGCAACCAGCACGATCGCGCCGGTAAATGCAACCAGCGCCTGCCAGGCCCGCTGCCTGCCGGAAAGAATCGCGAACGCGAGCAGCGATCCCCACGCCGCGATCAGAAAGCTCAGCCCGTAGACGCCGGTGATCGTAGTCAATTGCGCGAGCGGCAGGTTCGGCGTCGCGGCGTATCCCGTCAGATTCCAGGGAAACGCGATGATCGGCAGGTGCGCGCGCGCGAATTCCAGCGCCACCCACAAAAAGGGCGCGAGGATGCACGCAAGCGCTGCGCCCCGGCGACGCGAAACAATCGCCACGCAAAACGAGAATGCCGCGCAAATAATACCGCCCGCGATGGCCAGCAGCGCCAGGATTCCCGCGGCGGTCCACGGGCCGGCGTTGCCATATTGCCGCATCACCACGTCAATCCACGGCACCGAAATCGGATAGAACGCTAGCCCGTGCAGAAAGCCGTAGAGCGGCGAAGCCGCGGGACGCGCCGCAATCGAAGCAAGCGCGAGCAGCGCAATGGCAATCCACGCCAGCGGCCAAAGATTGTAGTTGGGAAACGAGAGCGCCAAGGCCGCGCCGCTTGCGATGGCAAGAAGCGCGCGCGTATGCCAGCGAAAATTCATTCAGCGCTTAAGGATGGCGCGAAAGCCGGCGTGCTCGAGTGCGCGCTGCGCGTTTTGCGCGGCGTGCAGTTCACGGTATGGACCGGTCTGCACGCGATAAAGGTTATCGCCGGCGGGAGCGATGACGAACGATGGAAACCGCTTCTGCCGCAGGGCGTCCGCCAGGGCGAGCGCGTCGCTTTCATGGCGCAGCGCCGCCACTTGCAGCACAATCGAGCCCCTCGGAATCCTCGGCGGGGCGTACCGCCCGGAAATCTTTGCTGTGGGCGCGGGCTTCGAGCGAGCAGGCGCCGCTGCGGGCTGCCGCGGCGCGGCGACCGGCGATGCAGCAGCCGCAACAGGCGCATCGAGCCGATCATCCGCCTTCTTCCCATAGAAATCCCACTCGCTGGGAACCGCGGCGGTCGCGCCAGCCGCCTTCGCGGATTTCAGCGGCGCAGCGGCCGTCGCGGGAGGATCCATCGCCCCGGCAGCATGCACCGCCCCGCCATACTGCGCGCGGCCCATGACGTAGCCCAGCGTGAAAAATACCCCGCACAGGACGACGACTCCGAAAAAGAGTCCGACCAGGTGCCTGCTTTCGAGAATGCGGTCGCCGCCGCTGCGTCGTCCGTTGCTTCCCATCCGTTACTTCCGTCCCCCCGCGCTATTCATCCACTGAGTGATGATATCAATCGGCAGCGGGAAAATAATCGTTGTGTTCTTTTCGACGCCGATTTCGGTCAACGTCTGCAGATAGCGCAGCTGAATCGAGCTGGGCTGCCTTTCCAGCACTTCGGCGGCCTCTGCCAGCTTCGTGGATGCCTCGAATTCGCCCGCGGCGTGAATGATTTTGGCGCGACGCTCGCGCTCCGCCTCCGCCTGCCGGGCGATGGCGCGCTGCATCTGCTCCGGAATATCAACCTGCTTCACCTCAACCTTCGTTACCTTGATACCCCAAGGCTCGGTATCCTGGTCAAGGATTACTTGCAGCTTCGCGTTTACCTTTTCGCGATCCGAAAGCACCTCGTCCAGCTCGAATTGCCCCAGCACGCTGCGCAGGTTCGTCTGCGCGAGCTGCGAAGTCGCGTAAAGATAATTCTGCACCTGCGAGACGGCCAGGTTCGCGTCCACCACGCGAAAATAGCAAACCGCGTTCACCTTTGCGGAGACGTTGTCGCGCGTGATCACGTCTTGCGGTGGCACGTCCAGCGTCTCCACCCGGAGCGAAATGCGAATCAGCTTATCAATCGGATAGAAGACGAGCTGCAGGCCGGCGGGTTTCGGCGTGGGCAGCATGCGCCCCAGCCGCAGCACCACTCCGCGCTCCCATTCCTTGATCACGTACACCGAATTGAAGAGCCAGATCAGGAAAATGATTACCGCGATTGCCACCACCGTGGTCAGCACGTCCATCGCTTTTCTCCTTCGCAGCACCTGCAGTTCGGCTCCGCCGCGGCTGCGCATCCCAGCGGGGGTCGTCCCACAACGGTCATCAGGTTCGCACCGGGTTCGGCGCCTTCGCGGCCGATTCCACGTGCAGCGTCAACCCGTTCACTTTTTTCACGCGCACGCGCGTGCCCGGCGGAATGCTCGCGCCATCTTCCGCCGCCGCTCGCCACAATTCCCCATGGATCAGCACCATGCCCGGCGTGCCGTCTGCCGCGATCGCCTGCTTCACTTCGCCTTCTTCGCCGATTAGCTCTTCTTTGCCGGCCGCCTGCTTCCATCGGTAGGATCGCAGCACCAGCCGCATCAGAATAATGATGATCACGGCAAACGGTATCGCCACCGCCAGCGCCGTCGCCAGGCTCACGCCCATTCCCGTCATCGGTGAACGTACCAGCATCAGCGCACCCAGCACCATCGCCACCACTCCTCCCACGCCCAGCACGCCGTGCGTGGGAAACTTCGCTTCGAGCACGAATAATATCAGCGCCGCCACGATCAGCAGCAGCCCCGTGAAGTTCACCGGCAGCAGGTGCATCGCGAAAAGCGCCAGCACCAGCGCGATCCCGCCGATCACCCCCGGCGCAAACATCCCCGGATGCGTGAATTCCACGTAAATCCCAAGCGCCGCGATGATCAGCAGAATAAAGAACGCGTCAGGCTGCACGATCCGCGAAAGGAACCGCTCCCGCCCCGTCATCGTCACGGCGGTGAGGATCGGATGCGAAAGCGCAAGCCGTTCGGTCGAGCCATCCAGCCGCGTAATCGTGCGCCCGTCGAGCTTGGCCACCAGGTCCTCGGGCGAACTGGCGATCAGGTCCACCAGCCTTCCGTCCAGCGCCTCTTTTTCCGTGAACGCCTTCGCGTCCGTCACGGCCGTCGCCGCCAGATCGGCGTTACGCCCGCGTTTGGTCACGTAGCTGCGCAGGTACGCCGTTGCTTCGTTCAGAATCTTCTTGTGCAGCGTTTCGTCAATCTGCACCGGCTGGCCGCCGATGGCCATGATCGGCGAGGCCGCGCCGGTGTCCGTTCCCGGAGACATCGCGTCTATATCCGCCGAAAGCAGAATGAAAAATCCTGCGGACGCCGCACGCGATCCGGTGGGATACACGTAGGTCGCCACGGGCGCCTGCGACGTCAGGATCGCGTGAATGATCTCGCGCATCGAGACGTCGAGCCCGCCCGGCGTGTTGATCGTAATCACGATCAGGCTCGCGTGTTCCTGATTCGCGCGCGCGATTCCGTTAACGATGTATTCGGCGAGGATCGGCTCGATTTCGTCGTCAATCCGCAGTTCGACTACGCTAGACGCCGCGTTCGCCGGTGCGCTGGTCTTTCTGGTAGTCGCAAGCCGAGGAGTTGCAATCTGGCGCGCAGCGGGTTGCGAGGCTCCCCGCGCGCCAAGCACGCCGCAAGCCATAGCCGTGACGCAGAGGATCGCCAGGAGCGCGCGCCGCATTCGGCAGGTCATTTCGAATCGGCATTATAGCAAGAGAAAAGGGAAGAGCGCCGAGAATCGCGCCAGGAAGGGAGGCGCCGGCGACGCGGCGATTCAGGCGCGCTCGCGCGAGGGATGCCGCCAGTCGCGCAGCAGTTCCAGCACCACCAGCGACGCGCCGATCACGATTGCCGAATCCGCCAGATTGAAGGTGTACCAGTGGTAATGCCCGAGCTGAAAATCAATAAAGTCCGTCACGCTGTGGCGCAGCACCCGGTCCATCACGTTTCCCGCCGCGCCCCCCAGGATCAGTGCCAGCCCGCACTGGCCCATCCAGCCGCCCGCGCGACCCGTGACCAGAATCCAGGCGAGCAGCGCGATCACGCTCAGTGAAAAAATCACCAGCAGCGGCGCCATCCATGGCGAGGAGGAGTCGGCCCCCAGGCCAAACGCCACGCCGGGATTGCTCGTCCGCACCATGTTCAGCAACCCGGGGATCAGCACGTGTCGCGAGCCGGTCGTCAGCACCCGCTCCACGATAAACTTGCTCACCTGGTCCGCCAGCAACGCCCCAAGCCCCATCGCAATCAGCGGGTACCAGCCGTGCCGCGGCATCCTTTCACCTCTGCTTCGCGAACCTGAATCTCACCGAATAAAGACAACGCTCATATGGTACCGCGATTCGCGGCGATTTCGGAAAGCGCCGCCGTGCAGCGCTCGCATATCGTCGGAATCTCGGCGTTTTCTCCTACGTGAACCGAATAATTCCAGCAGCGTTCGCATTTCTTTCCCTGCGCTCGCTCCACGCGCACTTCCGGCCGTTCGGTCCCGCCCGGCTGCGGCGGCGCAGCCAATTCCACCTGCGAAACGATCAAGAACGCCGGCAGGCTTGCCGCGTATTTTTCGAGCAAACGGCCCAGATCGCCGTTGGCCGCCAGCCTCACCCGCGCCTCCAGCCCGGCGGAGATCGTCTTCGCCGCGCGCGCTTCTTCCAGCGATTTCATCACCTCGTGCCGCACCGCCAGCAGCCGCTCCCAATTTTCCGCCCGCTTCGCGTCCAGCGCGCGCTCGAACTCCTCCGCTTCCGGGAAGAGCGCGATGTGAACGCTTTCCGGATCGCCGGCCGCCCGCGGCAGATAGCCCCAAGCCTCTTCGGCGGTAAACGTCAGAATCGGCGCGATCAGGCGCACCAGCGCGTGTATGATGCGATAGATCGCCGTCTGCGCCGACCGCCGCCCGCGCGATTGCGGCGCGGACGTGTACAGCCGGTCCTTGAGCACGTCGAAATAGAACGAGCTCAGCTCCACGGTGCAAAAATCATCCAGCGCGTGATACACGCGGTGGAACTCGAATTGTTCGTACCATTCCCGGCATCGCCGCACGAGCTGGCCCGTCCGCCGCAGCATCCAGGCGTCCATCTCCCACAGATCGCCATCAGCCACGGCATCGCGCGCCGGCTCGAAATCGAAGAGATTCGAGAGCGCAAAGCGAAAGCGATTCCGGATATTGCGATATGCCTCGGAAAGCTGCCGCATCAGCGCGTCATACATCCGCACGTCCGCCGTGTAATCCTGTGAGGCCACCCACAGCCGCAGCAGGTCTGCGCCGTATTTTTCGCAGATTTCGCGCGGATACATCGCGTTTCCCAGCGATTTCGACATCGGCTGGCCCTTTTCGTCGAGCGTCCAGCCGTGCGTCACGATCTGCCGGTAGGGCGCCGCTCCGCGTGTTCCCACGCCGATCAGCAGTGAACTCTGAAACCAGCCGCGATATTGGTCCGGGCCTTCCAGGTACACGTCCGCGGGCCAGCGCAGCCCCGCACTTTCGCGCAGCACCGCCAGATGCGTCGAGCCGGAATCGAACCACACGTCGAGAATGTCGTTCTCTTTACGCCAGCGCCGCGCCCCGCAATCGCATTTCGCGTCCGCCGGCAGCAGTTCCTCGGCCGTATGCGTGTACCATGCGTCCGCCCCTTCGCGCTCGAAGAAGGGCAGCACGTGGCGCAGCGACGCCGGATCGCGAAGCTGCTTTCCGCAGCCCTCGCAGTAGAAGACGATCAGCGGCACGCCCCAATATCGCTGCCGCGAAATGCACCAGTCCGGCCGCCCCGCCACCATCTCGCGCATTCGGTCGTGGCCCCACTCCGGCATCCACTTCACTTTTTCAATCTCGGCCAGCGCACGCTTGCGAAGCGGCCCTTCCTTCGGCGGCGGCACGCTCGCGCTGCCCGCATCCATCTGGATAAACCACTGCTCCGTCGCCCGGAAAATCACCGGGTTATGGCAACGCCAGCAGTGCGGATAACTATGCGACAGCTTTTGCTCCGCGAGCAGCATTCCGCGCTCCCGCAGCAGTTGCACAATCGCCGGATTCGCCTCGAACACAGCTTTGCCCTTATATTCCGGCAAGCCTTCCGTGAACCTCCCCTGATCATCCAGCGGTTGATACGTCTCAAGTGCGTATTCCTGCCCGGTGTAGAAGTCCTCCGCGCCATGCCCCGGCGCCGTGTGAACGATGCCGCTGCCCTGTTCGAGCGTCACGTGATCGCCCAGCACCCCCGGAACCAAGCGATCGAGAAACGGATGCTTGAATTTCGCGGCCGTGAACGCGCTGCCCGGGAATGATTCGCCGGTTTCCGCCAGGCGCAGCCCCGTTGCCTCGGCCACGCGGCCAAGCAGGTCCTTTGCCGCGATATATGTATCGCCCTTTTCATCCGTGGCCAGCGCGTAGGGAAGATTGCCGTTGAATGCCAGCGCCATGCTCGCCGGCAGCGTCCAGGGCGTCGTGGTCCACATGATTGCGTAAAGATTCGAGCGCCCCTGCGCCGGCGGAAACTCGACCACCGGATAGCACACCCAAATGGACGGGCTCGTGTGATCGTGGTATTCCACTTCTGCTTCGGCCAGCGCCGTGCGGTCGTAAATGCACCAATAGACCGGCTTGAGCCCCCGATAGACGTAGCCCTTATCCAGAAACTCCAGAAACGCCTCGGCAATGCACGCTTCGTGGTGCGGCTCCATCGTCAGGTAGGGCTTATCCCATTGGCCAAACACGCCTAGCCGCTTGAAATCGCGCTTGTGCGCCTCCACAAAACGCCCCGCGAATTCGCGGCACATCCGCCGGAAATCAGCTGCGGAGACCTTGTTGGTCTTCCCGCCCAGTTCTTTTTCTACCTGCGTCTCGATCGGCAGCCCATGGCAATCCCAGCCCGGCACATACGGCGCCTGGAATCCCGCCATCGTCTTCGATTTGACGATCAGGTCTTTTAGGATTTTGTTTAACCCGGTGCCGAGGTGGATTTCCCCGGTCGGATAGGGCGGCCCATCGTGCAACACAAAGAGCGGCCTGCCCGCGCGCGATTCGATGATCCGGCGATAGAGTCCTTGCTTTTCCCATGCGGCAAGCTGTGCCGGTTCGCGTTCCGGCAGCTGCGCTTTCATGGGGAAATCGGTGCGCGGAAGGTTTAGCGTGCTCTTTAGGTCCGGGCTTTTCATCTATTTGCGAGCGTCGGGAAACCTTTCGTGATGGCCGGGCCGCACCATTCGCGCGCGCCCGCGCCTCAATATACGGTGCCCGTATACAGGGCTGTCCGGCAGCCTCTCCATCGAACAGATGAAACGTGGCTTGGCTATGGCGCGTCGTATAGTGCGCCCAAGGTGTATGTTACAATGAATCGCAGGCGGTGTCAGCCGGGGCGGGCGAGACATCCTTTTCCGCGGTAGGCTGGTCTAATCTATGGGGCCTCGCGGAGAAACCGGTGAGTTCGATGGCAGATTTGAATTCAGGGCCCGGCGGCCCCGAAGGGCAGACCGGGCCGACCTTGCATATCGGGAAGTTCCGCTCCCCACACGCCCAATCCGGCCTGAAGGGCTTTTTCTCCAATCTTCGGGATTTCCTGGTCGAGCGGCCCGCAAAAATCCGGGAAGGCGCCCCCACGGCGTTTTCCTCCACCGGTTTTGGCACCAGCTTCAAGGAAAACTGGAAAGAATTCTGGCGCCCTGCGCCTAAGGGCCGCGTGCGTTCGGACCTGCTCGTCAATTGGACCGAGGGCGGCTTCTGGCAGAATCTAAAGGACTTAATCTCCCCGCCCAAGCTTCCACCCCTCAAAACCACCAGCGAAGCGGTGGACGTGCCGGAGATCTGGTCGAAAAATCCGCAGTTCACGCGTGTACAGGCCCTTTCGGTCGCTATCCATGCCGTTGTGATCGTCCTGCTCGTGGTTCCATTTCTCACCGGCCTCACTTCGCCGCCAAATACGAACCCCAGGGTAATCACGAACGATTATTCCGTGTTTCTGCCGAAGCTTCCCGCGGGCGCGGAGCGCTCCGGCGGCGGCGGTGGCAGCGGCCAGCACGATGCCTTACCCGCCACGCGCGGCAAAATCCCTAAATTTTCATGGACGCAGCTTGCCCCGCCGATGGTTCATCCCATCGAGCACCCGCATGTCTCCGTCACCGCAACGATTGTAGGCAATCCGCGCCTGAATCTGCCGAACCCGAATGATCGCAACTTCGGCGATCCGCTCGGCAAAATGCTGAATGATTCCAGCGGCAGCGGCACCGGCGGCAGCATCGGTACGGGCAACGGCACCGGCGTCGGCAGCGGCAATGGCGCGGGCGTTGGCCCCGGCCAGGGATACGGCACCGGCGGCGGTACTCCAAACGCCGGCCTGAACGGATACGGATACGCTACTTGCCTCTATTGTCCGAATCCGCCCTTCACCGACGAAGCTGTGAAAGAAAAGTATTCAGGCACAGTCGTCCTGGTCGGCACCGTTCACCCGGATGGCCATGTCACTGATATCCAGGTCGTCGAGGGGCTCGGCCTCGGCCTCAGCGAAAAGGCCATCGAGACGGTGAAGACCTGGCGCCTCAAGCCCGCGATTGGCCCCGATGGCCGCCCCGCCACCGTGCGCGAGACTATCAACATTGATTTCCGCCTCTTCTGATCCCCGCTTCCGCATCGCCCGTTAACTAAATGGAGCACCGCCCGCCTTTGCGCCGCGCTCGCGCCGCTCGATCTGTTAGCATGTGCGCCATGGGACGAACATCTTGCGCGCTGATTCTCGCTCTATTCGCCGCCGCTGCTTTCGCGCCTGCCGCTCCCGCGCAGAACGGCTCGATTCAATTTGTCGTCCGCGCCACGCCCTCCGGCGGCATCGAGGAGCCCGTGCGCGGCTTTCCTTTGTATCTGCTCAATAAGAGCTTCGCCCAGATTACCCAGGAAGTGAGCGCCGATTCTCCCACGCCGCGTTTGGACGCCTTCATTGACGGTCTGAACCTCTCCCCGCAGCTCAAGTCCTGGATGAAGAAAAATCACTCCGTGAAGCTTTCCGGCCCCGATTTTCTGCATAAGCTCAAGCCCGGCGATGTGATGGACGTGCCCGAATTCTATCGCGCCTATATGGAAGGCGCCGCCGGCGAAGTCGCCATGGATTTCCCCAAGCCGAAATACAAGCCGTCGGACGAAAAGAAAAATCCGGAAAAATACCGCAAGCTCGTCGCCGCCTATCGCGAAGCGATCCGCCATTACGTCGAGCAGTATCCGCAGACCCGTATCGGCATGGAAGTCGGCCTTGCCGATTCCGATCCCGAGACGAAATGGAACGAGCTGCGTTCGAGGAGCGCGCGCGAAAATCAACGCCTCGCCCTCAATCTCGCCGAATCGAAATATCTGGTCGCCAAGGCGGACACGAACCTTCAGGGCGAAGCCGTGCTGCAAGGCATACCGCCTGGCGCCTATTGGCTCAGCTCGCTTGATCTCGCCGCCACCATCGGCGACGTGCGCCCCCGCTGGGACGTGCCCGTCCAGGTTCGCCCCGGCCAGAATTCCTATATCGCGCTCTCCAACGTGAACGCCGTTCCGCCCTCGCGCGGCGCTCAATAGCGCATCCGGTCGCGCCGGTGGCTCGTTCCGCTCACATCCCGCCGCTGATTCGCGAACTACGCGCCGCCGGCGCCACGCGCCGCGAATGCGCTGCCGCGCAGCTCTTTCAAGCCGGCCGCGATCTTGCCATCGCGGCCTCGGTACGCTGGTTCGCTGATCGCGCCCTCGCCGCCTGTTTCGCGCTCGCCAAAGATTCGGGATTGCCGGAAATCACCGTCGGCATTGCCGTCGAACCGCGTTCCTTCGACGAAATCCGCGCCGCATCCGGCTCGCCGCCACTCGCGGACGTGCCGCCGGATCAGGACGCAAAGGAGTTCACGCTGGATTTTCCCGGCGGTGTTCGCGTGGATATTCTCACCACGCGCGCCCAGGGCGGCAGCGGCGCCGTCGAACGCTTCCTCGCTCGCTTCGGCGAGGGCATTCAGCAGGTCGAATTTGCGGTCTCCAATCTGGATCGCGCCACTGAGATCCTTCGCGAACGTTTTGCCGCCGAGCCCGTCTATCCCGCCGCGCGTCCCGGCGCTGATGGCGCTCGCGTCAATTTCTTCCTCGTCCCCACCGCTGGCGAAGCCAAAGTCCTCATCGAACTCGTCGAATCTCACTCGTGAAAAAGCTGGGGTCATTCTGAAAGCATCCGGCGAGCCTGCCCGCCGAGGCGGGGATGCCTGAAGAATCTCAGCGCCGCCTTTCAGCACGGCGCATTCGCCGCGGCGCTCATTCCCCGCTCTGCTCGATCAGCTTCGCCACCAGCGCAGTCCATCCCGTCTGATGGCTTGCGCCCAACCCCGCGCCCGTCTCCCCGTGAAAATACTCGTAGAACAAAATCAAATCGCGCCAGTGCGGATCTTCCTCGAAGAGTTTCACCCCGCCGTTTACCGGTCGTTTCCCATCGCGCTGCAGAAAAATCCGCGCCAGCCGCCGCGAAATCTCGCCCGCCGCGTCCCACAGCGTGCGGCGCCGCCCGCCCGTCGGGCATTCCACCTGGAACTCGTCGCCGTAGTAGTAATGAATCCGCTGCATGGATTCGATCAGCAGAAAATTCATCGGAAACCACACTGGCCCGCGCCAGTTCGAATTCCCGCCGAAAAGGTCCGTCGTGGATTCCGCCGGCTCGTAATCCACCGAATGCCGCTCGCCATCCACCGTCATCACAAAAGGATGCGCCGCATGATATTTCGATAGCGCCCGCACGCCATAAGGCGACAAAAACTCGTTCTCGTCCAGCACATACCGGTAAATTCGCTCGAGCTTCCGCCGGTTCGCAATCGTCAGTAGAAGACGAAACCCGCCATCCGCGCGCCGGCTCATGTCCACATGTTCGGAAACGTCCGGATGATGTTCCAGAAACCATTTCATCCGCTGATTGAAGCCCTTCAGGTGCGCATAATCCTCCGGCTCGTACGTTTCGGTCGCGAAGAGCGGAATCAGCCCTACCATGGACCGCACCTGAATCCGCCGCACGTCCCCATCGCCCAGGTGCAGCGCGTCGTAATAAAACCCGTCGTGCTCGTCCCACAGCCCGATGCCTTTTCCGGCCATATCGTTCATCGCCTGCGAGATGTAGACGAAATGCTCGAAAAATTTGCTCGCCACGTCCTCGTACGCCGCATCCTCCCGCGCCAGTTCCAGCGCGATCGCCAGCATGTCCAGGCAGTACATCGCCATCCAGCTCGTCCCGTCCGATTGTTCGATGAACTCGCCCGGCCCGAGCGGCTTCGATCGGTCGAACACGCCGATATTGTCCAACCCCAGGAATCCCCCCTGGAACACGTTATTCCCGTTCGGATCCTTGCGATTCACCCACCATGTGAAATTCAGCAGCAGCTTCTGGAACACGCGCTCCAAAAACACGCGATCCGTCTTCCCCCGAATTCGCCCTTCGATTCGATACACCCGCCACGCCGCCCAGGCGTGTACCGGCGGATTCACGTCCGAAAAATTCCATTCATACGCCGGAATCTGTCCGTTCGGGTGCATGTACCATTCGCGCAGAAACAGCACGAGCTGCTCCTTCGCAAAATCCGGGTCAATCAGCGCCATCGCCACGCAATGGAACGCCAGGTCCCACGCCGCATACCACGGATACTCCCACTTGTCCGGCATCGAGATCACGTCGGAGTTGTAGAGATACACCCACTCGTGATTCCGGCCCTGCCAGCGCCGCGGATCCGGTTTCGGCTGCGTCGGATCGCCTTCCAGCCACCGCTTCACCTCGTAGTGGTACGTCTGCTTACCCCACAGCAGCCCGGCAAACGCTTGCCTCTGCACCCGGCGCGAATCCTCGCTCAAATTCGGATCGCCGCGCTCCGCGTAAAATTCGTCCGCCTCCTTCTGCCGCTCGGCGAACACGCCATCGAACCCCGCGCCAAAAAACTCCGCCGCGTTGTCGCTGCCTTTCGCCGGTTCGCGGTCCACCAGCCGCAGCCGCACGCACCAGCTCCCGCCCGGAGCGATTTCGGCAGAATAATGTGCCGCCGCCTTCGTGCCCCGCATCGCCGGATTCACCGCCCCGCGCTCCCCGCCAATCACGTACCGATGGAACGCATCCTTCACGTACGGCGTTTTGTTCCGCGAATGAAACAGCCGCTCGTTATTCGTCTCATTCTCCGTGAAGAGCAGTTCCGGTTTAGCCTCCGCCAGCAGCCACCGCTTGCCATAATGAAATTCCGAAAGCGCGATCACCGCCGCGCCCGCGCCCGCCTCTGCCCGCGCCGCCCAGGGCATGTCCCATTTGTCGCCCCAGTCCCACCGATTGCGGAACCACAGTGTTGGCAGCAAGTGCAGCCGCGCAGCCGCCGGCCCGCGATTCCACGCCGTGATGCGGATCAGGATGTCCTCCGGATCGGCCTTCGCATATTCCACGAACACGTCGAAATAGCGGCCCTCGTTGAAAATTCCCGTGTCCGCCAATTCGTATTCCGTTTGTTGCCGCGTCCGCCGCGCGTTTTCTGCGAGCAATTGCTCGTAGGGGAATGCCGCCTGCGGATATTTGTACAGGTACTTCAGATACGAACTGGAAGGCGTCGCGTCCAGATGGAAGTAATACTCCTTCACGTCCTCGCCATGATTGCCCTCGCGGTTCGTCAGCCCGAAGAGCCGCTCCTTCAGGATCGGGTCGCGCTCGTTCCATAGCGCGGGCGCGAAGCAGATGTGTTGATGTCGGTCGCAAATTCCCCCGATGCCGTCCTCGCCCCAGCGGTAGACGCGCGATCGCGCATGCTCGTGTGTGAAATAAGCCCAGGCGTCGCCGTCCGCGCTGTAATCCTCGCGAACCGTGCCCCACTGCCGCTCGGACAGATAAGGACCCCACCGCCTCCAGTGCCCCGTTCTCTCCTCGCTCTGCTGCAGCCGCTCGTCTTCTTTCGTTTGCATGGCCTGCTTTCCCATGAATCTCAGCTCTTATCCTCCGCGCGCTTCAGCCCGCCCACTGCGAATCGTAAATCGTATCGCAACCCGAGCCACGCCGGTGCGGCGGATTCATCGAAACCTTCCGCGCTCTCGGCGGTTGAAAGCCCGGCGATTCCCTGCTAGCTTGGCTGCGAGGGGCTTTGCTGGATCTTCAGACTCGGGGGCGCGCGAAGGATTCGCGAGCCCGCGTTCCCCCAGGCCCGGATACTCGCCAAAGATGGTAGTGGGTCAGTTTGAATTTTCTTGATCGTGACGCAAGGGGTTAGAATTCAAACTGACCTGCCACCGAAAATATTCATGTCTTCCCAAAATCACGGCGTTCACAAGACCGTCCTGCCCAACGGCCTCACCGTTCTCACCGAGCCTATGGAACACGTTCACTCCGCTTCCGTCGGCATCTGGGTGCGTTCGGGCTCGCGCCGCGAGCCGCCCGCGCTCAATGGCATCTCGCATTTCATCGAGCACATGGTCTTCAAGGGCACCACGCGCCGCACCGCCGAAGACATCGCCCGCGAAATAGACCGCATCGGCGGAATGCTCGATGCCTTCACTTCGAAGGAAATGGTCTGCTTCAATACCCGCGTCCTCGACGAGCATCTCCCGAAGGCCTTTGACATCCTTGCGGACATGGTCCTCGAACCCAAATTCGCTGAAGACGAAATCGAGCGCGAAAAGTCCGTCATCCTCGAGGAAATCCGCATGACGCAAGACAATCCCGAGGACCTCGTCCACGAACTTTTCTCGCAGAATCTCTGGACCCCGCACGCCCTTGGCCGCCCGATCCTCGGCACGCCGCAGACCGTCTCGTCCTTCACCCGCGAACAACTCCAAACCTGGTTTCGCGAATCGTACGCGCCGAACAAGCTGGTCGTCACCGCGGCCGGGCACTTGACCCACGACGCCCTCATGGATTTGGTTTCGGATCGCTTCGCGAAGGCCGAACCCGCCGAGGATATATCGCCCGATCCGCGCCCTGCGCCCACGCCGCATCTCACCCAGCGCAGCAAGAGCGAACTCGAGCAGGTCCACATCTGCCTGGGCGTTCCCGCGCTTCCTATGACCGACGACCGTCGCTTCGCCGCCGCCGTACTCAACAACGTGCTCGGCGGCGGAATGTCCTCGCGCCTCTTCCAGAATATCCGCGAGCGACAGGGCCTCGCCTACGCCATCTTCAGCGACATCAATTCTTATCGCGATGCCGGCGTCCTCTCCGTCTATGCCGGCACGTCTCTCGAAAACGCTCAAAAACTGCTGCGCTCGGTCCTCGCCGAATTCCGCCGCCTCTGCGACGAGCCCCTCGAAGAAGAAGAGCTTCGCCGCGCCAAGGATCACCTGAAGGGTGCAACCTTGCTCGCGCTCGAGGGCAGTGGCCAGCGCATGAGCAGCCTCGCCCGCTACCACATCTATTTCGATCGCCATTTTTCCCCGGCCGAGCTGATCGCCATGCTCGAAAGCGTCACGCTCGCCGAGGTCCAGCAGCTTGCCCGCGAATTCTTTCAGCCGGAGCACGTCGCTGCCAGCATCGTCGGCAGCCTGAACGGCTTCGAGCTCCGCCGCGCCGACCTGGCCTTCTGAATTCTCCCTGTCGCGACTGCTTCGTTGACCGCGCATAGCAATAATGCGATAACGCCCCCCCGCGCGTGAAAGGTGAATTCACCATGGAATATGAGATGGCTATGGTGAAATACACAAATCAATACACGGGAGCGAAAACGGAAAGAGAAGCCATCCTGAAGGAGCCAGGGTTACGAGGCATACCGCCAAGCGCGATAGACACAGCCAAATCGTCGAGCAGCGCGCGCGCAAAAGCGCGACCTACCTAAAGGCCTTCGCGCGCACCCTGCATGCTCCACGCGAAAAGGGAGCCGGGTCTGGACCGCGAGGTAACGCTCGTGGCCAGGGCGGGCTAACGCGGCGAACGCGGCCGGCATCCGAAGAAATCTTCGCTTCCGCCCCCCTCAAAACGCGATTTGTTTATTGACGCTGTCCCGCCACTTTGCCATTATCCCTTCGCGCGCCGCGCTGATGGGGTGAACGCAGCGGCCTGGGAGAAAGCCGCATCTCGTTTCGAATTTCCATTCTCGCATCGGGAAGCACGGGCAATTCGGCGTTGCTCGAAACCGAGCATACCGCCCTCCTGGTGGACGCTGGCTTCGGCAAGAAAGAAATGCTGCGCCGTTTCGCCGCCCTCGGGCGCGAGCGCCCCGCCCGGGTGGACGGCATTCTAATCACCCACGAGCATTCGGATCATTCCAGCGGCATCGCCCAGATGGCCCGCGAATGGAACTGCCCCGCCTATCTCACTGAGCCGACGCACCGCGAAATTCTCAAAATGTATCCCGATGGCCCGGTGCGAAAAATGGAGCGCGTACAGCACATTCGCGCCGGCGAGTGCTTCGAGATCGGCGAAATCGAGGTGACCCCCTTCGCGATTCCGCACGATGCCGCCGATCCGGTCGGCTATTGCTTCCGCGCGGGCGGCGTAAAAATCGCCATCGTCACCGATCTCGGGTACCTCCCAGAGTTGGTGAAGCACTACATCCGCGACGCCGATTTCCTGATCCTCGAATCCAATCACGATATCGAAATGCTGAAGGTCGGCCCCTATCCCTGGTACATCAAGCAGCGCGTCATGAGCCGCACCGGCCACCTTTCCAACGACGTCGTCAGCGACTTCCTCGCCGATTCCGAAGTTTTCGAGGGCCGCGCCCGCCATCTCGTCCTCGCCCACCTTTCCGAGCAGAACAATACCCCGGATATCGCCCAAATCTCCGCCGAGCAGGCGCTGGCCCGCCGCCAAGGCGAATTCGCCTTTCGCGGCACGCTGCACGTCGCCTCGCAGCGCACGCCCCTCGGCCCCTTCGAATTGTAAGGATTTTACTGCGGCGCCAGATAGTAGCCCGGTCGCGTTCGCACAGTCATGCCGGGCCGCGACACGGTCACCCGAATGTGATGATACCCGCCCGGCTCGTTCTCCGCGGGGCGATACGTAATCGTGTATTGCGAATGCAGCTCCCCGCCAATCGCATCCATCGCCTTTTGAATCGTGCCATCTTTATGAGTATTTACGTGCAGCCCGCCGGTCGCCTTGCTCGCCACTTCCAGTGCATTGGCGCGCACCGCGTTCATGCCCGTTTCCACCAGCAATTGCGCCAGCGCCATGATGTTCATGTTGCCTTGCATGTCCCGTTCTACCTGCGGCGTGGGCGCCGTGCCGTTCGGCGCCGGCAAGGGATACGTTCCCTCGGGTCCTAGGCTTGGCGGGCCGCTCTGCGACGCGGGCGCGCGCATTTCCGCCGCCGTCGTGCTCAGCCCCACCGAATAGATCGTCACGTTCGCCAGTTGCGCCGCCCGCAGCACGCCTCCCAGCTTGCTCTGGCTCCCCGCGTCGTGCGCTTCGCCCACCACCACCATAATCCGACGCCGCGCTGCCGGCTGCTCCTGCAGCATCGCCACCGCCCGCTCCATCGCATCGTAAAGGTGCGCCCCCGAGGTTCCCATCCGCAAATGATTGATCGTGGCTTGCACGCTGTCGCGATTCGACGTGAAGTTCGCCAGCACGTTCACCGAGTCGTCGTAGCCGATCACCGCCGCATCCGCGCTCTGCCCCATCACGGTCTGCGTGAAAATTATCCCCATCTTTTGCACCGCCGGCAGCAGCGCCTCGATCCGCGAACTATCTTCCGCCACCAGCACAATGGAAAGCTGGTCGCCGCCCAGCCCGAAATGATCAATCTTCTGCGGCGCGCCATTGTCGTAGATCTGAAAATCCGCCGCCCCCAGATCGAACACCGTCTCACCCTTCGCGTTCACCACGGTCACCGGCGCGGTCACCTCGCTCACGTTCACGCGAATCCCCGGTTTCTGTTGATTTTGCCGCTGAGTTTGCTGCGCCGGGGCCTCGGGCGTGGCGCCAGGCTTCAGATGGATGGGTCCAGCAGGCGCGCCCTGCCCGCGCGCCGCGGCGCAGGTGACGACAATCGCGACGGCCACTCCCAGCGCCCGAATGCAAACTCGCGCCCGCATCCGAACTCGCCTCCGCCGCATCATCGCCGCTCCTCCCTTATCTGATTCCGCCTGCCCCGCGGGCGTTGCACGATTCCGCAAACTCGCGCCCTCCCGCCGCGCCGCTTTCCAAACCGTATTAAGATGGGACTCCGTCGTTGCACGGGGGGAATTCATGAAGCGTACCGGCCATCTTCCGATGGCGAAGCTCGCCTATCGCGATCCGGATTTTATGGAGAGTCTGGGCGCGCGCCCGCTGCGCATCCTGGCCGAGTATCTCGATCCGCTGGGCCGCCTGCGCCGCGAAAATGTCGGCGACACCATCGTGATGTTCGGCTCGGCTCGCATCAAGCCCCGCGACCGCGCCCTCGCGCAGCTCGACCTGCTTCGCCGCAAATCCCGCGGCCGTCGCAATGGCGAGTGGCGCCTCAAGATTCGCACCGCGCGCTCGATTCTAGAAATGTCGCGTTATTACGAAGAGGCTCGCGAACTCTCGCGCCGCATCACGTCCTGGGCGCTCACCCTCGGCAACAATCCCAAGCGTTTCGTCGTCTGCTCCGGCGGAGGTCCCGGCATCATGGAAGCCGCGAATCGCGGCGCCGTCGAAGCCGGCGGCTCATCCCTCGGCCTCAGCATTCAGCTTCCCCACGAGCAGCGCCCCAACCCTTACATCACTCCCGAACTGAACATCTGCTTCCATTATTTCTTCATGCGCAAATTGTGGTTCGCGCAGAAGGCCAAAGCCCTCATCGTCTTTCCCGGCGGCTTCGGCACCATGGACGAGCTTTGCGAAATGCTCACCTTGGCGCAAACCGGCAAGCTCTCGTCCTATCACTTGATCTTGATCTACGGCCGCCAATACTGGAACCGGGTCATCAACTGGAAGCACATGGTTCTTTCGGGCACCATCAGCCATCGCGACTACAAGCTGCTGCAATTCGCCGATACGGTGGACGAAGCCTTCGACCACCTCCGCCGCGAGATGGAAGCCCACCATCTGGCCCTCGACCAGGACTACTGAACGCCCGCGCTCGCCGCCGCTTCTTCCGGCAGCCGGATCAAGCACGCCTCGGTGATCGGCGAAATCGCCAAAATATTCCGCACCACCGCGCCATCCACTTTGCCATCCAGCCGCACCAGCGACACAGCCTCCGCCCCTTGCGACGGTTGCCGCCGCCCCAGCGCAAACGTCGCAATATTCACGCCAACGCTTCCCAGCGCCGTTCCCACCTGCCCGATCACGCCCGGCACGTCGCGATTCCGCATCAGCAGCAGCGTGCCCTCCAGCGGCGCTTCCAGCGCGATGCCGTCCACCGAAATGATGCGCGTCGCGTCTTCCAGCACCACCGCGCCCTCCACCGCCACTTCCCGCCCATCCACCACCGCCGCCACTTCAATCGTGTTCGGAAATCCGCGTTCGCGTTTTCGCACGGACTCCTCCACCGCCAGCCCGCGCGACGCCGCCACTTCGTCCGCGTTCACCACGTTCACTTTTTCGCTTTCCTTCAGCCCCGCATTCAGCACGCCCACCAGCACCGCGCTGCGAATCAATTGCGAGCCAAGCTCCGCGGCCTCCCCCGCATAGCGGATGCGTATCCGATTCAGCCCGCGCGCCTGCGTGGCCTGCGCCGCTTGCGCTGCAAACATTCCCAGCCGCTGCGCCAAATCCACATACGGCCGCAGCTTGCGATATTGCTCCGCCGTCACCGGTGGGACGTTCACCGCGTTCCGAATCAGCCCATCCGCCAGATAATCGCGCACCTGCTGCGCGATCGCCGTCCCCACGTGCTCCTGCGCCTCGCGCGTCGAACCCGCCACGTGCGGCGTCGCGATCACGTTCGCCAGCCCCAGCAGCGGCGAATCCTTCGGCGGCTCCGGCGCGAATGTGTCCAGCGCCGCCCCCCCAATCTGTCCCTCGCGCAGCGCCTCCGCCAGCGCCGCTTCGTCAATCAATTCGCCGCGCGCGCAATTCACGATCCGCGCGCCTTTTTTCATCAGCGCGATCGAGGACTTATTAATCATCCGCTCGCTCGTGCTGTTCAGCGACGTGTGCAGCGACACGATGTCCGCGCGCCGCAGCAAATCCTCCAGCCCCACAATCTCCACCTCAAGCTCTCGCGCCATTGCCGCGCTCGCCGATGGATCGAACGCCAGCACCTTCATCTCGAACGCCCGCGCCCGCCGCGCCACCTCCGTGCCCACCCGCCCGAATCCCACCAGGCCCAGCGTTTTCCCGCGCAGCTCCGTGCCCGAAGCCCCGGACTTCTCCCATTTCCCCGCCTGCACGCTCGCGCTCAGTTGCGGTATCGACCGCGCCAGCCCCAGCATCAGCCCGATCGTGTGCTCCGCCACGCTCACCGCGTTTCCGCCCGGCGTGTTCATCACCAGCACGCCGCGATGCGTCGCCGCGTCCATGTCCACGTTGTCCACGCCCACGCCCGCGCGCCCGATCGCGCGCAGCTTCTTCGCCTTCTCCAGCAGCCCCGGCGTCACCTTCGTCGCGCTGCGCACAATCAACGCATCCGCGTCCGCAATCTCCTCCCCCAGCGCCGCAGCCGCCGGCAGCACCACGTTCCACCCCGTTTCCTTCAGTAGGGCAATCCCTTGCTCGCTGATCTTGTCCGCAATTATGATTTTCATGCCGTAAAGCCTATCGGCCCCCGCCCACACTGTCAAATCGCCGATCCGGCGAGGATCGGCGTCCTGCTTGCCCTGACCAAGGAAGAGAGGCAAGCGCCGTAAGCGCCGAAGGACCTCTCTCCCGCAAGGCAAGCGCCGTAAGCGCCGAAACACCTCTCCGCCCGCCGCCTCCCGCGTTAATTTTTTAACCCTATCTCGCCGCCAACCCCATCAGGTTTTAACGTAGCGCCGCGCTTCAGCGCGGCGGCCTTGCCAGCCCCCCGCGCGGGTCGGTCAGCAATCAATCAACCCTTCGTCTTCGCAATCGTGACGGCGCGGGCCAGCAGCGAAGCCGCGAACTTTTCGAAGTCCAACTCGTCGCAAGGCTCCTTGTACGCTCCCTTGCCGCCGTTCTTCGCGCTCGAGAGCAGGAAGCACGCCGAATCGTAGAGTCGTTCCCGCACAAGTTTCGTCAGCAGAATTTCATACCGTTTCGCATACGAAGCGTTCTTGAATTCGGGAAACACCTTGAAATGCGGCTCTTTCGCGCGAACCGGCTGTAACGACCCCGGCGCTTCTTCGAGCAGCATCAAATAGCCAAGCCATGGCCGCGCGGACGGCTTGAACGCACCCTCGCGATAGGCGGCCCACAAATCGCACGCGCTGCCAATCGCTTCTTCCGTCCGGTTGTTGAAATTATTTCCGAAGGATCCGATCTGTGACTTGAACTCGATGGCCGCCAGAAGCTGTCCGTTCTCCACGATCAGCAAATCCCGCTTCTTTTCGGAGCGATACCAGCCAGGTAATTCGATCCGCTTTTCGCAATAGACACGCGTTCGGGGCAGGCCGCTCTCGCAAAGGTAATCGCGAACCAGCGAAACAAATCCGTCCATCTGGCGCCCGCCGGTGACCGCCGTCCTCGCGCCCGCATCCCGCGAGCCGGTCCTGGCGCCCTGCTTTTGCGATTGCGTTTCGCGCGTGCCCCAGAAATGCTTCACGGCCTGGCGCAGGCGCTCCCCGATCTTCGGATCGAGCGGCATGGCGGCGGCCTAAGCGCCCGTTTCCATAATCACTTCAGCGCCGCTGAAAAGCGAGGATGTTTCGTGGGCAATCCGCCGCTGCGCGAGCCGCAAATAATGGGCGTCCACTTCGAATCCCATGCTATTGCGCCCCCATTTCGCCGCCGCAACGGTAGTGGTTCCGGTCCCAAGAAAGGGATCAAGCACCGTATCCCCCGCGAAGCTGAACATCCGAACCAGGCGCTCCGCAAGCTCGCCGGGATACGGCGCCGGATGCTCCTTCGTCGAAGCCCCGGTGAGCCCCGTCCAAATCTGCTGAAACCACTTCTTGTGATTCTCCGCGGAAATCAGGCTCAGCACCTTCGTCGAAATATCCGGCGAACGATACCCGCCCGGCTTGCGCTGCATCAGGATGAACTCGATATCGTTCTTAATCACGGCATTCGGCTCGTAGGGCTTGCCCAGAAAGCCCGAACCGCCCTCGACTTCATACGCCGCGTTCGAGATCTTGTGCCAGATAATGGGCGCGAGGTTATCGAATCCGACGGCGCGGCAGCGTTCCTGTATGGACGCGTGCAGCGGCACCACCGTGTGCCGCCCGCCATTTTCCCGCCGCGAAAGGCACACGTCGCCCACGACGCAGATCAGCCGCCCGCCCGGAACAAGCGCATCGAAGCACCTCTTCCAAACCTTGTCGAGTTCGTGGAGGAACCGGTCGTAGTCTTCGATGTGCCCCAGCTGCGCTTCGGAATCCCGGTATTCCTTCAGCGTCCAATAGGGCGGCGAGGTGAGCACCAGGTGAACGCTCCCGTCGCCGAGCGCCGGCATTTTCCTGGCGTCGCCCAGATACAGCCGATGTAACGTAGGAATCGTCCGGACGGCGTCCTCGATCAGCCGCACCAAGCGCTCGTCCTTCGCCAGCCGCGGTATAGCAGTCTGCGGATCGCCCAGATCAGTAAGCTCGCGCGGAACAAACCCCGAAAGGTCGGTCGGCTGTGCCTCGCCGCTCGCAACAGGAATTTTACGTTTTGCGGCTGCGTGCATAGGCTCGCCGGCGCCGTTGGGAATGTCTCGTGTGCTCTCGCGCCCCGACGAATCGTACCAGAATCCATCGCCCCGGCGCACATCAACTAACCCGCCGCCTCAACAGCAACCAAACCCGTCAGGTTTTAACGTAGCACCGCGCTTCAGTGCGGCAGCCTTGCTCATCAGCAAAGATGATGCAGAGGCAAACATCAACAAGCTTCTGCAGAGCGGTAAATGGTTTCGTTCTATCGTACTGCTAATGTTGTAGTTGTTTGAAGATTTAGGCCCGTCAATTAAATGGCGAATCTGGCGAAGTTGTGGAGCTCGCTCCGCAGGCTTCGCGGACGGCAGGCGAAAGTAAGCCGAATTCTAATCTACGGTACGGGGATTAGAAATCAAGCTAAGTCACTGAAAACAAATAACAAAAATCGGTCTAATCTACGGTAACCCGCCCCCATCCCTCAAAGCTTGTATCCGATCATCCGCACAAACTCCCGCCTCCGCTTCGCTTCCTCCGCACCCTCGACCCCCGCCGGCGACCCCCCGTCCACCACCCCCAGGACGCCCCGCCCCTGTGTCGTTGCTGCCACGATCACCTCCACCGGATTCGCCGTCGCGCAGAAAATCGAGCAGACCTCGAAACAATCCCGAATTCGGCTAAGCAGGTTGATCGGATAAGCATTGCGAACCAGCAGCGCAAACGCATGCCCCGCCCCGAGCGCCTGCGCGTTGGCAATCGCCACACGCCGCAGCTCCTCGTCGTTCGCCTCCACCCGGATCAGGCATGGCCCAGACGCCTCGTTGAACGCCACCGCGAACTTCGCCCCGGGCACTGTGTTGACCACCACCTCATAAAGGTCCTCCGCAGTCTTAATGAAATGCGAATGCCCCAGGATGAGGTTAGCCCCCTCCGGAATCTCCATTCGGACGCTCAGTAGTTCCATTTTTGCCTTTCTGGAGCAATGATTTGCCGATACGGAATACCCATGCCCCTGCCATTTTTCGACGCCCATTATCGGCGGGGCCCCGGCGCGCGGCAAGCAGCGATTAGGGAAATCGCTGATGCGCTTTTAGGGATAAGACTGAGGCGAATTTACTTTGGAAATGCGCGTGCTGAGCCAATCCAAAACGCGGAGTCGTGCATCCAACTTCTTAGCACAAGGGCGTGCGACGCGCAGGGGCTGGAATCGAGGTCGCAATGTTGGTCAAGACGCTGCAACAGGCCAAACGGCTGCTGAAGATCGTCCTCGGGTTCACGCTGCTGGCGGCGGGAATCGTGATGGTGGCTACGCCGCTGCCTGGATGGATCGTGATCTTGCTGGCGTTGGGCGTGTTGGCAGCCGAGTTCGTCTGGGCCCGCAAGCTGCTGGACCGCCTCAAATACGAGGGTGTCCGCTTGCGCGACCTGCTGCTCCGCACCCGCCGGGCTTAACACGCCGCTCCAGTACGGCTCCGCGTGTTGCCTTTTCTTCACCGCACCTCCCGTTCCGAGTTCATGCTTTCGAAGCCGCGCCAGATGTGGTCTGATGGCGCGGATGGCAGGAGGAAACCGCGTGTCCAATGACCCGAAAACGCGATGGGCAGGCAAGTGGGCCCTGGTGACAGGGGCCAGCGCTGGTATCGGACTCGAGCTGGCGAGGCAATTGGCTGCCAGCGGTGCAAATCTGGTGCTTACGGCCCGTCGCGCGGACCGCATCGAGAAGCTGGCGACCGAGCTTGCCACCCAGCACAAAACGAAGTCAGCTGTCTTTGCAGCGGATTTGACCCGGGCAGAAGCACCAGGCGAGATCCAGCGGTTTACCATTGGGAAGGGACTCGAAATCGAGTTGCTCGTCAACAATGCGGGATTCGGCGTTTTTGGCTCGATTGACCAAGCACCGGCCGAGCGGCTGCTTGAGATGGTGCAGGTAAATTGCGCCGCTGTGGTGGGGCTGACGCGGCTGTACGTGCCGGAAATGGTGCAACGCGGGCACGGCGACATTCTAATTGTCGCCTCGACGGCCGCGTTCCAAGCCGTACCCTTCATTTCAACGTATGCGGCGACGAAGGCATTCGATCTGATGTTCGCCGAAGGGATCGCGGAGGAACTGCGGCCGATGGGAATACGGGTCTGCGCCCTATGCCCCGGCTCGACGACGACTGAATTTCAGCAGGTGGCGCGTCAGCCCGATCGGGCGTTCCGGGTGGCCGAAACGGCTGAAAAGGTGGCCCGGGTGGGCCTGGCAGGGCTGGCGCGAGAGAAGACGTGCGTCATATCCGGGGGGAGGAACCGCGCCATGGTGCAGGCGGAGCGGCTTGCCCCAAGGCGGTTCATCGCGCGTATGGCAGCGAAGATGATGCGTCCGGATTGAGGGCTCTCAGCGGAGCCGCACGCCGCCGTGCGCACTTGCGTCCCTCTTTTTCGTTGACCTTCCCGTGGATAGAAAAGATAATAGTTATGCGGTCGTAAGTGCCTGCGGGTGTCGGCATTTGATTGCCGGAAGGGCAGACGGTCGCTCCCGGCTGAGGACTGAAGGGCTGAATTCCGGGGGCGGGCGGGGCAGCGGGTGGACGGTCGCAAGTTGGTCCGAGCGCCACGGGTCTTTCGCCGAACGCATGGCTCGGATCTTTATCCATCCTTCGGCGAGTCCGCTGGCGAGGCAAATGAGCGAGAAGCATCAAGTGGCAGAGGCCGAATTTTAGGCCAGGCAGTAGGCAGAGCCTAAGATGCCGAGGAGCTGATGATACCGGAAGCGGAATTGCGCATCCCCGGTTCGGGGCACGAGGGCGGAGTAGGGGCCGCAGCATCGCCCGCGCGCAACGCGGAATCGCGCGTGGAACAAGCCATAGCGCGCGCCGTGAAATGGCTGCTTTCCGCGCAGCATCCAGATGGCTATTGGTGGGGCGAACTCGAAGCCGACACCACGCTCGAATCCGATTACATCCTCTTTTTGCACGTCCTCGGGGAATTGCAATCCGAGCGAGCCGAGAAGCTGGCGCGATACATTCGCGGCAAGCAAACCGAAGATGGCGGCTGGGCTATCTATTATCGCGGCCCGGCGGAACTGAATGCCTCCGTGAAGGCCTATGTGGCGTTGCGGCTGGCGGGCGACCGCGCGGATGCTCCGCATCTGGAACGCGCTAAGCAGAGAATACGCGAGCTTGGCGGCCTCGAGGCGACGAACTCCTACGTTCGGTTTTATCTGGCGATGATTGGCGCGTTGGACTGGAACCTTGTGCCCGCCATTCCGCCGGAGCTGATGCTTCCGCCGAACTGGTTTCCGCTGAATATTTACGAGATGTCGTCCTGGACCAGGGCGATTGTGATTCCCCTCTCGATCATATACGCCTATAAGCCGGACTGGCGCGTGCCAGCAGGCTTCAGCGTGGACGAGCTTTTCTCCACACCTGGTGCGAGGCCGAAGTCCTTTCGCTGGGATCGCGGAATCCTGACGTGGCGCAACGCGTTTCTGCTGCTGGACCGGGCGCTGAAATTGCACGAGCGTTCGCCGTGGAAGCCGTTTCGGAAAATGTCGCTGACGCGGGCCAGGAGATGGATGTTCGACCGGCTGGAGTGTACCGAGGGATTGGCCACGATTTTCCCCGCGATGATGAATTCGATTTGCGCGATGCTGGCCGAAGGCACGCCGCGACATGACCCGCTAGTGCTGCGCGAAATGGCGTATCTCACGCGCTATGCCATAGAGGACGAGGATACCGTCCGCGTGCAGCCTTGCATTTCGCCCGTGTGGGATACGGCGATCGCGATGGTATCGCTCGAGGAAGCGGGGGTTGATCCGGCGCACCCTGCACTGGTGGGGGCCGAGCGGTGGCTTCTGGAAAAGCAAATCCTCGGGCGGGGGGATTGGCAAGCCAAGAACAAGAAGGCCGATCCGGGCGGCTGGGCGTTCGAATTCCGCAATGATTTTTATCCGGACGTGGACGACACGGCGTTCGTGCTTATGGCACTCGCGCGGGTAGCCGATCCCGATGAAGAGCGCCTGCGCGCCGCGATCCGCCGCGGCCTGGCATGGCTCACAAGCATGCAGAATCGCGACGGCGGGTGGGGCGCATTCGACCACGAAAACAATCTTCAATTTCTGAACAATATTCCGTTCGCGGACCATAACGCGATGCTCGATCCCTCGACGGCCGATGTGACGGCTCGCGCGGTGGAATGCCTAGGCCAGTTGGGCTGGCCCGCGGAACACCCGGTGTTGCAGCGGGCGCTGGACTTTCTGCGGCGGGACCAGACGAGCGAAGGCGCGTGGTTTGGCCGCTGGGGCGTAAACTACGTCTACGGAACAAGCGGTGTGCTGCGGGCGCTCGAACCGATTGGCCGATCATCCTGCGGCGAAGCGCGACGAGGCGCCGAATGGCTGCGCAGCGTGCAGAATGAGGACGGTGGATTCGGCGAAACGGTCGAGTCGTATTACGACCCTTCGCGAAAGGGCAAGGGGCGAAGCACAGCCTCGCAGACTGCATGGGGCCTGATCGGATTGCTAAGCGTTTTTGGGCCGAACGACCATTCGACGGAGCGCGCAGTTGCATGGCTGGTGGCGCACCAGAGTGCCGACGGTTCGTGGGAAGAGAATGAATTCACGGGTACGGGATTTCCGTGCGTTTTCTATTTGAAATATCATTTATATAGAAATTCGTTTCCGACGTATGCGCTGGCGCGCTACAACAATATGTTGAAGCGGCGCAAGATATTCACCGGGGCGCAGGTTCCGCCGGAGCAGGTCCAGCATCCAAACGGGTATCGGGAAAATCGGGGGTAAGTGATGAGAGTTCCTTTGAGCTTGACGACCAGCATGACGGGCTACCTGGCGAAGAAAAAAATGAGCGGGGCGGAACGATATTCGCTGGTGATGATGCTCGAGCCGCTGCACGCGTGCAATCTGACGTGCACCGGATGCGGGCGCATTCGCGAATATAAGACCACGATCAACGAGATGCTAACCGTTGAGGAATGCCTGAAGGCGGTGGATGAGTGCGGCACGCCGGTGGTTTCCATCTGCGGCGGCGAACCGATGATCTATCCGGAGATTGGGCGGCTGGCGGGGGAAATCCTTGCGCGGAAGAAGCACATTTATCTTTGCACGAACGGCATGTTTATCCGCAAGCGGCTGAAGGATTTTCGGCCCACATCGCGGCTATTTTTCAACGTCCATCTGGACGGCCTCGAGAAGACGCACGATATTTGCGTCGAGCGCGATGGGGTGTTTCGCGAGGCGATTGACGGGATCAAAGCAGCGAAAGCGGCTGGGTTTTTGGTTACCTCGAACACCACGATTTATAAAGAGACGGACATCGAGGAAATCGCCGAGCTTTTCGCGTACTTGCAGACGCTCGGCGTGGACGGGCACATGATCTCGCCCGCGTATTCCTACGCGGCGGTGATGACGAAAGAAATCTTCATGTCGCGCGCGGAAATTCGCGAAAAGTTCCAGCACGCCAGCCAACTGCTCGAGCGCTACAACATCGTGACGTCGCCAATCTACATGGAATATCTTCGCGGGGAGCGCGAACTGATGTGCACGGCGTGGGGAAACCCGACCTACAACCCGCGCGGATGGAAGGGCCCGTGCTATCTGATGACGGACGCGCACTATCCCACCTTCAAGGAATTCATCGAGAAGACGCCGTGGGAGAACTACGGTCGCGGGCGCGACCCGCGATGCGAGGATTGCATGGTCCACGCCGGGTACGAAGCCTCGGCGGTGCTCGGCGGCAACAAGAAGCTCGGCGACACCTGGAAGATGCTGAGCTGGACCGTCTCCGGGAGAATGGGCGGGCTGAAGGGCGGCAAGCCTGCCGGCGGGAATGGGCGCGGGCCATCACCTTCGTACTCGCAAGCGAACCCAGCGGCGCAGGCAGAGAATCCGCAGCAGAATGAGGCCTTCCGCATTTTATGACCACCCTTGTAACGGGCGCCGCGGGATTTGTGGGAAGCCACATCGCCCGGCAGCTTGTGAGCGCGGGTTATCAGGTACGCGTGCTGGTGCGCCCAGCCACCGACCGGCGCGCCCTTGCGGGGTTGACCGCGGAAATCGCGGAGGGCGATCTGCGCGACCCACGCTCGCTCGACCGGGCCATGAAGGGCGTCCGGCGCGTGTATCACGCCGCGGCCGACTATCGGCTATGGGCGCGCGATTCCGACGAGATATACCGCAGCAACGTGGATGGCACGCGACAGTTGCTGGAGGCAGCGGGGCGCGCCGGCGTGCAGCAAGTGGTGTATACGAGCACGGTGGCGACTATTGCCGTGCCGCACTCGAATGGCCGGCTGCCCGACGAAGCGACGCAAGCAGGGCTGAAGCAAATGATCGGGCACTACAAGAAATCGAAGTTCCTGGCGGAAGTGGAAGCGATCAAGGCCGCCGGCGCGGGACTGCCGGTGGTGATCGTAAATCCGACCGCACCGGTAGGTCCCGGCGATTGGAAGCCGACGCCGACTGGACGCATCATTTTGGATTTTCTAAATGGGAAGATGCCCGCATACGTGGATACCGGACTGAACTTGGCGCCCGTGGAGGACGTTGCGGCGGGGCACCTGCTGGCCGCGGAAAAGGGCCGCATCGGCGAGCGATACATTCTGGGCGGGCGCAACATGACGCTCAAAGAAATTTTGCAGGCGCTGGCGGCGATTGCGGGCAGGCGGGCGCCGCGCGTACGGTTGCCGCATGGCGTAGCGCTGGCGGCCGGCTATGCCGACGAGGTTTTCTCGCGGCTGGCGGGACGCGAGCCGCGGATTCCAGTGGAAGGCGTGCGCATGTCGCGGCACCGGATGTTCGTGGCCACCGGGAAGGCGGAGCGGGAGCTCGGCTATCAGCCGGGCCCGGTAGCAGATGCGCTCGAGCGAGCCGTGCGATGGTACGAGGAGCATGGATATCTTCGCGGCAGTTCCGGCAGCAGGCCGGCTGCATGCACCGCGGCCGCGTGAGAATTCATCGTGAAGATTCTGGTCACGTTCGCGTTGGAAACCGAATTCGCTCCTTGGCGAAGGCTCTGCGGATTCGAGCGCGTTCCGTCGAAGCAAGGTGAGATGTTCGCTTCGCGAATCGGGGACGCGGACGTGCGCGTGGCCCTGACCGGCGCGGGACACGCGGCCGCAAAGCGCGCAAGCGGCAGGATTTTCGACGATCCGCCGGGCGTATGCGTCGTCTCCGGCTTGGCAGGGGCTTTGAGCGCGAACTACCGGCCGGGTGATATTCTCGTGGCGCGAAAGGTTTCGCTCGCCACGGGATACCGGGCAATTGAGAGCGACGATGCGTTGCTGAACGCCGCCGCGGATCTGGGCGCGGAAATCGCCGGGCGACTTGTGACTTCCGAGCAGGTTGTCTCGACGGCCGGGGAGAAGCGAAGGCTCGCGAGTTCGGGCGATGCGGTGGATATGGAGAGCGCGTTGATTATGGAAACAGCGGCCAGGCGGGGGGTCCGCAGCGTAGCGATTCGCGCGATCAGCGACGGCGCGGATGCGAATTTGCCCTTCGATTTCGATAAGGTTTTCACGGAAGATGGACGCGTGGGCAAGGCGCGGCTGATCGCGCAGCTTGCGAGGCGTCCACGGCAGTTGCCGGCGCTGCTGCGGCTCGCGCGAGATAGCCGAGAGGCAGCGGAGTCACTCGCGGGCTTTCTTCATTCGTATGTGCGAGCGGTGGCGCACATCCCCGCGGAAAGCGCAAAGGCAGGCGCACTGGTTCTATGAGCCACACGGTCATGCAAACGGGTGACGGCGAGCATCTCGCGGCAAGCGGGCTGATGCGCGCGGGTGTGTATCGCGGCAAGGGGCGCGTGTCAGTCGAAGACGTGCCGATTCCAGAAATCGGGCCGGGCGAGGTGCTCTTCCGCGTGGCCGCATGCGGGATTTGCGGCACCGACCTCAAGAAGATTCACCACGGATTTATCGCGCCGCCCCTGATTTTGGGGCACGAACTGGCAGGGACAGTGGTGCGCACCGGGGCCGGCCTCAGCAGGTTCAGGGCTGGCGACCGCGTCACGGCGTTTCATCATATTCCGTGCGGCGAGTGCTTTTACTGCGAGAAGAAGCTTTTTTCGCAGTGCGACGGCTACAAAAAAGTGGGGCTTACGGCGGGATTCACGCCGAGCGGCGGCGGTTTCGGACAATTCGTGCGCGCGATGCCGTGGATCGTTGAGCGCGGGATGTTTCCCGTGCCGGCGGGAGTGAGTCTGGAAGAGGCGACGTTTGTCGAGCCGGTGAACACGTGCCTGAAGGCCGTGCGCAAGGCGCGAGTGGCGCGCGGAGAAAAGGTGCTGGTGATCGGGCAGGGCCCGATTGGCATGCTGCTGATGCTGCTGGCGAGGCACGAGGGCGCGGCCGTGTGGACCAGCGATCCAATGCCGGGCCGTCGCGCGGCGAGCGTGCGATTCGGCGCAGGGAACGCGTTGGATCCCGCGATGGGTAGTCTTCTCGATGAGATTCGCGGATGGACCGATGGCCGCGGCGCGGATGCCGTGCTGGTGGCTGCGCCAAACGCCGCGTTAGTGCCGGAGGCACTGGCGCTGGCAAGGCCGGGAGGACGCGTGCTGCTTTTCGCGCACAATGATCCCGTGCTGCAACTGCAATTTCCCGCGGCCGCGGTGGGTATCGAGGAGAAGGAAATTCTGGGCAGCTACAGCGCTTCGGTGGACGATCAGGCAGAATCCGCGGCGCTGGTCTTCGAAAGAAAGCTGCCGGTAAGGGAAATGATCTCGCACCGATTTCCGCTCGAGCGCATCGCGGAGGGGCTCGAAGCCGCGGCGCATCCCGCGGACGATACCTTGAAGGTGGTGATCACGCACGAATGAGCGCAAGCGAATCCATGACGGCCGCGGTGCTCTACGGGCGCGAAGACCTGAAGATCGAGCGGGTAGGAGTGCCGCAGCTTGCCGAGGACGAAGTCCTCGTGAAGGTGCAGGTGGCGCTTACCTGCGGAACTGACCTGAAGGTATGGCGGCAAGGCTCGCACGCGCGGATGATTCGTCCGCCGGCGCTTTTCGGCCATGAGCTGGCGGGCGTAGTGGTGCGCAAGGGAGTTGCCGTGAACGGCGGTGTCCGCGAGGGCATGCGGGTGGTGCCGGCGAATTCGGCGCCCTGCGGCGAGTGCTTCTACTGCCGCAAGGACCAGCCGAATTTGTGCGAGGACCTGCTCTTCAATAATGGCGCCTACGCGGAGTACATGCGCATTCCGGGAAGAATCGTGCGGCAGAACATGCTGGAGATTCCGGAGCACGTGCCGTTCAAGGACGCGGCGATGGTCGAGCCGCTGGCGTGCGTGCTGCGCGGGGTTCACGAAATCGGCAGCCACGCGGGGGATACGGTGGTTGTGATCGGCTGCGGGCCGATCGGATTGAAGTTCGTGCGTGTGCTTTCGAACCGGCAGGTGCGCGTGATCGCGCTCGGCAAGCGCGCTTCGCAGATCAAGGCCGCGGAACGGCTGGGTGCCGTGGCGGCGTTGGATGTTTCCGCTGGGGACCCGGTGCGCCGCGTTCGCGAATTGAGCGAGCGCGGGCTCGGCGCCGATGCCGTGATCGAGGCCGTGGGATCGGCGACGACCTGGGAATGGGCGATGCAAATGGTGCGGAAGGGCGGACGGGTGAATTTCTTCGGCGGGTGCCCGCAGGGCACGGAAGTGAAGTTCGATCCCGCGGCCCTGCACTATTCGGAAGTGACCATTCAATCCACGTTCCATCACACGCCGCGCTTTATCCGCGAGGCGCTGGATGCGGTGGCGCGCGGCGAAATTCGTGCCGCCGATTTCATTACGGGCGAAGCACCGCTCGTCGAATTGCCGCGAATTTTCGAACACATGAAGAATCGGAACGGCGAGATGAAAACAGCCGTAATTCCGTAGCGCGCAAGCCTGCGCATCACGATGTTACCCACGCCCGAGCTGGAAATAGCGAGGCATCTGCCGCCCGCAGGTTGCACGCCCTCCGAAGCGGAGAGCTACACGCGCTGGCTCGCTACGCACCACTACGAGAATTTCAGCATTGTCTCATGGCTGCTTCCTCGCAACCTGCACCAGCATTTCTATAACGTGTACGCCTATTGCCGCTGGGCGGACGATTTGGGCGATGAAGTGGGCAGCGCCGCGCGGGCACTCGCGCTATTGGACGCGTGGGAGGATGAACTGCGCCTTTGCTACACGGATGGGGCGGGCCCCTCGCACCCGGTGCTGATCGCGCTGCGCGAGACAATCCGGGCAAAAGATGTTCCGACGCAGCCGTTCAGCGATTTGCTGCGAGCCTTTCGGCAGGATCAGACGGTGAAGCGCTACCGCACGTGGGAGGACGTACTCGACTACTGCGTCTATTCGGCAAATCCGGTGGGGCGGCTCGTTCTGTGCCTCTGTGGATACCGAGATGAGGAGCGCGCGCGGCTTTCGGATTTCACCTGCACGGCGCTGCAACTCGCAAATTTTTGGCAGGACGTGTCGCGCGATCTCGAAAAGGGCCGCATTTACATTCCGCTGGGTGATCTGCAGGCGCACGGGATGAGCGAGGCAGATGTTCTCGCGCGGCGTTCCGGCGAGCGCTATGCGGCATTGATGCGGGATTTGATCGCCCGGACGAGGGAGCTTTTCGCCGCCGGGATGCCGCTTGCACAATGCGTGGATGCTCGGTTGCGCATTGATATCGAGCTTTTCGGCCGCGGCGGGCTCGCTGTGCTGGATTCGATCGAGGCGCAAGGTTACGACACGCTGACGCGGCGCCCCGCGCTTACTAAGCGGACGAAAGCGCGACTACTGGCACGCGCGCTGGGTGGTCGCTTGATTTCCGGTATGCCGCGCCGAAGAAGCGAGCCAGTCCATCCAAATAAAATGATGCCTGCCGCAGCGGAGTCGAGATCCTCCCGGGATGGACGCGCGGCGGCCGGGCAATTGCGCGCTTCCTACGCGGAGTGCACTCGCGTGGCGCGCGAGGCTCGCAGCAGCTTCTATCTTGCGTTCTTCGGATTGCGGCGCGAGAAGCGGAATGCCCTCTGCGCCCTCTATGCATTCATGCGGCTGGTGGATAATGTTTCGGACGAGCCCGGCAGCCTCGGCGCGAAAAAGCGCGGCCTGGCGCGATGGCGGGCCATGCTGGATCAGGCGCTTGCGGGCGGCACCGACGCTCATCCGATTCTGCCCGCCCTCGCCGATACGATTTCGCGTTTCGCGATTCCGACGCGTTACTTTCACGATCTGATCCTTGGCGCGGAAATGGATTTGACGATCGCTTCCTATGCGACGTTCGATCATCTCGCGGAATATTGCTATCGCGTGGCGGGAACCGTGGGCCTTACGTGTTTGCACGTGTTCGGTTTCCGGAACCCGCGCGCGACGGACCTCGCGGAGCGGCTGGGCCTGGCGTTCCAGCTCACGAATATCATTCGCGACGTTCGAAGCGATGGCGAGATGGGCCGCATCTACATTCCGCAGGAGGATCTGCAACGCTTCGGGTGCAGCGCGGCGCAATTGAAAGGCCCGCTCACGCCCGCGCTGCGCGATCTGCTCGAATTCGAAGCAGCGCGCGCGTGGCACTTCTATGAAGAAGGCGCGGTGCTCCTCGCCGAAGTGGACGCGGATAGCCGGGCGACTCTGCGGGCCTTGATCCGCACGTATAGCACGCTTCTTGCTCGAATCGAGGAGCGCGAGTTCGACGTGTTTTCGTCCCGCGTGTCGCTTTCGGGCGCCGAGAAACTTCAATATCTGCTCACGGCGGGAATGAGCGGCTGGTGGAAGAAGGATGCCCTCGCAAGACGTTCTGGTGATCGGAGGCGGCCTGGCGGGGCTGTCTTCGGCCGTCGCGCTGGCTGAAGCCGGACATCGCGTGCGCGTGGTCGAAAAGCGCCCTCATCTGGGCGGACGCGCCACTTCCTACACGTTGCCCGACGGCAGCGAGGTGGATAACTGCCAGCATGTGACGCTGGGATGCTGCACGAACCTCGCGGATTTCTATCGGCGCGTCGGGGCCGAAGGCAAAATTGGATATTACGATCGCTTGTACTTCGCTGATGCGCGCGGGCGACGCTCTGAGATTCGGGGCTCGCTGCTGCCTCCTCCGCTGCACATGGGGCTTTCCTTCCTGCGCTTCGGTTCGCTGACGCTAGCGGACAAGCGAGGCATCGCCCGCGCACTGTTGACCATTGCGCGCGCGGGAGGAAGGCCGCGCGGCGCCGACGGCATCTCGATGCTCGAGTGGCTGCAAAGCATGAAGCAAACGCCAGCCGCGATCCACAGGTTCTGGCGCGTCGTGCTGGTGAGCGCGTTGGATGAGGAACTCGCGAAGGCCGGCGCATCGTACGGAATAGACGTCTTCTGGCATGCGTTCCTGGGCAGCCGCCAGGGATATCGCGTCGGTGTTCCCGTTGTGCCGCTCGCCGAACTTTACGAAGGTTGCCGCGGGGCAATCGAGCGGCGAGGGGGAGAGGTGAGATTGCGAAGCACCATCCGCCAAATCCGAATCGAGAACGGGAAATTCGGCGGCGCGGTGCTCGATGGGGGCGAGCAGATGACGGCGGACGCATGCATCGCCGCAGTCCCGCATCAGGCACTGATCGAGATGCTTCCGCAAGGCATGTCCGCACAAGGCGGAATGTTCGAGTCGCTGCGCAGGATTAAGACTTCACCGATCACGGGCGTCCATCTTTGGTTCGACCGCACAGTGATGCGCGAGCCTTTTCTGGCGCTGCTCGATCACGTGACGCAGTGGATTTTCAATAAGACGCTGCTCTACGCTCCGAACGGCCGGAATGCGGCGAGGCACGGCAACGGCGCAAACGCGGCGAATCCGGTCCTACAGTCGCGCGCCGGGCAGTATTTACAACTGGTGATTAGCGCCTCGTACGATCTGATCGAGCGGTCGCGGCAGGAGATCATTAACATGTGCCTCGCGGAGCTGGCCAGCGTGCTGCCAGCGACGCGCGAAGCGAGGCTTGTGAAGTCCGCCGTGATTAAGGAGGTCCACGCCACATTTTCGCCGGAACCGGGTGTGGATCAATGGAGACCCCCGCAGGGCACCGGTATTCAGGGCTTGTTTGTGGCCGGGGATTGGACCAGGACCGGGTGGCCAGCGACAATGGAAGGAGCGGTTCGCAGCGGCTATTTGGCGGCGGAAGCGGTGCTCTCCGCGCGTGGCGAGGCTCGCAAATTCTTGCAACCGGATTTGCCTTTTGAGGGTCTATCTAGATTCTGGGCTCGCCGGGCGCGGGGCGCGGATGGACGGCCAAGGTGAATGCGGCCAGTCGGCGGAGATGCAGCGCCGAGGGCGAGTTCCTGTTCGGCGGCAGAGCGCACCGCGGGCCTTGCAAAAAATCTCGCGGGGGCTCATGCTGATTCTTCACCCTTCGCGAAGCAACATCCGCGGATTCGGCGCATTCTCCCGGAAGACGAGCGTCCCATCCTGGATAGACCGCGCGACCGGAGGCACGCCTCCCATTTAGGTTTAAGGACATAAAGTTTGTCGAGACGGATTCGGACCAGCAAAGCCCTGCGTTGAGCGAAATTCTCTGTGCCGCACGCCAGTTCCGGAAGTCCCCATGGTGCGGTGCGCCGCCCATCAGGATTAGGACCGAGGAGGTAGATTTCATGGAGCGGAAGTATAAGCAGAAGGGGTATCGCGACCGCGATCCCGAAAATAAGAAGCGTGAGCGCACCGAGCGTCCGCCTGAACCGCGACTGAAGCATGATCTGCTCGGCCCACGGACGCCGCGAATGGTGGGCACCGTGACGCGAGCGCGATGCTCGAGCTGCGGCACGGCGCTGATGACCGGCTTCGATCCCAATGGGCAGTGCCCGCGTTGCCATGCCGAGCTGCATTGCTGCAAGCACTGCGTCCATTTCGATACGGGGAAGCAATTCGAATGCACCCAGCCGATTTCCGAGCGAATCACGAAGAAGGACGCGAAGAACAGTTGCACATTTTTCCAGTTTCGCACGACGATCGAGAAGGATACATCACCCGTCGCCTACGCCCCGTCCGCGCCAGCGCCGGTTTCCGCCGCGCGACCCCACGATGCGCGCCAAGCATTCGAGGACCTATTTAAGAAGTAGCTCCAGGCCGTCTTCGGCTCACCAGATTGCCCTGGTTTTTTCCGCACCACGCCGCGCCTCACTGCTTTTTGCCCGGCCAAGCTTCGCCGTGTAAGATGTCCTCGGCGGGCCCGTAGCTCAGCTGGTTAGAGCAGCGGACTCATAATCCGTTGGTCCAAGGTTCGAATCCTTGCGGGCCCACCAGCCTTCGCCCCCCGCGGGTTTCGGCTCGGCGCAGCTCCGATCTGGGCAGTAGATGGTCTGGGGCGCGATTCCACCATTCTCGACGCAGACGTATCGGCATCATCGCGCAGATGCACATGCTCATCTTCGGACGCCCATTCAAGAAACAGCAGGCGTCCCCAATCAGGCGTCATTAAGCGGGGTTATCGCGGCTGCCCGCCCCTGACACAGCGGAGAGCAGTATAGTGATCCGTGGCTCAATTCTACGCAGGAATTCCGAGGCCGTCCCGATCAGAAAAAATCGAGCGCGCAATGGTGGTTAAAGAAAGCCTCTTTTTTTCGTCACGGCGGTTCTACACAGTTTCATCCCGATGCCCGCACGCTACTAGCGGTGCCAATCAGCGGAAAGTGGCGCGCCCGGGGAGATTCGAACTCCCGACCCTCTGCTTAGAAGGCAGACGCTCTATCCAACTGAGCTACGGGCGCCTAATGGATTCTAAAACCTTTGCGGCCCCGCAAACTACACCTCTTTAAGACAAGGCCCCCAGGACGCCGCAAAAGCTCCATTTCGGAACTACCGCCCGTTCCACTTCGGCACTCTTCACATAACGCCGCACTTAACCCCCTGCGTAGTAATACGAGCTTGCAGTGAGGCCCATTTTGAGACTACATTCCCCCCCGCTCGACCGTACGGTTGATCGTAAAGCTATTATCGTGAGTACGCTAGTAACTGCGCGCTTGGCGATTCCATTGCTGCGCTGGCGCGGGGTCCATCCATAAGGGGGATTTTTTCCATGGCAAGTCGAGTCGAAGCGGCGATCGGTTCCGAGCGAACGGCGGTTACGGTGCTGATCGTGGATGATGAGGACGCCACACGAAATTTGTGCCGCGACGTGGTGGCCGACTCCGGCTTGCGCGCCCGCTGCGCTTCCACCACCGAGCAGGCACTCGAGATGCTCGAGCAGTATCCGGTGGACGTGCTGCTGACGGATCTACGCGTCCCGCAGCTCGGCGGCATCGAACTCCTCCGGCGCGTCCGCGAGCTTTATCCGCAGACGGCCGTGATCGTCCTCACCCAGTACGGCACCATCGAAAGCGCCGTCGAAGCCACGCGCATGGGCGCCGCGGATTACGTCACCAAGCCGTTCCACGTTCCCGATCTACGCAATAAGCTCGACCGCGTGGTGCGCTCGCTCGCCGTGGACGAGGAAAATCGCGTCCTTCGCGAGCAGCTTCGCACCCGCCCCGGATTCGGCGGCCTGATCGGTACCTCGGTCAAAATGCAGCGCGTCTACCGATTGATCGAAAAGGTGAGCCAGCACAATTATCCCGTGCTGATTCTCGGCGAGAGCGGCACCGGCAAGGAGCTCGTCGCTCGCTCGATCCATTTTTCCGGCCCCCGCCGCGCGAAGCCCTTCGTTCCGGTGGATTGTTCGGCCCTCGTACCAACCCTCATCGAATCCGAGCTCTTCGGCTACGTGAAGGGCGCCTTCACCGGCGCGATGCACACCAGGCAGGGCTTGATGGAGGCATCCGGCAGCGGCACGCTCTTCCTGGACGAAATCGGCGACCTGCCCATAGACCTGCAAGCGAAGCTGCTCCGCGCCCTCCAGGAAAAGGAGATCAAGCCAGTCGGATCCACGGACCGCGTGCCCCTCGCCACACGCGTCATCGCCGCCACCAATCGCGACCTCGAGACGGCCGTTCGCCAGGGCGGATTCCGCCAGGACCTGTTCTTCCGCCTCAACGTCGTCCAAATCAAGCTGCCACCCCTGCGCGAACGCAAGAGCGATATTCCCATTTTGGTGAACGCCTTCCTCGAGAAGTTCGGCGAATCCGGGGGCGTGCGCACCATTTCCGAGGACGCGATGGCGCGCCTGATCGCCTACGATTGGCCGGGCAATGTGCGGGAGCTCGAAAACGCCATCGAACGCGCCGTCGCGCTCGGCTCCGGCCCGATTCTCCACGTCGGCGATCTGCCGAGCAACCTGCAATACGGCTCCAGCGCCCGCCTGCCGCAAGCCGACGAACTCCTTCCCCTCGAGGAGCTCGAGCGCCGCGCCATTCTCCGCGCCTTGCGCGAAGCAGGCGGCGATAAGCTCGCAGCCGCGCGCCTCCTGGGCATCGGAAAGACCACGCTTTACCGCAAGCTGAAGCAGTACGGCGCCGAATCAGCCGATTCGGACCAGTAGACCGCCCGCCGCCCGCAATTCCGGCCAGCTTCCGTGCCGCCGATGGAAATGCCGGCCGAAAATTTCGCCGGCTCTCCGCCCCTGCAATCGCATGCGGAAATAATATTCCCTCCTCCGCGCGCTGCCGCCTGTTCGCAGCTAAATTTCCGAGCAGCGACTTTTCCAATGAGGGAACGTCATCGTGGTTTTGGTTCGAGTTGGGAATCCTACAATCCCGAATGGCTGCGCGATGCGCAGAATCTACTGAAACTCTTCTCCTTATTTTTTTGAAGCGTTGGCCCGCGCCATGCACCGCTTGACCGCGTGATCGTACCGCTCCGCACCACGCGCCGACTCTATCTGGCCCCAGCCCTCCGCCGCTCCATCGAGTACGCGGTTGCCATCGGTATGGCCCTGCTGTGCGGCTACTGGATCGTGAATGGCCGGTAAAAAACCCGGTGATGACAAAGTGAACGCACTGCTTCTTCAGCCCTATGACCCCTCTTCGGGGTCGTCCAGCGGCCGCACGCAATTGGGCGGATCGGCTTCGCCCGGCGACCAAGCCTTCGCCGCGGTATTCGACTCGAGCGCGGAGGCCCTGCTCGTCATCGAGCAGGGCGGTGCGATTGTGCGCGCAAATCGCCGCGCCGCCGAACTCCTCCGCCTGCGCGATGCCGCCGTTCGCGATTCCAACCTGCGCGACTTCGTCTCGGGCCAGCCCGAAATTCCGTCTCTCGAAGACTGGGTGCAGAACACGTTCGCCGCCTTTCCTCCCACCCTGGATAGCTCCCTCGCCAATGGCTTCCCGGTGCGGATCACCCTTCGCGCGATTCTGCCGGGCGAGGACCTTCTTCTCTGCATCGAGGAAGGCCCCATGGTGCAGCGCGCCGAAGCGAAATCGAATCAGGTGGAAGCCGAACTTCGCACCCTGCTCGATTCCGCCCGCGAAGGCGCTGTTCTGTTCGACCGCGAAGGTCGCGTGCGCTTCGCCGGCGCGGCCTTTGGGCAGATGTTCGGCATCGAAGCGCGCGCCCTTCAGGGCCTCGATCATTTCGAAGACGTCAACGAAATGCTCAGCCCGCGTTTCCGCGACCCCGCCTCTTTTTCGGCGCGATGGGAGTCCTTCCTCTCCGGTGAGGCCGCCCCCGCGCACGACGAACTCGAAATGGTTCGTCCCGTTCGCCGCGTCGTCGAACGCTACTGCCGGCCCGTGCTCGGCGCACACTCCCAGCCGATCGGCTGGCTCGAGCTTTTTTCAGACGTCACCGGCGAGCGCCAGATTCAGTCCGAAATGTTGCAAACCGAAAAAATGGCCGCGCTCGGCCAGCTCGTTTCCGGCATTGCCCACGAGTTGAATAATCCGCTCACGGCGATTATGGGATACGCCCAACTTCTGCTGGGCCACAAGCTGCCGCCGCCCCGCGCCGGCGAAGCGAAGAAGGTCTACCAGGAAGCCGAGCGCGCCCGCAGGATCGTCAAAAATCTCCTCTATTTCGCCCACGGGAATACGCCCGAGCGCACCCGCGTGGACCTCAACGAAATCGTCGAGCGCACCCTTGCCCTGCGCGCGTATGAACTGAAGGTCGAGGATATCGTCGTTGAATGCGATCTCGCCCCGAATCTCCCGGAGACGATGGCCGACCCCTTTCAGCTTCAGCAGGTCGTGCTCAATCTCCTCGTCAACGCGGAGCAGGCCCTTCTTGAGGGCCGCGGCAAAGGGAATATCTGGATTCGCACCCGCGCCGCGGATTCGGGCAAGCAGATTTCGCTCGCCATCTCTGACGACGGCCCCGGCATTCCCCCGGAGATCGCCTTCCGCATCTTCGACCCGTTCTTCACCACGAAGCCGCCCGGCGTCGGCACGGGCCTCGGCCTCTCCATCGTCTACGGAATCGTGCAGCAGCATGGCGGGGACGTGACCGTTGAAAATCGCCACGGCTTCGGCGCGAGGTTCATCGTGGACTTGCCCGTCACGCCGGTCACGGCCCCCGCGGCCCCTGCCGAGCAGCCGCCGCGCGACGCGGCTCGTGCGGCCCTCGCCGGCCGCATCCTGGTCGTAGAAGACGAGCCCACCGTCGCCCAACTCATCGGCGACATCCTCCGCGAGGAGGATCACGAGGTCGAAGCCGTTCTCGATAGCCAGGAGGGTCTCGCGCGCCTCTCTCGCGCCTCTTACGACCTGGTGGTCTGCGACCTGCGCATGCCGCGCCTCGATGGCCCCGCTTTCTACGACGCCCTGGTCCGCTCCGGCAGCCCCTTGAAGGACCGCATCGTTTTCGTTACGGGAGACACGCTTGCCCCTCGCACGCTCGCCTTTCTCCGCCAGAACAAACTCCCCTACCTCGCCAAGCCCTTCCTCATCGAGGAACTGAAGCTCGCCGTCCACAAGGCCCTTGGCGACGAAGAATCACCTGGACACGAACACACCAGACGCCGACAGCGCGGCGCCTGATTTCAATTTAGGAGGGTGAAGGTAACTAAGCCATGGAAACAGCCACTGCAGTCAGCGCGCCGGCCAGCCAAATCGCCATCTTGGCCATCGAGGAATCCAACCTGGCGCACGGTCTCGCCCGCGAAATCGCCCGCTGGGAGCGGAAGCCGGTCATCTCCATCCTTGCATCGCTTCAGGAACTCAGCGAAGCCGTCATCGGCAGCGCCACTGTAACCGCGCTCGATGCGGCCCTGCTGCCGCCCGGCCATTGCCTTCCGCTGCTTCGTTCGCTCAGCGCGAAGTCGCCCCTGGTGCTCCTCGGCCCCGCCGATCTGCACCCAGACGTGCTCCACCTCATCGCCACCGGTCGCATCGAATTTGTTCCTCGCACCGGCAATTACATCCCGCTTGCCGCAAGCCTGATCGAGCGCGGTTTGCGCCGCGCCGGCGCCTCAAGCTTCGGCTTTGCCGCGGTCGCCGAAGACGAAAATCTCGCCGAGGTGTTTCGCCACGAGATCAATAATCCGCTCACCGGCATCCTCGGCAACGCCGAAATGCTGCTCGCCCATCGCGACCGCCTCCGCCTCGTAGACGCCCAGCGCCTGCAAACAGTGGTCGACCTAGCCGTGCGCCTCCGTGAGACGATCCGCCGCATCAGCGACGGCCTCGAGCCGCGCTCGCGCCTTGCGCGCGGCGCGAACGCGCACTACTAGCCGAAAGGGGTCGGTTTGAATCTCTCGATCCTCGGACAAATTCAAACTGACCCGCCAGCCTGGCCGCGTTTAGGTCGTCGCCCTCGGCGGCTGGGGCGCGATGACCTTCATCTTCGCGCCGGTCGACGCGCCGCCCATCGCGGCGACCCAGCCCAGCAGCAGCGCCGCGAACCCCACCCAGCCCATATCGGCAAAGAGGGTCAGCACGTACGGACTATGCGACCCCACGGCCGCTAGCGTCGTGCCGCCCGTCGCCGCGCTTCCCGCGAAAGCGATCAACGCAATTGCCGCCGTCACCGACAGGCCGAACATGATCATTCCGTGCGTCATGCCGTCGCGCGAATTCGCGATCCCGGCCAGATGCCCGGTCACGCGTCCCGCCACGTACATCGCAATGATCGTCAGGATCACGATCCAGATCGCCATCCCGATGCTCATTCCGGTGATCGGCTGCGGCGCGGCCGGATTCGCGGCGCTCGCAAAGATCGCCATCCCCAGCAGCCCGAATACCGACCAGATCGCAATGAACGTGAAAGCCCCGGCCCAGATCGCGCCCCAGTTCGGCCGCGTCACCAGGGTATTTACCTCTCCAGCTTGATAGTTAAGAACTGCCATGTATGTGCCCCCCTCCATCCCAATTTTGGATCGAAGTAGGGACGAAGTTGCAGTCCCGCAATTCCGGTATATCCACGCCCGCCGTGCACTAAGGCAAACGCCCTACCAATCCCCCCCGACCAAAAGCATCGCTTCACGCGCGCGTCAAAGCGGTTCTCTCCTCTGCCCCCTCTGCTTCCCTGCTTCCTTTCCCCCTTGCCCCCTCGCTTCCTTGCCTCCTTGCTCCCTCGCCTCTCCGGTTTCCCGCTGGCCCTCATTCATGCCGCAACGCCACCATCGGATCCACCTTCATCGCCATCCGCGCCGGCGCCCAGCACGCCGCGAATCCCACTGCCAGCAACATGATCGGACCTCCGGCCAAAACCAGAGCGCTATGCAGCGGCCCCAGACCTGGCTGCGGGAAAGCGGCGCTGGCGCGCCATCCATCGCCACAATCTCATCCCCGCCCTCCCGTTCCCATCGCTTCAGGGAGGCAGCCCCGTCCTGAGCGAGCCATCCGAAGAAACGCCACGCCCTCCCCCGCGCTCCTCCTCTGCATCCCGTGCGCTACGCCTTCTGCAGCACCAGCGCCACGGCGCCCGATAGCAGGCTCCAGTCCGCCAACTCTTTCTCGAGCTGCCGCCGTCCCGCGGCCGTCAGCGAGTAATACTTCGCCCGCCGATTATTTTCCGACGCGCCCCATTCCGCCCGGATCAGCTTCTTCCGCTTCAGCCGATACAGCGCCGGATAAAGCGACCCCTGCTGCACCTGCAAAATCTCGCGCGACACCTGCTGGATCCTCTGCGCGATTCCCCAGCCGTGCATCGGCTCGAGTGCCAGCGTCTTCAGGATCAGCAAATCCAGCGTGCCTTGCAGAATTTCCACTGCAGGACTCATCAAGATCCTTTCCCCAGAATCTCTACAAGAATGCGCCTACAATGCCGCTCCCCTTGTAGATTGTCAAGGGGTAAATGAAAAGAGACCTCGGCGCGAGGCGAACATCAGGTGAAGTCTACTCTGCGGCACGGGGATTAAAAGGCGGGCTAAGTTTCTGAAAACAACAGCCGAATGCGTTTCTAAGCTACGGTAAACCTACGAAACGAACGCACACCCGACCCTGAACCTCCCGCTGTCCAGCGCCTGTGTGTACGCCTTGCGGAGAACCACTCGCACCGGCGGAAGAATCGGCACGTGCAGGATCGCGTTGAACTGCTCGCCCACCGCGGCGGCATCCTCCACTTGCAGCCCCACGCCGCCATAGCTCAGATCAATCACCTTCGCCGTCTTCTGCCCATCGTCAGACAGCACCGCGTACGCCTTCGTTCCCGTCAGCGACACGCGCTCCCACTTGCGCTGCTCGCGCGCGCCCGCTTCGCGCTCCGCCCGCTTCGCTTGGCGCTCCGTCGCTGCCCCCGCACCCGCTGCAGGCGCAGCAGCCTGACGTCCAGCTGCTTCCTGCGGCGGACGCCCCGGTGGTTCGGGCGCCGCAGCCGCAGCGGCCGCTGCCTCGCGCGCCGGCTGCGGTTCCACCGCGGGAACGGTTCGCGCCGCAGCCCGCCCCGAATGCTTCAGGTCGTAGAGCCGCTTATCGGCAAGCGCAATCAACGTCTCCTTATGGTCGCCATCCTCCGGGTGGACCGCCACCCCGAAATCCAGCGTCACGCCGATATCGAGCTTCATCGTCCGAATTTCCGCTTCGTACCGCGCCCGCACGCGCCGGCACAGGTTCACCGCCTGCTCGGGGTCAGCCTGTGGGAGCAGCAGCGCGAATTCATCGCCGCCGATGCGAAAGGCAAAATCCGACGCGCGCAGCGACCGCCGCAGCGTGGTCGCCACCAACTGCAGCACGCGGTCGCCCTGCATGTGCCCCTCGCGGTCGTTCACTTCTTTCAGTTTGTGCAGATCAAGCAGCACGATGCCCAGATGTTGCCCGTACCGCTTCGCGCGGTTCATTTCCTTTTCGCACGATTCATCGAATAGCCGCCGGTTGTAGAGGCCCGTCAGTGCGTCGGTCGCGGCGTTGATCTGCAGCTTCTTGAAGTCTTCATACTCGATCAGTATCGGAACGCGCAGCAGGCTGCTCTCGCCAAGCACATCCACAAGTGCCGTATTCAGCGACACCCTCTTGTGCAGACTTTCAGCCATTTCCCGCCGCCGCTGCAGGATCTGCTCCCAGTATTCGTTGGTCTCGCTCTCGGCAATGTCTACCTGCGCGATCATCCGGAAGAACTGCCGCAGAAACGCCGCCCGCACCTGCTCCTCGAGACCATGCACAGTCTCTACAAGCAGGTCCAAAAAAGAATCCTCCGCAGAGGGCTGCGGCTGGCTTTCGCCGGGCTGGGGCATCAAATTTTCGTCCGAAGTTCTTTGCTTCCCTGCACGCAGGGGCACAACGGGGGACACCTTTACCTTAGCACGGAACAGTCCAATTGCCAGCCGCGGCCCGCATGGCGCAGCACTCTAACCTGCTCATTTTTATGAAGATAGAGGCGCTCTATATCGTGCCGGAAGGGAACGCCCCTCGAAGAACTGAAATGATGAAAAACGCTTCCGCTTTATGCACACCAGGGTGCATCGCTTCTTGTCCTACCCGGCTAGCAAACACAACGTTTAACTAGAGGATCGGCTTCAGGAACTCCACCCCCACCAGATGCACATCCCCAGCCTCTTGCTGCCTCTTTACCCGCGCCTGTATAGGCGCCATTCCGGCCGGGACCAGCCCCGATGACGTGATCGACGGCGCGGGTATAGTGAGCGTCACGAAATCGCCCACTGCCAGCGCGCGCGGGCAGGTCAGGAATGCCCCCATCGCGCTAATGTCCAGCGTCTTGGCCAACTCCATGAACTGCTCCCCCTGCGCATCTCGCCCGCGGATGAAGAGGGGGATCTGCAGATGGATCCGCTGAAATCTCCTACGCTCGTCGTAAATGGGTGATGCTCCGGCCTTCTGCTGGACAGCGTTCTCTCTGGCGGCCATTCTTGTCAGTACCCCAGTTTTAGTACTGTTTTAAGCCGCAATTTAATGGCAATTTCCGAGCACAAAAATCGCACCAGGCTAAGTAACTCAATGGGCTAAGTTTATACAATATCCAAAAACCCCCTGATCCACGCGCTTGGGAGAGAGTGTGCAAATTTACTCCCTTCTGCTTCCCACTATGCGCAACTCTAGGACGCTTTTACCATTGACACTCTGGGTGCCGTTTGCGAGCATAACTTCTCTCAAGCGCATCCCTTTAGAGTGCATTTAATGCACCCAAAGGTGTTCTTTTGCCCCGATGCGTTCGGGTCCCCAGGAGAAAGGTTTGGCCAGAAACCTCACCGAAGATCAGACCGCAAATGGCCAGACGGTCTTCCAATGGATCGCCAGTCTCCTGGACGCGCTGGACCGTCCAATGCTGGTCGCCGAGCGCACGGGCCGCGTTCTTTTCTCAAATCTTCACGCGCAGGACGCACTGCACACCCACCGCCTCGGCGTGAAGGCCGACCCAAATCTTTTCCGCGACATCCTGAAGACGGATCGTCGCGAGATTCTTCGGCAGTTCGAAAGCGGCGAACAGGAACTGAATTTCCCCATCGAAAATTCGCAGGGCAAGAGCCGCGCGCGTTTGCGCTGGCTGCCCGAACCGGATTGGCTCGTCCTCTCGATTGAGCCGTGCCCGCCCGAAGCATCCGCCGATGAAGCGGAAATGCGCCAGACGGTGCAGGACCTGATGCAGGAGCGCGAGATCACCTACCGCAACCTGCTCGCCGCGTATCTGCGTCTGCAAGAAGTGAACCGGCAGAAAACCGTCTTCCTCGCCTCAGCGGCGCACGAATTGAAGACGCCCCTCTCCGTCATGAAGGGGTATTACGATCTTCTGCTCTCCGGCTCGCTCGGAAAATTGAGCGAGCGGCAGCGAGAGATGCTGCAGGAATCGAAGGAGAGCTGCGACCGGCTGGTTCGCCTGGTTTCCATGTTCTTGAACTATTCCGCGCTCGAGAGCGGCAAGCTCGTGCTCCAGCTCCGGGACAACGACCTGCGCGATTGCATCCACGACGTCGCGTGCCGCTGGCAAGACGCTTTCAAGCGCTCCAACGTGAAGTTGGAGCTGCTGATCAACCCCGAATTGGAAACTTTTAAGTTCGATTACCAGAAGGTGCAGCAGTGCGTCGCCAATTTGATTGACAATGCGCTGAAGCACACGCCGGAGCAAGGACACGTCACGCTCCTCGCCGAGCCTCACTTCTGGGAGCGCCGCGTTTCCGAAGCGCCTCCGCACGAAGAGCGCCGGCTTTCGCGCGGCATGCGGCCGAATAGCGTTCTCGTCTCGGTGAAGGACACCGGCGCCGGGATAGCCGCCGAATTTCATCAGGAAATCTTCGAGGAATTTGTGCGCGTGGACCCCTCGTCTTCCGGAATGGGGTTGGGCCTGGCGATTACGAAGCGATTGATTCAAGCGCATCGGGGAAAGGTTTGGGTAGATAGCGAAGTGGGTCGCGGGAGCTGCTTTTCGTTCCTGCTGCCGATGAATGCGGATTGAGGGCCGGGGATTCGGCCCGCCGATAGGACAACGAAATGCCTGAAAAAGAAAAGATTCTGGTGGTAGACGACGAACCCAGTATTCGCAAATATCTGAAGACGCTGCTCGAAGTGGATGGCTTCGCCGTCGAGACGGTTTCCAGCGGCAAGGAAGCGCTCGAGCGCGTCGGTGCGGGCGAGCGGCCCAATTTCGTGATTCTGGACGTCCTGATGCCGGAGATGAACGGCGTGGAAACGCTCGGCAGGCTGATGCAGCTCGACCGCACGCTCAACGTCATCATGCTTTCCTGCACCGATGAAGTGACCACCGTCGTCGAAGCGATCCGCCTCGGCGCCCTGGACTATCTCACCAAGCCTTTCGAGAAGCCCGCGCTCGACGCCGCTTTCCTGAAATGCCGCCAGAAGCAGCAGCTTCGTTCGGAAAATCAGGCCCTGCGCGAATATTGCGAGCAGCTCACCGAGGATCTCTCCTTCCTCGCCGCCAGCCCGCAGATGCTGAAGATTCGCCAGCAAATTTTGCAGATCGCCCCGGTGGACGTGCCGGTCTTCGTCAGCGGCGAAAGCGGCGTCGGCAAGGAAGTTGTCGCGCGCATGATTCATCTTCGCTCCACGCGCCGCCAGCAGGCGTTCGTCAAGGTGAATTGCGCCGCGCTCCCGGGCGAATTGCTCGAATCGGAACTTTTCGGCTACGAGCAAGGCGCCTTCACGGGAGCCGTTCGCGCCAAGCCCGGCAAATTCGAGATGGCCAATAAAGGAACAATTTTCCTCGACGAGATCGCGGAGATGAGCCCGCACTTGCAGGCCAAGCTCCTTCACGTCCTCCAGGACGGCCAATATTCGCGCCTCGGCGCCCGCGCCGTGGTGAACGTGGACGTCCGCGTCCTCGCCGCCACGAATATGGACGTAAAGGAAGCGATGCGTACCGGGCGCTTCCGCGAGGACCTTTATTACCGCCTCAACGTGCTTTCGATTCACATTCCGCCGCTGCGCGAGCGCACCGCGGAAATTCCGCTGCTCTTCCGCCATTTCCTGGTCAAGTACAGCGAGAAATATCAGAAAGCCGCGCCCGATCCTTCGAAGCATTTGCTCGAGGCCGCGCTGCGTTATCCCTGGCCCGGCAATCTTCGCGAACTGGAAAATTTCGTAAAGCGCTACGTGATTCTCGAAGATGACGAAGGAAGCTTCCGCGAGCTGCTGGAAATGACCGGCCAGCAGCAGCGCCTGGCGCCCCGCGACGAAGTCCTCCCCGTCCCGAAGGAACAGGGACTCAAAGCGTTGGTCCGCGGCTTGAAGGACGAAGCGGAAATGGAAGCCATCGCCGACGCGCTCGAGAAAACCAATTGGTGCAGGAAAGACGCGGCGCGAATGCTGGGCATCAGCTATAAGGCGTTGCTCTATAAAATGCGGCAGTTCAATCTGGATTCCGGCAGGGGCTCGCGTTCGGCGGCGGCCAGGGCGGCAGCGGCCGCCCGCGAAGCGGCCAACGCCAGCGCCAGCGTCGCTGCCAAGGAGCCGCAGCACGAAGAAGCGCCCGCGGGTTCCGGCGTTCGCGGCAGCTGATTCGCGCTCGACTCAGTGCCGCGTGGTCCTATAACCCCTGAAAACTGTTTCACATCCAGGGCACATTACAGTGAAATAGCTCTACCCGTTTTCCGTCTGAATATTCTAAGATTCGTCCCGCGCGTAGCTTGGGTTCCACTGGCGTGATCGCATCTGGCCTTGCTTTCGCTCGGCACGTTCGGCTCGCGGCCATCTCTTCTCACTGTTTGCAAAGGGCTTGTGCGCGTCTCAATTTGCGCCGAGGAGCGCCTCGCGAAAAGCGCGCCCCGGAATTCAGCGCACCCGCCTGCGGGATTGCGGCACGCGATTCTTTGGAAGAGTGATTGCATCGTTTACCTGCGGGGTTGTGCGTATTCAACGCGCGCATGGGAGGGGCTTTGGGGATGACGGAGCGTCGTTTGGCCCGGCGGTACGATCTATCTTTGCCCGTAAGCATCCGTCTGCCGATCAATCGAGAACTCGGGCCGCAGGCAGGGCAAACCAGAGACATTTCCACGCGCGGCGTCTATTTCATCGTGCAGAAGGACCTTGCACCCGGAGCGGAACTGGATTTTACGCTCACCCTTCCCGGCGAAATCACCCGGGGCATCGAAGTTCTCGTCCGCGCCCATGGACGAGTGGTCCGCGTTGATAAGCGCCGCGACGAGGATCACGAGACGATCGGCATCGCCGCCGTAATCGAACGCTACGATATTATTCGTGGTGAGGGCGCGCGCGTCTAGCCGCCGCGCCCCGGTTCCCCGCAGCATCCCATCCTGAATCACCCCTCTTTGGCGCCCCTAAACTGCCGTGCGGGATCGGCAAGGAACCTACCTTCCCGAAAGTGCCAAGCCTTTTCAGATTTGCCGTGCCCGCTGTATACAGTATCCGCCCCGAACCCCGCCCAGCCGCTTTACGGCCTTCCACACGTTAAGCGGCTTGTTTGCAGCCGGTTATACATAGGTCCTAGGACTTACAGAGACAGCTCCCAGTTGCGGCCGAACCCCCGTGGCGCTCGATGTGCAATGCATTTAGCTGAAAGAATTTACGCGAAGATTCGCGTCTGAAAAGAGCCTGCTACACAATGGCTTCCGCGGCAAAGATGAAGCCGGACCTGCCGGCGCAACACATTGAGTTGCCCCCGGAGCACGTTTATTTCGGGCCGTCCAATGCCATGCAGGGCATCCGGCAGCGGATCAGTCGCGCCGCGGGCTTGAACGTCCCCGTGCTGGTTTTGGGCGAAAGCGGCGTCGGCAAGGAAGTGCTCGCCCGCTTCATACACGCGCGCTCGCCTTGGCGGCACGGCCCATTCATCAAGGTAAATTGCGCCGCAATTCCAGGCACGCTGCTCGAAAGCGAACTCTTCGGATATGAAAAGGGCGCGTTTACGGGGGCGACGTCCGCAAAGCCCGGCCGGATGGAACTGGCCGAGGGCGGCACGCTTTTCCTTGACGAAATCGCCGAGCTGAACGCCAGCCTCCAAGCCAAGCTGCTGCACGTCCTCCAAGACGGCCATTTCACCCGCATCGGCGATCACGAAGAGCGTCGCGTGGATGCGCGCGTGATCTGCGCCACGAACCGCCGCCTCGCCGCTGAAATCGAAGCCGGAAATTTTCGCGCCGATCTTCTCTATCGCATCAACGTGATCAGCATCACGCTGCCGCCCTTGCGCGATCGCCGCGAAGACATTCCCTATCTCGCCGAATATATTCGCGAACAGTGCAATCGCCGCTTCAAGCGCGATGTTCCGCCCCTTACCCGCGAGACGCTTCAAGTCCTCCAGAACCGCGATTGGCCGGGCAACGTCCGCGAACTGGAAAACTGCGTCGCCCGTTACGTGATCCTCGGCACGGAAGAAACCTTCTATTCCGAGCAATTCGACCGCAAGCCCTCGCGCATAACTTACGAACCCCAGCCAGACGGCAACATCCCGCTGAAACGCATCGCGCAGCAGGTGACCCGTCGAACCGAGCGCGACCTGATCCTCAAGGTTCTGCAAGCCAACCACTGGAACCGCCGCAAGACCGCCGAAGTCCTCAAAATCAGCTACCGCGCGCTGCTCTACAAAGTTCGCCAGGCGGGCCTTCCCCCGAAGCGCCTCCAGCGGAAAGCCCAGCCAGCGGGCGAATCCTCGATGCCGTCTCCTTCTACCGCAGACTAGCTGCCGCGGATTAGGCCGTCATACCCGCTTCACCCCCGCCAATATGCAATCCTTTGCCCATTGTCGTGGAATGGCCTTTCAGTCGGACCAACGCATCTAGCGAGCATCCCTTTAGAATCAATAACTTCCAACCGCAACGATTTGGCGGCCTACGTGCCCTAGCATCCGTGGAATGGAGTGCCGGGCACCGCAGGCCCCGGACGGCACGGCGGCGCCAATTGCCACCGTCCAAGAACACAAGGACACGGGAGAAGATGACGAGATCAATCGGGACGGGAATTTCGCACTGGGTTTTCACGGCAATTGCATTGTTGATTCTGGGATGCGCGCCCTCGGCCTTCGCTGACGGCGCCACGGCGAGCATGACGCTCACCAGCGCCGGATCAAATCCTTTCGATGGAATTTATATGGGGCCGTACACCGCCAGCATCAACGGCGCCTCGACCCCGGTGATCTGCGATGACTTCTCCGACGATAGCTTCATCAACGAATCCTGGACGGCGAACACCACCGGTCTATCCGATCTCACCGGAACGAAGTTCGTCAGCCAGGTGAACTCAACGCAGGGCTACGGCGAGGTTGCCGCCCTCACCTTGGCGCTCTTGAATCCCGCGAACGCAAGCCAGGCGGACCAGATTCAGTACGCGATCTGGGCCGTCTTCGGCGGCCCGGCCGTTCAGACTTACCTGCAGGGCACGCTTTCCGCCGCCAATTACACCAATTTCTATACCAATGGCGTCCTCAACTGGCTCTCGTGGGGCGCCGGGCAGACCCTCACCGCCGATCAGCTCGCGGCGTTCACCATCTACACCCCGAACACCGATTACGCGATCACCTGCAGCGGCCACGCCTGCCAGAATACGCCGCCACAGGAATTCATCGCGCTCACGCCCACTCCGGAATCCGGAACGGCGGCCCTGTTCGGAATCGGCCTGCTCGCGCTCGGATTCTTCATGCGCCGCAGGAACGCGCTCGCAACCAAGTAGCGCCGGCAAGAATTCGTCTTGCAACCGCGGCTGGGCCTTCGCGCCCAGCCGTTTTGCATTTACCCCGCTCCCGACCGGAACACCGGGACGTGACTCCTATGAAATCACTCCCGCCCTTGCCCTTGCCCATGCCCTTCAATTTAGTTAGCCTAACCACGCATGCCTAAAGCCCCAGTACGCTCCAACTTAAAAGTGTGTCTGCTCTCCCCGCACCCGATGGTTCTGGAGGAGTTCAGGCGTCTGCTGGACCACTCCGGCTTTCAAATTACCTCCAAGCAGCTCGATTCCACCCTCGCGCCCGATCTGCGAGGCGTCGAAATCCCTCGCGCCACCGTCTACGTTGTGGACGCGCACGCAGCGCGGCAATCCACTGGCGCCCTGCTGGGCAACATTCTCGATCAGTGGGCCACCGCTCGCGTAATGGTCGTCGGCGATAAGCTCCGGGAGACCGAAATCTACTCCCTGTTGCGCCAGGGCGTGAAGGGCATCCTCACCTACGCCGATGCACGCGAGCAACTGGCCCGCGCCTTGCCGCAGGTCGCCGCCGGCGGCATCTGGGTGCCGCGAACCATGCTTTCGCGCTTCGTGGATTCGATTCTCAACACCGCGCAGGGCCGCCGCCTTCGCGCCGACGCGCCCACCGAATTGAGCAAGCGAGAGCAGGAAGTCCTCAGCGGCCTCCTCGAAAATCTCGCAAACAAGGAAGTGGCCGACCGCCTGAACATCTCCGAGCGCACGGTGAAGTTCCACGTCTCGAACCTGCTCTCCAAATTCGGCGTTCGCCGCCGCGCGGACCTGATTCTGCTCTGCTATCAGCGCCGCACCGCCACGGACTGACCGCCTCTCCGCATTCCACGCTATAATTTTCGCGCCTGTCACAGGCACTGTCCATATGCCGCGCTTCTTCATCGAAAATTTCGGCTGCCGCGCCACGGAAGCGGATGCCTCCGCCATTCGCGCCGCCCTGGCCGCCAATGGGCTGGCGCCCGAGCCGGAGTTTCGCCACGCAGAAGTGATCGTGCTCAACACCTGCACTGTCACCGCCGCCGCCGATGCGCGGGCCCGCGAAGCCGTTCGCAAGATGCACCGCGCCAACCCTCGCGCGGCGATCATCGTCACCGGATGCTACGCCCAGCGCGCCCCAGAGGAACTCGCGCAACTCAGCGGCGTCGCATACGTCGTAGGAAACTCGCATCAATCGCAGGTCGGCGGCATCGCCGCCAGCCTCGCCGCGCGCGATTTCGTCCCCCTTGGCGATCTGGAAGGCGACCTTTCGTTAGCCGCCGGCCCGGCAAAGATTCTCACCGGCGATATGCTCGCCCACAATTGGGCGGCAGCAGGTCCCGGCACCGCCGAACGCGATCGCACGCGACCCATCCTGAAGATCCAGGACGGCTGCAATAATCGCTGCGCCTATTGCGTGATTCCGTCCGTGCGCGGTGCGAGCCGCAGCCTTGCGCCCGATGCCGCTCTAGAAGCCGTCCGCCGCGCGATCAACGCGGGCGCGAAGGAGATCGTTCTCAGCGGAATCAACCTCGGCAGCTACGGCCGCGATCTTTCGCCGAAGGCGAGCCTCGCAATCCTCGTCCGCCGCATTTTGGACGAAACCCCGCTCGAGCGCCTGCGCTTCAGCTCCATCGAACCAAAGGACGTCACCGAGGACTTCGTCTCGCTCGCCGCCGCGTCGCCGCGCATCGCGCCGCATTTCCACGTCCCGCTGCAATCCGGCTCGGACCGCGTCCTTCGCGCCATGCATCGGTGGTATCGCGCCGCGCACTACGCCGAGCGCATCAATCTGATCCATCGCCAACTCCCGGACGCCGCGATTGGCGCAGACGTGATTGCCGGATTCCCCGGCGAAACCGAAGACGATTTCCAGCAAACGCTCTCCCTCATCGAGCGGCTGCCATTCAGCTACTTGCACGTATTTTCGTTTTCCGCGCGCCCAGGGACTGAAGGCGCGCGATTACCAGGCGTATTGCCGCGGGAAAAGATTCGCGAACGCGCGCGGCAGTTGCGAGCGCTCGGGCATCGCAAAGCAGAAGGGTTTCGCGCCGGGCAAGCGGGCCGCCTTGCGCGGGCGCTCACCCTCGCACGCCAGGGCGACGCCTGGACCGAGGCCCTCACCGGAAATTACCTCAAGCTGCGCATCCCCGGCCGCCACCCCGCCAACGAATGGCGCCTAGTCCCCATCGCCGCCGAGCCGCAGCTCGCCTGATGCTCGCTGCCCCTGCTGCCGTCAATTCCCGCTAAGGGAGCGCGACTCGATTTCCGCGCGCAAGTCCGAAATAAATTGTTCCAGCGGCCGCGGCCCCAGATCGCCTTTCGCGCGATGCCGCACGGAGACGCTCCCTGCCTCCGCTTCCTTGCCGCCGATAATCAGCATGTACGGAATTTTCTCCAGCTGCGCGTCGCGAATCTTCGCTTGCAATTTCTCGTTGCGATCATCCAAATGAACGCGCAGCCCCGCGTTCTTGAGCTCCGCCGTCACTTTCTTCCCGTACTCCTCGAATTTCCCGCTCACCGGCAGCACAGACGCCTGCACGGGCGCGAGCCACGCCGGAAACGCCCCCGCGTAGTGCTCGATCAGCACGCCGAAGAATCGCTCCACCGATCCCCACAGCGCGCGATGCACCATCAGCGGCTGATGCCGCGCCCCATCCTCGCCCACGTACTCCAGCGCGAACCGCCGCGGCAGGTTGAAATCGAATTGCACGGTGGTCAGCTGCCACGGCCGCCCGATCGCGTCCACCAGCTTCACGTCAATCTTCGGCCCGTAAAAGACGGCCTCACCCGGCATGTATTTGTACGGAACCTTCATCCGGTCCAGCGTCGTCACCAGCGCGCGCTCCGCCCGCTCCCAATCCTCCACCGTGCCGGCGTAATCGCCGGGCCGCGAGGCGTCGCGCGCCGAAAGCTCCACCTCGTATTTCTCGAATCCGAAAACGCGCAGCACCTCCCACGCGAATTCGATGCAATCCTCCACCTCGCGCTCGATCTGCTCCGGCATGCAAAAAATGTGCGCATCATCCTGCGTGAACCCGCGGACCCGCAGCAATCCGTGCAGCACCCCGCTGCGCTCGTAGCGATACACCGTCCCCAGTTCCGCCAGCCGCACCGGCAGCTCGCGATAGCTGCGCAGCTTCGACTTGTAAATCAAAATGTGTCCCGGGCAATTCATCGGCTTGAGCTGGTATTCGGCCTTTTCCACTTCCATCGGCGCGAACATATTCTCCCGATAGAAATTCGCGTGCCCGCTCGTCTTCCACAGATCCAGCCGCATCACGTGCGGCGTGAACACCAGGTCGTACCCGTGCCTCACCAGCTCCGCGCGCAGCCAATCCTCCATCTCCCGCCGGATCAGCCCGCCCTTCGGATGCCAGAAGATCAGCCCCGGCCCGGCCTCGTCCTGAATGCTGAAAAGATCCAGCTCCGCGCCCAGCCGCCGATGGTCGCGCCTCTTCGCTTCCTCCAGCTTGTGCAGATATTCATCGAGCTCCTTCTGCTCCACGAAGCAGGCGCCGTAAATCCGCTGCATCTGCGGATTGCTTTCCTGCCCCTTCCAGTAGGCCCCCGCCACGTTCATCAGCTTGAACGCCTTGATTCGCCCGGTGGACGGAATGTGCGGCCCGCGGCAAAAATCCAGAAATTTCCCCGTCGTGTAGAACGACACCATCGGCTCCGCCGCTTTTTCCTCCACCAGCTCGCATTTGAATTGCTGGTTGCCCTTGCGATAAAGCTCGAGCGCCTCCGGCTTCGGAATCCATTTGCGCTCGTTGGGAATATCCTGCGCGGCCAGCTCGTGCATCTTGGCCTCGATTTTCGCCAGGTCCTCCGGCGTGAACGGCTCCTCGCGCACGAATTCGTAAAAAAAGCCGTTCTCGATGGGCGGCCCGATCCCGAGCTTCACGTCCGGATAAAGCTCGAGCACCGCCGCCGCCAGCAGGTGCGCCGCCGAGTGGCGAAACACCTGCACCGCATCCGCATCCTTCGCGGTCAGGATCGAGAGCCTCGCATCCCGGTCGAGCGGCCGCGATAGATCGGCAAGCTCCTCATCCACGCGCGCGACGAGCGCCTCCTTCGCCAGCCGCGGCGAAATCTGCCCGGCAATTTGCGCGGCGGTCGTGCCGCGAGCCACCTCGCGCGTCCCCCCGTCAGGAAGTGTGATTTGAATGGTGTCCATGAGTATTCCGAATGCCGGCAGTCGCGCCGCCGGCCAACAAAATGATCGTCCAGCTTACTGGCAGCCCCCAATAGGGTCAAGCTCCCCGCCTGGCCCCCAATTCCGCGCCCCCGCGGACATCTCATGTGCTAATCCAGGGGACTTATCATGTGCTAACGGCAAAGCCGCGGATTTCTGTTGACTTTCTCGATAAGGTATGCTATCAACTAAGATGGCGGGATTTTTCGCCAGAGAGAGGAGGGGCGGCAGGTGGTCCCAGGGGCGCAGCCAAGCGGCCGATCCGCCAGTCACCCACCACTAAAAACTAGCCACTGCCCCTTTCTAATCTACGGTACGGGGATTAGAAATGCCCTTAACTCCTTTGCTTTCATAGCTGATACCCGTTCTAATATACGGTTAATGCGACTTCCAGATATTATGTTGCGCCCGCCTGCCGCCCCGCCGGCGCCTCAAAAACCCGTCGCTGCGGTATCATCGGAAGCGCCCCGATCAGGTGAAAGGAGCCCGGATGCGTCGCCAATCCCTGGTTCTTCCCCTCGCCCTCGCCACCCTCTTTTCCGCCCCGGCCTTCGCCTGCGACTATCCCCTCTCCTCCATCGCGATCCGCGAGGCCTACTTCCTCGGCAAGGACAACACGCAAAAAACAGCGGATTTCCTCGCGCAGTACACCCGCGCATTTCCGCTACCGAAGAGCGGCCCCTACACGGCAACAATCGAATTCGACACGCCCTACGCCGCGGTCGTCGAACGCGCGCGGAATGCGGTCAACTACTACTCGCCGGACGCAGTGCAGGAGTTCCTGGACAAGCCGGGCATTTTTCACGCGCGCGTCGAGATATATCTCGCAAATCCATACAGCACCCGGATTCGCCCGTCCGATTTCTGGCGCGATTTCACGATCACCTTGTCGCAGGAAGCAACAGTCGAACCAACCCGCGTCGAGGGAGAGCCGCTCTACGGTCGCTGGGGCGAGCTCCTGGGCGCAACGATAGATTTAACCTTCGCGCCGGAAAAGATTGCATCGGCGCCCGCCACGGTAACCGTAGTCACGCCCGAGGGCAAAAAAACCGCGGCGACATTCGATTTGGCGCGTCTGAAATAAAGCGCCCACCTGCCAATCCGCTCGAAGATCGCCAGCCACCGTCACGTCGGCATCTTCAAGAAGAAGTACACCCCGAGAAATCCAAAAATCGCGTCCGGCGCCCATCCGGCCAGCAGCGGCGGCAGTTGCCCCACCGCGCCCATCGCCCCAAACAAATCGGCCGTCGCCCAATACACAATCCCGATTCCCACCGCCAGCGCCAGCCCGCCAATCGCCCCCCGCGTTCCCGCCAGCAACGCGAAGGGCGCCGCCAGCAGCACGATGATCGCCGCCAGCAGCGGAAACGCGAATTTCCTCTCCAGCTCCACCGAGAGCCGCGACGTATCGAAATCGAATCCCGCCTGCCGCAAGCTGCGAATATATGCGCGCAGTTGCTGCCAGCTCATCTGCTCGGATTGCAGCACCTCTCGCGTGAAATAGCTCGGCGGCTCGTTCATTTCCGCCAGCGAATACACCTTGAACGGCACATACTTCGTCAATTCCCCATCGGGGCCGAAGTCGCGCTCCCATCCGCCTTCGAGCGCCCACGCGTTCTCGCCCGGAATCCACGTGGCGCGCGCTGCAAACACCCGGCGCCGCATCTGAAAAGTTGCCGGATCAAGCTCGAAAAGGTTCAGCCCGCCGAACACCTTTCGCGACGAATCGAAAACTTCGTAATTATAGATCTTGTCCGAGTGTGTATCTTTCCCCAGGATCCATTGCTGCGTCGGCTGGAAATATGTTCGCGCGGGCTTACCCTTGATTTCGTTGCGCAACTCCTCCTGCCGCTGGTTCGCATCCGGCAGGTACGTATTGTCGAGCGCGAAAAGGCCTCCCGCCAGCACGCAACCGGCCAGCAACAGCGGCAGCACCACGCGATAGAGGCTGATGCCGCTCGCCTTCAATGCGATCACCTCGTTATTTTTTGCCAGGATAGCAAGCGTGATCAGCGTCGCCACCAGCACCGCCAGCGGCGCCAGGTGGTACACCATGTACGGCACCAGGTAGAGAAAATACGCCACCACGGTCCACGCCGAAATTCCGTTCTTCGATATATCTCCCAGCAAATCGAACAGCGTGAAGGCGTCGAAAATCAGCACGAAGCCCGCCAGCAGCACCACGAAATAATAAAAAAACTGCGCCAGCAGATAAAAATCCACCAGCAGCGGAAATCCCACTGCGCTGCCCGCCCCCGTCACGCGGTGCAAATGCGCCACGGGTTGCGCCCGCGCGGCCGAACCATTCCCCGATGCGAGCCCATTCGCCGCAACGAAGCCATCCACGCCCGCGCTCCCGTTCGCCAAAGCAGATACATTTGCGCCCGCGGTATTCGCTGCCGCGCCCGCCTCGGGTCCCTTGCGCGGCCTGCGCATCCGGCCCAGCAACTGGTCGAGCCACACGATCGCGCGATTCGGCTTGCGAACGCTTTCGACTCTCCGCAGGAAAATCAGGCCCGCAATCGCAGCGGCAATGTTGGCCATCCATATTCCCGCCCACGGCGGAACGCGCCCCTCGCGCGCCAGGTGATCGCCAAGCACCCACAGCAGGTAATATCCGCCCACCAGCACCAGAGTGAAGATCAGTCCCGCCGCGCGCCCGCCCCGCCGCGGGCGTACCCCGATGGGAATCCCCAGCAGTGCGAACACCAGGCACGCCGCCGGAAACGCCATCCGGTTCTGCAGCTCCACCTGTGCATCGCGCCGGTTCGGCCCCTGAACGCCCAGCAACGCGGAGACGGGCTTCGCCGCCAGGGAGAGCGAGGATGATTTCGGCGTCGCGCTGGTTTTCGCGGTGGGCACTGCAATCTCGCTCTGCGCAAAATTCAGCAGGTCGTAGCGATCCGGGTGCTTTGGATCATACTGATGCGTGGTGCGATCCTTCATGTGCAGCTCCACTTCGCCGCGCTCGCGCCCCGCTACGATGGTCGCCTCGCGCGCGGTGGTCACCGTCGCGCCTTCCGTGCCGCCGCTGGTCTCGAGGAAGACTCCGCGCCAATGCGTCCCTGTCGCACCCGCGTCTTGTACGTATAATACGGAGTGCGGAAGCTCATTGAACACGCGCGAACGCACTTCGAACGGAGCCTGCGAGGCGAGCGCCTGGCTCGAAAGCCGCGTCAGCGTGCGCACCGCCGCCGGGCTGAGCCAGAATGTCAGCGCCAGGGTTGCCGCCGTGCATCCCAGCGCCACCGCGCCGATGGGCGCCAGCAGCCGCCGCAGGCCGATTCCGCAGGCGTGCAGCGCCACGATTTCGCTATCCGCCGAAAGGCGGCCAAGCCCGATCAGCACGCCCACCAAGACGGCGATCGGAATCGTGAAAATCAGAGAAGGCGTGAGGGCGCAAAGGAAGAGCAGCAGCATGGACGGAAAGCTCATCGCGTGCCGCACCACCAGCTCCATCAATTGCACGAGCGGGCGCACGAAGAAGACAAACGTGAAAACGACGAATCCCAGGAAGGCGTGAGAGATGACTTCGCGGCCGACGTATTTATCGAGCAGACGCATCCCGCGCCGGCCATTCTAGCATGAGCGCCCGCACACACACGCCCGCGCAGCACGGCTTTGCCTCCCGCGCAGCAGTCCTGCGCCTCGTCGCCTGCGCCGTCACTCCGGAGGCGCATTTCGCGTGAGCGGCGTAAACCTCGTCATCCTCTGGCACATGCACCAGCCGCAGTATCGCGATCCATCCACAGGCAGGTATCTCCTCCCGTGGACCCGGCTGCACGCGCTGAAAGATTATTGGGGCATGGTCCGCGTGCTCCAGGAATTTCCGTCCATTCACGCCACGTTCAATTTCGTGCCGCTGCTCGCCGCGCAAATAGACGAATACGCCAGCGGCAATTTCAAGGAGGCTTGGTTCGAAATCGCGTTCGCTCCCGCCGATTCGCTCACCCCGGACCAGAAGCGGGCGGCGCTCGAGCGCGCCTTCCAGGTGAACGACAATTATCTTCGCCGCTGGCCCCGCTTCGCTGAGATTCATTCCCATTGGCGCTCGTCCGGCGCCGAAGGCTGCGCCGCGCATTTCGCCCCGCGCGATTGGCGCGACCTTCAAGTCCTCTCCCAACTCGCCTGGATGGACGAGGAGTACATCACCCATGATCCGGTGGTGAACGCGCTCTCCGCGAAGGGCGCCAATTTCACCGAAGACGAGAAACAAGCCCTGCGCGATAAGCAACTCGAATTGCTCGCCGCCGTGCTCCCCGAATACCGGCTCGCCGAAAGCCGCGGCCAGATCGAAATTTCCACCACGCCCTATTACCATCCGATCCTGCCGCTGCTGTGTGACTCCGATATCGCTCGCGTCTCGAATCCCCACACGCCGCTCCCGCATCCGGCGTTCCGCTACCCGGAGGACGCTCGCGAGCAGCTCGTCCGCGCGCGCCGTTTGCACGAACGTTTCTTCGGCAAGCCCCCGGCAGGCCTGTGGCCTTCCGAAGGCTCGGTCTCCGACCAGGGCCTCGAAATCGCCATGGACCTGGGCTTCCGCTGGTTCGCCACAGATGAAGGCGTTCTCGGGCGCACGCGCAACGAGGGCTTCTGGCGCGATCCGCAGGGTTATCCCGAAAATGGCGCCGATCTTTACACCCCCTGGCGCCTGCGTCGCGGCGAGCGCGAACTCACCGGCTTTTTCCGCGATCACTACATCTCCGATCTCGTCGGCTTCGTCTATAGCCGCATGGGCACGGAAGCCGCCGCGGACGATTTCTATCGCCGCATCCGCGCCGTTGGCGATCGCGCCCCCGCGGGCCGTACGCCGACCCTGAGCGTGATTCTAGATGGAGAAAATGCCTGGGAGTTTTATCCGGAAAATGGCCGAGCGTTCCTGCGTGCCTTTTATCGCCGCATCGAATCGGATCATTCGATTCGCGCGCTGACGGCAAGCGAGGCCCTCGAATCGGAGCCCAACGCGCCCGTGCTGCAAGGAATCTTTCCCGCGTCATGGATTAACGCCAATTTCGACGTTTGGATCGGCCATGCGGAGGACGTCCGCGCCTGGGACCTGCTCCGCGACGCGCGCGAGGCCTATGCTCTCGCCGTGCAGCGCGGCGTGCCGCCGGCACAGCTCGCCCGCGCCTATGAAGCCGTGCTCGCCGCCGAAGGCAGCGATTGGACCTGGTGGTTCGGACCCGAGCACGGTTCCTCGAACGACGCGGAATTCGACGCACTTTTCCGCAAGCACCTTTCCGAAATCTACGCCGCCATCGGCGAACACGGCCCGGACGCGCTCGCGCATCCCATCAAGCGCGCACCCGAGCACGGCCGCCGCGAGTCTCCGTCGGCCTATCTCACGGTCGCAGTGGACGGGCGCGAAACCACTTACTTCGAATGGATGGGCGCGGGCCTCTACTCCGCCGACCGCGGCAGCGGCGCTATGCACGGCCGCATCTGCGCCTTCGACGAGATATCCTACGGCTTCGATCCCACGAATTTTTATCTTCGCGTGGACCCGCTGGCCGAAGCCGTCGCCGATATGCGCGATTTCCAGCTCCGGATCACCATTTGGGATTCGCGCGAGACGCGCATCACCCTGCGCATTCAGGATCGCGCCCTTTGCCAGTGCGTCCTCGAGCAAGGCGGCGTCTGCCTGCTGCATCCCGAAAACCTGCTCCAAGCCCGCTACGGAAGCATCCTTGAGCTTGGCCTCTCGCGCGATCTCTTCGACCTTCGCCAGCGCCGCGAGCTGCTTCTCAGCGTTGCTTTGTGGGAAGGCGGCCTCCCGCTCGACGTTCTGCCCGCGGAAGGAATGCTCAATATCTCCCTGGGCGACGAAAATTTCGCCTGGCCCATTTCGCCTTAGCATTTTCGGCGCGGCGACGGTTGTGCGAAGGACACAATCCATAGCAAAGCGCTAGACAGTTTGCCGGAGTACCTGTTCAATAGAATCGGGGTCGAGGCAGAAGGTTTTGGGGGAGGCGATGCGCAAGGCTAGTCTTGTGCTTATATTGGGCCTGCTACTTGGAGCGCGCGCCGGCGCTCAGACGACGAGCAACTCCGTCCCATTCTCGAATTCATCCATGCCCATGCGATTTGCGGCCGCCACTGCGCCGAGTGCCTTCGCCGGCTATTTTGCCGGCGCGAATTCATCGCCATCGCTCTCCCCGAGCCGCCCGCTTGTGACGGCCTTCGTGGCGCCCAGCGAACCCGCCGATCCCCCGCAGGGTGTACAGGGCGTCTTCCAGACCTACACCTGGGACGCATACATCGGTTATGCCTTCGTCCGATTCTACGAAGTGCCGGGTACCGTGGTGAATCGCAACGGGTTTGAATATTCGATGACCTACTTCTTCAAGGATTGGATTGGCGGGGAGGGCGAGTTCACCTTCGGCCATGGCAGCGTAGGCGGCCAGGGCTCCCGGTTTGTGACCGGCATGGGCGGCCTGCATGCGCGGCTGCCCGGCCCGCGTGGAATCGAGCTTTGGGCGCACGGCTTGGCAGGCGGCGCCGAGTTCAGCCCGCAGACGGCATACGGCGGCCAGAAAGCCTTCGCGGGTGAGCTTGGCGGCGGCGTGGATATATCGAGCGGCCATCGGCGCCTTGCCTATCGCATCGCGGCCGACATGGTTGCCACCAGGTTCTTTTCCACCTACCAGATAAGCCCCAAGGTGACGGCCGGAATCGTCTTCAGATTTTAACTGGATCGCAATTCCCCGGATCGCTCTCGCATTCCAGCTTTCAGCGATACCGCGCGCCATGGCGCGTCCAGCTTCGGTCGGATAGAATGATCGGGTTCCCCGCGCGTTTTGTACGTTCGTGCGAGTTCGACAAGAGATCAGCGAAGCCCACGGAGACCCCGATGACGCCGCCCGCCGGAACCGATTTTTTCGAGTTCGATTCGCAACTGAGCGACGAAGAAAAGCTGGCGCGCCAGACAGCCCACGATTTCGTCCGCGACCGCCTGCTGCCGGTGATCGAGCAGTGCAATCGGGATGCAAAATTCCCGCTCGATCTGGTGCCGCAAATGGCGGAGCTCGGCTTTTTCGGCGCGAACCTGCACGGCTACGGCTGCGCCGGAATGTCCAACGTGGAATACGGATTGGTGATGCAGGAGCTCGAGCGCGGCGATTCCGGCCTGCGCAGCTTCGTCTCGGTGCAGTCTGCGCTGCTGATGTATCCAATCCACGCCTTTGGCTCTGACGCGCAGAAGGAGAAATGGATTCCCCGGCTTCAGCAGGGGAAGGCCATCGGCTGCTTCGGGCTTACCGAGCCGCAATTCGGATCGAATCCAGGCGGCATGCTGACGCGGGCCGTGAAGAAGGGCTCGGGGTACGTGCTGAATGGCGAGAAGATGTGGATCACCAACGGCTCGATTGCGGACGTGGCGCTGGTCTGGGCGAAATGCGAGGATGACAAAATCCGTGGCTTCCTGGTCGAAAAAGGCTCGCCGGGATTCAAGGCGTGGGACGTGCACGGGAAATGGTCCTTGCGCGCTTCGATCACGTCGGGGCTGGCATTCACCGATTGCGAGGTGCCTGCGGAAAACCTGCTGCCCGGCGTCGAAGGCCTGCGCGGGCCGCTTTCGTGCCTGAACCAAGCGCGCTACGGCATAGGATGGGGCGCTATTGGCGCGGCGATGGCCTGCTACGAGACAGCGCTCGGCTACGCGCAGCAGCGGAAGCAGTTCGACAATAAACCGATCGCCTCGCATCAATTGGTCCAGGAAAAGCTGGTCTGGATGATTACGGAGATCACAAAGGCGCAGTTTCTCGCACTCCAAGCCGGGCGCCTGAAGGACGAAAATCGCGTTCATCCCGCGCACATCTCGATGCTGAAAATGAATAACGTGTGGATGGCGATCGAGACGGCCCGCCGGGCGCGCGAAATCCTGGGGGCAAACGGAATCGTGGACGATTACCCGATCATGCGGCACATGAACAACCTCGAATCGGTCTACACCTACGAAGGCGCGCACGACATCCACAAGCTCATCATCGGCGAACGCATCACGGGAATATCGGCCTTCGTGTGAGGCTTCTCGGGCGCCGCGTTTGGAACCGTCGAGCACCGATTGCAAAGAATTCGAGGGAAAATGAAAGAGGAACTTGTCGGCAAGATCCCCAAACCTAGCGACCGCGCGGTTCCGGAAGAAGAACGGCCCGTATGGCCGCGGATCCTGGCGATGCTCGGCGGGGTGCTCTTGCTGGTTATCTTTGGTCTGCTCCTGGTGGTCTACGTTGCACGGAAGACACACCTGGGCCAATCCAGCGTAGTTCGACCGAGGCCGACTTTGGCTATTGCCCTGGCAACAGCGAAGGCGGGCAGGGGAGAGTCATCCACAATGCCTCGGCCGCTACTCTAGATGCGCCATAGCGCAGCTCCAAGAGCCTGGCATAGGGGCACAGCGGGCGCTGTGCCCCAATCCAGTCCGAGCCTTGGCGATAGCTCGCCAGCTTTATCGGTGCAGTGCCGCCGCCGCTTGCCCTGGCGCCGGATGCTGATGGCGACGAGGCAGCGAGTGCGGCATCCGTTCAGCGGGCTGCGGCGAGAGCGGGCGCACGTGATGGCTTGTGCTCACGTGGTCGCTGATCGCTTGCAGGCGCTTCAATATGGATTGCCATTGGGCCCAATCCAATTGACGCAGGAACGGCCGAAGCCCCTGAATAAAGGGGTCCTCGAGCACGGTCTCTCCATTCGATTCTGGAACGAAGAAGCGGTTCAGACCGACACCGAGGGCTTCGGCAATCTTTTCGAGCGTGCCTAGGCTGGGGGTCATCTGGCCGCTTTCGATTCGCGACAAATACGAACGAGATACCCGGGAGCGTGCTTGAAGCTGGCTTTGCGTCATGCTGCGTGATTCCCGCAACTGACGAATGCGCTGGCCGATATTCTCAACGGTCTCCCTGTTGGGCCAGTTTTCGAACAGTTGGCGGTCATCCCCCGGTAAATCCTGAGGCGACGGCGTGGGAATCACGAACGTCACCTTCGGGGGCAGCAGGCGCAAGCAGCGACGGCAATTGCCCGTGCGCGTACGGTATTGCACCAGTCCGCATACTTGACAACGAATTACTTCCCTATCTAGGTCCATGGTCGTAGCTACGCTATCTTTTTCCGCCACCGGTTCTCCTCGCAGACTATTCCGGCGATGCGAAGGGGAGGAATATTCACTTCAGGGAAGGCAGGAACTGGCGCGACACGGATTTTCCACAGGGTGCCAATTCTTGTCAAGCTTTATTTTGCTTTCCCCAAGCCAGCCATTCTAGACCCGGGCCAAGCGCCTTACAAACCGCGCGTTAGCAAAGATACAACAGGGCGGAGAGCCGCTTTTCGTTCGCCCCGGACGGTTCGCGTCCGCTAACCGATTCGCCACAACCGACGCGTTTCCGCCACACTGCCTTTTTTTGCGCCGGGCGATTCCGCCTCTTTCGTCCTGACTTTATCCGCACGAGTGCGTTACATTCTTCTCATGTCAAATCGAGACGACGCCTGGGCCCTCCTCTGCGAGTACACGCAAAGCGAAAGCCTGCGGAAGCACGCGCTGGCAGTCGAGGCATGCGTCCGCGGCTACGCACGGAAGGCTGGCGCGAACGAGGATTTGTGGGGAATCACCGCGCTTCTGCACGATTTCGATTACGAACGCTGGCCCAACGCCGCGCATCACCCCACCAGCGAACATCCGTGGCAGGGCGCTCAGATATTGCGCGAGCGCGGCTATCCCGAGGAAATGATTCACGCCATCCTGGGCCATGCCGATTACTGCGGCGTGCTGCGCGTTTCGCCCCTCGACCATACCCTTTTTGCCTGCGACGAGCTTGCCGGCTTTCTCACCGCCTGCGCCCTGATCCGCCCCAGCAAGAGCATTCATGACGTAGAGGCCGCCTCCGTGAGGAAACGGCTGAAGGATAAGGCCTTCGCCCGCGGCGTTTCTCGCGACGATGTCTACAAAGGCGCTGAGGAGTTGGGAGTGCCCCTCGAAGAGCACATTGCCCTTTGCATTGAATCCATGCGTGGGATCGCCAGGCATCTCGGTCTGGGCGGGGGCGCCTAGTATGGCAAAGCGTGCCAGTTGCCGTAGGATGGGCTCAAAAGAGCGCAAGCACGCGCGATAGCCCCTCCGCGAAAACCGCCTCGGGCGCAATCAGGCTGAACACCAGATAACCAGGAGACGGAAAATCGTAAAAATGCCCCGGATGGACGTAAACCCCGGCCGACTCGAGCAGATGCACTGCGAGCTCTTCGTCAGTGCGCGTGGCTGGCACTCGCAGGACGGCGTACCATCCTGCTTCCGCTTCGAGCCGGGCGCAGGATGGATGCTGCGCCACTTGCCGGTCCAATTCCGCCAAATTAGCGCTGACGCGGGCTAGCACCTGCCGCTGAAAATCGTGTCGCAAATTGAGAAGCGCCGCCAGCCCGTGCTGAACCGGGGCGCTGACCGAAAGGAACGTATCCGCGATCACCTCCAGTCGCCCGAGCGCCTTCCGCTTGATTTCCTCCGGGCCACTCACGACGATCCACGCCGCCTTCATCTGCGGCAGGCCGGAAATCTTGGATAGCCCGCTCATCGTGAGCGCAAGGGCCGGCGAACTTGCCGCAAAGCTGACCGGTCGCGCGACGCCGGGCGCCGGTTCGCGCGTGTGCCTGAAGTCCCAGAAGACTTCGTCGGCAATGCTTGCGATGCCGCGCGCTTCGCAAATGCCGACGAGCCGAGATGCTTCCGCGGCGCTGCAGAAATGCCCGGTCGGATTATTCGGGTGAACCACGATGATTCCTCGGGTCCGGGAAGTAATCGCATGTTCGAGCGCGTGAAAATCCGTCTGCCAGCCGTGATCGTAGATAAGCGGATAGCGAACCAGCCGCACATCGTCAATCTCAGCTAGGAAATCGAAAAGGGGATAGCTGGGCGCCGGAATCAACAGTTCGTCGCCGGGATCGCATAGCGCGCGAAAGGCGAAGGAGTAGGCTTCGCTGGTGCTTGCGGTGAGGAGGATGTCGTCCACGCCAACGCGATCGCCGCGCGCCGCGTAGTACGCCGAGACGGCTTCGCGGGCAGCCGGCAAACCCTTCGGCTGCGGATCGTATGAAAGGGCCTTCTCCTCCGCGAGCGCGGCAAGGATTGCACGGCGGTCGTACGCGAATCCGCATTGCGTCGGATTCGATGCCGTCAGATCGAGAATTTCGCGCCCGCTCGAGCGGCGGCGTTCGAGCGCCTCGCTCAGCCGGTTCGGCTGCAGGTTCCAGTTCGTGCGACGCGAGAACATTGGCTTGTGAGGAAGCGGCGCCCTTTACTACGCCAGTCCCACGCCGCGCGCCATCACTCCCGCGACCCGCAGGTCCGGCGTGAGCACCACGAAATCGGCGTCCGCGCCAATCGCGATGATTCCCTTCTTGCCTGCCAGCCCCAGCCGGCGCGCAGGCAGGATCGTGACCATCCGGATCGCATCCACGAAGGGGACGCCCAGCCCAACTAAATTGCGCACCGCGCGATCCAGCGTCAGCGTGCTGCCCGCCAGCCTTCCTTCCGCGTTGCGGCACACGCCGCCTTCCACATTCACCTCAAAATTGCCGAGCCGGTATTTGCCGTCGGGCATTCCCGTGGCCGCGATGCCATCGCTGACGGCGAGCACCGTGTCGAATCCCTTGGTCCCGATCAACATTTGAATTGCGGGCGCGGCTACGTGAATTCCATCCGCGATGATTTCGGCCGTCACTTCGGGATCGGTCATAATCGCGGCGAGAATTCCAGGGTCGCGATGCGTGAACGGGCGCATCGCATTGTAGACGTGAACGGCATGGCGAGCGCCTTCCTGTATCGCCGCACGCGCCTGCTCGTAATCCGCATCCGTGTGGCCCATCGCAGCCACCACGCCCGCAGCTACCGCCGCGCGGATCAGATCGAGAGCGCCCGGCAACTCCGGCGCAAGCGTGAGAATGCGCACCAGCCCATCGGCGGCCTCCAGAAGCCTGCCGAACGCTTCCGTCGAGGGCTTCGCCATCGCATCCACCGGATGTACGCCGCGCCGCGCTTTGCTGATGAACGGCCCCTCGAGATGTATGCCCACAATTTCGGCATGCGGGCGGGATGCTTCCTTCGGCTCTTCGCGATTGCGGACGTAACGCGCGATTCCCTCCAGGCTGTGGCAGGTCTCTTCCAGCGGCGCACTCACCGTGGTAGCGACCATCGAGGTGGTGCCAAATCGAGCGACGGTCGCCGTGATGCGATCGAGAGCGCGCGCCGTGCCCTCCATCACGTCGTGACCACCCGCGCCATGAATGTGCAGGTCCACAAAGCCCGGAACCACGGTGGCGCCCGTGGCTACGTAATCCGCACAGCCCGCCGGCAGCCGTACCTCGTCGCGGTGTCCGATGGCGGTGACGCGCCCATCTTCCACCAGGATCACCGAATCGGCGATCTCTTCCTGCGGCGTCAGAATCCTGCTGGCGTAAATCGCGGTGGCGGGCATGACGAAACATGCTAACCGAATCCCACGCCAAAATCACAGCCGGCGCTTGCATCGCGTTCTTTCTCCGCTACAATCGGATGGCTTTCATGGGGAGGAATCGCGCATGGCGCATGAGAAAAGGTACGTAGCGCAAAAGAGGCAGCGGCGGCGGCGCAAGGCGGCCAAAGCCAAGATGAAGCTCTACGAGCAAGGCAAAGTCTCGCACGATAAGCTGCCGATGCTTGCCAAGAAATTCCTGCGGCGCAAGCTGCGCTCGCAGCAAAAGGCGGAATAAATAAAAGAGGCGTCCCGCGCACTGGGACGCCTCTTCGCGCTGCTGAGAGCCGCTCTCCGGGGAGGAAGGGCGGCGTGGGTGAACCCTTAGTTTCCGGACGCCTGCGTGTGCGTCGCCGGTGCTGCCTTCGGGACGCTCAGATATCCGGTAATCTTGTTCTTCGCCACGGAATTGACCACGAACTCGATCGGTGCGCGGCTGCCGCTCGAGAAGAGATAGAGCGGCTCGTTCACCGTAAGCCCCTTCTTCTCGTGCCGCTGGTCATCCACGAAAATCGTCACGCCAAACTGGTTCTTCTTCGGATTCGTGTTCCGCAGTTCGACCATCAGATCGCCCACCTTCTCGCGCTGGCCCTTCTTGGCGATCGTGAATTCGTAATAATCGCGCTGGCCGAGCCGGCGAAGTTCCTCGATATCGTCATGGTTGCGGGCGATCAGCGTGCCGAATTCCCCGCGGGACATATTGAGGTTGTTCTTCGTCGTTTCCAGATCAGCCCGCACGCCGGTGACGTCCGTACCAAGTTTGCTGACGTCGTCGGTGCTGGCCTTGGTGGCCAATTGGCCATTCAGGCTGTTTTCGAGGCTGGCAAGCTGCTTCGCATCGTCCTGCTTGATCTTAGTGGCTTGCGTACGCGCTCGGTGCAGTTCCGTCTCGGTGAGCTTCATCTTGTCAGTCACTACGCTCAACTCGCCCTGCAACTGCGCATTCGTATCTTCCGCCTTCGCCAGGCGCTGGCTCAGCACGTCTTCCGACTGCTTTACCTGCATCGTCTGGCTGGCAAGGGCACGCTGGTCCGCACTCGACCGATTCGAGGCTGACCAAGCCACGCCCAACGCGACCAGCGAAACGATCGCCAGCGCAACAATCACCAACCCGACCCAGCGAGGTGTGGCCGCTTCTTGTGGAACGAAATCTTGTCTCTCTTCGCTCATACCTTCCTCCGTGAGAACCCCGACCCCTTGCTCCACACCAAAAAGCACGCGACGCGCCAAATCGCGCAGCGGCATAGTACGCTAGTAACGCCTGTATTTACATGTGATTACGTAAAATAAGAGCTTCCGGGTACGGACAGCAACGAGGGGGGAATCTGCAATTTTTACGTAAATAAAACGGTTTCTGCGTGGTAGTCGGGCTCGCCAAATCCCCGGCGCCCGGCTGAAGGTCTAAGGTACAGGCTCGGCCACAGGTCTAGGGTACAGGTACAAGCCTGATACCTACCGCGTCACCGTCATGTTGCGAAGCACTGCGATCCGCTCGGAAAGTGGTGGGTGCGTGCTGAAGAGGCCCGAAAACACCTGCCCGGCGCTCAGCGGGGCCACGATGCACAGGGCCGAGGTCGAGGGCGATATGTCCATCGGAATGCGTTTGTTGTAGGCGCCCAGCTTTTCGAGTGCGCTGATCAGGCCGTAGGGATGCCCCACCATCTTCGCCCCGGAGGCATCCGCCTGATATTCGCGCTGGCGCGAAATGCCAAGCTGCAGCAGCAGTGCGGCGATGGGGGCAAGAATGAGCATCAGCAGAGCCGTGATGCCGCCGCCATCGTTATCGTCGCGCCCGCCAAACCCGCCGAAGAACATTCCCCAGCGGCCCATTTCGGCCGCCCAGGTAATCGCCCCGGCAATCGTCGCGGCAATGGACGACGTCAGAATGTCGTAATTCCGAACGTGCGAAAGCTCGTGGGCGATCACGCCCTCTAGCTCATCATCGTTCATCAATTCCATCAGCCCTTGCGTCACTGCGACCGACGCGTGCCGGGGGTTCCGCCCCGTGGCGAACGCATTCGGTGCCGCCTGCGGAATCAGATAGAGCTTTGGCAGCGGCAAATTAGCCTTAGCGGCCAAGCGCTCCATCACGGCGTAAAGCCGCGGCGCCTGCTCGCGGGAAATCGGCTTGGCGTGCGAGGATGCGAGCGCGATTTTGTCCGAGAAAAAGTACGCCGTGCCATTCATCAGGATCGCCACCCCCAGCGCGATGGTCATCCCGTGATGCCCGCGGCCGAAAATCTGCCCGAGCGCCAGAAGCAGCAGGGTCAGCGCCGTGAGCAAAAAAGTCGTCTTGATCGTCTTCATTTTGATCCCTTCCTGATGCTCTGCCTCAAGCCGCCCCCGCCTTCAAAGCACCGGGCGTGAATCGCATCTCGCCCGTCGCGGGATCGGCGTCCACGGTCACCTTTTCGCCCGAGTGGACCTTCCCATCCAATATACGCAGCGCAAGAGGATCTTGTATCAGCCGCTGGATGGCGCGTTTCATCGGCCGCGCGCCATACGCCGGGTCGTACCCCTCGCGGAACAGCACCGTCTTCGCCGCCGGCGTGAGTTGCAGCGAAATCTGGCGCTCCGCCAGCAGCTTTATTACCCGCTGCATCTGCATATCTACGATGCGCTCGATCTGCTCTTTCCCGAGCGGTTGGAAGAGGATTATATCGTCAATCCGGTTCAAAAACTCCGGCCGGAACGCCTCTCGCAGCGCCGCCATCGCTTCCTCGCGCGCCCGTTTCGGATCCTTGCCCGCCAATTCGAAAATGGCGGCAGAGCCGACGTTCGACGTCATGATGATCACCGCGTTGCGAAAATCCACGGTGCGGCCCTTTCCATCCGTCAGCCGGCCATCCTCGAGCACCTGCAGCAGCACATTGAACACGTCCGGATGTGCCTTTTCGATCTCATCCAGCAGCACAACCGAATACGGCCGCCGCCGCACCTGCTCAGTCAGCTGCCCGCCCTCTTCATAACCCACGTATCCCGGCGGCGCGCCGATCATCCGCGCCACGGAGTGCTTCTCCATGTACTCGGACATATCCAGGCGCACCACGGCGCGCTCATCGTCAAACAAGAATTCAGCCAGCGCGCGCGCCAACTCCGTCTTGCCCACCCCGGTCGGCCCCAGGAACAGGAACGAGCCGATCGGCCGGTGCGGATCGCTCAGGCCCGAGCGGCTGCGGCGAATGGCGTTCGCAACGCTCGCGAGCGCCGCATCCTGACCCACCACGCGCTGCCGCAGCCGCTCCTCCATGTGGACCAACTTCTCCACCTCGCCCTCGAGCAGACGCCCGACCGGTATCCCCGTCCACTTGCTCACGATCTTCGCGATTTCTTCCTCGCCCACTTCCTCTTTCAGCATCGGATGATTCTTCTGCAGCTCCGCCAGATGGTCCTGTGCCGCTTTCAACTCCTTTTCGGCGGCGGCTAGCTTCCCATAGCGAATCTCGGCGACGCGCGATAGCTCGCCGGAACGCTCATACCGCTGCTCCTCCCCCTTCAGCCGCTCGATTTCTTCCTTTTGCTTGCGGATGCGCGCGATCGCATCTTTCTCCGTCTGCCAGCGCGCCTTCAGCGCGTTCGATTGCTCGCGCAGCGTCGCCAGTTCCTTTTCGATGTCGCCCAGCCGCGCGCGCGAGCTCGCGTCGCCTTCCTTGCGCAGGGCCTGCCGCTCGATTTCGAGCTGCAGGATGCGGCGCTCGATTTCGTCTATGTCGGCGGGCAGCGAGTCCATCTCCATGCGCAGCCCGGCAGCGGCCTCGTCCATAAGGTCAATCGCCTTGTCCGGGAGAAAACGATCCGTGATGTAGCGCTGCGACAGCATCGCCGCGGCCAAAATCGCCGCATCCTTGATGCGCACGCCATGATGCACCTCGTAGCGGTCCTTCAGCCCGCGCAAGATCGAAATCGTGTCTTCCACCGAAGGCTCACCGATGAAAACCGGCTGGAAACGCCGCTCGAGCGCCGGATCCTTCTCGATATACTTCCGATATTCATTGAGCGTCGTCGCGCCAATAGCGCGCAGCTCGCCGCGCGCCAGCGCCGGCTTCAGCATGTTCGAGGCGTCCATCGAGCCCTCGGCTGAGCCTGCGCCCACCAGCGTGTGCAGCTCGTCTATAAACAGGATTACCTGGCCCTCGGATTCGCTGATTTCCTTCAGCACGGCCTTCAGCCGGTCCTCGAATTCCCCGCGATATTTTGCGCCCGCCACCAGCGCCGCCAAATCCAGCGCCACCAGCCGCTTCGGCTTCAGCACTTCGGGCACATCGCCGGAGACAATCCGCTGCGCAAGCCCTTCCACCACAGCCGTCTTTCCCACGCCAGGCTCGCCGATCAGCACGGGATTATTTTTCGTGCGTCGCGCCAGAATCTGCATCACGCGGCGAATCTCTTCGTCGCGCCCGATCACCGGATCGAGTTTGCCGCGGCGCGCAAGTTCCGTCAGGTCGCGGGCATACTGCTCGAGCGCCCGATAAGTCGCCTCAGGATTCTGCGAGGTCACTCGATGGCTGCCGCGAATCGCCGTCATCGCCTGCAAGATCGCGTCGTGCGTCGCCCCTTGCCGCGTCAAAAGCTGCGCGGCGGGATCGTTGCCCCCGCTCGAAATGCCCAGCAGGATGTGTTCGGTCGAGACGTACTCATCCTTCAGTCGCCCGGCTTCGTCGAACGCGCGCTCCAGCGCCTCGTTGGACTCCTTACTCAGGAACTGCTGCGATACGCCGGAAACCTTCGGTAGCTTGTCGATCTGCGCCTCCGCCTCGTGCGCCACGCGCGTGGGCGCCACACCCACCTTTTCCAGCAGCGGCGGCACAACTCCCTCGCCTTGCGCAATCAGCGCCCACAGCACATGCAGCGGCTCGATCTGCTGCTGGCCCGAACGCGCCCCCATTTCCTGCGCCGCTTGCAGCGCCTCCTGCGCCTTTACCGTAAATTTGTCGTAACGGAGCATAACGATCTCTCCTGGTGTGCAGCGCCTCCCGTGGCGCCTTCCTTCATTCTCATTCTACGACCGCAGGCCGCCTTATTCCCCTTAATCGAGGAGCGCGGACGCCCCGGAAGCGCCTGGCGTGTCAACCACCAGCGCCCGGGGCCATCCTTGTCGCTTCGGCCTGCACCTAATTGTTGCTGCCCGCGACGCTGACCTTCACTTGCCGCGACTTGGATTCCGCCCGCTTTGGCAATTGAACCGTCAGCACGCCGTTCTTGTACTCAGCCTTGATCGCTTCGGTGTTCACCGTATTCGGCAAGCTGAAGCTCCGGCTGAACGAGCCATACGACCGCTCCACGCGCAGATAGTTGTCCTCCTTCACGGTCTGGTCAAACTTCCTCTCCCCATGAAGCGTCAACATGTTGTTTTCGACGCGAACATCCAGATCCTTCTCATTGATCTCCGGCAGGTCCGCCTTCAAAACCAGTTCGTTCTCGGTTTCGTAGATGTCTACCGCCGGCGCCCAGGTAGTGAGCGCCGAATTGTCGCCGCGCGGCTGAAAGCCGGACTCGAAAAGCCGGTTTACCTGGTCCTGCAAGGTCGAAATAGTCGGGAAACGATCCCAACGGCTGATTGCGTTCATTTCTCAGTTCCTCCTGATCTAATCTACTGCGCCCATAAACTTAGCGCTAGTGGAGCATATAATCTGCGCGTCTATTTGTCAAGTATAGATTTTGCCCAACCATAGCCCACACCACGAATTTCTCCAAACATCATGGCTGACGTAACTCATTGTAAACGCGTACGATGGAACGCCACGCGCACCGAACCACGAGACGCGGCTCGTCGAGGCGCATCTGCCCATATCTCACCACGCCTGCAAAATCAGGCACTTCAGATAGTGCGTCTCCGGCATGGTCAGCAAAATAGGATGGTCCTGTGCCTGCGTCCGCCGCTCGCACACGGCAACCTTCCGCCGCGCATCGTTCGCTGCTTCGGCAATCGTCTGGAGGAACAGGGCCTCGCTCATATGGTGCGAACACGAGCACGTCACCAGGAATCCTCCCGGCTCCAGGATCTTCAGCGCCCGCAGATTGATCTCCTTGTACCCGCGTTGCGCGGCAGAGATGCTGTCGCGATTCTTGGCAAAGGTGGGCGGATCGAGAATGACCATCCGGAAGCGCCGGCCGGCCTCATCGTATTCCTTCAGCACATCGAACGCGTTCGCTTCCCTCCACTCCACATTCGAAATCGAGTTAAGCCCCTGGTTTCGCCGCGCCGCTCCTATCGCCGCTGCCGACATTTCGATGGCATCAACCCGCGCGCATTGCCCCGCCACCGAAAGCGCAAACCCGCCGTGGTAGCTGAAGCAGTCGAGCACGTCGCCGGAAGCGTACTGACGCGCCGCCCGGTGATTCTCCCGCTGGTCCAGAAACGATCCCGTCTTCTGCCCCTTGTGCAAGTCATAGACGAACGCTACGCCGTTTTCCCGCGCGATCACCTCCGCCGGAACCTCCCCGTGCAGCACGCTGCAGCGTTGCGCAAGTCCCTCCAGCAGCCGCACCCGAGGATCGTTCCGCTCGATCACGCCCTTCGGCGAAAACATTTCGAGCAGAATTTCGACGAACAGATTTTTGTGCCGGTCGGCGCCCTGGCTCAGCGTCTGAATAGCGAGATAATCGCCATAGCGGTCCACGATCAGCGAGGGCAGCAGGTCGCCTTCGCTGTACACCATGCGGTACGCCTCCGTATCCTGCACCACCAGCTTTCGATATTCGGCCGCACGCCGCAGCCGAGCGGCAAAAAATTCGCGGTCCACGGGAATATCATCCCGGGTCAGCAGCCGCACCGCGATCTGCGACTTATCGCTATAGAACGCGCGGCCCTGAAATCGCCCGCGCTCATCCGTCAGCCGAACCACGGCCCCCGCCGACGCGCTGGCGCTGCGTACGTCGCTCTGATATACCCAGAGGTGCCCGGAGCGCAGCCGCTCGGCGCCCCGCGAACTGATCACTACTGATTCTTCCGCCAAGTTTCCCACTTTCGGAAATTCACCGATGGCGATTGCGCAGCGGCGTTGCCCCTGACGCGGCAAATCTGTTCGGTGAATCGGGGCGAGCGGCGCACGCCATGCGGTTTCAATTTTGGTTCTTTTAACATACGCTGAGCCGTCGTTCAGGGGAAGCGCGGCAACGCAGGCGTCCGCCGGCCTATATGAATATCAGCGACTTCGATTACCACTTACCGCCCGCGCAAATCGCGCAGCACCCTCCGGCGGAACGAGATGCGTCGCGCCTGCTCCTGCTCGATCGCGCAACAGGCGCCTCGCAGGATCGCGGCTTTCGCGAACTGCCGGAAATCCTTCGCGGCGATGAATTGATGGTCCTGAATAACGCCCGCGTGCTGCCCGCGCGGCTTTTCGGCCGCCGCGAAGGCCTCCACGCCGAAACTCCCGGCCGGAATAATCCCGCGCGAAGCGAATTCCTGGCCGCTTCCATCGAGGTCTTGCTCGTTCGCCAGCGCGAGGACAATCTGTGGGAGGCGCTCGTCAGGCCGGGCCGCAAGATTCGCAGCGGCGAGCGCATCGTCTTCGGCGAAGGGCAGCTTGAGGCCACCGTTGAATCGCGCGGCGAATACGGCCTGCGGCTCCTGCGCTTCCATTCGGCGGACGGCTTTGCCGAAACCGTTGCGCGGCTCGGCCATGTTCCCCTGCCGCCATACATCAAGCGAGGCGATGAGCCGCTCGATCGCGAGCGGTATCAGACCGTCTACGCGCGGCAAGGCGCTGCGGTTGCGGCGCCAACAGCCGGCCTGCATTTCACGCCGCAAATTCTCGAGCGATTGCGCGCCCGCGGCATCGAAATCGCGGAAATCACGCTCGCGGTCGGCTTGGGCACATTCGAACCTGTGCGCACGCCGGAATTGGAGGCTCACAAGATTCATTCCGAGGCGTACGAAATATCCGAAGCGGCAGCCGACGCCATTCAGAGCGCCAAGGCCGGCGGTCGCCCGGTGCTCGCTATCGGTACCACGGTAGTCCGTGCCATCGAGGACGCCGCCGATAAAGCTGCCGCGCCGCATGCCGGCGGCCCCGCTCGCCGCGCCCCCCTGCCTGCCGGAAAAGGTGAAGCGACCATCTTCCTCTACCCGGGCAAGCCGTTCCGCGTCGTGGATCAGGTCCTCACCAATTTCCATCTGCCCAAATCCACCCTGCTCGCGCTCGTCTGCGCCTTCGCCGGCCGCGAACGCGTCCTCGCCGCCTACCGCCATGCCGTAGACGCAAACTATCGCTTCTATAGCTACGGCGATTGCATGCTGGTGCGCTAACCTTCGATTCCAATGAGGGATAGATCTCGTATGCCGCGACAAAAATTTCCGCTGCGCGGAAAAATCAGCAACCTTTTGCGGTTGTGCTGCGTCAAATCTATTAAATACTTCTAGGACACACCCCGGGAGGCGGTACTGGTTTTTAGCTGGGCCGCTTCCCTCCTTTTTCCTTCGCCTTTTATCCCCGCACCGTCGCAGTGGCCTTATTTTCGAAACACGACCTTTATTCCGCGCCGCCAGGTCTCATTCACTCCGATGCGCGTCACCCGAACATCCGATGAAAGGTATTTCAAGACGATCTCAATACTCGGATGAAATCGCAGCGCTGGGGCAACCAGCCACACGAGCGGCGGATCCGGACTGAGTTCGATTCCCGGGAAATAGCCCAGGCGCTTGAAGTCGCCCGCGAAATGATGGCTCCGCGCGCGCAGCCAGTAATCGAGGGCTTGCATCGGCAGATGAATGTTCTCCGAGGCTTTCACCTCGATCACCACCAGGCGGCCTTGGAGCGTGACGGCGAGGAGATCGAGAACCCGCTGATCGTGTCCGGCGACGGCCGGAATCTGCGAATAGATGAATCGCGGATCGAGATGAGCATCCAGCCGTGTGGGGTCTTCGCAGATCAGCGTTTCCAGCCAGCGCTCGGGATAGCCGCGATAGAGAGGATGGCTGGTCACCTCCGCCAGCGGGCTCCGGTGCAATTCCAATTTCCTGATCAGCCGCTCGAACGCAGGCTCGGAATCGTCGCTCAATGGCTGTTCTTTCTCGCCTAAGCCGAAAATCAGGCCCCTGCCCAGCACCCAGCGGGCAAAGCGCAAGCCGCGAAAGCAGAACTCCACCTCGCGCGGCGAGACGGCGCGCGGCTGAATTGCGTTGCCCGCTTCGGGCACAAGCATGCAGACCTTTGCGAGTGCGTCGCTCGCGGCAGCTATCGCAGCATCCGTTTCGCGGCGCGAGATCACGCGGCTCTCGAAATTGCCGGCACCGTCGGGACTGGCTGCGTGAATTTCGCCGCCGTCCGGGGAAATTTCGAAGACTGCCGTGCGGGTAGGGGACGAAAGCACCGCCAGGCGCCGCAACAAGCCGTGCGACGAACCTTCGGGCACAAAGAGCCGCAGGCCCTCGATCGGACGCGCCGCAGCCCGGTTGCGCAAGTGCTCCAACCACAGCAGCCCGAACGTGAGCATCCCTTCGATTGCCGCAGCGCTTTCCGACGCAGATGCCGCGAGGAATGCCCACACACGCGCCCCTTCCCTCATTCGCCCGCGGACGTAGACATCCGAGAACGAGTGCTCCAGATCGCGCGCCGTGGTGGAAGACTCGATCTCGGCATCGGGGAATCGCTCGGCGAGCATCCGGCGGAGGGCGGCGCGGAATTGCTCCCGCGCGAGGCGGGCGGGCGGCCGCTGCGATTCAGGGAGTAGCAGTTCGAGTTTTCCGGGTCTCGCTTGGCCGAATCGCTGGATTTCGAGCACGATACGATTTTCGGAAAGCTCGGCGAGCGCCAGGATTCGCCGCGTGAGGTTGCGCTGCTCGGACCAGAGGTGGACGAGCATGTTCTTGCCGTTGTGTTGCAACTCGCATCGCGCCGGCGAGAGATCGGCAAGCCACTCTCCGTTTTCGCGGACGTCCATCCGTCCGGTAGACGCCAGGCCCTCGATGGCCCGTGCGAGTTCCGCCCAACTGTCTTTCAGGGATGTACTGCTGGTCATTAAGTGCAGCGATTCCTTTCCAGCGTCTTCACTAACGACCGGCGGCGAGGCGGGAAATCAGCGGCTCGGGAAGCCCCGCGCTTTTCATGCGCGCCTGCACGGATGCGACGTCATAGGACACGCGCCAGAACTCCACCGTTTTCCCGAGCGCCAAATCGGCAATCGCAAACGCGGCGCGCGCGTCGCCATCGCGGGGCTGGCCTACCGAGCCCGGATTCAGCAGATATTCCGTCCCGTCCTCGACGCGCAGCGCGGCAAACGGCTTTCCGCCCGACGGCCTGAAATGCAGGGTTTGCATTTTCCCCTCGCGCAATGCGAAACCGCCTTGAATGTGGGTGTGCCCGCAAAAGGTGACCGCAGCGGGCGCCTCGCGCAGCACCTGGCGGGCTTGTTCCGGCGCGAACACGTACTCGTCTTCGTCTTGCGGGGCGCCGTGCGCGATTGCGAAGCCATCTAGCTCAACAGGTCCCTGCGGCAGCGTCGAGAGGTATTCGAGATTTTCCGGGCGCAGGCGATTGCGCGTCCAAAGCACCGCCTGCCGGGCGATGGGATTGAAGTCCTCGGCATCCGTGACGCCGCTGGCGGCGCGGTCGTGATTTCCGCGGATGCTGATAGCGCCCAACGATCGTACGCATTCGGTCGTCTCGTTCGGATCTGGGCCGTAGCCGACGATATCTCCCAGGCAAACGGCCTTGTCCCAGGCCCCTTCGGCAGCGGTTAAGGCTGCGTCCAATGCGCCTCGATTGCCGTGAATGTCGCTCAAAATGAGGTACCGCACAGTTTCCTCGGCGCGGCGGCCAGAAAGTGGGGATTATGAGCGGGGCGGGCGGGGCGGCGCAACCCCTTTGCGGCCGTTTACCGTACGTTAGAACGGGATTTGAGTTGCGGAAAACCTAGTAGAAGAGATACTTCCGCCACTTTTCGTCGCGGTGGCCAATCAATCGCATCAATTGTCGCGACGTATGCAGCGTGAAAGGCCGCGGCCGCCGTTGCAACTTGATTCCAGCCTCTTCCGGCGTGCGGTCGCCCTTGCGATTATTGCAGGTGTAGCAGCAAGCCACCAGATTTTCCCAGGAAGAACGCCCGCCGCGGGAGCGCGGCATCACGTGATCCAGCGTCAGCTCCGAAGCCGGAAACGCCGTGCCGCAGAATTGGCAGGTATTGCGATCACGCAGCAGGATATTCTTGCGCGAAAGCGCGCGGCTCTGCTGCGGAATGTGCCGATAGCTCAGCAGCCGGATCACCGATGGCACCTGGATCGCCTTCGAGGTGGAATGCACCTCCGCGTGATTGGTTTCCTCGGCCTGCGCCACGCCCTTCAGCATCAGCACCAGTGCGCGGCGCACGGCCGTCACATTGATGGGCTCGAAAGTAGCGTTGAGTACGAGAACCGGGGCCTGCATCACCGAAGGCCGCCGCGACGCCGCGGGCGGTGTGTGGACTGGCCGGCGCGCAACGACGTCCGGCATCTGAACCGCAGGCCCGCCCAGCCCTACAGTGGGCCGCGGCCGCAAACCAGACTTGAGACGGTTGCTCATGGGTCCGCCTTAAAGTCGTCCCAAAACTCTCTCGTACTTAGATGCGGCTTCCCGCCTGCCGGTTTGCAAAATCTGACTCATCGTGGCCCAAATTGCTGCCCGATAGCCCGCGAGTCGCCCGGAATTACCCGTCCGACGGTCAGGCCCATTACTCCCTTGGCCCCAGCGCGTTTCAGCGCGCGCGAGCACGCATCCAGCGTCGCGCCCGTCGTCAATACATCATCTATCAGCAGAATACGCAGATTGTCAACTTGCGCCCGTTCTCGGATGGCGTAGGCGCCACGGACCGACTTCCAGTGCTCCGCACGAGAGAGAACAAGCTGGGCTGGGCGCGGCTTCGTCCGGATCAGCACCCCACGCAGGAATCGCCGTCCCAGGCGCTTGGCGAGCGGCTTAGCGATAAGCTCCGCCTGGTTATAACCGCGCTCCCGCTCCCGATCTGCGTGCAGCGGAACGGCAACAACCGCATCGAATTGCGCTCCGGCGGTTCGAGCCAGCGTTTCCGCCAGCCGCGCCGCAAACCAATCGCCCAATCGGGTCACTTGCTCGTACTTTAGCAGCAAGACGGCCGCAGAAAGGAAGTCGTCATAACGCGCGAAGCTGCGCGCGCGATCGAAAGAATAGAATTTCGCGCGGCACAGGCGGCACAGCGGCACAGCCGCTTCGACTGCCACCGCGGATGCGAATGGACGCCCGCAGCAATCGCACAAGGGATCGCCAATCGGCTGGAACAAGCTGAGGCAAGCCGCGCAAATTGGAATCCGGCTCGCGTTGGTAAGCGGCTCCCCACAAATGCGGCACGGCGCGGGGAAAAGGACCGCAGCCAAGGCATCTACAGCGGCGCGAACGGAAGAGGGCGGGCTCAGGCGGCGAAACACCGCGAGAAGCTAACCTAAAACTCCATTCTATCAAAGAACAAATACGGCAGGAGATCCGTCAAAGGCGGCGGGCGCCATTCCGGCTAGAGTAAGCCCTGTTCCTTCTTCTCCTGGCATTCGATGCAATATCGGGTCCAGGGTACGGCCTCGAGGCGCTTCTGTTGCAGCTCCTGATGGCAGGAGATGCATTCTCCAAAGGAGCTTTCCCGGATGCGGACCAGCGCGTCGTCCACGAGTTGCAACATAGAGCGGTCGTTGTGCGTCTGGCCGAAGAGAAATTCTTTGGTGTAGGAATTCGCAGCCTTATCGGCCAGGTCCACCGTGGGATCTTCGTCCGCCTCGCGGCCTTCCTGCTCGGTACGCGCAATGCCCCGCAGCAGCTCGTCGCGGCGCTGCGCCAGCTTCTTCTTGTAGTAGTCGAGACGCTTCTTATCCATGTTCGGGGTTCCCTGCGAGGCTCGCTGCCCCGCTAAAATCCAACAATTCTACCACGCGCGGTTGCGCTGTCAAATGCTGCTCGCGCTTAGACGGCCGAGCGCACACGGTCTGGCCCGGCGCTCGACCGATGATAGATGCCGGTCCGCTCAAAAAGGATTCCAGCCGTCGATTCCAGCCGTCGGTTGCGGACCCAACAACGCGCTGCTAAAATCTCTTGCTTGTGCCCACGGGAAGAATGCTCATTCGTACGGCCGCGGAACAATGAAACAGAATTCCGATCGGCGGGAGGATTTGTTTGGCTAAATACGACCTGGTGATCATCGGAAGCGGCCCCGGCGGCTACGTCGCCGCGATCCGGGCGGCTCAATGGGGCTTAAAGACGGCGGTCGTTGAAAAGGATCCCTTTCTCGGCGGGACGTGCCTCCACGTTGGCTGCATACCGACAAAGGTCTTCCTGCACCACGCCGACATCTACGAGTACTTTAAGCGCGCCGAGGAATTCGGCTTCGAGGCAAAAGACGTGAAGATCAACTGGCCGGCGATGCTCGCGCGCAAAGACAAAATCGTGAAGAAGCACGCCGGCGGAATTGCAGCGCTTTTCAAGAAGCACACGGTGGACTCCATCACAGGCTGGGGAAGAATCGCGGGGCCGGGGCGCGTCTCAGTCGAAAAAGACGGCAAAACGACCGAGACAGAAACGAACTACATCATGCTGGCCACCGGGTCCGAGGCGCGGTCCTTGCCCGGCGTCGAAATTGACGGCAAGGCGGTGCTCACGAACCGCGAAATCCTGACCATGCAGACCATACCGAAGTCGCTGGTCGTGGTGGGCGCCGGGGCCGTAGGCGTAGAATTCGCTTCCGTGTTTCGCAGCTTCGGAGCTGAAGTCACCATTCTCGAGGCCCTGCCGCGGATCGTGCCGCTCGAAGACGAAGAGATTTCCCCGGAGCTGGAGAAAGCGTTCAAAAAGAAGGGCATCAAGATCGAAACCGGCGCTAAAGTGGAATCGGTGAAAAAGGATGCCGCGGGCGCGAAGGTGACCTATAAAGACAAGAGCGGACAGTCGCAGACGATTAGCGCGGAAAGGGTGCTGATCGCGGTAGGGCGCAGGCCGTTGACGGAGAATATCGGCATCGAGAAGACCAAGATAAAGGTGGAGCGGGGGTTCGTCCATACCAACGAGTATCTGGAGACGGCGGAGCCTCGGGTCTACGCCATTGGCGATATTGTGGCGGGGCTGCCACAACTGGCGCATGCGGCTTCGATGGAGGGAATCATCGCGGTTGGGAGGATGGCTGGGAAGGACGTGCAGCCGTTTGACCGGAAGCGATGCCCGAACGCGACCTATTGTGAGCCGCAGATTGGCTCGGTGGGGTTGACGGAGAAGCAGGCGCGGGAGGCGGGGTATCGGGTGAAGACGGGCAAGTTTCCCTTTCTCGGAAACAGCAAAGCGACGATCCTGGGGCAGCACGAGGGATTCATCAAGGTGGTGGCAGACGAGAAGTACGGCGAGATCCTGGGCGTGCACGCGATCGGTCCACTGGCTACCGAAATCATTGCCGAGCCGACGACGGCGCTGGGGCTGGAAGCGACGCTGGACGACATGGCGGCGACGATTCACGCGCATCCGACCGTGTGGGAGGCGCTGGGCGATGCGTTCAACTCGGTTCGGGGGCTGACGATCAACTTCTGACGTGGGCGTTCACCGTAGATTAGAAACAATCAAGTTGTTGATTCTTAATGAGTTGAGGAAATTTCTAATCCCCGTACCGTATATTAGAATCGAGGACGCGGATAGCGGCGGGACGATCCATGGCGAATCGTGAAAATGCGTGCTGGGTCGCGGAAATGGGGATCATTCCCTATGAGCGGGCCTGCGAATTGCAGCGGCGGCTGGTTGAATTGCGCAAGGGCGCGGAGATTCCGGATGTGCTGCTGCTGTGCGAGCACCCGCACACGATCACGCTGGGGCGGAACGGCAGTCAGGATCACCTGCTGGCATCCGGGGGCGTGCTGCGGCAGCTGAACGTGGAGTTCTATCCGACCAATCGCGGCGGAGACATCACTTATCATGGTCCGGGCCAGATTGTGGGCTACCCGATTCTGGATCTGACTCGGCATCGGCGGGATGTGCGCTGGTTCGTGGAGCAATTGGAAGAAACGATGATTCGAACGAGCGCGGATTTCAGCGTAAAGACGAGGCGTGCGGAGGGAATGCACGGGGCGTGGGTGGAAACGCCGGGCGGCATGGAAAAGATCGGCGCGCTTGGGGTGCATCTGAGCCGGTGGGTGACGTCGCACGGATTCGCGTATAACGTTTCGACCGATTTGCGCTATTTCGATTTGATTGTGCCGTGCGGGCTCGCGGGAATGCGGGCGACGTCGCTCGAGCGGGCGACCGGCCGCACGATGGACAGCGAGGAAGTGCGCGGGCGAATCGTGGCGCACTTCGCCGATGCGTTTGATGCCGAGCCCACGGCGGCAAATTGCGAAGCGCTCTCAGCACTCCTGCCGGACTTTTTTGAAGCCGCACCTGCAATGGCTGCGGCCGATCGCGCGTAGCGCGAGCCGATTCCGCGAAATTCGACCGATGCGGCGGTTTTCGTTGCGAGGAAAGCGCGGGAAATACCTTTGGCCCTGAGCCGCGAACAGCATCTCGATCTCTACTATTACATGCAGTTGAACCGGCAGCTCGAAGACCGCATGGTGCGTCTCTTCCGGCAGAACAAGATTGTCGGGGGGCTTTATTCGAGCCTGGGGCAGGAGGCCGTGTCTGTGGCGACGGCGTACGCGCTCGAGCCGCGCGACTGGCTGGCGCCGATGATTCGAAATATCGGGGCGCTGCTGGTGAAGGGGTTCAAGCCGCGCGATATTTTCACGCAGCACATGGCGAAGTACACGGCGCCGACGCAGGGCAAGGATGGGACGAGCCATTTCGGCGACCTGAAGGTGCGGCATACCGTGGCGCCGATTTCGATGCTCGGGGATTTGATCCCGGTGATGACCGGGGTGGCGATGGCGGGGCGTTACCTGGGGCAGAAGATCGTCAGCATGACGTGGATCGGCGATGGGGGCTCTTCGACGGGTGCATTTCACGAAGGGCTGAATTTCGCGGCGACGCAGCGCGCGCCTTTCGTCCTGATCCTGGAAAATAATCAGTGGGCGTATTCCACGCCCGTATCGCGGCAGGTTCCCGTGAAGAACCTGGCGGACCGCGCGCTGGCCTATGGCATTCGCGGGATGGTGGCGGACGGCAACGACGCGATCGCGGTGTACAACGCGGCGAAAGAAGCGGTGGACGAATGCCGCGCGGGACGCGGGCCGGTGCTGATCGAAGTGAAGACGATGCGGATGAAGGGGCACGCGCAGCACGACGCGGCCGAGTACGTGCCGAAGGAAATGATGGAGTATTGGAAGGCGCGCGATCCGATTGCGCGCTTCGAAAAATATCTGACCGAACAGAAGCTTTGGGACGCGGCGAAAAAGGCGGAGATTGACGCACGGATCGAACGGGAGCTGGATGCGGAGCAGAAGTTCGCGGAGGAATCGCCCATGCCGCCGGCGGAACTGGCCGAGCAGGGCGTCTACTGCGAGGGCTGCCACACGATTGAGGCCGAATGGCGGAGGCCGAAGGAAGAAGTGATGCCGCCGAAGGCAAGCGTTACGGCGGCGTGGAAGGTGCCGGACTTCGGCGGGGTAAACACGGCGGCCCGGGCCGCGAATCCGGCGACGGCTGCCGGCAGCAACCAGCGACCGCCGATGGAGCGAGCGCCAGAGGCGCCAGAGGACGTGGAAGAAGCGGCGGAGAATGGCGAACTGCCGGCGGGCGAGGTTCCGCTGCGCGTTCCATTTGGGCGGGGGCCGAAGGACAAGGCATTTCTGCAGGAGCGCGAGCAAAAAGAGCGGGAGAGAAAGCCGCCGCGCGGAAAGCCCTTCCAGCGGCGTACGGGACGCACGAGCGACCGGCGCGACGACAAGCGAGGCAGGCACTAACAATGGCCGCGGTGACGATGCTCGAGGCGATCCGGCAGGCGCTCTTCGAAGAGATGGAGCGCGATCCGGCGGTTGTGGCGCTGGGTGAAGATATCGGCGTCTACGGCGGCGCGTTCAAAGTGACGGAAGGGCTGCTGGCGAAATTCGGGCCCGAGCGGGTGATAGACACGCCGATCAGCGAGACGGCGATTGTGGGCGCGGCGTGCGGGATGAGCTATCTGGGCCTGCGGCCGGTGGCGGAAATGCAGTTTATTGATTTCATCGCCTGCTGCTTCAACCAGGTGACGAATTTCGTGGCGAAATCGCATTACCGCTGCGGCGCGCCGGCGCCGATGGTGTTGCGCGGGCCTTCGGGGGGCGGGGTGCACGGGGGCCCCTTTCATTCGGCGAACCCGGAAATGTATTTCGTACACACGCCGGGGCTGAAGGTGGTCTATCCTTCCACGGCGCATGATGCGAAGGGATTGCTGAAGGCGGCGATTCGCGACAATAATCCCGTGCTCTTCTTCGAGCACAAATTCCTTTATCGGCGGGTGAAGGAGGAAATTCCGGCGGGGGATTACACGGTGCCGCTGGGGAAGGCCGCGGTGCGGCGCGAAGGAAGCGACCTGACGATCCTGGCATACGCGGCGATGGCGCATACGGCGATTGAAGCCGCCGAGCAGCTTGCGAAGGAAGGGATCGAGGCGGAAGTGATTGATTTGCGGACGCTGCTGCCGCTGGATCGCGAGGCGATACTTGCGTCCGTGAAGAAGACGAACAAGCTGCTGATCGTTCACGAGGACACGAAGACGGGCGGAATTGCGGGGGAGATCGCGGCGATTGTGTGCGAAGAGGCGTTTGAGGAGTTGGACGGGCCGATTGAGCGCGTGACGGCGCTGGATACGCCGGTTCCCTATGCGCCACCGCTCGAGGAGCGGTTCTTGCCGAACACGGAAAAGGTTGTCGCAGCCGCGAGGAAATTGGCAAAATACTAGCGTTGTTGGTGGAATGGTTCGACGGTGGACGCGGGGATGCGTTGTTTGAGGGCGAACGCAAAGACGAACTGCGAAAAAATAAGGACCGCATGCTCCGCTCGGAATGACCTTGCCGCGGTGCGGGGCAGGCAGTGCGGAGGTGGTTGGTGCGGGGCGGATGCGAGTGGAAGTGATTCAAAGTCTTTTCTGCGCGAGACAGCGATGCCTGGGGCGGGAATGACCGCTGACGGGCCAACGAAAGCAGGTGGTGCGCCTTGGGAAAAACAAAGGGTCTGAACGTGGCGGAGTTCGAGGCTGGCACGCAGGTTCGCGTGGCGGATCGCGCGTTCCTGGAAAGTTTTATGGAGGCCGGCCAGTATCATAACGAGCTCGAGCCGGAGCAATTGGAGTACGCAGGGCGCGTGGCGCGCGTGAAGAGCGTCAATTTCTTTCACGGCGGGGATGAGATTTACACGTTGGAAGGGATTCCTGGCGTGTGGCACGAGGAGTGCTTGAGCGCGGCGTAGTGGCCGGCGAGGGGACAAGGCTTGCGCGGAGAATTTGCGGCTGGCAGCGAACCCGGGCACAGCATGCTGTGCCCCCACGGTTATGGCCGGCACCGGGTGGCGATGGATTTTCCCGCAAGGCAGAGGGCCCGCCGTGCGCCAGGAGTGGCGAAGAGTGGACGGATGCGCCAAGGATTTGTGGCTGAGATTCTTCGCGGCAGAACCGGCCGGGCCGGGTATCGCCGCCTGCGGCCGGCAGGCCCTCCAGCGAACGGCCGGCAGGCTCGCCCGATGCGTTCAGAAAGACGCGCGCGAGGAGCGGCGGGCGCGAAAATCGAGCTGCTCCTCCTCAGAATGACACATATTTAGCGGACGCTGAACGAGGAGCCTCGGCAACGAGAAGCGTGCTGAGTTCGGAGTCATAGGAGACGACAAATGGCTGTTGACGTCATCATGCCCCAGATGGGGGAAAGCATTTTCGAAGGGACGATCACGAAATGGCTGAAGAAGCCGGGGGACAAGATCGAGCGGGATGAGCCGCTCTTCGAGATTTCCACGGACAAGGTGGACGCGGAGATTCCGTCGCCTTCGGCAGGCGTGCTGAAGGAAATCAAAGTGAACGAAGGGCAGACGGTGCCGATACAGACGGTGGTGGCCGTGATTGACGCGGACGGCGCCGGTGCGGCAAGCGGCGCCCGGCCGGCCTCGGCAGCGCCAGCGCCTGCGCCGGCGAAACAGGAAGCGGCGAGGCCTGCACCGCCGGCGTCTGCGGCACGGCCGGAGGCGCCGCGACCGGCTGCGCCGGCAGCAGCGTCAGCGTCCTCTGGCGCAGGGGCGCCGCGGCCCGCGGCGGCGGCATCGGCTACGGGCGAAAAGATTCGCAGCTCCCCGCTGGTGCGCAAGATCGCCAAAGAGAACAGCGTGGACCTGACGCAGGTGCCGGGAACCGGCGCGGGCGGACGAATCAGCAAGCGAGACATTTTGGCGGCGGTAGAGGGCGGCGGTGCGCAGGGCACGGCAGCGGCGCCCGCGGCGGCACGAGCAGGCGCGGCGCCCGCGGCCGGCGGCGCGGCGGCTTCGGCAACGATGGAGACGGCGGTGCCGCGCGAGAAGATGTATTTCGGGCAGTACGAGGTGCAGCCGATGTCCGTGATGCGGCAGCGCATCGCGGAGCACATGGTGCTATCGAAGCGCGTCTCTCCGCACGTCTACTCGGTGGAAGAAGTGAACGTGAGCGGGATTGCGTCGCTGCGGGCCAAATCGAAGGAAAAATTCGAACAGACGGCGGGAACAAAGCTGACGTTCATGCCCTTCTTCATTCGCGCGGCGGTGGAGGGGCTGCGGGCGTTTCCGACGGTGAACGCGTCAGTGGACGGAACGAATATCGTGCTGCACAAGGAATGCAACATCGGAATCGCGGTGGCGCTGGATTGGGGGCTGATCGTGCCGGTGATCAAGAACGCCGAGGAGAAGAATTTCCTGGGGCTGGCGCGGGCGGTGAACGACCTGGCGGAGCGGGCGCGGTCGAAAAAGCTGAAGCCGGAGGAAGTGGCGGAAAGCACATTTTCGATTACGAATCCGGGCGTCTTCGGCGGGCTTTTCGGATTGCCCGTGATCAATCAGCCGAACGTGGCGATTCTGGGGCTGGGCGCGATCGAGAAGAGGCCGGTGGTGGTGGACGACGCGATCGCGATTCGCTCGATGGTGTATTTGACGCTATCCTACGATCATCGGTGCGTGGATGGCGCGGTGGCGCACCAGTTCATGGGAAAAGTGAAGCACACGCTGGAGAACTGGACGGAAAGCGTACTGTAAGGCCGCTCTCGAACCGCGTGCCTGGCAGCGGGTCAGTTTGACGAAAGAGAGATCCTCCGGCGGGCTAACAGGGCTCGCCCGAGGACGCCGATCCTCGCCGGACCGGCGAATCGCTCCGCGCCAGGCGCTCGCCGGCAGGTTCCCGCCCGAGGTTTTCAATCATGCCAACGCCAAAGCCGCAGCATCACTGGGGCGAGCCGCCCTGGCGGATAGATTTTTCTCCGGCGGCGGCGCCGATTCCGGAGCGCGTGGATTTTGCGGTGGTGGGCGCGGGATTTACGGGGCTCGCGGCGGCGGCGTGGCTGCGGACGCTCGATGCGGAAAAGTCCGTGGCGGTGTTCGAGGCGGGGCAAATCGGCGCGGGCGCGAGCGGGCGCACCGGCGGAATGGCGCTGGCGGAAACCGCAGCGGGAGACTTGCCGGGGCTGGGCGACGCGCTCGATGGCTTCGCGGGAATTCTGCGCGAGTTGCGAGTGGAATGCGATTTGCGGCTGCCGGGGGCATGGGAGATTGCGCGCACGAAGGGCGAGGAGCGGTCGCCCATCGAATGGAACGATTCGGGCACGCTGCGGGTGACGGGCGAAGTTCCCGGCGGGACGATTGATCCCGGGAAGCTGATCAGCGGGCTGGGCCGCGCGGCGCAGGGGCGAGGCGCGGCGATTTTCGAACATGCGCGCGTGAGCGCGGTGCGATGGGGCGAGCGGCCGGAATTGGAATTGACGCGGGGAGACGCGGCGCTGGGGAAAGTGAGCGCCGGGAAAATTCTGTTTGCTACGAACGCGCTTTCGCTGCCGATGAGCGGGCTGGCCGCGGGATCGCATCCGCGGCTGACGCTGGCGATTGCGACCGATCCGCTGAGCGACGAAGCGATGGCGGCGATCGGGTTGGGCGAGAGAAAACCGTTCTACACGGCGGACCTGCCGTACCTTTGGGGGCGCGCGTGCGGCGATAATTCGATTGTGTGGGGCGCGGGGCTGGTGCGGCCGCCGGAATCGGGCGACCTGGAGGCGGTGGACGTGACGGCGACGGAGGCGGCGCGGCTTTTTTCGGCGATGGAGCAGCGAGTGCAGCAGCTGCATCCGGCGCTGCGTGGCGTGCGAACGACGCATCGCTGGGGCGGGCCGATATTGTTTCAGGAATCGTGGCGGCCGGCGTTTGCACGGCACGCGGCGAGCGCAAATGCGATTGTGCTGGGCGCGTTTGCGGGACACGGCGTGGCGCTTTCGTCGTATCTGGGCGCGTGGGCCGCGGAGGCGCTGCTGGGGCGGCGCGAATTGCCGGAATGGGGCGAGCCGGCGGGCGACAAATCGGCGAATTATTTTTTGTGAGGCGCGGAATTCGATTGCGGAATCAGCGTTAGTGAGTGGCGGGTTCGGCGGCGGGATGCATTCCGTGCTGCGGAACTTCGTGGACGCCGCGCGCGGGCGGCTCCTGATAAAAGCGGAAGAGCTGGTTCAAAGGGCCCGCGCCCTTGCCTACCTGGAATGACTTCTCGATCGCTTTCGTAACGTAGGCCTTCGCGAGGATGACGGCTTGGCGCAGGGCGAGGCCGCCGGCGAGCTGCGCGGCGATGGCGGAGGAAAAAGTGCAGCCGGAGCCGTGGGTATTGGGGCTGCGGACGTGGTCGCCGCCGAAGGTGAGAACCTCGGAGCCCTCGCAGAGAACGTCGGTGGGCTTCTCGAGATGGCCGCCGGTGACGATGACGGCGCGCGCGCCCATTTCGACGAGCTTCTGCGCGGCGGCTTTCATGCCGTTGACGTCCTTGACCTCGAGGCCGGTGAGAAATTCGGCCTCGGGGATATTCGGCGTAAGGACGGTGGAGCGGCGAAGCAATTCGTCGCGGACGAATTTCAGGCCGGGGGCGTCGAGCAATTCGGCGTTGCCAGCGGTGGGGCGCGAAACGGGATCGAGCACGACGTGCACGAAATTGTTGCTATCGAGAAATTCGGCGACGGCGGCGGCATTGGCGCGATTGGCGAGCATGCCGACCTTTACGGCGGCGATGGGAACGTCTTGCGCGAGTGCGTCGAGCTGCGCGCGGAGGACGGCGGAGGGAGTGGGATGAACGTCGCGCACGCCTTGGGTGGATTGCACGGTGAGCGCGGTGATGGCGGCGACGCCGTAACAATTGTGGGCGGCGAACGTCTTCAGATCGGCGGCGATGCCGGCGCCGCAGGAAGGATCGAAGCCGGCAATCGAGAGAAGGACGGGCGGAGCGGAAGGCGCGTGACCATTGTGACTGCCGTGCGTGCCGTGGCTGCTCAAGTTCGTGCGATCCTTCGCGCCGAGCGCATGGTGCGCTGCGTTTTCGGCGCCGCGCAACTGAAATGTACGCGCGTTTGCGCTTCGCACGCAAGAATAATTTTACGGGCGCGAGGCATGCGCGGCGTGCACGGCGGAAAAATTTAGGGCGCGGGTTCGAGGACGAGCACGGGTTGGTACGTTCGCGGGACGATGGGCTCGGCGATGGCGATCAACTGGCCGTGTTGATTGAAGACGCGAAGGCGCGCGGGCTTCCAATCGCCGGAATCGAGCTGCGCGGGCGCGCCTTGCGCGGCGGTGGCGTGGCCGGGCTGAATCTGCGCGAGCGGGAGCGTGAATTTTGCGCCGTGGCGGACGCGCTTTTCGACGATGGGCAGGACGGAGGCGCGCGGAAGTTCGCCGAGAAGATTTTCGAGGCGAATCACGCGGTCGGCGATGCGGCCGGCGCGGGCGCCGGATTCGAGCTCGTCGAGCGGGACGGCGCGATCGAGGGTGAATTCGCCGACGGCGGTGCGGGCGATCTGCGCCAGATGCGCGCCGGAGCCTTGGAGCGCGCCTAAATCCTGCGCGAGCGAGCGGATGTACGTGCCCGCGCCGCATTCGATGGCGAAGCGCGCGAGGGGGCCTTCGACGGACGCGAGGCGCAAATCGTAAATTTCCACTTCGACGGGATCGAGATGCACGGGCTTGTGCTTGCGCGCGAGTTCGTGGGCGGGGCGGCCGTGAATTTTTTTCGCGGAGAATGAAGGCGGCGTCTGCTGAATTTTGCCGACGAAGCGGGCGGCGAGGGCTTCGATGTGCGCGGGATCAAGCTGCGGCGCGGCGTCGGGGCCGAGCGGCTCGCCATCGGCGTCGTAGGTATCGGTGCAGAAGCCGAAGCGAACGGCGAATTCGTAGCGCTTGCGGCGGCTGGCGTAAAAGCGGGCGAGGCGCGTGGCGCGGCCGAGGGCGAGGACGAGTACTCCGGTGGCAAGCGGATCGAGAGTGCCGAGGTGGCCGATCTGGCGGAAGCCGACCAGGCGGCGAACGGCTTCGACAACGTCGTGGGAGGTGCGGCCCCGCGGCTTATCTACGACGAGGATTCCATCGAAGGGGGCAGGTTGTGGGGTGCGCGGCATGAGTTCGGCGGCGGCGGGGCTAGGGGCTATCCGGCCGTTTCACCTTTCGCAGAAGCTCGTCAATGTGCTGGCCGTATTCCTCGGATTGGTCCGCGATGAAATAGACATCGGGGGCACGGCGCAAGTGGAGTCGCTCGACCAGCTCGTGCCGAATGTAGCCCGAAGCGGCCTTCAATCCTTCGAGGACCTCCGCTCGCTCCGCTTCCGGGGCCTCGATCTGAATGAAGACGCGAACGGTACGCATGTCTGGCGAGAGCCGCACTTCGGTGAGGTTGAGAGGCACGGCGAGGCGCGGATCCTTGAGTTCGCCGGCCAGCATCAGCGCGATTTCGTTATGAATTTCCTCCGCCACGCGCTCGGAGCGGTGCCCGCCAACCGTCATGCGCCATCCTCGAAATATTCGATTTCCTGCGAGACCAGATCGCGACCCAGAATACGCTCGGATTCGGCGGCGATCTGCCGCAACGATTCTTCCAAATGCGCGGCGTCGCCCGAAATGCCGACAACTCCGACGCGGGAGCGCTGCCACAGGTCCTGAAAGTCAAGCTCGGCGACGGCGACGTTGAAATGGGCGCGCAGACGGTCCTTCAAGCTGCGCAGCACCTGCCGCTTATCCTTCAGCGATTGCGCATCGGCAATATGAATTTCCAACGTGAGCAAACCGATCGGCATTTGCGCCCTCACGCGCTTTCCCGGTGACGCCGCCCCGAGCAAGGCCGCGGACAGACATTCCGCGGCCACTTGCCGGCGGCCACTTGCTGGGAGACGAGCGCGGGGAATTAGCCGCGGCGAGCTTCGGCAACGTCGGTGCGGCCGCGCGGCCCTGGGTTCATGACCTCAATCGGCTGGGTTTTCTCGATGCGGAAGCATTCGAGGACATCGCCGACCTTCACATCGTTGAAGTTCGAGATGCCGGCGCCGCATTCGAATCCGGCGCGCACTTCATTGGCATCTTCCTTGAAGCGGCGCAGCGAAATGATCCGGCCGGTATAAATCACCACGTTGTCGCGCAGGACGCGAACATCCGCATCGCGCTTCAGGATTCCATCCTGCACCGAGCAGCCGGCAATCATGCCGACGCCCTTGACGCGGAAAGTGTCGCGCACTTCGGCGCGACCAAGATAGGTTTCCTTGATGACGGGTGCGAGCAAACCCGCGACGGCCTTCTGCAACTCGTCGCGAAGCTCATAGATGATGGTGTGGGTGCGAATATCCACATTTTCGCGCTGCGCGAGCTCGGTAGCCTTGCGTTCGGGGCGCACGTTGAAGGCGACGACGATGGCATTCGAGGCCGAGGCGAGGAGCACGTCCGTCTCCGTGACGGCGCCGACGCTGGCGTGAATCACCTTGAGCCGCACTTCGTCGTTCGAAAGCTTCGGCAGCATTTCGCTGAGCACTTCGACCGAGCCCTGCACGTCCGCCTTGACGACGACGGGCAATTCCTTCACCTCGCCCGCGCGGAGATGCTCGTGAAGCTGATCGAGGGTAAGGCGGCCGGAGGACGCCGTCTTGGCCAGCGAAGCCTCGCGCTGCTTGGTCTGGCGATATTCGACGATGTGGCGAGCCTTGGCTTCATCGGCAACCTGGAACTGGTCGCCCGCTTCAGGGACGCCCTGCAAGCCCAGGACTTCGACGGGCGTCGCGGGATCGGCCTGCTTGATGGGCTGGCCGCGATCGTCAAACATGGCGCGAACTTTTCCGTACACGGCGCCGACGATGAAGACATCGCCGACGTGCAGCGTGCCATTCTGGACGAGAACCGTAGCTACGGGGCCGCGGCCTTTATCCACGCGCGATTCGAGGACTACGCCGCTGGCGGGGGCGTCGGGATCAGCGCGAAGTTCGCGGAGATCGCCGACGAGCAAAATCATCTCGAGCAGGCGCGGGAGATTGGCTTTGGTCTTGGCGGAGACCTCCACCATCACGGTATCGCCGCCCCATTCCTCCGGCATCAAGCCGCGATCGGCGAGCTGGCGCTTCACGCGCTCGGGCTGCGCGTCCGGCTTATCCACTTTGTTGACGGCAACAACGATGGGCACACCCGCGGCGCGGGCATGCGAGATCGCCTCTTCGGTCTGCGGCATTACGCCGTCATCGGCAGCGACGACGAGCACGACAAGATCGGTGACCTTGGCGCCGCGCGCACGCATGCGCGTGAAGGCTTCGTGGCCCGGCGTATCAATGAAGACGATGCGGCGCGAATCCACGCGAGTCTGATAAGCGCCAATATGCTGCGTGATTCCGCCCGCCTCGCCGGCGGCCACTTCGGTGGAGCGAATCGAATCGAGGAGGCTCGTCTTGCCATGATCTACGTGACCCATGACGGTGACGACCGGGGCGCGTGGCTGGAGATTGCCGGTGCGCTCCTCCTTGACCTTCTCTTCCTGGACGAGTTGCTCTTCGAAGGTGACGACCTGCACGATTCCATTGAAGGATTCGGCGAGGTTGGTGGCCGTAGCCGCGTCGAGGGCCTGATTGATGCTGGCGAAGATGCCGCGATCGAGCAGCACCTTCAACAGTTCCTTGGCGCGGATATCGAGCTTTTCCGCCAATTCGCGGACGGTGATTCCCTCGGTGACGGTGACGTTGCGCGGCTCACGCTGGATGGGCGCGACAGGCTCGGCTTGCACGCTACGACCAGATCCCGCAGCGCCGCGAGAACGAACGGGATGCAGTTTACGCTCACCTTCGGCATAACGCTTCTCGATCAGCGGGCGGCCACGCGCGGGCGCGGAGGTTTTTCTGACGTATAGGGGCTTTCCCGGCTCGGCTTTCGGTATGCCAGCTCCAGGTCCTCCGGGGCGCTGACCTCCCATTGGGCCCTGTCCTGGGCGCCCTCCGGGGCGAGCGGGAAAGCGAGATGGGGGGCCGCCGGGGCGCGGCGGGCCGCCTGGACGAGCCTGTCCGGGGGCGCCTGGGCGTGCAGAAAAACCCGAAGGTGCGCCGGGGCGCGGTTGACCAGAACTCGGCGGAAAACCGGGGCGCACAGGCGGACGCTGACCCGACGGCGGAACGCCTGCCGGTCTGGGACCGCCTTGCTGCGAACCGGGCGCTCCAGACGGCCCCGCGGCCGCGGGGCGCTGCGCCATGGGTGGTCTTGGCTGTCCAGGCTGGCCAGGGGCGACGCCGGGGCGAGCGGCTGGCGGGGCAGCAGGAGCGGGCACGCGCGCGGGTGCTGATGGCGGCGTGGCGGGCCTTGCGGCTTGCGATCCGGGGGCTGTGGCAGGCGCTGCGGGCGCAGGCGCCGACGGCGCAGCGACGGCAGGCCGAGTGGCAGAAGGACTCGGACGCGGAACAGGAGCCGCAGAAGCGGCGGGCGAAGCGGGCGGCACGACCGGCGGCTTTGGCGAAGGCGCGCTCGACGCGGTGACGGGAGCCGACTGCGGGGCCGAAGGAGCGGGCCTTGGCGCCGGGGCGGCGGCGCGCGACGGCCTTGCCTTGGCGGCCGATTTCGCGGCTTCTTCCGCCGCTTCACGATCGGCCAATTCACGAAAATGCTTCCGCGCCAATTCGGCGTGTTCAATATCGAGCGAGCTGGAATGCGTCTTCTTCTCCGTGACGCCGATTTCCGGCAGGTACTCGATCAAAACCTTGGCTTTGACTTCGAGTTCCCGCGCCAGCTCATTGATGCGGATTTGATTGGATTCAGCCATTACACCTTTCTTTCAAACTCCGGTTACTCCGAAGCTTCCTGATTTTCGGTCCCCGTTTCGGATGCGGAGCCTTCCGTTTTTTCCTCGGCAGGCTCGGCCTGGCCGGCTGGTTCTTCAAGATTTCCGATGGCGGCTTCCGGTTGGGCCTCCTCGGCGGCGGCTTCCGCTTCCGGAGCGGCTTCGGCCGTGGGCTCGCCTTCCGCGACCTCGGCCGCCGCGCCCGCTGCTTCCGGTTCCACCGGGGCGGCAGGGGGCTGCGATTCCAAGGCTTCGAAATACGCGGCGACGGACTGATGAATCTTTTCGACCATCTTTTCGCCGATGCCGGGGATTTCCACAAGTTGTTCGGGCGTCATATCCGCGAGCTTTTCGATGGAGATGATACCGGCCGCTTCGAGCTTCTCGATGGTTTTGGGTCCCACGCCGGCAAGTTCGGATAACGCGGTGCCCGGGGCGGTGAGGGCGGCCATCTGCGCCTCGATTTCGCGGCGCTTTTCTTCTTCGCTCTTAATATCAATGTTCCAGCCGATCAGCTTGCTGGCGAGGCGAACGTTCTGCCCCTTTTTGCCGATGGCGAGGGAAAGCTGCGTATCCTCGACGATCACCTCGAGGCGCTTCTCCTCCGAATCCACGAGCTGCACACGGGTGACCTTGGCGGGGCTGAGGGCCTTCTGCGCGAAGGCGATCGTTTCCTCGCTGTACGGAATAATGTCTATTTTTTCGCCGCGCAACTCGCGAATGATGGATTGGACGCGCATGCCCTTCATGCCGACGCAGGCGCCGACCGGGTCCACGTCCTTATCGCGGCTTTCGACCGCGATTTTGGTGCGCTCCCCCGCTTCGCGGGCGACGGCACGGATCTGGACGGTGCCATCGTAAATTTCGGGCACTTCCATTTCAAAAAGGCGCTGCACCAGGGCGGGATCGGCGCGAGAGACGACGACCTGAGGCCCCTTCGAGGCGCGATCCACGGCGCGAATGGTGACACGCAGGCGATCACCGACGTTGTAGGTCTCGAGGCGGGATTGCTCGCGCTTGGGCAGCCGGGCTTCGGTTCTGCCGAGGTCCACGATAAGGTCCGGGCCTTCGGCGCGCTTCATGACGCTATTGAGCATCTCGCCGACGCGGGTGTGGTATTCGTTGTAGATCGTGTCGCGCTCGGCCTCGCGCACCTTCTGCAAAATAACTTGCTTCGCGGTTTGCGCGGCGATTCTGCCCAGCACAGTGGTGGGCTTGGGCTCGGTGACTTCCGCGCCGATTTCGATCTCGGGACTCTGCTTGCGGGCTTCGGCGAGCGAAACTTCATGGAGGGGATCGGCCGCTTCTTCGACCACCTTGCGGACTGCAAACACGTCCACCTGGCCGGTTTCCGGATTGAACTTGGAGCGCAAGTCTTCTTCGGTGCGGTAATACTTGCGCGCCGCGACGACCATCGCGTCTTCGATTGCGGCGACGATCACATCCGGTTCGATGTGCTTCTCCCGGCTGATCTGCTCGATTGTCTGGTACAGCAGACTCGCCATCTGCAATTCTCCCTAGATCTCGACCACCAAATTCGCTTTGCGTATCGCGGCAAAGGGCACGGCCACTTCCTTGCCCTGCAACGCCAACCGAACCGCTTCGCCTGCATAGCCGGCCAGACGGCCCTCGAGATAATTCCGATTCTCGACCGGCTCGCTGAGCCAGAGCTTCGCGAGCCGCCCCGCGAAGCGTTCGTAATCCGCGGGCTTCAGCAGCTTGCGGTCGAGGCCCGGCGAGCTTACCTCGAGCGTGTACGGGGGGCCGGGAACCAAGTCTTCTACATCGAGGATTACGCTGAGCTGCTCGCTGACGCGCTCGCAATCCTTATGGCTGATTCCAATGCCCTCGCCGGGGCTTCCCGGCGGCGGCACCCTATCTATATAAACCCGCAGGAGCCGCTGCTTGCCGATCTTCCATTCGACATCGAAGATCTCGAGCCCCTGCGAATGGGCGACCCGCTGCGCCGCCTCTCGGATCCGTTCCAAGTCCATTTCGTGTAGCGACAACCTCAGCTTCGAGCCCCGGCCGCCGACTGCTCCGAGCTTCTCGGCCCAACAAAAAAGTGGGCTTGCGCCCACTGGTTCGTGCGACCTATCTGGAAGCAATTCAGTATAATTTCATTCCGCCGAAAAAGGCAAGGCCGGGTTTGGCGCCTGAGAACCGGAGCAAAAAGGGCCTCTCCGAGGAGAGGCCCTTGTGCTACAGAGCGTTGCCGAGACGGGCCGCGAACCGCTTTAACGCTGCGGTTTGGGGGCGGGCTTCGGAGCGGGCTTGGGCGTGGTCGCCGCCGCCTTCACCGGATAGGTCTGATCGTAGAGATGGACGATTTCCTGGGTGACGTCAACCTGGTCGGCGCGGAACAGAACCATCGGAATCTGCTGGGTGAGCTGGTCGTTGTCGAGAATGACGGCATAGCCGTTCTGGCCGGCATACTTATTGAGGACGTCCAGCATTTTGCGGCCGATGCGATTGAGCATCTCCTGCTCGGCCTCGTTCTCGTCGTCCTGCAAATCCTGATTCTTGCGCGTGGCGGTGCGGTTCAGGGTCTGTAGCTGGGACTGCATGTTGAGCTTCTCGTCTTCCGAGGCAGTGTTGCTTAACGACTGAATTTTGGTCTGCAGATCCTGCATCTGCTTCTGGAGGCCCGCGATCTCCGCCTGGCGCGATGCAAACTGCGATTGCAACTGGGCGATCTGCTGCTTGCCCTCCGCCGTGCCGCTGATCGCGGACTGCATGCTGATGACGCCCACCTTCAACGGTGGATCGGCTGCGTGCGTGGCGGCGCCCTGCGCCCATACCGCGGGTGTGGCCATGAGCAGCATGGCAAAGGTTGAAATCGCCAATCGGGTCTTCATTCTGACTCCTTCTTTCGAAAAACGGCTCGGTACGAACCGGGGATTATAGCCACGCCCAGATAAAGCGGTCAATCAATTTTCCGCGATTTCCGGCGGCCAAACGAATGGCCGCTCGGGGGAGCGGCCGCTATTCCTTCCGGCGGTAACATGGGATGCGCGTGGCAGGCGCGCGGGTTGGCTCAGCCGAAGCGCCGAGGGGCGGCGACAGCTAGTATGGCAGCGGCACCAGCAGGACCTGATTATCGGGCTGATCGGCCAGCACGGCGAGGTTGAGGCGCGGGTCTACCGCGATGGAGAATTGCTGCGAGCCCGCCAGCGGCAAGATGGCTTGCACGCTGGGCGCCGGGCACGAGATGAAAGCCCCGCTGCCATTGGGCGCGCACATGTACTGGATGACAGAGACGGTGTTGCTCGAGGTGTTGGCGGTGACGAGCGTGCCGGTCTGGTAGTTGTAGTCGAGCGAAGTGGGATTGATGCCGACGGGCACTGGCGTGTTGACGCCGGTGGCCGGGTCCACGATAACCACCTGATTCTGCAAGCTATTCGCGACCAGGAACATCTGGTTCAGCGGATCGAAGACGATGCCGGTGGGAAGCTCGAAGCCAGGATCGCGCGGGGGCGCTACCGCTGAGCCGAGGCTGACGAAATCCACCAGGCTCGCAGGGCCGATGGACGTGCTGAAGGATGAGGCGGCCGCGACGGCAGCGAGATTCAACTGGGGATTCGGATCAATGGCGACGGCGTTCGGAAAGGCATCCACGGCGGGGCTGGAGCCGAGCGATGCGGTGGAGCTGCTGTCCGCCGGAAGCGTGATGAAGCTGAGGTTGTTCGACGTGCTGTTGGTGACGACGGCGGTGCCCTTCAGCCCGTCCACGGCAACTCCGGTGGGGCCGGTGCAGCCGGAGACGCTGCCTGGCGACAATGCGCAGAGAGGGACATCGTACGGGCCATTGAGCTGCGAGCCGGAAATAAAATTGTCGTCCACGATGGAGACGCTGTTGCCGTCGTGATTGGCGACAACGGCCAGGCCGCCGAGCGGATAAATCGCGACGCCCTGCGGATTGGCGCCGACGGGTTGCGTGGCAATCGCGCCAACCGCGCCGGTCTGCGCGCTGGTGAGCGCGACGAGAGAGACTGTGTTATCGCCGGAGTTGGTGACCACGGCGAGGTCGCGGTCCGTATCCACGGCGACGCCCACGGGAGACTTTCCGACGGGCACGGCCTGGATTACGGAGAGGTCCGAGAGATTCGAGACGGCCGCGCCGGTCTGCACCTGCACGAGGAAGCGGCGCGGTGCGGCGAGCAGGTTGGCTGCGCCGCCTGCGGGGACGCTGGCGAGAATCTCGCGTCCATTGGCCGAGACGGAGGAGACGGTGACGGGGGCTCCATCAAGAAGCACCTGCGACGTGCCCGTAAAGCCCGAGCCGATGATTGCCAGCGAGAGCGCACCGCTCGAGGTGAGAGTCATGTCCGGGCTGGTCTCGACGATTTGCAGCGGGTTCACCGCAGGGCCGAGCGACAAAACGGAGGCTGTGCCGTCGCCATTGGCGACGACGGCTTCGTCGCTTGCCGGGTCTACGGCGACGGCGACGGGGGAACTCCCGACTGAAATGGCCGGCGAGAGCACGTTGCCCGTGTGCATATCCACGACGGCGGCAATATTGTTGAGCTGATTTACGGCGACTCCGACGCCGGTGAGCGGATTGATCGCCGAGGCGACGAATCCGGCCTCCGTAAACGCCTGGCCGCCGCTGGTGAACGTGATCGGCTGGACGGACTGATCGAGAAGGCTGAACGCGGTGAGGTTCGTATCCCGCGCGCCGGGGGGATTGCTGTCCGTAAAAAGCACCTGATGATTAATGGGGTCCAGGCCAACGCCTTGCACAGTGAGCGAACTTCCTACGAAGAGGACGCCGACAACCACCGGGTTTCGCGCGGGCAATCCGCCGGGCGTGGCATTGCGCCCGAGATCAACGATATCCACGGCGCCGGCGCCGCCGGGCGTGATGACGGCCCAATTCAGGCGCGAATCCACGGCGACGGACGGGGTGAAGCCGGTGCTGTACTGCGTGAGCGTGCCGCCGAGCGAGCCGGGCTTGCCAACGAGGACCGGGACGCCGGTGGAGGTGTCCAGAATGGTGGCCTGGTTCGAATTCTGATAGGCGACGATGGCGCGATGCGTGAGCGGGTTCACGCCGACGGAATAGGGAAGGATCGGCGTGCCGTTCGCGCCCGTGCCAACGGCGATGGAAAGTGTGGTCACTGCCCCGGTGGAGAGGTTGATGCCGGAGACCGTCTGGTCCGTGCTATTCACGACGATGGCCAGGGGAGCGGGCAGCAGGTCGTCCACGGCAACGCTGGTGGGATTATTGCCATTCGTGGGATAGGTGTTCACCACGGCGTTGGTGGCCAGGCTGATTACGGAGACGCTGCCGTCGCTATTCGCACCGGTGTTCTTATTAGCGACGACCGCGACGCCGTCTACCCGGTCCATTGCAACCGAGGAGGAATTCGCGCCCACGGCGACCGTGGCAATCGCGCTGCCGGGAATCGAGCCGGGGTTCGGCGTGACCGTAAGGTTCAGGCCAGCCATCGAAGGGATGCCTGCGGTGGCAGCCGCCGTGTTCTGAATCACGAGTGGATAAAGGCCGGGATTCGCGAAGGCCCCCGCCGGAACTCCGACGGACATCTGTCGGCTGCTGCCGAGCGAAGTGGTCACGCCCGTGGCGGATCCATTGAAGGAAGCGGTGGTGCCCGGCGAGAAGAAGCCGCCGGCAAGGCTCAAGCTGAGTCCCGCGCCGCCCGCGGATTGCGATATCGCGCGAGGGGCCATCGAGAGCAGCGCCGGCCGAACCGCCGCGACCGCGAGGTTCGCGGACGTCGAGGAAAGATTATTGTTCTGCGCCTGCACCTGAATCGGCAGGTTTCCAGGGCTTTGCAGCGCGGCGGCCGGGATTGTGGCCTGTAGCGTCGCGCCATCCACGAAGCTGGTGGGTATGCGCGTCAGAATCCCGGAGATAGGCACCGCGACCGAACTCGTATCCAGGAAATTCGCGCCTCGCACGTAAACAACCTGCTGCGCCGAACCGGCAGCTACGGTGGCCGGCTCGACCGAGGCTACCGTTGGGTCAGTCAAAGTGGTTACGTTAATCCTGGCCGTCGCGGAGGCCGAGGAATCCGCCACGGAGGTTGCCGTGACGCTGACGACTCCGCCCGGGGCGATGGCGGGCGCCATGTAGAGGCCGGATGAAGAAATCGTGCCGTTGGTGGAGTCGCCGTTCGCGACGCCATTCACGCTCCAGACGAGCGCCGTGTTCGTGGTGCCGCGCACGGTGGCGGCAAGCTGGTACGTCTCCTGCGTAGCCATCAAGATCGTGGTCGGCGTGGAGAAAGTGACGGTGATGCCTGAGGTGATTTGGACCCCAATCGCGCCAAAGACGGCTGGGTCAACCGTGCTGGTAGCCATGATCAGAAAATTGTTGCTCGCGGGCTTCGTCGGGGGTGCGGTGTACAGGCCGGTTTGCGTGATCGTGCCATAGCCCGCCAGGTTCGGGGTGCAATCCGTCGGCTCGGTCGTCGCTACGGTGGAGGGAAGGCAGATAAACCAGCTCACCGTGTTCGTGGAGGTTCCGGTGACGCCCGCGGCGAAGAACTTCGTGCTGTTTTCGAGGACCGTTATGGAAGTGGCGGCGGGCTGGCTAGGGTCCTGCACCGTGACGGCAATCGAAGTCTTGTTCGATCCGCATCCCGCCGCGGCAACGGACAGCAGGGCGGCGCATGCCGCCAGCGTGAGTCTGAGCGATTTCACAACGCCTCCGCCACTTCGTCTTTCCATCGTCTCCATCCGCTCCTAGAACGTACGGCTCACGGTGAACTGAAACACGCTCTTCGGTTCAAGCAGGCTTGCGGGAATCCGCTGCGTCTGCTCCTGAATCACCTGCTGCAATTGCGGCAGAATTTCCGTCTGATACACACCGGGCGGCAGGGCAGCCATTTGCGCCGGGCTCAAATACCAGGCCCCGGGAGGCGCGGAAATCGTATCGCGCAATCGCAAATAATTGTAGGCGTAATAAATCCGGAAGGGCGCCTGCACGATGGGGAGCTGAATCAGGAACTGGATTCCGGCCGAGGTGTGCGGGGTGAAATTCGTGCCGGAGATCAATTGCAAGTGCGATGGGATCACCGTGTTCGGGAACTGCGCGTTCGGAAACTCCTGCTGCAATTGCGCGAGGGCCGAAGGATCGAGCTTCAACTGAGAAGGGCGCAACGCGCCGTTGATCGCGAAGTCGTTGAAAAAGTCCATTTCGAGGTGCGGACCGATCAGCGGAATCCGGTACTCGAGATTCGAGACCGTCTGGAAATCGCCGCCGGGCCGGGTGGGAACATATTGCAGCATGGGGATTTGCAGAGTCACCGGGGTCGGAGATCCGTTGTTCAGGCGCGTGGGATCTAAATACGCGACCGGCACGCTGGTGAGGCTGGGAATCACGGCAAAGGGCGAAATCGTGAAGTAATTGTAGCCGCGCACGTCGCTTTCGCCGCCAAGATAGAAGCGGCTATAGGGCGCCACGTCCACCCCGCCGTACCCGGTGATGTCCGCCGCCTGCACCCTGAAGGCAATCACGTTGCGCTTATGAAAGTTGGGACGAAAATACTCGAAGACCGCCGTATTGCTGAAGGAATTCGTATTGCCGCGGAGCGGGCCGCCCTCGAGGCCCATCGAATACACAAACTCCGTTCCCTTGGTGGGGTTCACAGGATTATTCACCGTGTCGTAGGTGAACGTGGGAATGATCTTGCTCGAGTGGATTCCCTTCAGCGCGGAAGGGCCAGCAAGGCTGCGGAATTGCGTCAGCTCGAAGAGAAGCTGCGCCGATTGGCTGAACGCCGTAATGTTGCTCGTGCTCCACTGATAGGTGAGCCCCCAGCGCTCGAAGGGATGCTTCTTCGGCGGATAGCTTGCGTTGAGCGTGAAGCCCTTCTGGTCCTGGTTGTAATTTTCCTGCAAGGCAGGATTGATGGCCACCTGCTGGCCGAGCAGCAACCCTTCCTGGCGCGCGGTGTTGTAATCGAATTTGCTGGCAAAAATCGTGAAGCCGGTGCTGAGCGGGCGGTCAAAAAGATAGGGCTCGGTGAAGCCGAAGACGATGTTGGTCTGAATGTCCCCCACCTGCGCTGAGGCCGTGAGGGTCTCTCCGAGACCGAGGAAGTTGTTCGTCTGATAGGAGAGGCCCAGGAAGCTCCCCGCGATCCCGCTGACGCCGCCGGTGAAGCTGATGGATTGCTTGTTCTTTTCTTTCACCTTCAGATTGATGTCCACGGTGCCCGTCTTGGGATTGCGTTTGATGTCTCCGGCTTCCTCGGGCTTGAGGTCCTCGAAATAGCCCAGCTGGTTCAGCCGAAGGATGCTCAATTCCCAGCGGTGCCGGTCGAACACTTGCCCTTCGTCGAGCAGCAACTCGCGGCGGATCACCTTGTCGCGAGTCGTGGTGTTTCCGGAAAAGGTGATGCGCCGGACGAAATATTGCGTGCCGGGCGCGAACGACATAGTGAGATTGACAACCTTATTCGCATCGTCGAGTTCGGGCATCGGCGTGGCCACGAAATCAATGTAGCCCAGCAGGCCGTAGAGATCTCCGTAATCATGCACGGCCTTCGTGACTTTGCTCCGGTCGAAGATATCGCCCGTCTTCAGCGGAAAGGTGCGCTCGAGCACCGCCTGCGAGAAGACAAGCCCCTGATCCGGGTCCGAACTGCGGAGGATCAGCTTGCCCATGCGGTATTGCGGGCCCTCTTCAATCTTGATTGCGATGTTCGTGGCCTTGCCATGCTCTTTGCCCACCAACGGCCACGGCCCGGGAATGCCGGCGCGGATCACGTCCACCGTCTTTTGGCTGGCCACGTCCGCGTTGACCTTCATATATCCGTGGTCCTGGTAGAGCTCCGTGATTCCAGTTTGCAGGTCTTCGTAGAGCCTATCCTCGTTGTAGGTCTTGCTGAGAACGGGTATGTAGGCGAAGCCGAGCGGGACTCCGTAGGGACGCACGTCCTTCATCGAAAAGAGCAGGCGGCGATCGGAAAAGACGTGATTGCCGGAGAACGTGATCTTGCCTACCTTAACCTTCGGGCCCTCATCAATATGGAACACAAGCTTCACGGAATCCTGCGCCTTGCTCATTTCGTAGGTGGGCTTCACGGTGGCGAACTGGTGCCCGTGCGCGCCCAACAGGGCCTTGATCACCTCCGACGCTTTCTTCACCACCGTTGGGTCGAAACGGTTCTCGACCAGCAGGTCCACGTGGGTTTTCTTATAAGCATCCAGGATATCGGACTCGGTGACCGACTTTTCGCCGATGTACTCGATTTTTCGGATTACGGGGCGCTCGGTGACGTAAAAGACGACGATCTTGCCATTGGGCTGCTTTGGGTCGTTCTCCACGCGGACCTCAATATCGGAGAACCATCCCGTGTTCCAGAGGGCGATGAAATCGCGATGAATGGCGTCCGGATTGTATGGGTCGCCAGCGCGCGAAAAAATTCGGGCCATCATCGTGTCCCTTTGAATGCGGCGCTCGCCGACAAAGTCAATCCGGGTAATCACGGATTGCGTCCCGCTGGATTGCTGCTGTGCGGCGCACATCGGGGCGACGAGCGGGGTAACCAGGCACACCAACGCGAGGATTTGAGAAACGCGCAGAAAGGTTTTCCCGCTCGCGGCCACGGTTTGGCTCAAGGCCGCAGTTCCCCGCCCAAGTTTTTTTGCTCCCCCGCCGGACTGCTCCCGTCCGGCTTGCGCGTAGGATTCTTAGTGGGCCACTGGGGTTGCTTCTACAAGGGGTCGGAACGACAGGCCCTCGCCGCCGAGAAAAATCTCGAGCGTGGCGGGGCGCTGCAAGCCGCCCTGGATCAAAGCTTCCGAAAGTGGGTCTTCGATGTACTTCTGCAGTGCGCGCCGGAGCGGCCGCGCGCCGTAATTCCTGTCGCTGCACGTCTTCTCGAGAATCCACTGGCGCGCTTCCGGCGTGATGGCGATCTGGACCTGCCGGTGCACCAGGGTCTCGTTAATTTGGCCGACGAGGAGATCAATGATGCGGAGCAAGTCATCGTCCGTCAGCGAGTTGAACAGAATCACTTCGTCCAACCGGTTGAGGAACTCTGGATTGAAGACCCGCTTGACCTCGCCCATCACCATATCGTCCTGGCTCTTTGCCACGGACGTGCCGTCCGCGGACTGGAAACCGAGCCCGGATTGCTTCTGCAACTGCCGCGCGCCGATATTGGACGTCAGGATGATGATCGTGTTCCGGAAGTCCACGGTATTGCCGAGGCCATCGGTGAGCTGGCCATCCTCGAATACTTGCAAGAGGATGTTGTAAACGTCCGGATGCGCCTTTTCGATCTCGTCCAGCAAGATCACGGAATACGGAGTGCGGCGGACGCGCTCAGTGAGTTGGCCGCCCTCTTCGTAGCCCACATATCCCGGAGGCGCGCCGATCAGCTTCGAGACGGAGTGCTTCTCCATGTATTCGGACATATCGAAGCGGACCAGGGATTTCTCGCTGCCGAAGAGAAATTCGGAAAGGCGGCGCGCCACTTCCGTCTTGCCCACGCCGGTCGGCCCGAGGAACAAGAAGCAGCCCACAGGACGGCCCGGAGCCTTCAGGCCGGCGCGGCTGCGGCGAATGGCGCGAGCGAGCGCGGTGATGGCCTTGTCCTGGCTGATCACGCGGCGGTGCAACTCCTCTTCGATGCGCAGCAGCTTCTGCTGCTCGTCTTCCTTAATCGAGGTGACCGCGATGCCCGTCCAGCGCGCGACGACTTCTTCGATATCCTCGCGGCTGACGATTCCGGTGGAGGAGTCGTCGATTTTCAGCTTTTCGCGCAGGGCGCGGAGATGCTCCTTTTCCTTGCGCTCTTCCTCCGAGTAGAAGCGCGCCTTTTCGAATTCGTGATTCGCGATGGCCGTTTCCATGCGGTGAGTGATGAACTTCACGCGCTTCTGCACGTCCGCCACTTCGTCGGGCAGCATGGCCTGGCGCAGCTTCACGCGCGCACCGGCTTCGTCCAGCAGGTCAATCGCCTTATCCGGCAAAAAGCGGTCTGGAATGTAGCGATTCGAGAGATACACGGCGTAGCGGATCGCCTCGTCCGTATAGCTGACGGCGTGGAATTTTTCATAGCGATCGCGGACGCCCTGCAACACGCGAATCGCCTCTTCCTCATTCGGCGCGGAAACCTTTACGGATTGAAAACGGCGCTCGAGCGAACGATCCTTCTCGACCGATTTGCGATATTCGCCGGGCGTGGTGGCGCCGATGCACTGAATTTCGCCGCGGGAAAGCGCGGGTTTCAGGATGTTGGCTGCGTCGAGCGAACCCTCGGCGGAGCCGGCGCCCACCAGCGTGTGCAGCTCGTCAATGAAGACGATGGCGTTCTGGCTTTCCATCAATTCCTTCATGATGGTTTTCAGGCGCTCTTCGAATTGGCCGCGATACTTGGTGCCGGCGACGATCAGCGAAAGATCGAGCGAAAGAATGCGCTTATCGGCGAGAAACGGCGGCACGTCGCCATCCGCGATGCGCTGCGCCAGCCCCTCGACGATGGCCGTCTTGCCCACACCGGGTTCGCCGATCAGCACGGGATTATTCTTCGTGCGGCGGCACAAAATCTGCACCGCGCGCTCGAGTTCGCGGTCGCGGCCGACCAGCGGATCGAGCTGCCCTTCCATCGCGGCCTGGGTGAGGTCGCGGCTGAATTCTGCAAGCAGTGACGCTTCCTTGGGACGATTCACAGGCACCTTCTCTCCCGTGCTGCGCGCCAATTCATCGCGCACGGCGGAAAGACGCAAGCCTCGTTCGAGCAAAATCTCCGCGCCGAAGGACTTCTCCTCCCGCAAGACTCCCAAAAGCAGGTGCTCGGTTCCGACGTGCTTATGGCCCAGGCGTTCGGCTTCCTCGGCCGCGTAATTGAGAATGCGCTTGCACTCCTGGCTGAGCGGCACTTCCACCGAAGTGGAGATGCGCTCGCGCACGGTGATGCGCGTCTCAATTTCCTTGCGGATGGATTCGATGGTGCCGTGCGCGCGCAGAAAGCGATTGGCCAGCGCCTTATCCTCGCGCAGCAGGCCGAGCAGCAAATGCTCGGTCTCAATATTCGGGCTGCCGTACTGGCTCGCCTCGTATCGTGCGAAGAAGATGACGCGCCGAGCCTTCTCTGTATAACGTTCGAACATCAGGTCACCCAAGGTTCCCTAGAGTCTTCGAGTCGCTCGCCCATTTGGGCGCGGGCGCCTCCGCTTCCGGCGAGAGCTTGCCCCTGCCTAAAACGAGCACGCGGTCCGCCCGGCGAGCCAGTGCCAGGTTATGCGTTGCGAAAACCGAAGTGAGGCGGTGAGAGCGATGGAGCCGCTGCATGAGGTCGAAAACGTGTTCCGCGTTCTGCTCGTCCAGGTCGCCGGTCGGCTCGTCCGCCAGGAGCAGCGCCGGTTCCTTCACCAGGGCCCGCGCCATGGCCACGCGTTGCTGCTCCCCACCGGAAAGCTGCCCCGCGCGTTGTTCCGAACGACTCGCCAATCCCACTTCCCCAAGCCACTCTTTGGCCGTGCGGAGCGCCTGGCCCGGCGCCATCCCGCCGACCAGCAGGGGCATCGCTACGTTTTCCGCCGCCGTGAAATCCGGCAGCAGATGGTGCCGCTGCCACACGAAGCCAATCCGCGAATTGCGATATTCCGCCAGCTCCGATTCCGCAAGCGATGAAAGCGAATTCCCGGCGAAGTATACTGTACCGTTTGTTGGGGTGTCCAGCGCGGCCAGCAGGTGCAGCAACGTGCTTTTCCCGCTGCCGGAAGGGCCGATGATCGCGATGAGTTCGCCGCGAAGGATCGAGAGGCTCACGCCGTCTAGTGGGACGACTTCCTGCAGGCCGGAGTGAAATACCTTGCGGAGCGATTCGGCGCGCACAACCTCGGGCTGGCTGGCGAAAGCCCCAAAGCGGGAGCCTTCCGCGACCATCATTGCGCCGGAGCTTGCTTCGATCTGCATCGCCCTCGGATACCCTATTTCACTTTAGATGCCGAAGTCCGCCTAACGTATGTCCTTATTTTGCTTGCGCCTACAATCGTTAGATGAGAATTTAATTCCCTTTGATTGCAGATGTTTGCCTTATAGTGCCCCGCCATATCCCGTATGCCCGCAAGCGGCCTTTCTGGCATGCCGGGCCCAAGCGGCCCAATTCGATTCTAGCACGACCGGGAATAGGCCACGCCACTTGCCCGGCCTGGGGGCAAATTTCATTGGCCGGGTGCACGACGGGCGGGGCAGACGAGCTAGTGCTGGTGCCTGGCGTCCGTAGTGGCTCGCGAACTGAGCGCCGAGAGGACATCGGATTTCGTGAGCACGCCCTCCAATTGACCCGCAGCGGAGTTCACGAGCACCATGTGCTGGCCGCCCTGAGCCATCAGCAGGCGAAGGGCTTCCATCAGATCGCAATCCTCGCGAACACGCGTGACGCGCCGATCGGCAATTTCGCCCACGGTGACCTTATCCCATTTTTCGACGGGCACCGTGCCCAGGGATCGCATGGCGATCACTCCCGTCACTTGCTCGCCTTCCTTGACGGGATAAGCCGTGTGCAAATCGTGCGCGTGCACACTATCGGCGAAGGCGCGCAGGGTCGAGGCGGCCTCGGCAAAAAACACTTGCTTCTGCATCACGTCGCGGACGGCAATTTTCTGAAGCTCCTCGATCTTCACGCTCTCGTGCAGCCGCTGATCGCCGGAAACGGATGCCTCGCCGGAAATCGCGTAGGCTACCGCCGCGCCGATCAGGGTCGGCACGATATAGGCGTGGCCGCCTGTCGCTTCGGCGACGAAAACCACGGCCGTCAGCGGCGTCTTATAGCCGCCGGCGATAAACGCAGCCATTCCGACGGCGGCGTACAAATCAAGCGAGGGGCTATGAGCAATGGAGCGCGCGAAGGCCACGCCAAAACTGCCGCCTGTGAGAAACAGAGGCACGAACATCGCGCTGACGCCGCCAACGGCCAGCGAAAAGAGCGTCGCGGCCAGCTTCAATACCCCGAACACGACCAGCTCGATCGAGCTGTGCGACACCTGAAGTATATCGGGCACCGCTTCGTAATTAGGCCCGAGCGGGATAAGCTTGCCGTGAAAAATCGAAATAAACACGACGCCGCACACGCCGGTGAGCGCGCCGCCGATCACCATCTTCACCCAGTGGGGCACCGTCGCCTTTATTGCAAAGGTGCGCGCCCGCCGGAAGGTGATGTCAAACGCCATCGCCACCAGCCCGCAAATCACGCCGAGAAGCGCCGACCACAGCAAGTCCTTGCCACGGAAGGTGCTTCCCGACTCGAAATTGAAAATCGGCTGGGCGCCCAGGAACGACGCCAGCGTCGCATAAGAAACGACCGATGCGATGAGCGAGGGCAGGAGCGCCTCATGCGCTAGATCGTCCTTGTAAGGCATCTCCAGCGCGAAGACGAGACCCGTGAGCGGCGCCCGGAACACCGCGGCCATTCCCGCCGCGGCTCCGCTGATCAGCATGATGCGGCGGTCGCGCGGGGCAAGGCGGAATCGGCCCACGTGACCCATTTTTTTCCAGAGCCATGACCCAATCGCGCCGCCGCCGTAAATGCTCGGCCCTTCCAGAGCGGCGCTTCCCCCCAGGCCGACCGTGGCGATAGCCGCCAGCAGCTTGGGGATGAGCGGGCGCATCTGCACGTCGCCCTGGTGCTCGTGATACGACCGGATAATTTCCTCGGTGGAATGCTCGTCCGGATCCGGCGTGAAGTACTGCATGATCAGGCCGGCGATCAGGAATCCTCCAGTCACCACCGGGATAATCGCCCAGGGATGCTCGAGCAAATAGTCGCGAACGTCCGGCCAGGTCCACTGCAATACGACTTCCGCGATCAGCGTAATCAACAGTCCCGTAAACACGCCGATCAGCGGCGCTACGAGCAGCCACTTATGCAGATCGCGCGAATACGTGGCCGAAAGATCCTGATGAAGCAGCGCCGTATATTTCTTCAGCAGCGGATGATCGAGTATTTTGGAGGGCTTTTTCACCATGGCTCCGCTAGAGCAGCCTTCCCGGCCCACGCCCGTCCGCGCCGGCGGACCGCGTGGAAACCATTCTCAATCCCGTGCGATTCTGCAAGCGAACTAGTTCCTTTCGATGAAACGATGCGAGATGCTTCAGAATTCTCCGGCCCCGGGGCGTGAGAGACACTCTCACGGCGCGCAGGTCGCCGGCCATATGCCGCTTTGTCACCAGGTTCCGGCGCAGCGCCCGATCCACCAAACCAACAACCGAGTTATGGCGCTCCTGGAGAAACTCCGCCAGCTCTGAAATCGTCGCCCACCCTCGGCCTGTGTGCCCCGCCACTCCGAGCAGCAATTGATGCTGCTGCGGCGTCACCCCGGCAGCCCGGGCCCTTTTTTCGCTCGATCGCAGGAACTGCCGCAGCTGATAGCGAAATCGCGCCAATTGCTCAATCGTGGACCGGCTATCGTGCCGAGCAGCCTTCGCAGGGATCATTCGCCTGCTCTGATTATATCACGGTGCGATATACCTGCCGCGGCGCAAACTGCGTTTCCCGCGTGTTAATCGCGAGAGTACGCACGTGCCGGATAGGAACACCCCACGCTCGCGCCCACAACTTTCCACCATGCGATGGGTTATTCTTGGTGTGGCGCTGAAAAGGCGCGCGGACAATGCTTGCCAGCCCATCCGCGACGACGCCGCGGTGCTCCGACGAACGGGACAGGCCATCGCGATTTCATCTATTGCGATCTCCGGACCCGAAACGTCGAGTTGGAAACTTCCATTGAGGTGATCACGATGCGAAACGTCCGCCGCTCCCTGTATGTATTGGTTGCAGCGCTCGTCCTGATGGCGATGCCCAGGCCGTCCTTCGGGCAAATCCACGTAGGCATATCCGTTCGAGTGGCGCCGCCGGCCTTGCCGGTGTACGCGCAGCCGATGTGCCCCGGGCCGGGATACATCTGGACGCCCGGCTATTGGGCGTGGAGTTCCGATGATTATTACTGGGTGCCGGGGACGTGGGTGCGTCCTCCGCGCGTCGGCTTCCTGTGGACCCCTGGATACTGGGGCTGGGGCGATGGCGTCTATGTGTGGCACGCAGGTTACTGGGGCCCGCACGTGGGGTTCTACGGCGGCGTCCACTACGGCTTCGGCTACACGGGCGTCGGCTACGCCGGCGGAGAATGGCGGCACGGAACTTTTTTCTATAATCGTTCCGTCACCAACGTGAATGTCGCCGTGGTTCACAACACGTTTAATCGCACCGTGGTCGTAAGAAATGTGAACCACGTGAGCTACAACGGCGGCGAGGGCGGACTGCGCTTCCGTCCATCGCGGCGGGAAGAGGCTTTCAGCCACGAGCAGCATTTCGCCCCCACGGCGGAGCAGGAGCACCATCGCGACGTCGCGAGCCATGATCGTTCTTTCCGCAATTCCGAAAATCATGGGCACCCGCCCTTCGGCGGCACCGCGCATCCGGGCGACTTCAACCATGGCCGCGACAACAAGGGCTTCCATCCGCCCGCGCGCGAAGAAAATCACAATAACCGCAACGAGAATCGGCGCGTGCCAGAGGCGCGTCCGCAGGAGAGGCAGCGCCCCAGCCAGCCGAACGAAAATCGCGGAAACCGAGGCGAGCAGCGGAAAGGCAACGAGAAACCGCATGGCAATGGTCATGGCAATGGCCATGGGAACGGCCATGACAACGGCCACGGTGGCCATCGCTAGATCAGATCGGCGCAGGCATGTGAGTGCGGCGCGTTCGAGCGAAATCCCTTCGGACGCGCCGCACTGCTATTCGAAGCGCAGAATCTCCACGGGCAGCACGCGCGCCGCGGATCGAGCGGGAATAATGGTGGCGGCAATGCTGATGCCGAGCGCGGCCGCAGTGATCCAGATGGCATCCAGCACGTTCGCATGAAACGGTACGTACGGAATGCCGTACACCTCGGGATTGATCGGAATCAGCCGCCAGCGATCCGCCACGAAGGAAAACACATAACCCGCGATCAGCCCGGCGGCCGTTCCTAGCGCACTCACCACAAGCCCTTGCAGCACGAAAATCGTCCGCACCTGCCTGCGTCGCGAGCCCATCGCCATCAGCACGGCGATATCGCGCGCGCGATCCGTCACCGTCATTGTCAGCACCACCAGAATATTCAGCCCGGCCACGAACGTGATTAGCCCGATGAAGAGCGCCGTCACCAGCTTTTCGAGGCTCATCGCGCGAAAGAGCGCTCGATTTTCCTCGATCCAGGTTGTGGCGACGAAGCCGGGACCCGCTCGCTGCAGCAGGCGATCCGCGATAGCCTTCACGTCGTCCAGGTTTTTCACGCGAATTTCCAGCAGGCTCGCCACGTCGCCGATTCCCGCCAGCGACTGCGCCGATGCGAGCGTCGTAAACACCCAGCTTTCGTCGTACTGGTAAAATCCGCTCTCGAATACGCCGGCAATGCGGAAGCGACGAAATCGCGGCGCGAGCCCAAACGGCGTCAGGCTTCCCTGCGGGCGCGTGAGCGTCACGTAGTCGCCCGGCGAGAGATCCATCTCTCGCGCCAGCACGCGGCCGATCAGCAGCGCCGGCTGTCCGTAGGAATCCGGCGCGAAATCCGCGGCGCCCGCGACGATATGACGAAGCGCCGCGCTTGCGCGCTTCTCAAGCTGCGGGTCCACGCCCTTCAGCTCGACTCCCTCCGCCTGGTTTCCCGCGGACAGCAACACCGTCTCGTAAATCGCAGGCTCGATGGACTGGATCCCGGGGGTATCTTGCAAACGCGAGGCGAGCGCCGCGTAATCGTGAATTCCTTCGCTGCCCGCCGCCGGCTTCAGGTTGATGTGCGCCGTCACGCTGAGCAGGCGATCGCGAAACACCTGCCGAAAGCCGGTGTTCATTGCCAGCGCAACCACCAGCGTGCTGACGCCTGCGATCACGCCTAGCATCGCCAGCAGCGTGACGAGCCGCAGCACCGCGGGCCGGTTCGGCGACCGCAGATACCGCAGCGCCACGAGCCATTCGAAGCTCATTTTCGCTTACCGCCCGCGGGCCGCTCATCTTCTCCAGCGACGCGAGCGGATGGCGCATCGCCCGATTCCGGCCGGAGCAGAGGGAAGAGGATCACTTCGCGAATCGCGTGCGAATCCGTGAGCAGCATCACCAGGCGATCAATCCCGATGCCTTCGCCCGCCGTAGGCGGCAGCCCGTGGCTGAGCGCGCGAAGGTAATCCGTATCCACTTCCTTCGGCGCTTCCTGGCCGCCCTTCTCCACCTGAGCGCGGAAACGCCGTTCCTGATCTTCGGGATCGTTCAGCTCGGAAAATCCGTTAGCCAGCTCCATGCCGGCGATGAACAGCTCGAACCGCTCGGCGATCGAGGCGTCGTCCGGCCGGCACTTCGAAAGCGGCGAAATCTCCGCCGGAAAATCGTAGATGAATGTGGGCTGCACGAGCTTGCCCTCCGCCACCGCTTCGAAAATATCGCCCGTCAGCTCGCCGTCCGATCGTTCGCCGATCGCGGCAATCGGCTCGGCTTCGTGGAGTTGCGCGAAGCGATTGTAACGCCCCGCGATCGCTCGCGGCCCGCCCGGCGCCGAAAACTCCTTCAGCCCGGGCGGCTCGCCGGCCGCGGGCGGCCAAAATTTGCGGATTGCCTCGCGCATCGAAAGCCGCTCGAACCGGGAAAAATCAATCTCCGAATAGCCGTATTTGACGACGGTGCTGCCGTGAGTTTTCTCCGCCAGGCCGCGAAATAGCTCTCCGGTCAGGTCCATCAGCTCGCGGTAGTCGCTATACGCCTGATAGAACTCGAGCATCGTGAATTCGGGCTGGTGAATCGCGTCAATTCCCTCGTTGCGAAAGTTCCGATTGATTTCGTAGACGCGGTCGAAGCCGCCCACCACCAGCCGCTTCAGGTAAAGCTCCGGCGCGATGCGCAGGTACAGGTCCGCGTCAAATGTGTTGTGGTGTGTGATGAAGGGCCGCGCTGCTGCGCCGCCCAGGATCGGATGCATCATCGGCGTTTCAACTTCCAGGTAGCCGCGCTGATCGAAAAAGCCCCGCAGCTCGCGCATAATCGTCGCGCGCGTGACGAAAATTTCGCGTGCGCGTTCATTAACGATCAGATCCAGGTAGCGGCGGCGATAGCGCAGCTCCGTATCCGCCAGGCCGTGCCATTTTTCCGGCATGGGCAGCAGGGCCTTAGTTAGCAGCGCGAGCTGCTCCACGCGAAGCGTCAGCTCATTGGTTTTCGTGCGGAACAGGCGCCCGGCAACGCCGATCACGTCGCCCAAATCGAGAAGCTGGAAAAGCTGGAACGCTCGCGCGCCGACGATATCAAGCTTTATGTAAATTTGCAGCTTGCCGCCATCGCCTGCCATATGCGCGAAGGCGGCCTTGCCGTGGGGCCGCAGCGCGATGATCCGGCCCGCAACGCGAAATTCATCCCCTGGAAGCTGGTCCGCCGGCTTTTCGCCCATCTCGCGCACGATTTGCGCCGGCGTGTGCGTCCACTCGAATTTATTTGGGTGCGTCGGGACGCCTAACGCGGCGATTTCGGCCAGTTTCTTGCGGCGCTGCTGAAACTGGTCAAGCGGCTCAAATTCCAACGGCAGGTCCTTTCCTCAGGGAGAAAATCCGGCGTGAGATGGATTCCATTTCGAAGACGTGCGGCAGTATAGCGGGCGCCTTCCGCGCCGGTCAAGAAAACAGCGACGGCACAGAAGCTGTGGCGGTTCGCCAAGTCACATGGACAGGCTAACCGCGCCCGCCTAGGCCATACCGACGCGGTGCGCAGGCCAGCTAAAAAGACAATCGCCGGGAGCGCTAGGCGCCCCCGGCGATTGGTTTAAGGTTATCGTTGCTCTGCTACGAACGCCCCTAGAACTCCAGGTTCGCCCTTAGCTCGATCTGCCGCTCGCCGCCCGGTGCACCCGTCGTCCCGAAACTGCTCGAGGTGACCGAGGAGGACGGCGTCCCGAACGTCGGATGGTTGAACGCGTTCAGGAACTCTCCTTGTAGGCTGAACCGCAGGTTCTCGCGGATCGGCACGGACTTCGTGACGGAGATGTTGTCGGTCCAATAATGCGGGCCATAGAGATAGATCGGCGTGATGAGGGTGCCCGGGCTCATGTTCGGATAGGCTAGAGCCGCTGTGGTGCTGCGGCCAGCAAGTCCACCCGCATAGCTGCTCAAAAGCCCAGGGCTGATGGTGTCCACGAACGTGGGGGCGCAATCCTTCGAGCTTGGGCAATTCGCTGTCTGGAACGCTTGGAAGTTTGCTCCCGTGATTTCCTGAACGCCCACTGCATCCTGCAACTGCGACACACTGATGCCGTTCAGCACCACGCCACCACTTGTAACGTTGTTGAATGTACTGTAGCCGCCACCCAGCGTGAAGGGCCGTCCGGTCGAGAACGAGAAGATTGTTCCGAGCGTCCAGCCGCCGACGACCCGATCGAGCATGCCGCCCCTATTCAGGAGCATTCTGCCCTTTCCGAATGGCAGGTCGTAGGTGCCGCTGACGTGAACCACGTGCCGGTAGTCATACAGCGTCGGCGCGTAGCTCAGGTCAGGATTCCTGAGGGTGATCTGGTTGTAGGCGCCAGTCCAATCGTTCGGCGTCGAGACGCCCAGGTTCTTGCTCCAGGTGTAGTTCGCATCGAACTGCATCCCGTGCCACTGCTTCTGGCGGAAGTCGATCTGCAGTCCGTTGTAGGTGGAGTATCCCGCCGACTCGAGCACGTTTGCGCTCGACCCAGTGTAGAACGGATTCACCTGGAAGAAGTTGCTCGGATACGGACCCGGGCCAGTGGAGCCCTTTACGGTGCCGCACGGTGCAAAATTGGTTCCCACCAGGTTGCAATAGAAGTCCGCACCGCCCTGGCCGCCTGAGGTTCTCGTCAGACGGTTGGCGATGTCAGCCGCTTGCCCCTGCTGCAGGTCCGTGATGAACGTGCGGTACTTATAGTCTGTCGGTATCGCGCCGGATTCGCTCGCAAACGCCGCATCGAAGATCGGCAATGCCCCTTCGCCGAGAACCGCTGGATTGTCGGCAAAGGTGCCCTTGTACGATGGATACGCGGAGGCATTCGCCGCGGCGTTGTTCAACGCCAGGTTCGTCTGCGCCTGCTTGAACTGATCGAGGAACCCATTCTCGAAGATATTCACTTCATTGAGGTTCAGGTTAATCCACTGATGCACGGCGCGGTTCCCGTGATAGCTGATTTCGATGGCGTTGCCCCTCCCGATTTGCCTCTGGATGCCGAAGTTCCACTCGGTCACGTAAGGCTGCTTGGCGTGAGGATCAATGCCATACATTGGCGGAGCGCCAGATTGAAGCGCGAACTCCGCTTCCGTGACGCTCTTCTCATACGTTACAGGGACGGGGTTGAAAGCCAGCGCCCCGGTACCGAATGGAGCCGTGGAGTAGCTGAGCATGCTCGGATCGAGCGAGAGGCTGCCGGACTGGTAAAGTCCAACCTGGCCGTTCGGATTGCCGCTCGGGTCCAAGGAGACGTGCTGGAGGAAGAAATTGCCCCGGTCAGCCGCGTCGTCCCAGAAGTATTGGTAGGGCTCGATGAAGTTCCGCTTGCCGATTCCGGCGCGGACCACCATGTTCCCGTTCCCGGTCAGCTTGCCAAGGAAGCCCTCGGAAAACTGCGGGCTCCATGCGATGCCCACCTGAGGCTGCGGACTTACGTTCCACGGGTTGTACTGATGTTCGGAGGCCGTCAGATGACCGCCAATCGGATTTCCGTTAAGGACGCCAGGCATAAAGAGGTTCCCTACGCCTGACGGACCCCACACGTCGGCCACGCTGGTAATCCCGTGATAGGCGCCGGTCAGGTCGTGATCATCTCCCGTAAAATCCCAACGCAGCGAGTAATTTACGGTGAGATTGGGCTTCACACGGTAGGAGTCCTGGAAGAAAAGACCCCAGGCCTTCTGCAGTTCGTGGAGGTTATAGCTGAAGCCAGGCGTCGAGCTGTACTGGCCCGTCTGGAGGTCTACGGGATTACCCGCGTACCCGCCCGTTCCGACGAATGAAATGCGACCGGTCAATGTGGCGTACAGATCCTGAAGGTCGCCGATGTTCCCGTCTGTTGCATTCGGAATCATCGGGTTATTCACGTCGAACGCGTTATACGCCGGATCGGCGGAATCCAGCCCGAGGCTGACCCCGTAAATGCCGCCCGACGGGTTGTAATAGTGATCGAATTCGCGATACCAGGAAGCACCGAAGGTCACGTTGTGAGCCCCGTGCTGCCAGGTCGTCGTGTCCGATAGATTGAACAACGGATAGTACTGCCCGGTTCCAAGGGCGAACTGCGCTGGGCTATCGCCAATCGCAAAGTCCACCGACGGGCCATTCGAATATCCCGGCGAGTTCGTATAGATGGAGCGGTTGTAAAGCATGCCGCCACGGAACGAGTTAACCAGGGTCGGCTTCATCGTCCAATCGAAGCCTAGCGAGCCGGTCTGATCGTTGTTCTGGAAGTTTGCGGTCGGGAATCCCGGGAATGCCCCAAGATAATTCAGCCGCGCCGGCTGCAGCGTGGCGTTCCAAGCGAAGTTCAGGCGGAAGCTCTGCGAGAGGTTATAGTCCACGCGAACCGTCGGGTAATAGTTTGTCACCCCGCGCGGAACCGTCCACCGCAGGGTTTCGAGGCTTGGCTCACCGTTTACCGGGATGAGAGTGCCCTTTGAGAGGACGCTGTTCACCTGATCAATCAGCCCGTTCGAGCCATTCAATATGGTGGTATTGGCTGTGCCGGGCAGCGACGGATCGTATGCCTGCGCGATCTGGTATACGTTCACGGTCTGATTGGCGCCGTTGCTGTCTACGTAGGTGAAGTTGCCCTGTTGCGCCGCCGAGTCCAGAACCGTAGCCGTGGGGAACGAGGTCGAAGGCTGCTTCAACTCCGCGAAAGTTCCGAAGAAGAACAGCTTGTTCTTCAGAATCGGCCCGCCCAGGCTGGCGCCAAACTGGTTTAGCTCCGCGTGGCCCTTCTTCGTGTCCGTGGCGTCGTTGTACCAGCTGTTCGCGTTCAGGTATGAGTTCTGGAAATCTTCGTACGCGCGCCCATGGAATGAGTTGCTTCCGCGGCGCGTCACGAAGTTCACTTCCATCGCCGATTGCCCGAACCCTTGGTTCGCATCCAATTGGTCGGTCTGAACCGTCATTTCCTGAATGTCTTCGATACGAGCCTGAACCTGCGGCTGCGTGTCGCCGCCGAACTTCATGCGGCTCGTGCTCGCAATCACGCCGTCAATGTTGTTGCTCTGGGAGATAGCCGGAAGTCCATTCCAGGTACCGTTGTACCCTGGCACGAGCTGCGCCAATCCGGCAACGCTGCGTCCGCCGATCGGCAGGTCCTCGATCTGTTTCATATCAATCGTAGTTGATATGGCATTCGAGGTGACATCAATCAGCGGTGTGGCCGATTCAACCACCTCGATCTTTTCGCCGGCCGCCGCTGCAACCTTCAGGGTGACGGCAATATCGGTCACCTGCGCGGCCTGCACGATCACGCTGTCATAAATTTGGCTGCTGAAACCGGTCTTGGAGACAGTCAGCTTGTAAGTTCCAATCGGCAAGTTGACGAAGCTAAGGTTCCCCTTGTCTTGCGTCACGCCGTTCCGGATGTCGTTGGTCGAAAGGTCTTGCAATTGAAGTTGCGCCGCTGCCACCACCCCTCCGCTCTGGTCAACCACCGTCACCGTAACCGTTCCAGACGAAGTCGACTGCCCCCAAGCAGAGGGCGCCACCATGGCAAAAATCGCCAGGCACGCCACCCATAATGCGCTGAATCCCACCCTACCCAGCTTATGCGACATTCTTTCCTCCTTGCGGATACTTCAGAACACACGTCACGTAGCTTCGCCACGTGTTAAGCCCCGAGTACCTCACTCGCGCGGGCGCCAATCCAGAAGCCCAAGCCGCATTCAGCGATGCCACCCCAACGCAGCCTCACCCTGAGACTTGGGAATCCCTAGCGAACGTTTCCCACACCCTGCACGTCTGCGCGCAACGAGAGTACCCAAAGATGGGAGGACTTGTATATCGTACACAGGATGCTGTCAAGCTCATTTTTGTAAATTCTCATCTTCGTATCCCATTGTCTTCCCTAGTAGTTCCAGTACTCGCTGCCCCGCCGCCACATCCCTGGCCCGGCAGCCAAAGCCGTTTCTCTGTGAGTACCTGCGCGAAAACTCTGCTTGACACTCCGCCGGCCGCCCTGTTAGCTTACTACTCAAGTCGGACAGCGTTTTACTTTTGGGAAACACGGGGTGTCCGGCACTAGGCGGGAAAGGTTTGGCGCGCACGCGCAAATCTCTGCAACCGTTCGCCGCGGCCAGTTGGGACCGCCGGCACATCGTTACAACCCTAAACATTCGCTCGGAGCGCTAAGCGCTCAACAACACTACGGGAGGCCGTATGTCGAAGAAAGCGGCCGCGGCAATTCGCTGCGGCATCGTGCTTTTGATGGTTGCCTTTTTTGCGGGCGCATCGTACGCGCAGTTCACCGGCAGTATTCAGGGAGTCGTGCAGGACCCCAGCGGCGCCGGCGTTCCGAAAGTCACCGTTAGTCTGACGAACACGGCCACCAAGGTCCTCAGCACCACCACCACGGACGGCGGCGGCAACTATCGCTTCTTGAGCCTCGCCCCGGGAACATACGAAATTTCCGCCGAAGCCTCGGGCTTCGATAAGACGGTCGTTCCCATCACGCTGGATACCGAGCAAAATTTGAATGTCCCCATCAGCCTTAAGGTAAAGAGCGTCGCGGAGTCGGTCGAAGTCACCGGCCAGGCCCCGGTGCTGAACACCGCCGAAACCCGCAACCAAATGACGCTGGAAACGCAGGCGGTCTCCACGCTGCCGCTCGCGGGCCGCAGCATGATCTCGCTGATCACGCTGGCGCCCGGCGTCTCCGGCATCGGCACAATGGGCGGCGGCACTCCGGGAGGGGGCGGCACGCCCGGTTCGGGCACGGACAACTATTCGACGGAAACTGCCGTGGATGCCAGCGCGAATGGCCAAGGCAGCATGTCCAATATGTTCGTCGTAGACGGCCTTGATGTCACCAGCGGCATCAGGCAGGGCGTTTTGAACCTGACGCCGAATCCGGACGCCGTTCAGGAAACGAGCATTCAGGTGAACACGTTTTCCGTGGAATACGGCCGCGCCAGCTCCGTGCAAATGATCATGACCACCAAGTCAGGCACCGACCAGTTCCACGGCCTGGTGAGCAACTACTATAATTACGAGAAGATGTACGCGCGAACGCAGTTCCTCGCCAGCAAGGACTACAATCCCTTCCACACGGATAACTTCTCAGCGGCCGTAGGGGGCCCCATATTGCCCCACCGCCAGTTCTTCTTTTTCTTCTCGATCGAGCCGCAGCGTTCGTCGCTTTCGCAGCCTCGAACCGTTACGGTGGTCGATCCCCAATTCGCCACTTGGGCCAGCGGCGCTTATCCCAACAATATCGGGCCGTTTATCATGAAGACCTACGTGCCCTCCGCCGCCACCGTCACCGGCGTGGCGGCGACAGCGAACACCCTTTTCCCGGGCACCTGCGGCACCCCGGCCACGAACAATCTTCCATGCGCCACCGCAATGGAAGATACCGCCTCCTTCGGCACCAGCGCCACGCGCAACGGAACGCAATGGAATCTCCGCATTGACAAGTATTTCAAGAACGACCGCATTTCCGGCAACTTTTTCCGCACCACTTTAGGGAATCCCGGCGTGAACTGGATCCCCCAATTCAATACCACGAACAACACGTGGGAGCGCTCGCTCCAGGTCAACTGGACACACACGTTTTCGCCCAGCACATTGAACGAAGCCATCTTCGGCCAGAATCGCGTCGAGGGATTTGACGAACAAACGGGAGATTTCAGCGTTCCTCAGATCAATGTCACTGGCCTCACCAACACCGCCTACGGCATCGGCTTCGCCCAAGGCGATTTCATTCAGCACAACTACCACTGGCGCGACGTTCTCACCCACGTCTCCGGCACTCACACACTCAAGTTTGGATATGACGGCTGGTTCGGCGACGACGTCGAAAACTTCGCCCCGCCTTATTCCCAGCCCGTATTCTCATTCGATAACCTTCTCCAACTGGCTCAGGATGCCCCCCACACCGAGGGCAATGCGCGGTTCAATCCGCTCACAGGCACGCAAGAACCCGCCCCATGGAATGCCGCTTCCAACACCTGGGGCCTCTTTGCGGAAGACACCTGGAAAGCTCGCCAGAACTTGACCATAACCGCCGGCCTGCGCTGGGATGATTACGGCAATCCATATTCACGAAGCGCTTCCACCGTCTTCGGGAACTTCTATCTTGGACCCGGCCAGACGTATCAGGAGCAAGTTGCAAACGGCTCCGCGATCGCCACTCATTATGCTTTGAATCACGCGGTAAACAATCTTCTCAGCCCTCGGCTCGGCGTGGCATGGGACCCAACGGGAAGCGGAACCTGGGTGGTCCGCGCCGGAGCGGGGGTATTTAACAACTGGCTCACTCAGGCAAACGTACAGGAAGAATTCCGCGGTAACCCTCCCGGCCCAATCGCCCCGACCTTTGTCGCCGGTTCGGCCACGCCGCCCGTGTTTAGCCTCGGAACGAACAAAACCTATCCCTTCGGATTCACCTATCCTACGTTCCCAGGGGGGCTGAATTCGCACGGTGGGATCATCGGCCTCAATTTCCCCATAGGGGCGATCAATCCGAACCTGAAGTCGCCGCAGACCTATCAGTTCGCCGCCACTCTCGAGCGGAAGCTCACCACCAATCTCGTCGCAAGCGTCGGCTACTCCGGATCCCATTCGACGGATCTCCTTTCCGGCGGCAATCAGGCAGGATTAGTCAGCTACGGGGCGGACATCAACGCGAAGCCCGGCGATTTGATCGCCGCGTTTCCGAGCAAGGTTCCCACGCGCCTGAATTCCAGCTTCGGCGCAATCAATTACGGTGCCAACAATCGCGAATCGAATTACAACGCCGTGATCTTCGACGTAAGGGGGCGCTTCCAGCGCGCCTTCTTCGATGCGTCCTATACCCACTCTCGTTCCAACGACGACGCGGGCGTTTATCCATATAACTTGACGCCCCACCAGTATTACGGCCCGTCGCCCTGGGACATCCCGAACCGCTTCTCCCTCACCTTCAATTACCAATTGCCCGGAATGAACAACGGAGAGGGTGTCGTCGGCAGGGTCACCGAAGGATGGGCGCTCAGCGGAACCAGCATCTACCAGAGCGGATTGCCTTACACTCCGTACACCAACGCAGCCTTTGCGCCAAACGGCGCCAATACTGGCTATGCCCCGGGCAGTGGCGATTTCAACGCGGATGGAGACAACTTCGACTATCCAGACGTCACGTCCTACTCCGAATCCACATCGAAGAGCGCGTTCCTCAAGGGAGTATTTTCGGATCCCGCCACGCAATTCACTGCCCCTGCGACATACGGCGTGGAAGGCAATGAAAAGACGGGGCAATTCCGCGGGCCGAACTTTGCCGAGACGGATGCCGCCCTCTATAAAAACACGCGCATTACCGAAAAACTCAACTTCCAAATCCGATTCGAGTTTTTCAACCTCTTTAATCGCGCAAACCTGTCGAACTTCGATGTGAACCTTGCTGACCTGAATTCGAATTTTGGCAAGGCAACGGGCCAGCAGCTTCCCCGCTGGTGGCAGATCGGCGCGAAGCTCACCTTCTAACAGAACCCAGCAACGCTCTACCCACACGGCCCGCCCCGGCCCACCCCGGGGCGGGCCGTTTTCTTTGTACGCGCAATGCCTAAGCTCCTCCGCACATTGCACAGCGGCAGGCCGGCGACGACTCTCCGCCAGCCGCATCATGGTAATCACCCCGCGCAAATCCTTCGCCGCAAATAAAAAACCCCGGGGCTCGCACCCCGGGGCTTGGTCCTTCTCGTTTCCTTTGCGGCTCCTACATCTTAGGAATGAAGAGCTCCAGCCGGACGTGCCATGTGACGGACTGCCCCGGCGCCAGGTTCACCATTCCCGTATCCCGGCCGTCCCATATCTTCTTGTTATAAGGATCAGCCAGGTTGAACTGCGGCTCGACGGCCGTGTAGCTCTGGTCCGGCGGCGCGTACACCTGCACCGCCTTGATGTGCGGCGACATGCCCAAAATCCGCACGCCGTATTTCGCCTTTGGGTCCACGATCCGGACCTCGACGTTCCCTTCCTTGTTCCGTTGGAGGTCAGTAAAGCAATCGTCCATGTAGAGGTTCTTCAGCGGGGCGCCGTCCGCGGCCGTGAAGTCGTACTCGGTTCCCTTCACCGGCACGATTTTCCCGGTCGGGAAGACGTCGCTGTAATTATTCACCAGCAGCCGCTCCTTCCCGGGAACGTGCAGCCTCACCTGTTGCCGTTCGCCGCTCGGAAAGGCGAAATAAGGATGGAAGCCGATCGCCATCGGCAGCGTCTCATTGCCCACGTTGGTCGTGGTCACCATAATATCCAGCGCGTTGTCTTGCAGCGCCATCTGCACCTTCACGTCCGTCTTCGATAGCCAGTGCCCGCCAAAATTTCCCGCGTGCAGCACCGCCGATACGGTGGACTCCTTCGCCCCGTTGCTGTGCTTCACGTCCTGAAAATTGGACGACATGATCAGCCCGTGCATGGCGTGGATTTCGCCCTTGGTCCGGTCACCCTTGTCGGCCCAGTTCGCCGGCAGGCTCACCTGCTTGCCCGCGATCATCGTCTCGATCGTCTTCTTGTCGGCCGAAAGCTTGCCGCGAATCCGGTTCGGATAAGGCAGCAGGATCGCCCCGCCCAGGCGGAAGCTGTTGTTTCCGTAGGCGTCGTTGTCCTTCTCCAGAAATTGCTTCGCTTCCGGCAAAGGCTTCGTGTAGAGAACGTTGATTTCGCCCTTGCCCGGCAAATAGGCCTTCAACTGCACCACGTTCATGCCGTTTCCGGGCAGCACCGTCGCTTGCAGGAATTGCGGTTTGCTCTTATCGGCCTCGTGCGGCCGCGTCAGCGTCACCACCGGCTCGCCGCCGATGGAAATCGCCGGCGCCGCGGACTTGGCCTGCTTCTCGGGCGCCGCCGCGCTTTTCGTCAAATGTGCCATCGTCGTTCCAACCCCTAGGAGTATCAAACCGCACAGCAGAAAAAAGTAGATGCCGTATTTCCTCATGGAAATCTCCTGTCGAGTCTACTCTGGAAAACGTTTTCTCGAAAGTTTAGCCACATTGCCGCGGCCGGTGCTCGCGCGTTCCTGATCTTATACTGGGAGTTCCATCCTTATGACAAGCAATTTCGCCGAGCCGCGCATTTCTTCTGATCCCCGCCGCCGCGCCCGTCTGCCCGCCGCGCCATCATTTGTCGTATTGCAGTAGCGAGAAGACGTCCACGCCCTTCAGTTTCTCGCGTCCATGGAGGAAATTCAGCTCCACCGCGAACGCCGCTCCCGCGATTTCGCCGCCCAGTTGCCGCGCCAGGCTTATCGCCGCGGCCGCCGTGCCGCCCGTCGCCAGCAGATCGTCGCACAGCAGCACGCGCTGCCCTGGCTGGATCGCGTCCTGGTGAATCTCGAGCTGATCGCTTCCGTATTCCAATTGATAAGTCACAGACGCCGTCTTCCACGGCAGCTTCTTCGGCTTTCGTACCGGCACGAATCCCGCTCCCAGCCGGTACGCCAGCGCCGGCGCGAAGATAAATCCGCGCGCCTCGATTCCGGCCACCACGTCCACCTTTTTCCCGTTGTAGTGCGCGCACAAGCTATCCACCAGCGAATGAAATCCGCCCGGGTCCTGCAGCAGCGTGGTCAGGTCGTAGAACAGAATACCCGGCTTCGGGTAATCGGGAATCTCGCGGATCATTCGCTTCAGCTCGTCCATGCCTCTCCTTTGTCGTTACGATTCGCGCTCGATCGAAAATTCCCCGCCGAACGTCGCATCGAATGCCGCGTCCTCCTCCGTCACTCCAGAGACGCTCGATGCGCCCGGCCCGCGTTCGAGTTCGCTGCGCAGCGCGGCCTGCTGCCTTTTCGAGCCGATGGCGTAGATTTCCACGCGCCCGTCGCGCAGGTTCTTCACGTATCCGGTCAGGCCCAGGCGCTGTGCCGCGCGTTGTGCGAAGTAGCGGAATCCAACCCCCTGCACGCTGCCTTTCACGTAGTATCGCTTGGCCTGTTGTTCGTCGCGCACCGGACCCGCACCTTGCAAGCCGCTGATATTACCAGACCTTTACGCGCTGTTTACACAGTTTGGCGTAAACCGTGGCAGAATGGGCGCTCTATGCCGGTACGCCGCCACGGGAATTCCGCCGATCCATCTCGTATTCCCGGCCGCCGCGCGGTCCAGCCCCGTCATTCTGAGGAGCGAAGCGGCGAAGAATCTCTCTTCGCCTTTGGCTTTAGGGCCTCCTGCCCTCCCCGCGGAGGCGTTTTCTCGCGCCTCCGGCTCGCCATCTTGCTTGTTGGCGCCGCCGTTCTGATTGGATCAAGCGCGAGCGCCTTTTCACCGCGCCACCCCGGTAATTTCTCAGTCGAGCCGGCAAAGCCCCATCTCGGCTTTGAAATCATTCGTCACGGCACATATCCCGAGCTTCGCGTGGATGGCCAGCCGTTCTTCATTCACGCCGCTGCATTTCTCTACGCCCGCACGCCGCGCGATCTCTGGGAGCCGACCCTCGACCGCTTTCGCGCCATGGGCATTAACACCATCAACCTTTATATCCCCTGGAATTGGCACGAGCCGAAGCAGGGCCAGCTCGATTTCGACGGCCACACGAATCCGCGGCGTGACCTGCGCGGCCTGCTCGCATTGATTTCGCGGAAGGGCCTGAAACTCATTGCCATGCCCGGCCCGGATATCTCCAACGAATGGCGCCACGGCGGATACCCCGATTGGCTGCTCGATCAGCCTGGCTACAACATGAGCCATTTAGATTGGCTCGAGGGCCGCTATCCGCCGCTCGCTTCATTGGCCGCCACCGACGCGGACGCCGCCGCGCGCGGCTGGCTCGATAATCCAGCGCACATGGCCGCAACTCGCGATTGGTTCGCCGCGGTCGCAAAGGAGCTCGCGCCGTACGCCCCCGGCCGTACCGTCCGCATCGCCCCGGACGGCCCCGATTTCCCCGCGCGCGAAGCAAGTGGCCCGCTGCTTTTTGTGCAACTTGGCAATGGCCTCGGCTCGGGCCTCGGCACTCGCTCCGGCGCGGACGTCTGGCGCTACGCCGGCCAATTGCGCGCCATGCTCGCCGCTGCTGGTCTGGGCGTTCCCGTGTTCGTGAATCCCGCGAATACCCGCGCGCCTTCCGCCGGCTCGCAGCTCAATCCCCCCATCGGCGTTATGGACCAATGGTTTCTCAAGCCCCCGCCCGATAGCGGCGCCAAAGCCCCTGCCCTTTCCGCGCGCGATCAAACCGACATCGAATTCGAAGCCGAGAGCCTCGAAACCCAGCCCAATTTCCCGCCAGCGGTAATCGAATATCAAGCCGGCTGGTATACGCCCGCCGATGACGACCGCCCGTCCGAAAGCTCGCCAGAAAATACGCTGCTCAGCTCGCGCCTGCTGCTCGGTGAAGGCATTCGCGGCCTCGGCTATTTCCCCCTGCAGGACGCAATCACCCCGGCCGGCTACTCCGTCCCCTGGGCAAACCGCTCGTATCGTTGGGACGCCGCCTTCGGCCCCGACGGCGAATCGCAGCCGCGCCAGCAAGCCGTGCAGCGCAATTCCCAGCTCATTCTCGCGCTTGGACCGGAACTCGCTTCCTCGCACAAGCGCGCCGATTTCGGCGTGGTGGACCCGCTCGGCGCCCTTCCCCAAGACCTGCTGCAGCCCGCGGACGTCGCCCGTATCTCCGGCCTTCTCATGCGCGTGGTCCGGCTCGCCAATATCTCCGTGCTCTCGTCCGAATTCCTCGATCCGCAGCACCAATCCGCCGAGGATTTGCTCCGCGATCCGATTCTGCTCCTTCCGACCTTCGATCCTGCGGCGCCGCAATTCCAATTGTCGGACCATGCCCAGCGCGGCCTCGTCGAATACGTTCGCCGCGGCGGCACCTTGATCGAATTTCCCGAGCGGTCCGCAGGGAAAATCCTCGCAACCCTTTGGCAATCCGGCGGCGACGCCGCCGAACGCTACGGCCAGGGCCGCGTAGTGTGCTTTCCCCGCGACTTTGTCTCCTGGATTTCGCTCGGCGATAGCATCGAGCAGAACCGTTCCGCCTCCGGCGCGCCCGCCGCGATGCAGGCGCTCCGCGGCTTTCTTGCCGACGCCGGCGTCGCGCCCGCGGTTACGCTCTCGGATCAATCCGAACGCGCCGATGATCTCGTCGTCTCCGAACTGGTCAGCAACGAAGGCACCGAGTCGCTCGGCGAACGCAAAACCGGCCAGGGATTTCTCAGCGTCACCAATTTCGGCAATAGCCCCGATGACGCCGTCTTTCAGGCCCTCTCACCCTCCGCCGGATCGCGAAATCTTCAGGCGCGCCGCATTTCCATTCACGCCATCGTCCCCGCGCGCGATTCGCTTCTGCTGCCCCTCGATATCCCCATCTGCGCCGTGGGCGCCGTCGCCACGCCCTGCCGCGACCTCGTCCGCTCCGCCGCCGCTGAGCTGATCGGCGCGCAGCACAATGGCAAGGACGTCGAGCTTTCCTTCTACGCCCCCTCTCGCGCCGAGGTTCATCTCACCCTCGCAAGCGAAGCCAGCCACGTCGCCATCGAGGATACGAAGCCGGAGACCATCTGGACCAAGGCCGATCACGACCTCGAAATCGTGGTGCCCCGCGGCCCTTCCCCCGATTTCGAGCAGACCATTGCCTTGCGCCTGCCTCACGCGCCGCGCGTCCGCGAAAGCGAAAAAGTCAAACGCGCCAAAAAACAACTTCTCCCCGGCGATTTGCGCTATGTCGTCGAAAATTCCGTCCGTTTTCCCCTCAGCGAGAATTCTTTCCTCGCCACCTACCCCCCGCTCATCGTTCCCGACGCCGATAACAAACTAACCGTCCTGATGAGGGTCGAAAACCGCAACGTCTATAACAGCCGCGAAGTTCATCTCACCCTTCCCCATCCCCTTCGTGGAGATGGCGACGTAATCGCCCTGCCCCGCAGCAGCACCAGCACGCAAATTGACCTCCCCGGCACCGACCAGGATCGCGCCGCCCTCGCCCTTTCGCCCGATGGCCTCTTCCATTCCACCATCGGCCTGCGCTCTTCGCACGACGAGCAGAATCTTCCCCTCGATTTCCTGCTGCATCGCAAGGGCGCCGTGGACCACTACCGCTTCGATTTCGACCGCGATGGCATGGACGAATGGGTGCTCGAAAGCGATCGCCTGCGCCTGATCGTCTCGCCCGAATCCGGTGGACGCGCCATGGCCCTGATGGACAAAGTCTCCGGCGCGGACCTTTCTACCAGCGTCGGCCTGCTCCGTGATAGCTTCGCGCTCAACGACGCTGCCGCCGCACGCGACGCCACCCATCCCGGCGCCCTCTATGGTTACTTCAACCGCGCGTATTCCTCCAAATGGCTTTCGGAGCTATCCGGCAAGACGGTGCCCGCCCTTCAACTAACCTACGACGCCGCCGACGCCCTTCCCTCTGGCGCGACCATTCAGAAGACGCTCCGCTTCGACGGCCCCGATACCGTAAGCGTCCAATATGCCGTCGCTTTGCGCCCCGCCCAGCCCGGCGCGCCAGCCGCCGCCCAGCCCGTCGGCGAGCCGGAGTCCTTCATCGTCACGAATTCTTTTCCCGCACGCGCCGATCTGGGCCTCCGCACGCGTTACTGCTGGCCCCAGCCTCCCGCCGCCGGAGCGCCCTCCGCCCCCGCAGCCGCGGCAAGCACGCCCAAAGCCCCCGACACTGAAGACGGCCTGCAATGCCAGGACTTCACCCCCGGGGGCCCGCCCATCGCTCTGCCCGCTCGCGCGAAATCCATGCAAGTTCGCACGCCCGGCGATCCCGTCATCGCCATCGAGTGGGATTGCTCCGGCCAATGCCCTGCGATGACCATCGAGCCAAAAAATTTCTCGGCGCTATTTCAGCTGCAATTTCCGCCGCTCGAACCAGGTGCCACGGCCGCCTACCTGATCCGAATCCGCGCCCAAAATGCCCCCGCGCCATAAGCCGCATCGCGATGGAATTCTGTTTTTAACGTGTTCTTCGCCAGACGCATCTAATTACCCGAGCCCCATCCGATGAAGACGCCGCCACAAATTTTGGGGATTCTCGCCGCGCTGCTCCTCGCCGCGCCGCTCGCCTGCGCCCAGGGCGCCCAGGGACCGCTCCCTCCGCCCCCGAAATTCGAGGTCCACCGCATTCCGACGGTCCCGCACCCAGGCCCGCCGCCGATTCCCGAGCAGGAAATCATTCAGCGCTTCGCCGCGAAAGAGAACGTGCAAAAAAAGCTCTACGATTCCTACACCTTCACGCAGTCCATTCGCATCGAGGAAGAAATGGAATCCGGCGGCCAATTCGCCGCGGTCGGCGAGGTGTACACCAAGCCCGGCGGCGGCCGCTTCTGGCGCCCCACCCAGCCGCTGCAAGACACGCTGAAATTCACCGATTTTTCCGCCGGCGACGTGCAAGTCGTCGTCGACCTGCCCCTCTTTTTCCTCACCACCGCCGAAATCCCGAATTACGATTTCATTTACACCGGCCAGGATAAGCTCGACGAGCTGAACACCTACGTCTTCCAGGTCACGCCGAAGACCTACAGCCGCACGCAGCGTTATTTTCAGGGCGCGATCTGGGTGGACGATCACGACCTCTCCATCGTCGAATCCTACGGCAAATTCGTCACCGACGTTTCCGACCGCAATCCCAAGCTGCCCTTCGCCATGTTCGATACCTACCGCGAAAATTTCCAGGGCCAGTATTGGCTCCCCACCTACACTTCCGCCGACGACTACCTCGACAGTAAAAACGGCCGCATCCACCTCAAACTAGTAGTCCGCTCCACAAATTTCAAACTCACCACCGCCCAACCCTCGCCTAAGCCATAAACTCCGCTCCACGACCATTAAACAAGGGTGCTGAAAAATCACCGGCTTTCCTCACGGCATGCGGTATACCAGGTCGCACCGGCACTCATGCAGCCGCTGGACGAAACCGATCCACACGCCCCTAGCAGCGCGCTAACCCGCACCGCGGACGGATCAAATGGGCCCGGTTATTGAATCGGCGTTCCTATCCTAAACTCGCTTGAATCGGCCCTAATGTATGCGGTCGGATCGTTCGGATCCGGTTTTTGATATACACCGTTGAACACTGTTCCGTCGGCAAAATACACCTGCAGAATCCTGATCCAAACGGAACGGATAGTGCCGATTAGCTGCCGGGTCTCAATAAACCGCTTGATCTCCGGATACTCCGGTTTCAGCGCAACTACAACTTCACTCCGGGGCGGGTTTGTCAGTGCCGGATGCTGAATCACGTGACCGCGCGTTTTATCGCGCATATAGGTGGAGCGCACTGGGGTCTCACCCACACGAAATTGGTATCCCATCTGCAACATCTGCGGCCCCTCGGTATCCGGAAAATCTATTTCTAACAGCACTCCGCTAACCGTCCTGTTTGTCATGTTGCGAAATTTGACCTGTACTCCATCGAGCCAATCATCGCCGCAGGACGCGGTGACATGCAGGTCGTACGGGGGCTCTGTTTTTTCAAAGGTTCCTATTTGAACGCTCGCGGGAATCAACGGATGATCATGAATCACTCTTTCCAGGTTAACCGTGCAGTCCCTGGCGCCCTGTGCGACCGCAGGAACCGGTGCCAGCAGCGCTCCTGCCAGCGCGAGTATAAGAATTGCTCGCATTCTCCTTCCTCCTAGCCGCGGTTCGATCCGCGGCTTCCAGTTGAACGGCTATAGCGCGTGTCCCACAGCGACCGCGTGCCATTGGAGAGCGCCGCCCCACAACCTTGAGAGCGTCGCCCCGCTTTTAGACTGATTTCTAAGGACTGGCCCGGCTTTCGATTTCCCCGAGCTAAACAACCGCTCCGATGAGCGGCACAATGGGCTTCTTTCGATCTTTCTCGCCGGGAGAGGGAGAGCGGCGGATGGTACTGGAGCCGCAACCGAATCAAATTGGGCTCCGCCGCGGAAAGAAGGGCAGCAGTTGCCGCGCTGAAGCCCGCGACGTTACATTGAATCGCCTTCCTGAGTTCTCGGCTTATCCCTTACGTTCACCGGCCCGCCATTTCCCACCGCCCGGCCTCAATGCCGCCCAGCCCCAGCCAATGTCTTCGTGGCGGCGTCCGGCACGGAATGCGTCAGCGCCGCGACGTCGAAGAAATATTCCTTCTGATTCGCCGTTAGCACGAAGAACCGCTTGCCGTCCCCGCTAAAAGATTCCAGCGTCACCGGCGCGGAAAAAGAAAGCGTCGCGCGCCTTTCCAGATTCGAAAGCCCGTAGAAGGTAATCTCTCCCGGCCCCGTCTCCGCGGCCGCCATGCCCGCCTCGATTGAAGGGTCGGCGCCCGTTCCGAAAATCACTCCGCGTTCGCTCCCCGTCGAAAGCGAATAGACGTGAGTTCGCGAGCTGTTGTCCCCCACGAACACCCAGTCGCCCGCCGCCGTTGCGCCCTCCACGCCAAATGACCGGTTGCCCGTATCCACCAGAAGCTTGCCGCGATCCGCGCCCGTCTTCAAATCCAGGACGTCCAGCAGATAGGCCGTCTTCGCGTCGCGTATGCCGGCAAGGCGCGTTCGCGCAACCGGATCATTCTTGATTTCGGCCTTAGCGGCGTCTTCGAACATCGGCCAAAAAAGCACCAGGGAATCCCCCGAGGGATTCACTCGGATCTGCGGCGCCTCCTTCGGGAATTCGCGCGCCCACAAAAGATGGTCGTCCCTCACGTCGTGGACCTCGAGCGCGATGCCGCTGTAGTAGCCTTGCTTCAACGGCTTGCGAACGAGCAGGTAATTTGCAAATTGGTCGGCGCCCTCGTCGGTAGCAACCGAAAAATCGGGCGTAATGCTATTCCGGCTCAGATCAACCCGCGAAATATTCCTCGCTTGCGAGCCGATGGCCGGGAAATCGCTGTACATCGCTCGATCCCCGTCGAAATACGCGCCATCAAAACCAGACAGAAGATATACCTGGTGCGCCGACGACATATTCCACACCCCGCCTCGCGTCTGCGCCGATAAAGCGAGCCATTGCAGATCAGGCGACACTTCCCCCGCCCGCACTCCCCCCAGAGTACTGCGCGGCAGAAGAACGGTGCCTTCCACCTTCTTCGCCGCGATATTGAAGAGTTCCACTTCGCCGGCCGTTTCCTGCGCGATCACGTCCTGGTCGTAGAAATCGGCGGCCGGCAGCTTTCGCAGCATCAGCACAAATTGCTGCGAATGCAAATCGAATAGCCCGGCCAGCGCGTTCGGCGCCGGACGCAAAATGATGTAGTTGCCCTTTCCGACCGCCTGCATCGTCTGTGGGCCGATCGGGATCCGCTCGATCACTTTGCCGGACGGAAATTCCAAAATCGCGGAATGGTCCGGATCGGCAAAATTCCTCATCACGACGCGATCCGGCGAGAGAAACGTAAGCCCGTAAGGTTCGAGTTGCTGAAGTTCGCCGCGCAGCGGCACAACCGCGCGGCTCGCCACGTCCAGCGCGAACTCCCGCGCCCCCCAGCCGCAAACCAGCCTCTTGGCGTCCGGCGAAAATGCCATCAGAATCCAATCCGGGTGGCTGCGATTCAGGAAAACCAGCAGTGAGCCGGATAGGTTCGTCGTCGCGAAAAAGCGCGGTTTGCTGAAAACGCTTTCGGAGGTTGCCACGTCCACCAGCGAAATATCGAATTGCCCGTTCAGGCAGGCTAGAAATTTTCCATCCGGAGAAAGGCGGGATTGTATGCATCCCTCCGGAATCGTCACTTCATGCACGGAAAGCCTCCGCTCGCCCGCGATGCTCCATTCCTCCACGCGCAGCCCGCGCGTGTCGAATACGATGCGCTGCGAATCCGGGGTGAACTGGGCTGCATTGCTGTTGGACGCGTCAATGCGGAATAACAGGCGGAAGGGATTGCGGCTCAGCACGAACACGCTGCCATCGTCCTGCGCAAGCGCGTAGCGCCCGTCCGGGCTGAATTGCAAATGGCTGATGTCGGTACGCAACGGAGGATCAAGATCGTTCTCCGCGATCAAGCCCGGCAGCGCCTCGCTCGCCGCAAGCGTCGAATAGGCGATCACATCCGCCTGCCACTTCTGGAACCCCGCGGATGGCGTGGGGGCCGCGGAACCGCCGCACCCCCGCGGAAGACTGGCGACCACCCTCCGAATCTCGCGCAATCGCTTCTCGTCCGGCGTGGTCAGGCCGAAGAGATCGGTCAGCCGGTCTCCGGTGTTGCTCTTCGTCTGCGCGGTGCGGTCGAATAGATCGGCAAAAGCCTGCGTCGAATAACCCGCGGCCGCCATCGCATAAATGCCGATCTGATCCGCCTGGTACTGGTTGGCCTCTTCTAGGCGCGCCCGTTCCTCGGCGGCTTTCGGATCGCGCGCCAATCCGTCGAGCACCTCGTTATATTTTCGATAGATGTCCTGCCGATCCGTCACCGAATCGGCGTGCGCGATGTCGTGGAATAGCCGCGTCGCATACATCGCATCCTGCTGCGCCAGGATGTGTCCCATTTCGTGCCCGATCAAAGCCGCGAGTTCATCGTTGCTGCGCAGAAACGCCACCATTTTCCGCGTCAGGTAAATCCGCCCTCCCGCTATGCTGAATGAGTTCAGCACCGCGGAATCCACCAGCGTCACATGGAACGAAATGCCGCTGGGCGGCAGATGCGTCAGCAGCCGCTGCGCCACGGCGTTGGGATACGCCTCGAGCTGATCATCATGAATGGCTCGAGTATCCCGTTCGATGAACGCAGCCTCCACGCTTCCTAAATCCATCTGCTGCTGCGCGGAAAATATGTTTGGCGCGCTGATCGAGGAAAGCGCCGGCGCGGCCGGGCAGCTCGTCTGCCCCAATGCGGCAGGGGCCAAAAGCCCCGCTAAAATGGCAAGCGCAGCCAATACCGGAATGCCGCAGGGTCGCGCGCGTCGCATCCGCACCGTATATCATGAGGAGCGCCCGCCCGCACCATTTTTCGTTGCCTTTCTCGTTAACTTATGCTACAAACTACGATGGCGGTTTTCTCGCCGGGAGAGGGGGAGCGGCGGATGGTACTGGAGGCGCAACCAACCGGGGAACCCCCCGGCCACATTAGTTGCTGGTCATTTCTAATCTACGGTACGGGGATTAGAAATCAACCTAACCCCTTTCCCTGCACCGCAAATTCCGTTCTAATCTACGGTAACCGCCCCGCAAAATATTATGTGCCCGCTGGCCACGCCCCTCAATCTGCTAGACTGGATGGAACCAAGTGAATACGATGGACGGCCCGGTGCATCCAATCATCGCCGCAAGCACCTCGCGGCTGAACCGCCCTTCGGGGCTGGATATAGGAATGCCAGGAACCAAGGTGGCGAACCAATCGGTTTCTTCTCAGCAGATTACCGCCGCCCCACCGCGACTCGGCGAAGGTTTGCTCGACCGTATCGGCAAGACGCCGCTGCTGCGCCTCGAAAAAATTGGCGCCGAATTCCCGAATGTCCAGATTTGCGCGAAGGCCGAATGGTTCAATCCCGGCGGCTCGGTGAAGGACCGCGCAGCCTTCTCCATGATCGGGGAAGGCGAACGCCGCGGCCTGCTGCGCCCCGGCAAGGTGATTCTGGACGCGACAAGCGGCAACACCGGAATCGCCTATGCCATGATCGGCGCGGCCCTGGGCTATAAAGTGAAGCTCTGCCTTCCCTCGAGCGCGTCGCCCGAACGAAAGCAGATTTTGCAGGCCTACGGCGTCGAGATCGTATACACCCCCGGAGACGAAGGCACCGACGGCGCCATCCGGCGCGTGCGTGAAATCTACGATGGCGATCCGGAGCGATATTTCTATCCCGACCAGTATGCCAATCCCGCAAACCCCGCCGCCCACTACGCCACCACGGCGCCTGAAATCTGGGAGCAGACCCGCGGCGAGATCACGCACTTCGTGGCCGGCTTGGGGACCAGCGGCACCTTCATGGGAACCACGCGCAGGCTGCGCGAGTTGAATCCGCGAATCCGGTGCGTCAGCATGCAGCCGGACTCCGGCTTTCACGGGCTCGAAGGCCTCAAACATATGGCGACGGCCATCGTCCCCCCGATATATGATTCGACGCTCGCTGACGAAAATATCGAAGTGCGCACCGAAGACGCACATGCGGTTGTCCGCCGCCTCGCCCGCGAGGAGGGCATCCTGGCCGGCGTGAGTTCCGGCGCCGCCCTGTGGGCCTCGCTCGAAGTGGCGCGGCGGCTGCCGTCCGGCGAACGCGCCGTGATCGTCACAATTTTCCCGGATTCCGGTGATAAGTATCTCACCGACCGCTTTTGGAGCGAGGAATGAGCGGCGCCACCCTGAAAATCGCGGAAGAACTCATCCGCCGCATCGAAGCCCACGGCGCGGAGACCTTCCCGCACGAATGCTGCGGCGCGCTGCTGGGGCGCGACGGCGATTCCGGACGCGAGGTCTGCGAGTTGCTGCCCTTGGCCAACCGGCGCGAGGATTCCCCGCGCAATCGCTTCGAGCTGACGCCCGAGGATGTGCGCCTGGCGGAAAAGACTGCGCGGGATAAGCAGCTCGGCCTGCTCGGCTGGTATCATTCGCATCCCAATGCCCCCGCACGACCGAGCGAATTTGACCGCGAGCACGCTTGGCCGTGGTATAGCTACATCATCGTGAGCGTCCAATCCGGAGAGCCGAAGGAGATGACCTCCTGGCGGCTGCGCGACGACCGCGCGGGCTACGACCCCGAGGGAATTGAGACAGCCTCTCGATGTAGCGCCAAGCCTTAGCGTTCTGTTCCGTTGCAAGCCTTACATCCGCCAAACCGGCAGCATCCAAAGCGAGGAGGAGCGAATCGAATGCCAGTCAAGGTGATTATCCCGACGCCCCTGCGGGCGTATGCGGGAAAGCAGGAGAGCGTCGAACTGCAAGCCGGAACCGTGGGCGAGGCGCTCACCGCGCTCACCGGCCGTTTCGGTGAATTGCGGAAGCACCTTTATGCGGACGACGGCCGCTTGCGCAGCTTCGTCAATGTCTACGTCAACGACGAAGACATTCGCTATTTGCAGAAGGACCAGACGCAGGTCCGCGAGGGCGATACCATCAGCATCGTGCCCTCAATTGCCGGCGGCGCGAGCCGCTGAGGCCGGCAGCAAAAGGGCAAAGCGTACGGGAGATTTTCATGGCAACGAAAACAATTGCGAGTGGCGCCGCAGACGACGGGCACATCCCGCTTTCAAAGGATGAAATCCTGCGCTATAGCCGTCACCTGATCATGCCCGAAGTGGGCATGGAGGGGCAGCTTAAGCTGAAGAAAGCGAAGGTGATGTGCATCGGCACGGGCGGCCTGGGCGCGCCTCTTTCGCTGTATTTGGCCGCTGCTGGCGTGGGCCGGATCGGGCTGATTGATTTCGACAGCGTGGACGTAACGAATCTCCAGCGCCAGGTGCTATTCGGGACTGGCGACGTCGGCCGGCCGAAAATCGAGGCGGCCTACAGCCGGCTGCACGACGTCAATCCGGAAATTCAGATTGACCGCTTCGAGGAGCGGCTGACGAGCGAGAACGCGCTCGACATCCTGAAGGACTACGACATCGTCGTGGACGGCACGGACAACTTCCCCACACGCTATCTGGTGAACGATGCCTGCGTGCTGCTGGGGAAGACGAACGTCTATGGGTCCATCTTCCGCTTTGAGGGACAGATCACCATTTTCGGCTACCCCGGCGGCCCGTGCTACCGCTGCCTCTACCCAGAACCACCCCCTCCGGGCCTGGTTCCATCCTGCGCCGAAGGTGGGGTGCTTGGCGTCCTCCCGGGGATCGTCGGCACAATTCAAGCGGCGGAAACGTTGAAGCTGATCCTCGGAAAGGGCGAGCCGCTGGTCGGCAGGCTGCTCCTTTTCGACGCGCTGGCCATGAAATTCCGGGAATTGAAGCTGCGGCGCAATCCGGAATGCCCGGTCTGCGGCGATCATCGCACGCTCCACAAATTAATTGATTACGCCCAGTTCTGCGGAATTCGCGGCGAGGAGGCGCCAAGCACCGTGACCAATATCCCTGAGATTACCCCGCGCGAGTTGAAGGCGCGGCTCGACCGCGGCGACGATCTCTATATCCTGGACGTCCGCGAGCCGCACGAATACCAGATCTGCAACCTGGGAGGACACTTACTGCCGCTGGGAGAGCTGGCGCAGCGCGTCCACGAGCTTGATAGCTCGCGCGAAATCGTGGCGCACTGCCGCAGCGGCAAGCGCTCGGCGGAGGCCGTGGATTTCTTGACGAAGGCCGGTTTCCGGAAGATATGGAACCTGAAGGGCGGGATTCTGGCCTGGTCGGACGAAGTGGACCCCTCGGTCCCAAAGTACTGAAAGGGCTTATTCAGATGGCAGCGACAAAGATTACGGTTCGAAGCGATGGCTCGATCCGGGTGGAAGGCGATTTCGAGATTGTGGATCAGGAAGGCAAGCCATTTGGGCTGGCGGGGCGCACGACGATCGGGCTCTGCCGCTGCGGGCATTCCGAGAATAAGCCCTTTTGCGATGGTGCCCACAAAAAGGTGAACTTCAGCAGCCCCATCCAAGCGCGCGACCTGCCCCCGCCCGTCCTAAAGCCCTGACGCCAAAGCGACCCGGCGCGAGCGGTGGCGTAACATTTCCACCCGATGGGAAAGTAGTTCTAGTACCCGCATCCGGTATTCGCCCGACACCCTTGGGGCACAGGTCGAATTAACTCTCATTCCAACATTGGCCTAGGTGGTACTATAACCTTCGAAGCGAAGGGGCCTCTCGCTTGCAGGGTATGATCCCGGGCATGTGTGGTTAAGGGGTTAAGCGTGCGGTTTGATGGCCAAGTCGGGAAGATATGGAAAGTCCTCCGTCCTTACCGTTTTGTTCTGGCGGTTTCCATTGCCGCGATTCTCGGATACGTGTTTGTCCTCTGGATGCTGCGCGGATCGTCCTATGTAGCTGATCCCCTGCTGGACACGTATTTGGAAATGGCGGGCAGCCTGATCGCCTTTACATTCGCCGCCAACGCCCTGGTTCGGTTCCGCGGTACCCACGACCGGATTTCGCTGATTTTGGCATTTGGCTTCGTCCTTGCCGGACTGATCGAGGCGGGATCCAGCATGGCGTCCTACCACGGCATGCTGAGCGCGGCCTCTACTGGCGATCAGATCTCGCTGGGATGGATGGCCGGGCGGACGCTGCTGGGCGTGCTGCTGCTGGCTGCGCTGGTGGTGGAGCGGCGCATGCCCATTTCCCGCGATCCGGCGAAAGAAATGGCCGGCGCGACGCTGATCGTCGGCGCCAGCGCCTATTTGACGAGCGTCTTCTACTTCATGCTGCCGCATGCCCCCCGGATTCATCCGGGTGCACTGGTGCCGCGGCCATGGGATCTGGTGCCGGCAGCGATTTACGCGATCGCCACTGTCGGCTATGGGTGGAGACTACGGCGGGCCAGCGCGGCGCTGGACCGTGCCCTTTTCATCGCGGCGGCACTGAACGTGGTGTGCCACGTGACGGTGAGCCAATCGCAGCACCTGCTGGACGCACCCTTCACACTGGCACACGTGCTGATGGTGTCCAGTTACGCGATCGTGCTGGGCGGGACGCTGCTGGACAACGCGCAACTCTTCGACCAGGTGAGCCGGCTGGCCGCCTCCGATCCGCTCACGGGACTGGCGAATCATCGGCGGCTGATCGAAGTGCTGGAAGGCGAGATGCAGCGCTCGCGGCGCACTGGGCGCAGCTTTGCGATTCTGCTCTTCGACCTCGACGGGCTGAAGAAGATCAACGACAAATACGGACACCTGACCGGCAGCCGGGCCATCAAGAGGCTTGGCACGGCGCTGCGCGATGCAAGCCGCACCACGGATACGCCCGCGCGCTATGGCGGCGACGAATTCGCCCTTGTGCTGCCTGAATCGAGCGAGGCGGACGCGAAGCAAGCAGCCGTGCGCATTTGCGAGCAACTGGCGCACGACGGGCAAGAGCCGGTGATCAGCGTGAGCGTCGGGGTCTCGGTATATCCCAAAGATGGAACAACCATTGATAAACTGCTGGGCGCAGCAGATCGCGCCTTGTACGATATGAAAGGCAAGGGCGAAAAAAAAATCCGATTGAGGCACGCAGCCGCGTGCCTTTGAAGAAATGAACTAGCGGAGGCGAAATGCCGTTTGGGATGGGGGTCCCAAAAACTGCCGCACCGAGGCGCGAGGTTCGCATTCCCATGGAAGTGGGCGTTCGGATCACCGGGCATCCGGCGATTCCGGGCACGGAGACGACGTTTACGGAAAACGTAAGCGTGCGGGGGGCGCGCGTCCTGAGCGCGCGGCGGTGGCGGCCGGACGACCGGCTGACGCTCGCGACGCTGACCGGTTCGTTCAGTTGCGTGGCGCGCGTGGCATACTGCGAAAGTTCCCGCACGGCGGGATATGCCGTGGGAGTTGAGTTTCTCGATCCGCGCGGGAGTTGGGTGGTCGCGACCTCGGCATCAAACTAGCTCGCGAGTACTAGACTCCGGTTCGCAACTCGGATTTTTCCTACTGCACGAAGCCTACGTTCGGCGGAGGCGCGGAGCTGGGACCCTCCGGCAATTTCCCAAACTGCGCCTCGTAACGAGCGATATTTTCCTGCAACGCGAAAAGCAGCCGCTTGGCGTGCGTCGGATTAAGGATGAGGCTGGCGACGAGCTTGCCCTGCGGCACGGTGGGGAATAAGTAGACGAAGTTCAGCGTAAACTCCTCCGCGTTGTGATGCACCACCACCAGGTTCGCGTATTGGCCGAGCAGTTCCTTTTCGTCGGCCTTGATCTGCACCTGCTGCTGGGGCTGCTTGGGCGTTTCCGGCATCGGTCTCTCCCTAGAATTGCGTGCATTCCACTATAGCAGACGGCCAACCGACCGCTCGCGCGGAATCGCGCGCCGCCGCGGCCCGGCGACGCGGAGCATTGACACACGATCGTGTTAATTGTAGTTTATATCCGGCATTCAACGCAGTTAACCTATGCGCCGCCGGAACATCGAAGCCGGACTGCAACAAACAAATCCGCAACCGCCCCGCACCAAAGAGGCGACACCGACCATCTTCCACGATCTCGCCGGGCTGCTGACGCATGAGGATCTGGACCGTGCGCGGGACCGCTGGCGCGTGGCGCGGGCGCGCTGGGGCGGGGGACGATGGAAGGTCGGCGGGGGGGCGCGGCTGCTTTGGCTGCTGGTAGGGCCCGGCGTGCTGGTGTTTTTGGGCGAAAACGATGCGCCGAGCATGCTGACGTACTCGGCGACAGGGGCACGGTATGGCATCGGATTTTTCCTCCCCTTCGCGGTGGCGACCTTTTTCGCGGGTTTCGTGGTTCAGGAAATGACCGTACGACTGGGCGCCGTGACGCATCGCGGACATGCCGAGCTGATTTTCGACCGCTTCGGAAAGTTTTGGGGATTCTTTTCGATGGGCGATCTGGTGCTCGGAAATTTTCTGACACTAGTAACCGAATTTATCGGCATCCGCGCCGGCCTGGGGTTTTTCGGAATCCGCCCGGGGATCGCGGTGGGCGCTTCTCTGGTGATTGTGCTTGGGGCGATTACGACGGGGCGCTACTGGACATGGGAGCGCATCACGCTCGCGCTGGCCGCCTTTAACGGGCTGTTTATTCCGGCGGCGCTTCTGTCACATCCGGCATGGCCGGAGGTGGGGCGAGCACTCGCAACCTGGAGCCCCCTGCCGCGCGGTAATCACGCCGAGATCATCACCCTGATTTTGGCGACGATCGGCGCCACGGTGACGCCGTGGATGCTTTTTTTTCAGCAAAGCGCCGTGGTGGACAAGGGCATGCAGCCGCGCGACATTGGGATGGGACGGGTAGACACAATTCTTGGTGCCGCGCTCGCATCCATTTGCGGCATTGCGGCAATGCTCGCCACCGTACCGCTCTTCCGCCACGGGATGGGCTCCGGGCAATACCAGGCGGCGGAATTCGCACAGGCGCTCGAGCCATGGATTGGGCACACGGGCGCGACGCTTTTCGCATTGGGGATTTTCGAAGCGGGAATCGTGGCGGCAATCACGATCTCGACGTCGTCGGCATACGCATTCGGCGAAGTGTTCCGGACGGGCCATAGCTTGAATCGTCCGCTGCGGGACGCGTGGCCCTTTTATCTGACGCTGCTCGGCTCCGCGGGCGCCGCGGCGGCGCTCGTGCTGATCCCGCGGTTTCCGCTGGAGTACGTGGTGCTGACGGTGAACGTGATCGCGGTGCTGGCGATGCCGCCGGCGCTCGCCTTTCTGCTGCTGCTGGTGAACGACCGCGAGTTGATGGGCGAACATGCGAACGGTACATGGGCGAACTTAGGCGGCGTGGCGATTACCGCGCTGCTGATCTGCGCGGGGATCGGATATGCTATCGCTACGGTTTTCCCGGGGCTGCTCGGGGGCTGAGCGTGGCGCAAACGGAGAAACAGCTTCGATGAAACCCGATGAACGCGCAACAAGTCCAACCGGCGCACATGAGTCGCTCGCAGCACGAGCCCAAACACCGGACATGAAGGACCCGGCGGTGGTTCTGTCGCTGCTGGAAGCCGATCAAGTGGTTGCGGCGAAGCGCGAACCCTTCGGGCGCCGAAAGTTATCGCCAGGAATGCAGGCGCTTTTATGGGGCTTGCGCGTCTACGTGGCCGCGATGCTGGTGATCGTGCTGATTTCGATTCTTCGCGCGGTCTAACCAACTCACTAAACCATGCTCGTTCCACCCCGGCAAACGAAATCGAATCGGATTCTCGCGATTGGGGCGGTCGTGCTTTTTGCGACCGTGTTGTTCTGCGGGGCGCTGCTGGTCCGATTTCTCGCGCAGCAAAGTGAACTCGCGCAGGCGCGGAAGCTCAGGAATCCGGTCCCTGCGTCGGCAGCCGCGTTATCGGCCGGGCAGAACGTCTATGAACATCATTGCCAAAGCTGCCATGGCGCCGCGGGCAACGGGAAGGGCGATCGCGCGCAAAATCTTTCCGTGACTCCCACTGATTTTACGAATGCAAAGAAGATGAGCGGAATACCAGACGGCGAGCTATTCTGGGTGACCACAAAGGGCCATCGCCCCATGCCGGCATTTGAAAAGAAACTGTCCGATCAGGAGCGATGGCAAGTTGTGGATTATATTCGTGAGTTTGCACGGCGGACGGCAGGCAAATAAACGCCCGGGACGGCCACAGGTTCAGTGGACGTTCCCCAGCGCGGCGGCCACTTCCTGAATATCTGGCACCGCCGGAATGTCGTAGCTCTTGAACCACGCGACCTTGCCGCCGCGGTCAACAATCACGATGGCGCGGCCGGTGATTCCTTTGTCCGCCAGATAGACACCGAATTTGTCGGAGGCTGCACCGCGCGGCTGAAAATCGGCGAGCAGCGGATAGTGGATGCCCATTTTGTCGGCAAAAGCTTTATGCGACCAGGCGCTATCCACGCTGATGCCGAGCACCTGCGCGTCGAGCTGCTCGAATTTCTTCATGTCGTTGACGAAGCAGGCGTGCTCGTTGGTGCAAACGGGACTCCAATCGAGCGGGTAGAAGACCAGCACGACGTTCTTCTTGCCCTTGTAATCGGAGAGCTTTACTTCCTTCTGATTCTGGTCCTTGAGCGTGAAATCGGGCGCCGCAGCGCCCACGGAAATTGCCATCTCGATCCTCCCCTGCGCCGCGCGAGCGGCGGTTCATGCAGAATTGCGAATGATGGATCGCAATTCATTCATGATATCCGAAAGCGAATGGCGCGGACAAATCGAGACTGTCTCGGGAGGCGGATCAGGGATTGGTGACCTGAATCGAAACACTGGTATCGCGGAGCGGTACATATTGATTGTCCCAGGCCTTGTGAATGGGACTCTCCGCGTAGGCGTCCGCGGCGTCGCGGTCGCGGAACTCGATGGCAAACGCGGCGTCGAAATCGCGGGGCTCGAGCCGGTCGGCTTTCAGCCAAATGTTTTTCACGCCGGGGATTTGTGCCGCCATCGTCTTGATTCCAGCAAGAACGCGCGCCTTTTCGGCTGCGGGGACGCCGGGGCGCCATTTGATTTCGACGACGTGAATGATGGTGCGCGGCTCGCCGAAGCGATTTTGTCCCGCAACGTATCCGCCCGCGAAGAGACCGACCGCGAGCAGGGCGGTGGCAAGGATTTTTGCTTTACTCGTCAGATGAAGACGCACAGTTTCTCCTTTTGAATCGCGAAACGAGTGTATGCAATCAGGATGCCTGCCGCAATTGGGGGCGCGCTGGGCGGCCCGGGCGTCGGCCAACCATTGATTGACCGGACTCCTGGCATTCCAGTAGGATGCCCGCAGGAAGGGGAGCGTCCATGTTCTGTTCACGATGCGGGGCACAAGTGGCAGAGGGCGCGACTTTCTGCAGCGCGTGCGGGCAGCGCTTGGCGAGCTTTGCCAGCCCGGGCGGCGAAGCGGGGGCCGCGGCAACGCAGGGCTCCGCGATTCCGGTTCCAGGGCCGCCGCCGGCATGGGGAAATTCTGCCACCATCGAAGCGCACACAGCGGCGCAGCTTTACGCGGGATTCTGGTTGCGGGTGGTTGCCGCGATTATTGATGCCCTGATTATGGGATTCGCGATTGGAATCCCTTTTGCGTTCGTGGTCGCCGCCAGCGGAATTTCGGGAGCAGGCCTGAATATCCATCCCGGCGACCCGATCGGCGCCGTGTTTGCCGCCTTCGGTTTCGGGCTGATTATCGCGCTTTTTTCCGTGGCCGTGGTTGGAGGGTGGCTCTACTTTGCTCTGATGGAAAGCTCGAGCTGGCAAGGAACTCTCGGGAAAAAGGCACTTGGACTTTACGTTACCGACATACAGGGCAACAGAGTGACCTTTGGCCGGGCGAGCGGCCGATACTTCGGCGGCCGCTTTCTATGGCACGTACCTGCCTTCGGCTTGCTCTACGGTTTCATTGACTGCATTTTGGCCGGGCTCAGCGCTCGCAAACAAGCAATCCACGACATGATTGCGAATTGCCTAGTAATGCGAAAGATCTGAGGGCTCCGGACTGCTGCGTTCTGGTGCAGCATAGAATCGTGTAGTCAGACCTCTACTTCTGCAAACCACCGCCTTTTCACCGTTGTTCGTCGGAATCCTGAATCCGAAATATCTGGCGAGTCCCACCGGCGGCGGAAGCCATACGGCATTGCTTGCGCCCAACTCAGCGCCGGGAACCATCGGTGCGGCTCCCTTCCTCTTCGGACCGCACTTCATCAATGACGACATTGCGATTTCGAAGACAATACCGATCAAAGAGAACGGCCGATTCACATTCCAAGGGGAGTTCCTGAACGTATTCAATCACCCGAATTTCGGCACCGCATTTGGTCAATACGGGCCGAACGTCCAAAACCTTAACTTCGGCTTGGGCGAGCCGATCAATGAAAGCGCCGGCTTTGGCCGGCAAATCGAGCTACGAGCGAACGTCGAATTTTGATTCGCATCACGATAACAGCGCCGATCAGCATGCACCCATCGGATGTACTTCGCTTCCGATGGACACATGTTTGTTTATGGAGATGGCGGGACCCGCAGGAGCGTAATTTCCGTCTGGGTCTGCACGTGGCCGACGCGGTGGATTTCGGAACCGCTGATCGCGCTCACGATTCGGTAGTCCATATCCTGGCTGCTGGTTTGCGTCGAACGAACCAGGAATCCCGTCGGAAGCGAAATGAAATCGAGGCTATCGCCCGCGCCGGTCCATTGGCCTGAAGTGCGTAAGCCGTTGCGACGATAGGTCTCGGGCGTGGCATCGGAGTCGGATCCGTGGCGCACGAGGCTCACATCCGTGAGGATAACGGCGCAATTGTCCTTCGCATCGGCGGCTTCCAAGGGCCCTGGGGCTGCATCGGGCGCTTCGCAAGCTTCATCGCGCAGGTACTTCGAATCGGCATGCCAAGCAAGGCCTTGGAGTGGGCTGCCGGAGACTAGCGAATCGCTGTGCCAGCGCTGCCCGATGCGAATACCGGAACGAGGAAACGCCTGCCCGGCGGAAATGCTTCTGGCCCACGATAGGACTGCATCGGCCTGCGAGCGGTTCGGGAAAATGTCCTCCAGACCGCGGAAATCGGAGAGATCGCCGCTCGGCAGTATCGTGAACTCGACTGAATGGCCTTGGAGCTGTTTATAACGGGAGTCGAGGGACTGAGCTTCCGCGTCAAACCCATTGCCATGGGATTGCGCATCGGATTTTTCATACGTCGCGCGGAGGCGAATGGCCCCACCCTGCCCTCCCACATCGAGCACATCGAGGCGAACGATCAGATTTGCGCTCTGCTCGAATTTGGAAGCGCCTTCGGGATTGGCTATTGGCGTGGTGATCTGACCGGTGATCGTGATTTCGTTTTCGATGCGATAGCGGAGCGTCTGACCCTTCGTAAACTTCGGAGCCAGATGCACGGGCTGGTCTCCTGCGATTGCCGCGAAGGCGAACGCAAGCACACCCGCCGTGGCGGCAAGCGAAAGAAGATGGCCCCGCCACACGCGACCATCGGGAAAGCGAAAAGAACTTTTCAGGTGAAACATCACAACTCACCAACAAATAACAGCGATCCCCATCTTAACCATAAAGACCCATCGCGCAAGGCGCCGTGAGCAAACGGCGAATTGGTTTGTCGGTTTTTTGCGGAACGAGCGTCCAGCCGTCCGTTTCTCTCGCCGGCGGTTAGCGGACGGATGCAGAGGCGAATGCCGGATACATCGCACTGATAGATTTGCCAGATCGGCAGGTCGCGCGGCTGGACCACGTAATCACCCGTTTCCGTCTGGAGGGCGAGCGAATAATTCGAGAGTACAAACGGATTGCCTGGGCCTGCGCGAACGCGAAACAGGCGCGTGCCGGGCTCATAATTCCCATAGCTGAAGCAGTGCCCGATGCAAGCGCGGTCGAGAATATGCTGAATGAAGACGCGCGAATCCGGATGCGGGCTGATGCTGCCGATCACGCGAGAACCATGCGGAACCGTGCGCACGAGCGAGTCCGCCTGGGATTCCATGCGGTTGATGGCACCCGCGTCCCGGTAGACGCATGCGAAGAAGAAGACCGCAAGAGCGATGGACGCGGCAAGATGCCACCTGCGAGGACGGGCAACCGCCAAAAGACAGCACAACAAAGCTGCGGAAATAGACGTGAGGCGGCCGGGAAGAAACGACAGCGGCGCAATTTGATGCGGGAAATAGATCAAGCTGGGCACGGCGAGCACCGCAACGGTGGTGACGATGTATAGCTCGAAAGGAATCCAGTAATTGCGAAGAGATTCGCGCCGGCGAAGCGCGAGATCGGCGACCAGAGCGCAGACGAGAAAAACCAGGAAAGCGAATTGCGCGATTTGGTAGCGCGTACTAAAAAGAAGAAGTTGGTCCGAGCCGTTGAACCAATAAAACGGCTTCTGGCGCGGCAGAACAGCATAGTGCATCGGAAGCCAGAAATGCACGGCAAGGAGCAGCGCGATGCCACCGAGCATTACAAATGCGTGATAGCACGGCCGAATACTTCGAGCGAGCGCGATCCAGGCACAGGCCCCCGCGAGCCAAACCACCCCAAGCGGATGCGCCAGAAGCATGGGCGCAACAAGAGTCAGGGCAATCCAGCGTTCGCGGCCAGTGCCGCGCCAGAAGATGGCGATGCCAGCAAACGATAAACCTATCGAGAAATAGTAATTAAAAAATCCCATGTGGAAGGTGTAGCCGTACGCAAAGATCGCGAGCAAAGGCGTCAACAACCAGGGGGCGCGGCGCGACGCGGCCGCCGCAAAGGCGAACATGCCCCAAAAGAAAATGAGGACAGCCAAGGAAACCGCCATCTTCTCCGCGATATGGAATCCGAACACCCCGGCGAATACGCTGAGCGCGTAGTCGAAAACCACGTTGGTCCAGGGATGGGCAATCCAAAGGCCCGGGGCTTGGCCGTGGCCTATGAGCTGAGCGAGCCAGGCGTTGTAAAGATGGCTACCGAGGTCACTCGCCTCGATTTCGCGATGCCAAAAGCACGGTACTAGAAGGGCGACCGAAATCATCGAAAGGCGCAGCGCGTGCGAGCGGATGAAACCGAGCGACGGGCGGAGCACGGCCTCCTGTCGGTCGCCTTCGCAGGTATTTGGGGCGGCGGCGATCGCCGCAACCTGAGAACGCTGCGGATGCGGCGTTGTTCCGCTAAGCTGAGGACGCACGGTAGCAATAGCTTACGGGAGCAGACCGAAAACAGCGACGCCGGTGGTGGTGCCCACGTACACTTTGCCATTCGCGATCATCGGTGTGATGAACTTATTGTCCGTGAAATTGTCGCGACCGCCGGACGCCTGATTGCTGTTGTAAAGCTCCGTCGAGAGATTCGTGGCGTCGTAGGCATGGAGGACGCCGGGGCCGCCGCCGAGACTGCTTCCCTCGTTTTGCACGACCCAGACGATGCCGTTCGAGCTGCCATTGGACGAAATACTCGGGGTCGCACCGGGGTAAGGGAACGACGCGGCGCTGGCGGAGCCGGGCGGCGTGACCAGCTTTGCATTCGCCATCGAAAAAGCCTTCAGACTATCTCCTACGGCAGCGTAATAGACGGCGCTATTGAAATAGGCTGCCATGGAAAAGACGCCGCCGCTCAAGCCATTGCTCGTCACCTCTTGATAGATCGCATTGTCATTGCTCGGATTAAACTCGCCCATCGCATCACAATTGATAACGTAGATGCGCGCGTCCTTGCCAGCGCCCACGGCGAGGTGGTGCGTCGTGCCGGAGGAGTCCTGAAGATCTGGCAGCACGAGCACGCCGCCAGAGCCTAGATCTTGATCAGCGTTCGATTCGGCGACAGTGTCGTGCATGGCGAAATAATCGGCGACGGCGAGATGGCCACCCGTCGTCGAGAGCTTTACGAAAGAATTTCCGTAGTCGCCATTCACGGGAAACCCGCTCGCATTCAGCGTGGTGTCGAATGTTCCGTTGGCGTCTAGGAGATAGATATTGCCGGAGGCATCGGCCGCCAGGCCGGCACCAGCCATCCAGACCGAACCCTCGGAGCCATCTGGCGTCAGATTGATGACGGACGTTTGTTGCAGCGTTGCTTCGCTGTAGCCCATCACCCATCCGGTGTAATTGCCCTGATCGCAATGCGAGGTCCAACCCATGTAGATCGTTCCGTTCAGGAGCAGCAGGCTGGCGCGCTCGGCGTAGAGGCTCGGATCGAAAGTGACAGAGCCTCCCGGTTTGGGATAGGTGGCCGAGATTTCCACGGGGCTGCCGGACTGCTCGGCGCCCGTCGTGAGATCCAGGGCGTGCAGGCGCTGGTGATAGCTGCCGCCGGAATCCTTGGACATGGCGACGACAAAAATCGTGCCGTGCGGGCCGGCACTGAGATCAATCACCGGCGTGGATGTGACGCCGATTTCAGGGGTAATTTGCGTGCAGCTGTGATCGTCACTCGTGGTTTCGCCGGGCGAGAGCAACTGCGGCGTAGCCCAAAGCTGGGCAAAGGTATCTGCATCGAACGCGTAGACGAGATCGTGTTCAGTAGCAATGAACACAGCGTTGTGAACCGCGCCGCCAATCGTAAGCCCGGAGCCGTAGAGCGGCTCGGCATCCACCTTGCCCGTAACGGAAAGAAATCCGACCTTGCCGAACGTACTCGAACTCAGATTTTGACCGGCAAGGATCGTCTCGGCAGCATTTTCGCCGGTACGGGCGACGTCGTTGTGATACGTGAGGACATTTACGCTGCCTGAAACAGTAGTGACGGTGAGAGTTACGGCGTGGCTCGCTACATCTCCCACTTTGTTGCTAACGACAACCTGGAAAGTCGAGCCGTTGTCAGCAGCGGTTGTGGGAGGCGTGGTGTAGCTCGGGGAGGTTGCGCCAGAGATATTGGAGCCATTCTGAAGCCATTGGTACGAGAGTGGCGCTGCGCCCGTGGCGGTGATGGCGAATGTAGCCGTCTGGCCGGCGACCACCGTCTGATTTGAGGGCTGAGCAGTAATGTACGGCGCTGCCGGAGACGAGTGTGAGCCCGAGCAGCCATAGATGGCGAACCCCGTGGCGCAAAATGCGGTGGCGAAGAGATAGATCCAGGGCCTGATTCGGTTGGCGGCTCGCGCGGGCGCAGGTTCGGACATTTGAGGGCCTTTCGTCATCGGATTCCTTGCAGGCTATTCTATGCCGAATCGCTTCCGGCATGGGCGTTCTTGCGCGGCCTACGGGAGCAGGCCAAAGACGATGACGCCGGTGGGCGTGCCGATATAAACCCTTCCGTTGGCGATCATTGGGGTGATGAACTTATTGTCCGCGAACTGGTCGCGCTGGCCGGCCTGATTGCTGTTGTAGTATTCGTGCGCCAGATTCGACGCGTCGTAGGCATGGAGAATGCCGGAGGTGGAGTTTTCAACGGCCCAAACGATCCCGTCCGAGGCGCCGTTGGCGGAAATGGAGGGCGTGGCGCCCGGATAATCGAATGTTTCAGGGCTCTTCGAGGAAGGCTTCGACGCGAGCCGCGCGTTCGACACGGGAAACGCCATCACGGGGGTAAGGTAAGCCCCGTAATAGACGGTGCCGTTGAAATAGGCAGGCATGGCGAAGTCCGCGCCGCCCAAGCCCTTGTAAAGCTCCTGATAGATATTGTCGCGAGTGGGATTGAACTTGCCCATGGAATCGCGGTTGACAATGTAAACGGTCCAATCCTTGCCGGCGCCAAGCGCCAGATGGCGCGGCTTTCCGGATGAATCCTTCACGTCCGGCAGCAGAAGAACGCCGCCAGAGCCTAAGTCGGCATCCTGCTTATTTTCGGCAAGAACATTGTGCATGGTGAAGTAATCGGCGACGGAGAGTCGTTGCCCCTGATTTGACGGCGAAAGCTTGATGATGGAATTTCCGAAATCGCGGTGGACGGGAAAGCCGCGCGAATCGAGCGTGGTATCGAACGTGCCGTTGCCGATCTCAAAATAGATGTTGCCGGAGGCGTCCGCGGCAAGGCCAGCACCGGCCATCCAGATGCCTCCTTCGGTGCCATTGGGCGTAAAGTTCAATAATTTCGAACGATGCAGGGTGGACTCATCGAAACCGATCACCCACGAATTGTAAGGATCGGCATCGCAATGCGAGGACCACGCCGTGTAAATCGTGTCGCCCGAGAGCAGCAGCGAGGCGCGGTCCTCATACTGCTTGGGATCGAAAACAATGCGCCCGGCGTGACTATTCGGGCCTGAGCCCGGAACGCTGGCCTCGATAGTTGTGGGGCTGGCGGGGCGCTCCTCCCCGGTGATGATGTCGAGCGCGTGAAGGCGCTGAAAATATTTTCCATCCTCATTTTTCGACATAGCGACAGCAAAGAGCGTGCCGCGGGGGCCCGCGCGCAGATCAATCACCGGCGTCGAGGTAACACCGATTTCCGGTGAAACCTGTGCGCACTTGCGATCGTCGCTGGGGCTTTCGCCTGCCCCGAGCAGGGATGTGCGCCAAAGCTGGACAAACGTGTCTGCGTCGAATGCGTATATCCAATCGTGTTCGGTGGCGACGAAGAGGACGTTGTGAGAGGCGCCCCGAATCGTGAGATTCGAGACGTAGAGCGGCTCGGCATCCACGCGACCTTCGACGGAGATGAACCCGAGCTTCCCAAAATTAGTGGCGTTGACGTTGTGCGGCGTTAGGACGACTTCACCGAGATTCTGGCCCGTGCGCAAATTGTCGTTGTGATAGGTCAGAACGCTAACTGGAGGGGCGTGATCTAAAATCGAAAGGCGCGCCGGCGCGCTGGTGATATGGGACGAGGCGTCGGTGATGATGACTCGGAAGCTCGCGCCGTCGTCGGAAGAAGAGGATGGCGGAATACGGTAGCTGACCGACGTCGCCCCCGGAATATTTTGGCCATTGCGCTGCCATTGGTAGCTCAGCGGGCCATTTCCGCTGGCTGCGACACGAAAGCTGGCGGCTTGGCCCTCGGGCACTGTTTCGTCGGCTGGCTGAACGGCAATCTTGACGGTCACGGCGGGCGGTTTAGCCGATGGCGGAACCTGCGCCGCGGGTTGCGAGTTCGAAGAGCACCCCACCGCGAAAAACGAGCTGGTGATGAAAAATGAGGCAAAGGCGGCGTAAGCAAGAATGCGGGCGGTGCGGGGGCTGAGACTCCGACGATGTTCCATCAGCGATATTGTCCTAACAGAGCGAGCGGCTCTCGGCCGGGTCGTTGCAACTAGCAGCGTGCCAAGTTGCGGGCGCCGACGAGCGGGCGCGCGTGCAGAGAAATGCGCTGCAACAATTACATGTTATGGCACTTAGACGAAGACGGTCAATGCAGGAAAATCCGGAGTTCACGGCATTCGAGCCGGGGCAGGCTCGCGCGAAGCACCCGGCGCGGGCAGTTGCCTCTTGCGGCCGCGCACCCAGGCGCCGATCCGCCACGCAAGCAGCCCACCAACGATGACGGCATATTCGACGGGTTTCGAGATATCGGACTTCACCAGCCACCAATAGTGGATCACGCCGAGCACCGCACTAGCGTAAATTGCGCGATGCAGCGCGCGCCAGCGCTTGCCGCCCAGCCGGCGAATCCAGCCCGCGGTAGACGTCAACGCCAATGGAATCAGCAGGACGAACGCAGAAAACCCCACGATGATGTAGGTGCGCTTGTGCAGGTCCGCCCAGATACCGCGCCAATCGAAATACTTATCAATCCAGAGATATGAAGCGAGATGGAGACACACGTAGAAGAAGGCGAACAGGCCCAGCATGCGGCGGAAACGGATCAATTGCGGCACGCGAAGGATTTTGCGCAGCGGCGTGATGGCGAGCGTGATGGCCAGGAAGCGGAGCGTCCAATCGCCGGTGGCGTGCTCGAAAAACTGCGCGGGGTTGGCGATCAGATCGGCATGAAATGCCGCCTGCCACACTAGCAGTCCAAACGGAATCAGGCAGATGGCGAACAGCGCCGCCTTCGTCCATTTGCTCGTGAGGATTGCGTTCACCGGCGGCCTCGGCAGGTCAGAAATATTTCTGCAGGTCCATGCCGGCGTAAAGATGCGCCACTTGATCCCCGTAGCCATTGAACATCTGCGTGGGGATCTGCGCGTGAAATAGGCCGCCGCCCAATCGGCGCTCCGTCTTCTGGCTCCAGCGCGGATGATCGCGATTCGGATTCACGTTGGAATAGAAGCCATACTCCTGCGAGCTTTCGTTGTTCCACGTGGTGGGTGGCTGGTCCTTTACGAAGCGAATCTTGACGATGGACTTGATGCTCTTGAAACCGTACTTCCAGGGAATGACGAGGCGCACCGGGGCGCCATCCTGGTTCGGCAAGGTGGTGCCGTACATTCCGACACAAAGCAGCGTAAGCGGGTGCATGGCTTCATCCAGCCGAAGCCCCTCTATATAAGGAAACGCGATTCCGGCCCATTTACCTTGCGGCATTTGCGCAGGATCATAAAGGCTTTGGAACGCGACGTACCGGGCTTTGGACGTGGGCTCGACCTGCCGCAAGAGCGTGCTCAGCGAATAGCCAATCCAGGGGACGACTATGGACCACGCCTCCACGCAGCGGTGCCGATAGATGCGCTCTTCGAGCGGAGCGAGCTTCATAATCTCGTCCATGGTGATGAGCCGCGGCTTCTTCACTTCGCCCTCGATGGAGACGCTCCAAGGCGACGTCCTGAAATATTTTGCATTATTGGCGGGATCGGTCTTGTCGGTGCCAAATTCGTAGAAGTTGTTGTAATGGGTGACGATTTGTTCTGAGGTGACCGGCTCGGTGGTACTTCCCGGCCATCGAGAGACTCCGCTGAGCTTCCGCGGCTCATCCGGCGAGGCGCCGAGATACGCGGGCGCCTTACCCCAGGCGAGCGCGCTGCCCGAGGCAACAAGCGCCCCGGCGAGGAACTTCCTGCGATTCATGTAGATATGCTTTGGCGTGACGTCCGCACTGGTGAGACCCGACGATCGCTTCACGAGCATATGCGTCCTCCCGCCCCAACCGTAATAGACGCAATTATCCGCCAGTTGGATGCAGGTGTCGGGCGGAAAAGCGAGCGCATGTTCAATGGCGCGGCGGCGGACGAATTGTCCAGTCAACGCGGGGCAAGAGATACAAGCAGGGCGGCGCGAAGTCGCTCCTGGTGCGCAGGGGAAAGCTTCGAGCGGTCAGAGGTCAAATAAAAGACGTCTGTGGCGGTCTGGCCCTCGGTTTCGATCAGGGCGATTTCTATATTGCAGCGTTCTGCGGCGAAAGCGGAGCTGACGTGGTGCAGCAGGCCGGGTTGGTCCTGCGCGATCACTTCCACCAAAGTGCTCTGCGATGAGCACGAATCGTCAAAGACAATCTGCGTATCAACCTTTACTTTCGGCGCGGCGCGCTTCTGCGAACGAAGGCGGTCGCGAAGCATGCGTTCCAGGTCGGTCTTGCCGGCCAGCACGTCGTGAATGCTGCCCTTGAAGCGTTCCCATTCGGGCAGGTTCAGCTCGAGCGTCCGGAACCGATCAGTGAAATAAAACGTGTCCACGACGAGGCCAGCCAGATTTGAGAACGCCGCGGCCTTCACGATATTCATTCCCCATGCGGCGAGCACGCCCGCCATGGCGGCGAAAAGAAGTGGCCGGTCGGCCATAACGAGCGTGAGTTCATACCAATGGCGTCCGCGCTTCAGTGCAATCTGCACGGAATCGCGGGCCAGGGCTTCGGCCATCTCAATGTGCTGCAGGATTTCGCTCGCCGGATGCGTGCGTAGATAGCGGCGCGGCAATCCCTCAAGAAAACGATCGAGCTTCTTGCCGGCGGCAGGGGCAAGCGTGTGCAGGTGAGTCATCACCTCGTCGCCGGCGTCCGCGTGGAAGCGCTCGTCCGCGCTGCGCAGCATGTAGTTTGCGGTGCCGATATAGAGCTGCCAGATATTTTCCGCTTTCCATGGCGTGAGCGCCTCCGGATTCACAGCGTGAATATCGGCGTAGGTAAGAAGGCAAAGCATCTTGAGCCGCTCGGGCGTTTCCATTTTTTCGGCGAACTGGCGAATCGTTTCCGGGTCGAAGATGTCGCGCCGAAGGGCGGCGCTCATTTCCAGGTGGCGGGAGATGAGAAACAGAACCGTCTCGCGGTCGGGCGCATCCAGATCAAGGCGAGCCAGGGCGCGCTCGGCGATTTCGAGGCTGGCCTGCACGTGATTGTCTGTCTTAAGCCCCTTTCCCGTGTCGTGGAGCAGCAGCGCGAGATAGAGCAGATCGGGCTGATCGAGTTCCTCGAGGAGTTCGGCGTAGCGCTGGTCCCACTTGGATTGCGATTGACGCAGAAGGTGCAAATTCTCGATGGCGACGAACGAATGCTCGTCCACCGTAAAGCGGTGCAAATAATCGCGGATGACCAGCGAATCTATCAGCGCGAGTTCCGGCAGCACAATCGTGAGCAGGCGCGATGAATGCATCGCACGGAGCGCTTCGGCGGCGTGGGGCGCGACAAGAATATCTTGCAAGTTATGCCACAGATCGGGGCCTCTGGGTGGCGCGGCGACGAGCGCGGGCAGCGCCTGTTCGATTCGCGATTCTGTCTCCGAACTGAGGTTCAGTCCGTGACGCGCCATGAAACGATACGTCCGCTGGATCACCTCTGGATCGCGAGCCGAATCAAGCCGGCGGAGGTGAATCAGATCATCCCGAACCTCGAATTCAGGATTCGAGAGCCGCGAGCGCAAATTCTGAAACTGGCGATAGAGCGACGGCGTTGCGGCCGGTGCTTCGTGGAGCAGGCGCCCGCAAACGCGATGCACCGCGCGGGCATGGCTGAAATACAGCCGCATCCAATCCGAAGCATCGGAAACAGGTGCATCCGGCGCACCAATTTTTTGTTCGGCTGCTTCGCTCTGAGCGTTCCATTCGAGCGTGTTGTCGTCCCGGCCATGGCGGAAATGCAGGAAGCAGCGAGCCGACATTAGAAAGCGGAGGGCCGAATCCAGCTCCGGCCTCGCAGCGGCGGGCAAGCCCGATTCGGGCCACGCTTTGCTCTTTTCGATTCGAGCGATCAGCGGCAGCCAGCAGGCAAGGTTGTAATCGCGCAGGCCACCGGGGCCATCCTTGACGTTGGGCTCGAGGTGAAAAACGGTGTCGCCGAACTTATTGTAGCGGCTGCGCGCGAGCTCGCCGAGCTTACGGAGTATCAGCGTCGATTCGCGCGCCACCAACCTGGGCACAAGTTGATCGTGGAACCGAGCGTACACATTCGGATCCCCCCCCAAGTACCGGCTATCAAGCAGAGAAATCACGAACTCGACGTTGTTCGGGTCGAAGCGGTCGCATTCGGAAATCTTCCGCGCGGCTGGGCTGAGGCGCAGGCGCAGGTCCCAAATTTCCCGCGAAAAGGCGCGGACGGAATCCTTGAACGAGCGCTCGCTCTCATCATTGGCGTACAGAAGGAGAATGTCCACATCGGAGTGAGGGAAGAGCCAGCGGCGACCGAAGCCACCGAGCGCAACCAGCGCGAAATCGTGAGGCCCATCTGGCGATTCGGATATCATTTCGCGCCAAAGACGCAACAGAATCGTTTCGGCGAGAGAAGAACGCGCCAGTACGGCCGCACGGCCATCACCGTTTACCGCGAAGTCTTGCCGGATGCGTTCGCTTTCTCCAGCGTAGAGTGCGCGAAGCTCGCTGCTTAACTGAGGTTTGCTGGCCATGCGAATACCAGGATACTGCCGGTCCTTCAGAACTAGAGTGCTCGATTCCGCGGCATCCGTCAGTCAGGCGACACTCAGCGTGCTATAGAGCGCTTTCGCCCCGCTCATCGTTGCGGATGCGGATGGCGTCGTCCACCTTGGTGAGAAAGATTTTGCCGTCGCCAATTTTGCCGGTGCGTGCGGCGGAGGAGATGGCCTGCACGGACTTTTCGACCATATCGTCCGCCAGGACCATCTCAAGCTTTATTTTCGGGATCAGGTCCACAGTGTACTCGCGTCCGCGGTAAAACTCCGTATGGCCCTTCTGGCGGCCGTGGCCGCGCGCTTCGAGCACCGTCATGCCTTCCACGCCGATTTCGTGAAGAGCGTCCTTCACGGCGTCAAGCTTTGAGGTCTGAATGATCGCTTCGACTTTTGTCATCGTCCGCCTCGAATGATAGTTTCCGCGGCGCTGCCGCGCCTGCAGGACATCGTGATGCGCCTACGCCGAAGTCTCCCAGTAGTAGCCTTCCTCGCCATGCTGCGAAAGGTCCAGGCCCTGCGTCTCATGATCATCGGGAACGCGCAGGCCGACCGCCAGGTCCACTACTTTCAGCAGAATCAGCGTGCCAACGATCGCAAGGGCCCAAGCGACCGCAACGCCGACGAATTGATTCAGCAGTTGGTGCAGATTGCCCTCGATCATGCCCGAGGGGAGCACCTTGCCGGAAGCATCCTTGAAAATCGGATTGATTGCGCTCGATGCGAACACGCCGGTGAGCAGGGCGCCGATCGTGCCGCCCGCGCCGTGAACACCGAATGCGTCGAGCGAATCGTCGTAGCCAAAGCGCAATTTGACCTTCGTGACCATCCAGAAGCAAAACGCGCCCGCTATAAAACCGATGATCAGCGCGGACATCGGACTGACAAATCCAGATGCAGGCGTGATGGCGACAAGTCCCGCGACTGCGCCGGAGATCGCGCCAAGGGCGCTCGGCTTGCCATTCCGCATCCATTCCGCGGCGCTCCAGCCCACAGCCGCCGCAGCCGCGCCGAAGTGCGTGGCCACGAAGGCGCTGGTGGCGAGCGCCCCGGCGGAAAGCGCGCTCCCGGCGTTGAATCCGAACCACCCGACCCAAAGCAGGCAGGCGCCGATAAAGCTGAGCACCACGCTGTGCGGGGGCATCGGCTCCTTCGGATAGCCTAGCCGCTTGCCAAGATATAACGCGCACACGAGCGCGGAAACCCCAGAAGTGACGTGAACGACTGTGCCGCCGGCAAAATCGAGCGTGGGAAACGCGCCGCCAAGCGATGCATTGAGCATGCCGCCCTTGCCCCAAACCATGTGTGCCATCGGGCAATAAACGACGAGCGACCAGAGCGTAAGGAAGAGCAGCATCGCGCTGAACTTCATTCGCTCGGCAAACGCTCCCGTGATCAGCGCGGGCGTGATAATGGCGAACATCAGCTGGTAGATCATGTACGTCTGCGCGGGAATCGTGGCGGCGTAATCCGGATCAGGCTTGAGCCCCACGCCATGCAGGAAAAGGTCGTGCAGACCCCCCAGAAAACTACAGCCGGGGCTAAACGCCAAGCTGTATCCAATGATCGCCCAAACGACGGTGATCACGGCCATCATGCCGAAGCTCTGCATCATGGTACCGAGCACGTTTTTCTTACGGACTAGGCCACCATAGAAAAGCGCGAGGCCGGGGCCCGTCATCAGCAAGACGAGTGCGGCGCTGAAGAGCATCCATGCATTGTCGGCGGAGCCCTTCGCATCGGCGGCAGCATGTTCAAGCGTGGCGAGCCGGGCACTAGTGGAATCGGATGCCGAAACCCGCGCCGTATCCGCAGAAGAACCGGATGTGGTTTGCGCCGCAAGGCCCAGCGGCATCCAGCAAAGCAGTAAGAGCAACGCGGCAAATCGGCAAATCGAGCGAGCTCGCATCGAATGGCGCGGCATCAGCAACCGGTCTCCATGGAATTGGAATTCGGGACCGGCACACTCTACTCGGTTCCCCGGCAAAGTGACAATTCAATTTCGCAATCGCACGCATTACGAATTGTTATGCTCATGAAGTGCGGAGTTAATGGCTCACTCATCCCGACGCCTCCGCCTCGCTAATCCTTTTGCCCCGCCCATGGCGCGGGCTTAAGATATCCAACAGGCGAGCATTATGACGAAGCTCCGAGCGATTCTCGTCGCAATGACCATGCTAGGCGCCATAGCGTGCCCTGCTGCGCGGGCGCAGAAGCTCGAAAGGGCGCCCAACTTCACCGGGGGCACTTGGATTGATACCGGGGAAGCCGGATCGAAAGTGCCGCATTCGATTAAGGGCTATCGTGGACAGGTGCTGCTCGTGGATTTTTGGGAGTACACCTGCATCAACTGCATTCGTGATTTCAGCGTGCTGAAGCGCTGGTACGCAAAATATCATCCCTACGGCTTCGAAATCGTCGGCGTGCACTTCGGCGAATTCCCGATGGGCTATGATGCCAATAACGTGCGCGATGCGGCGAAGCGCTTTCGCTTGCCATGGCCGATCGTTGCCGACCTTCAGGGAACAATCTGGAATGCCTACCACTCGGATGTGTGGCCGAATCGCTATCTGATTGATCAGAACGGCGACATCGTGCTGCACATCGAGGGCGAGGGCAACAACGCGCCGCTCGAGCAAAAAATCCGTGCTCTGCTCGAGCCTGCTCATCCGGAGATGGCGAAGATTCCGACCGATCCTCCCGAGAACGCCTTTGCCGCCTCATGCGGAGTGCCGACCGACGAAACGTATGTGGGCCACTGGTTCGGACGCGGCTCGCTCGAGAACAAGCAAGGCTACGATGACGGCAGCCTGACCGATTTTCGCGCAACGGGCGAACCGAAAGATGGCGGCGTGATGCTTTCCGGCAAATGGATTACCGCGCAGGACGGCGTCACATCACGGGGAAATGACGCGCGCGCCGAACTGCGGTATCACGCGCGCTCGGTGTACGCGGTCCTCAGCGCGGGGAATCCCAAGAAGCCTGTGAAAGTTTACGTACTGCAGGATGGAAAGCCACTTAGCAAGAATGAGGCTGGGGTGGACGTCCGCTTCGATGCGCAGGGCTCTTACATCGAGGTCAGCGATCCGCGCATGTACTACCTGCTGAAAAATTTGGCGTTCGGCTCGCATCTGCTGGTGCTCGCACCGCAGGCGGGCGGCTTTTCGCTCCACTCCTTCACCTACGGCAATAACTGCCAGCAGGATTTTCAACCGCTCTGATCGCGCAGGTCACATTGCATCCGAAGATATGGCCAGATCCTCCGCATGGATCTGCGCGTCCGATTCCGAGAGCACGAAAGCGCGCTCTATGCGATGCTGCAGCTCGCGGACGTTGCCGGGCCAGGGATATCGAATCAACAGCGCTGCGGCCTCCGAGCTGAAACTCTTTTCGCCGGCGCCCGCGTCGGCGCACAACTCGGAAAGGAAATGCTGCGCGAGCGACAGAATGTCATCTCGCCGACTCCGCAGCGGTGGCAATTCAATCGGGAAAACCGCCAGCCGATAATAAAGATCTTCGCGGAATTGCCTTTCGCGCACCCGCTGCGAGAGATCGGCATTGGTCGCAGCAATCACACGCGCGTCCACCCGAAACACATCCGCGCTCCCCAATCGCTGCACCTCGCTCTGCTGCACGAACCGGAGCAGCTTCGCCTGCATGCTCAGCGGAAGCTCGCCGACTTCATCCAGCAGAAGTGTGCCTCCGTGTGCCGCATGAATGCGGCCCAGCCGCGATTGGACCGCGCCCGTAAAAGCGCCGCGCGTGAACCCGAACAGCTCCGCCTCGAGCAGACTTTCCGGGATCGCCGCACAATTTACGACCACGAACGGCCCGCGATTGCGCCGGCTGAGCGCATGAATGCCGCGCGCCACAAGTTCTTTGCCAGTGCCGGTGGCGCCGACGATCAGCACGACCGTATCCCTCGGCGCCACCAGCCGGGCGAGCCGGTAGATGTGCTCCATTTTATGCCCGGTGCCAATCATGCCGGGCAAGGGCTCCGGGTGGGAATTTCGAGGCCTAGGCGCACCGATTTCGGTAATTCGAGGCAACGCGGTTTTATCCGCGCCAACCGATGGCCCGATCGTTGGCGCAGAGAACGCTTCGTCCACAGCGGCGGGCGAAAGCTCCACGGACGCATCGCCACTTTCCTCGAGAAGCATAATTTTCAGATGAGGATATTTTGCGTGAATCGTGGCGACAAGTTCGTCGCAATCCAGATCTCGAAGCTGGCGGTCCAGCAGGAGCGTACGAAACATATTGGCTTCGAGTTGCACCAGCGCCTCCGCTCCCCCTGTGGCCTCCGAAATACACGTCCCGGGGGAAAGGTCGCGAATGATTCTCTCGCGAAGGCCGGCGCGCGGGCTTGCAACCAGAACTCGTTCCGCTTGGTTCTTCGTTAAGACAGTCGTAGCGCCTGCCATTGTGGATCCTCCGTGAACTTCACCGCGTTTTCGGCTGCCGACCAGCGATTACAACGACCCCGCGTAAGCTTTGGCGCGCTCGGGTGCGGCGATCTGCGGCGCGATTGCGGCGCCCTCGATTTGGTAGCCCACCCCACGCACCGTGCGGATCAGCTTCCGTTGCGACTCCGCGTCCAGCTTTTTTCGCAGGTAATTGATGTACACGTCCACGATGTTCGTCATCGTGTCGCATTCCAGATTCCACACGTGCTCGATGATTTGCGCACGCGTCACCTGTTTGCCCGGATTTCGCATCAAGTACTCGAGCAGGGAGAATTCCTTCGGCGTCAATTCAATGGAGCGGCCGCCGCGCCTCACCGTGCGCTCGAGCCGGTTCATTTCGAGATCGTCCACGCAAAGGACGGCTTCCGGCACACGGTGCCGCCTGCGAAAGAGCGCCCGCAGATGCGCGGAGAGTTCCGATAGCGCGAAGGGCTTTATCACAAGATCGTCGGCGCCCAGGTCGAGCAATTGAACGCGTTCCGCAATCCTCGCCCGGCTGATCAGGACCAAAATAGGAAGGTCCGACCTCGCGGCCCGCAACGATTGCAGCGAGCTGACGCCATTTGCGGGCGCGAAATTCAAGTCCAGGATTGCTGCGTCGTAATCTACTTCTGCCGCGAGGAGATGCGCTTCGGCGTCTTCGGACGCGAGATCCACCGCATATTGCTCTGCATTCAACCCGCGCTGCAGAAACGTCCCGAGGGCGGGATCACTTTCGACGACAAGAATGCGCATGACGGCTCCTGAGGAAGGGGGAAAAGCGGAGAGGCTCCCAAGGGCCTATCAATCTAACCACGAGCTATTTCCAAGTCAAAAGTAACTGACGATGAGAATGCGTTTGCGTTCGCAAGGGTAACTAGAACTTGTATGTACCGCAGTGAAACGAGGGTTAGAAACGGCTCACGGGTGCGTCATTCGCTCGGGCCGCACCGCGGCGTCGAATTCTTCGCCTGTTAGATATCCAAGCTGCAGCACCGCCTCGCGCAGCGTCAGATGTTCGTGGTGGGCTTTGTGCGCGGCTTCGGCAGCTTTATCATAGCCAATCTTCGGCGTCAGCGCGGTCACAAGCATCAGGGAATTATTTACGTGCTGCTCGATGCGCTGGCGGTTCAGCTGGATGCCGCTGACGCAGTGGTCCGTGAACGAAATGCAGGAATCCGCCAGCAGCCGCACGGAATTGAGGAAATTGAAAATCAGCACAGGCTTGAATACGTTGAGCTCGAAATTTCCTTGTGATCCGGCAAAACCGATGGCTGTGTCGTTCCCAAAGACCTGCACGGCAACCATCGTGATTGCCTCGCATTGCGTGGGATTCACTTTGCCGGGCATGATCGAAGAGCCCGGCTCGTTTTCCGGCAGCATGAGCTCCCCGAGCCCCGCGCGCGGCCCTGAGGCCAGCCAGCGAATGTCGTTCGCAATCTTCATCAGGGAGCCGGCAAGCGTTTTCAGGGCACCGCTGGCGAAGACGATCTCGTCATGCGCGGAAAGGGCGGCGAATTTATTCGGGTGTGAGCGGAATGGCAGACCCGTCAATTCAGCGATTTTGTTGGCTGCGCGCTCGGCGAATTCCGGATGCGCGTTTAATCCCGTTCCCACAGCCGTGCCCCCAATGGCCAAGTTGTAGAGCCCACATAGCGCTTCCTTCAGCCGCACAACGTCCTGGTCGAGCAGGCTGGCCCATCCTGACATTTCTTGGCCCACGGTGAGCGGCGTCGCATCCATCAGATGCGTGCGCCCGATTTTAACCACGTTCGCGAACTCTTCCGCCTTGCGCCGTATCGCATTTCTGAGGTCCTCAACCGCCGGTATCAGGGCCTCGGCCACACGGGAAGCCGCAGCGATGTGCATCGCGGTGGGGAAAGTATCATTCGAGGATTGCGACATATTGACGTCGTCATTCGGGTGAATGGGCTTCTTGCTGCCCATGATGCCGCCCGCGATTTCGATAGCCCGGTTCGAGATCACCTCGTTGACGTTCATGTTCGTCTGCGTGCCGCTGCCCGTCTGCCATATACGGAGCGGGAAGTGGTCGTTCCACTTACCTTCGATCACTTCCTCGGCCGCCTGAACAATCAGGCGAGTCTTTTCCGGCGAGAGCTTCCCAAGGTCTTGATTGACGAGCGCAGCCGCCTTCTTAAGGATTCCGAAGGCGCGGATCAATTCCGGAGGCATCACGTCGCGGCCAATGTCGAAATGGACCAGGGAGCGAGCCGTCTGGGCGCCGTAGTAGCGGTTTGCCGGCACCGCGACCTTACCCATGCTGTCGGATTCGATGCGGGTTGAGCCGCCCGTCAAAGGGTCCGGTCTGGAATGGGGATTAGCATCTTTCATCACGTCCTCCGGCGTCTGCCGGGCAACCTTCCCGGCGCGCCCATTATCCTACGATTCGTCGGCGGTAACACACGGGTCAACCAGGGTGTTCGGTTCGCCTAACGAAGAGATGGCCGGGCCTGCCTGGCACCCGGACATGTTGCAAACAGCTTTCAAGGTGTCTACCCTATTTGAGGCGGGTTGCTGCGTTTCCGCGCCCTCCCGACAAAGACGATGGCGTCCACACCTCAGCTAATTCTCCTCGTAGACGATGAAGAGAACGCTCTGACCATTCGAAAACTGGTCCTGGAACAGGCTGGTTACGACGTTCTTTTGGCCAGCGGCGCGCGCCAGGCCCTCGACACCCTCGCCGCTCAGGCGGTAAACCTTGTCCTATCAGACCAGCTTATGCCGGGTATGAACGGCGTGGAATTGACCCGAGAAATCAAGAAACGCTGGCCGCGTCTGCCGGTTCTGCTGCTTTCGGGCGTTAATGAACTGCCGGAAGGGGTGCAGTGCGCGGATGGGTTTCTGAGCAAGACCGAAGGACCCGCTCGGCTGCTCGATACTATTGCGGCGATGCTCACGAAATCGCGGGTCCAAGCGCGATCCGCCTAGCGGGATGAGGCAGCCTCGGCCCGCTCCTGCTTTCGCGGCTCTGATTCCCGGGGAAAAATCAGAGGCGCGGTTTCCTCGACCGGGATGTAAATCGAGAAAGACGTCACCGTTCCGCCGCCAATTCGGGCCGTGCGACAGCGAATCTCCCCCTCGAGCTTTTCGACGATTCCTCGGCAGACCCACAGCCCCATACCCGTGCCCTTTTCCGCTCTTGTCGCGACAAACGGTTGAAATAGCTTATGACGGTACTCTGCCGGTATCGCGGTCCCTGTGTCCGTCACATTGACTCAGAATATCCGGTATAACTTGGCAGGCACCTCAGCCGATTATTACTCCCGGGCAGCAAAAGCACTCGCTATCCAGCCCAGCTCCCGTTTTGCGTCGCACGGGAATCGGCGTATCCTGATACTGCTTCAGCGAGGCCCTGCGGTGCCGAAATTCCAGCTTGTTCTTTTGATCCACGCTCATCAGCCTGCTGGTAATTTCGATCAAGTCTTCGAGCATTCGTACGCGCACTCCTACTTGCCGTTCCTCGAGGTGCTAGCCCGCCATCCTTCCGTTCACGCGGGTTTGCACTACACCGGCTGCCTCTTAGAATGGATCGAGCAAAATCATCCCGAATACTTCGAACGCCTTCGCGAACTCACCGCCCGCCAGCAGATAGAACTCGTTGGCGGCGGCCATTACGAGCCCATTCTAATCTCGATTCCGCCGCAGGATCGCGTTGAGCAAATCAAACGCCTCGCGGATTATATCGAGCAGCATTTCGGCGCTCGGCCCGGCGGCGCCTGGCTCACCGAACGCGTCTGGGAACCCCAGCTTCCCTCCACTTTGAAGTCCGCCGGTGTGGAATACACGCTGGTGGACGACAACCATTTCCTCGGCGCGGGATTCCAGGCGCGCCAGCTCCACGGCTACTATCTTTGCGAAGACCAGGGCGCGGTCGTCAAGGTGCTATCCGGATCGAAGACGCTGCGCTATTTAATTCCCTTTCGCGATCCATTGGAGACGACGCAGCATCTGCGCGCAGCCTCCGCCGAGGCCCCGGGCGGCTTTGTCGCGATGGGTGACGACCTGGAAAAATTCGGGGTTTGGCCCGGCACTTACGATCATTGCTACAAGGGTGGTTGGCTCGATCGCTTCTTCACAGAAATTGAGGCGAATGCCGGCTGGCTTGAAACCGCGGTTCCCAGCGAAGCCATCGCCTCACGACGGCCGCTGGGTCGCGCCGATCTCCCCACCGCTTCGTATACCGAAATGATGGAATGGTCGCTGCCGACCTCCGCTCGCTTGCGCTATCACAAGCTTACCGAGGAATTCTCCTCGCGCCCGGACGACCTGCCCTTCCTGCGCGGCGGCATTTGGCGCAATTTTTTTAGCAAGTATTCCGAATCGAACCTGTTGCATAAAAAAATGCTGCATGTATCGCAGAAGATTCGGCGCCTGAAGTCGTCCCGCCGTCGCGACGCCGGCTTCGGCTCCGCTATTGCCCACGCTGAAACTCTGCTGCTGCAAGGCCAGTGCAACGACGCCTACTGGCACGGCGTTTTTGGCGGCCTGTATGCGCCCCATCTTCGCACCGCCGTCTGGAGGCCATTGATCGAAGCGGAAGCGGCGGCGGATCGGCTGAGCCATCGCGGCAAGAAGTTTCTGGAGACGGAGACGCTCGACTTCGACGCCGACGGCCGCGACGAAGTCTACTTCACCTCGCCGCAATATGCCGCCGTGCTCTCGCCGCACGATGGCGCAACGATTGCCGCACTTGATTTTCGCCCCTCGAACACCGCCTTGATCAATTCACTCGCGCGGCGGCCCGAAGCCTATCACGCCGCCCTGCTGCGACATGTGGAACCCCAGGCAGGAACGCAGGCCGTGCAATCCATCCACGGCCAGTCTCACGCCAAGGAGGAAGGCCTCGAGCGCTGGCTGAATTATGACCGTTGGCCTCGCCACGCCTTTCGCGCACTGCTTTTTGGCGCCGGGAAAACGCCGCAGGATTACGCCGCCGTGCACCTGGAAGAAGACGCCGCACTCGCCGCGGGCACGTATCGGATCGTCGAGAGCTCTCGCGACCGCATCAAGCTCGCGTCGGAAGAAAACGCCGATTGGCCCTGCGAAAAAGTCGTTTCGTTTTTTTCGCATGAGACAAGCTGCGAGATTCGCTGTGAGTTCACCTTGCGCCGTACAGCCCCAGGAACTGCTTCCGTTCTACTCGGCATGGAAACCGTGGTGAATTTTCTCGCGCCGTCCGCCCCGGATCGCTATTTCGAATCAGCGGGCAAAAGGTTTCCGCTACGATGGTCGGCCGCCGTTCCCGCTTCGGAATTGCGCGTTATAGACGAATGGCAGCGCGTCGCCCTTACGCTTACCGCGCCCGCCGCGCGCGACTATTGGGTCGCCCCAATCGAGACCGTCTCGGAATCGGAAAGCGGCTACGAGCGCATCTACCAGGGCTCGCAGATCGCCGCTGTGTGGCCGGTCGAACTTCCGCAAGGCGGCGAATGGCGCGGCTCGCTAAATCTGAAAATCGAATGCCTGCCCTGAACCCGCGGCTCTCCGCCGTTTGCCCGGGGTTGCGTCGGTCTGATAAAGTGCCTCGCTGGAGGAACCGAATGGCCGTTTCCAAGGAACTGCTCGATATTCTCGTCTGCCCTCTTTGCAAAACGCCGGTGAAGCCTACGCTAAACGCCGAGGGTCTAAAGTGCCCGACCTGCCGGCGCGTGTACCCGGTTCGCGGCGATATCCCCGTGATGCTGGTGGACGAAGCGCGCGTTGAACCGGAATGACTTTGCGCTTCTGCTCCCCGCGCTGCCGCAGCGCGCGGAAATTCTGATCCTGCGCCCGCGGTCTCTGGGCGACATAATCCTCGAGACACCGGCAATTGCCGCTTTGCACGCCTGGCGTCCCGATCTGCGAATTTGCGTTCTTGTGGAACCGCGGTTTGCAGCCGCACTCGAAGGAAATCCCGCCATTTCCGAGGTGCTTTTCTCTGCCGATTTTGCCCCCACAATCGCAGCGATTCGGCGTCATCGCTTTCCCATTGTCTTCAACCAGCACGGCGGCCCGCGCAGCGCGTGGCTCGCGGCCGCTTCCGGGGCGCGCCATCGCGTGTGCTGGCGGAGATTTCAGTTTTCGTTTTTATATAACGCGCGAGTTCCCGACGCCGCTGAATTTTATGGGACGCCATTCGTCCACACAGTGGAACACCGCATTTCGCAGTTCTATGCCGCCGGGCTTCCGCGCGGCCCAATTCCCCGCGCACAGGTCTTGCCGCAGCTCTCGGCAATCGAATCGGCTGCTCGGATTCTGGCCGTCTGCGGAATTCAGCCGGGGCAGGACTACGCCGTGCTTCAGCCGGGCGCCCGCCTGCCGGGAATGCGCTGGCCGGTATCTGGATTTGCGGCGGTGGCGCGCTGGTTGCGCGAAGCGCGCGGCATCGCAAGCGTGGTGAATCTCAGCGCCCGCGACGCGGCAATCGCGGAGGACGTTCGCCGCGAACTCACCGGAGTTGCATCTATGCCCGCCCCGCCAACGGTCCCCGAGCTGATCGCGCTCATCTCTCGCGCGCGCCTTTTCATCGGCAACGATTCCGGGCCGGTACACATTGCAGCGGCTACCGGCTGTCCGAGCGTGGTGGTCTACGGTGTGACGAATCCGGCTCAGTGGCGTCCGTGGCAGGCGGAGCATCGGGCGATACACACTGGCGCGAGATTCCGCGCCCCTAGGGGTGATAAGCATATTCTCCTCAGCGAAACGCGCCCGATCTCCGCGATTTCGGTGGATGAGGTCTGCGAGGCGTGCGAGGACCTGCTTTCAGCGCCTGTTGGACGGAATTAGCGCGCCAACATTAATTCCTGCCGCTGCGCCCTTCAAAACTCTGGTGGAGGATAACTGATGGACTGGTCCTTGAATTGAACCCAAAGCTTTACCTGCTTCGTTTTGACCCGCGCTGCCGCGTCATTTTTGCTGGGGAACGGGCTCGTGGGGCTTACGGCGACTGTGATCGTTACTCCCGAGCTGTTCTTCGTGTGTTTCGTATCCTCGATCTCGAAGCTCTTCACGGGACCGTAGTACCCGCCCGGACTCCAATCGTCGGTGAAATCCTTAAATGAATATGCGTCTGACGGCTTCCAAATACGGTAGGCCTCATCCATTTTGCCGGCCGCCACGGCGTCCAAAAAATGCGTGACGGTTGCCTTCTCCGCGTGGAATCGCAACAGCAGCCAAAACCCCAACACGATTAGCGCGGCGATACACACGCCCAGCAGAACGTACCACTTCTTTTTGGAAGGCGCTTTACCTACAGAGGATTCGAAGATGGCCACCGTCTCCGCCTTAGGATCGCTTTAAAGCTGCCGCTTGAAAAGCGCCATACAGCCTGCGATCATCGCAATCGAGAACCCCGCTAAAACTAACACGTCTTTGTAGATTCCTTCAATCCCGGTCCCCTTCAAGGTAAGGTTCTGCAGCGCGTGGACGGTATAGGTGAAAGGATCCACCACGGAAATCCAGCGCAGCCACGCAGGAAAGCCTTCGGTCGGATAGACTGCGCCCGAGGGGAAAAAGAGCAGGGTGTTCAGCACGCCGAAAATCGCGCGCGGCACCAGCGGATCGTCCACTCGGACCATCAGCAGAAACATGAAGCTGATCATCGCCACTGAAGCCACCAGCACCACGCCCGCCAAATACAGCAGCCGCACAGGGTCCCATAAATGCGGTATTCCCGCGATCAATCCGCCCACCACCACGAGGACCATTCCGCTCATCAGTCCCTTGATCGCGCCCGCGCTGATCAACCCGCCCACAAGCTCGGATTTGTGAATCGGAGTCAGCAGATATCCTTCGTGCAGCCCTCGCGATTTGTCGTCAATGAAGGTGATCCCCCCGCCGATCATCGCCACGATGAAAATGGACATTGCCGTCGTTCCGGCCAGCAGATATTGGACGTACGGCACGTATGGATACACCTCGACCACGTCCAGATCCACCTGGCTCGCCAGCCGCGGCTGCACGGTTGGCATGTTTAACGAGCTGACGCACTGTTGTATGGCCGCTTGCAGCGAGCTCGACGTGAACTGATCTGTATTGTCCTCGGAAAGAGCGATGCGCGGCCGATTGTGCTGGTAATAGCGCAGCGAAAAGTCCGGTGGAATATCCACCACGCCGCGGACGAATCCGGCCCGCAAATCGTTCAGTGCGTTTTGAAGCGAATCGTATTCCACCGCGCGAAACGTCCTCGGGCCGGTCTCAATCCCGTCAAACGCTTCCCGCACGCGTCGCGACTGTACGGAATGATCCTGGTCCACCACGGCGATCTTCGCGCCTCGGATCTTCCCGCCGAACGCATATCCCAGGACTACCAGCTGCACAAGCGGAAAAATCATCGAGGTCATCATCAAGGCGGGGCTGCGGAAGAATTTCCGCATATCCCGCTCGACAAGCGCCCAGGTCCGCGAGAATTTCATCCTTCACGCCCCCGCGCGTCGGTTTCAGCGATACAGATGACTAACGTCATACGCCGCTCCTCCATGCGCGGTATCTCGTAATTCTCGGCCCGTGTAATGCAGAAACACGTCGTCAAGCGTCGTGCCCTGCACGGAAACGCGCCTGACGGTAACGCCTCGCGCGCGCGCCAGATCCATTAGTGCCGCCACAGTCGTCGGTCCGTCGTGCGATGCGATGTGCACTACGCCATCGCGCTCTTTCGCACCCGCCGACTTGGCAAGGTGTTGAAGCTGTTCGAGCCAATCGTTCGGAGCGCCGGCGAACTCCGCCTCGACTACGTCCGTCCCGGGCACGCTATCCTTCAATCGCGCCGGGGTGTCCAGCGCGGCGAGCTTTCCGTGATCCACGATCGCAATGCGATCGCAGAGTTTATCGGCCTCGTCCATGTAGTGCGTGGTCAGCAAAATCGTCAGATCGGAGCGGTCGCACAAGCTGCGAATCATCTCCCAGACGTTGGCGCGAGAAACAGGATCGAGTCCCGTCGTCGGTTCATCGAGAAACAGGATTTTCGGCGAGTGCACCAGGCCGCGCGCGATCTCGAGCCGGCGCCTCATGCCGCCGGAAAACGTGCGCACCAGCGCGTCCTGAAATTTCAGCAGGTCCACCGATTCCAGCAGCGATCGGATCAGCGAGGCCCGCTCGCCCGACGGCACAGCGTACAGCTTCGCGTGTATCAGCATGTTCTCGCGTGCAGTCAGCTCCGGATCGGACGTGAACGCCTGCGGAATCACGCCGAGCGCGTGGCGCACGCCATCGGCGTCCTCCCGAATATCGTGCCCCGCGATTCGCGCTGTCCCCGAACTCGGCGGCGTCAGCGTCGTTAGCATTCGGATCAGCGTGGTCTTCCCTGCGCCATTTGGGCCCAGCAGGCCGAAGATCTCCCCGGTGGCAACCTCAAAGCTAATGTCGTTCACGGCGATCAATTCGCCGAACCTTTTCGTCAGATGGTCTACTTCAATCGCGTTCATATTGCATGCCGCGCCTCAGAAACGGCTCAGCCATCCCTTCTTCTGCTTGGGCGCGGGCAGCAACACCGTCGCCGTCATTCCCGTAAAGAGTTTCCGCCCTGGATTCGGCACCGCTACCTTGATCGAGAACGTTTTAATATCGCGCTTCGTGCGGCTCACGTCCCGCTGTGTGGCAAAGTCTCCCTCGACCCCTTTATAAAAAACCGTGCCCTCAAGCTCGTCACCGGAAGGCAGCCGCACCTTCAGCTTCTGCCCAAACCCGATCGAATCAACGTACGTCTCCTCTACATCCGCCTTCACCCAAAGATGATCTATATCCACAATCACCACGATCGGCGAGCCGGCCTGAACCACCTCGCCTTGCCGCGCCGGTCGCACCGAGACGATGCCATCCAGTGGCGCCAGGATTTCCGTATAGCCGAGCTGAGTGCTCACCTGCACCTGATTCGCACGCGCCTGCTCGAGCTGGGCGATGGCGCTCGAAACGGCGCTCTTGCGCGCGTCCACCTGTTTCACGCTCGCCTGCGCCTGAGTCAGCGCCGCTTGCTGCGCCTTCACCGAGCTTTCCAGCGCATGCACGTTGGCCTGCGACATCTTTACTGCCGCTTCGGCATGATCTCGGTCCTGCGCCGCCACCTCGCCCTTTTGGAACAGCTTTTGAATCCGCGCGAAATCCGCCTGGTTGCGCCACAGCTCCGCGCGCGCCTGATCCAATTGCGCGCTCGTCGCCGCTATGGTGTCGTGCGCTTGTTGAATCGAGGCCCCGCTCTGCTGGTCCGTATACGAGAAGGTGTGCCGCGCCTCCTGCACCGCCGATTCGAGGGTCGCTACATTCGCTTTCGCCGCGGCAAGGCTCGCTTCCAACTCCGTTGGATCCAACTCCGCGATCAGCTCGCCCTTTTTCACCTCGGAGCCTTCGTCCACCAGCAGATTCGTCAACCGCCCGCTGATCTGGGGACTTACGATCACGGAGTTGCCATCCACCATTCCCGTCAGCGCCACTTCACTCCCGCGCGGCGTCGTCACGAAATAGGTAATCAGCGCCGCCACGAACACCACGATCAGCACGCGAACGAATTTTCGTCCCGTCATCGGCACCCCTTATTCCCGGCAAGCAGCCCGTGCTCCATAAAGTCCAGCAGTGCATCCTTCCGGCCGCGAATCGCCTCGGCCGAGAGCAGGTCTCGCCCTGCGATCCGGCTCAGGATGGGCGCCGCCGCGAAATACGACGTCACCATGCCCAGAATCGTGATCGCCGCCTGCTTCGGGTCCACGCGCCGCAGTTCTCTCGCCTCGATTCCCTCGGCAATCGCCCGGGAAAGCTGTGCGTGAAGCGGTCGCAGATACTCCCGTACGATCCAATCGACGTTTTTGGTCGCCGCCATCGCTTCGCGCTGCATCAGGCGCGGATAGTTTGGGTGCGCCGCGAGAAAATCGAAATAGGCCACCGTTATCGCGCGCAGTCGCTCACGCGGGGATTCGGCCGCTCCCGGCTCGCTCGATATTCCGCTACGTAACTGCTGAAACAGATTCTCCAGCACAGTGCGATGCAGGCGTCGCTTGTCTCCGAAGTAATAGTAGAGCATGGCCTTATTTGCGCGTGCTGCGGCCGCGATCTCGTCCGTACGCGCGCCCGCCAGCCCCTTTGCGGCAAATTGCTCTTCGGCCGCGGCAAGAATCCGCATGGCCGTTGCCGTGGGCATCGGTTTCGCTCTTTTAGGCCGCTGTTCCACTTGGGTGCCCCTGCGGACTTCAACTAACCGGTTAGTTTATACGGACAGGCAGAGGTCGTCAAGCGGGCGGCCCAGGAATGGCCTTTAGGACTAAGCTGTCGGGGAGAGTAGGCGGGTTGGCCGGCGTTTTCCCGGTTCCATGAGGAACCGTCGTCCCCGCAAAATCGCTGATCCAACCCGCACCGTTATGGTCCCGCAGCCTTTGATCGCGACCAATGGCTCCCCTGACACATTTAATCAGTACCTGGGTACTAGCGCTCCACTGCCCCGTGTGAGCCGAAATCTGGAGGAATCGCCCGCCCTTATCTACAGTCCGCACCCGATGCTGGTGGTGCGGGCCCGGTGTTACCGTCCGCTAATGAATCGCAAAAAACATTCGTCCAATCGCAAATCCCATTCTCGAAATCAGCTGGAACCAGGGCGCAAGCGCCCCGTTCGAGCCGGCGTGGACCAGAGCGCCGTCATCAACCAACGCCTCACCACGCCCCACGACGCAGACCCGGGCTCGGAAACCGCCGGGCAGTCTGGCGACTTGCAAGGCCTTTCGAACGCGGAACTCGCCGACTCGGAAAGCGTGGTCGAACTTGTCGAGGAAGGCCAAGCCTTTGAGGCTGGCGTCGTCAGCGGCGTCGAAAACGCGCCCGACGCGGATCAATCCGAAGTGAAAGCCCGCGAGGTTCCTGAAGACGATGTGCCGCCTATACCGCGGCGCGAAAACGAATAGCGGCGCGCGGTCACTCCGGAGCCGTGTAGCGTCGCGAAATCGCCTCGATAATTTTGGCGCGGGTCTCTTGGGCGCCCAGGCGAGGGTTTGCCTCCATCTGCGCCACTTCCCGCGCCAGGTCCTTGTCTTTGATCACGTCGCGCATCCACCGCGAGTACGCGCCTTCGCGCAGATGATAAATCCACGTCTCGTCGTCCACGCCTTCCGCGAGCTGGATGAACATCATCAAGTTCTGCGCCCGCAGGTTCAGCTTCCCGTGCGGTCCCTTGAAATAAAAGCTCAGCTCTTCCGGCAACTTTCCTTCCGCGTATTTTCGCTTGTGCCGGCGCATTTCGCCGCTGGGCGGCTGTACCCGTACGGCCACGGGCGCGCGCCCCTGTTTCGGCGACCAGGCGGCTACCTCGCCCGCCTGCAACTCAAAATCCACGCGCGGCGCCTCGGTACACCCGGATATCTTCTGAAATTGATCGAAGGTCTCCTTCGGCGAAGGCCCCACCGCGATCACGGTGTCTACGGGCTTCGCGGCCGCCGGCGCGATCTGCTCCGCGTGAACCGTCGTCAGAATCATGCTGGTCAATTCCTGGGGGATTGTGATTGGCGCAGGCTTCCAGGAAGCGGGCAGCAGGTGATGCGCTTCGTCTATGATCAGCCAGTGCGGACGCCCGGTGCGCGCGCGCAACTCCTGCAATTTCGGCAGCAGCGCCGCGAAAAACGGCGGCCGTTCCGCCAGCGGCAACCCCACCAGGTTCACGCACACCGAACTTTTGGGATCGTCCAGCACGTGAAACACTTCCGCGCTTTCCGGCGCTCGCGTCGAGCTTCCCAGCGCCACCGCGCCGCCGGCGTGATCGTAATCCCCTTCGGGATCTATCAAGCAAACTTGATACCTTTTCTCGATGAGCCGTTCGAAAATCGCCATCACCGTCGTGGATTTTCCGCTCGCCGAAGGCCCGGCAATTAGCACGTTTTCGCCATACGGCTTGAACGCAATCTCCTCGTCCGCGCGCGTCTGCCCCAGCGGAATGTGATGGCGTGCAAGCCGCGCCTCCACTTCGCTCAGATCGTCGCGCAAAAGCTTTTCGATCAGCTCCTCGACCCCCTCGCTCGCCGACCCTTCCGTCGTCAGGTCGGCTCGCTCGCGCAGGACGGGAATGGCGTTCGCCACCGCCACCCCGCATTCGCACGCCGCCAGCAGGGAGTGATCGTTCTCCGCGTCGCCCACCCCGACCGCGTTGTGCTCCGAAAGTTCCAGTTCCGCCAGCGCCGCCAGCAGCCCCGTCGCCTTGTTTACCCCAGAGGGCAAGATCATCACGGCGCCTTTGTTGTAGATCACCTGCAAATCCAGCCCCATTTCGCGGATCACTTCCAGCACCGCGGCATCATGCGGCTCGTGCGTGGCCACAATGGAGCGGCCTGCAAAGAGCGGATCCACGCCGCGCGCGCGCAGCGCCTCAACGAACCCCGCCGGCGCTTCCGCCGCCAGCAGCTTGGTTTCCGAGCTTTCCGGCCGGTAAAGCACCGCGCCGTTTTCCGCAATGATGCGGTCGAAAATCCCCAGCTCCGGAAACGTTTGCGAGAGGTCGTTCATTTCGCGCCCGGTCACCAGAATCGCCTTTCGGCCGGAAGCGCCCAGCCGCCCAATCGCCGCGATCGTGCTCTTTGGCACTTTCCCAGCCGTAGCGATGGTTCCATCGTAGTCGCAGGCGAACGCGAAGTAACGCATCAGTCCCTGGATGGCCTTTCGAGTGTGCTCGGCAATTTCGGTCAGTCAGGCGCGGGTTTCGCTGCGGCGCCGGAAGCAGCTGCGCATGCGCGAATCATCCGCGCACGGGCCATTTCCATTGTAATGCAGGATTCAACCAAGTGCAGGGCGCAACTGGACTTCATTAAAAACGGATCGCTGTTTGCGAATCGCGCGTCGCGGTTCTACCGCCTTACCTGCGACGATTTCACTTTGATCTTCGCCGTCGTCACCTTCGTCGGATCGCTTTCGGACTGCGCCTTGAGCGTAATCTGCGCCGAGCCGGCGCTGCCTGCGGCTGCGGCCACGTATATCGGCACGTCCACCGACTCGCCGAACTTCACCGCCGCGAGCGCGTTCTGCAGTTGCGCCGTCCAGCCCTTGCCTTCCACGCTTACCGAGAGGCGATAAATATCGTCCTGCAAATAGGCCGTCGCATCTTCCGGATGCAAGGACTTCTCCGTATCGGCCGCAGCGCCGGTATTTTTCAGCGTGAACTTGCATGCAGGGGCCGGCGATCCTGCCTTGCAGCCGGCTGCGCGCAGCGCCACTCCGCGCTTCTGCGGGCCCGAGCCATCAAGCGAGCGCACACCCACGGTATACGACAAAATCCCTTGCGCATCCTTCTGCACGCCGAGAACGTAAAAATGCAGCCGGTTCGGCGTGTCTTCCCATTCGTACTGGCTGCCCGAATCGAGGCCTGCGTGAAAGAGCGCATCATTCAGTTGACGATAATCGGCCATGGTCCGCATCACCGGCTTCCCGGTCCCGAGCTCGACGTAATCCACCTGGTGGATGTCCTCCGGGTGCGCGTCAATTACCCAGGTAAAGCAGTTATAGCCGCACGACCGTCCCTCGCGATCCTTATTCTTGGCGAGCAGCACGCCGTGGTCTGGCGTGAACGAGTCGTATCCAATCCGCTGCACCACTTCAATCGAATAAAAGTTGAATCCTGGCCCGGAGCACAGCGGCTCCTTGTTCACGTCGCATGCGGGCGTCTTATCTTGCGGCGCGGCCCCGTCGAGCTTCACCGTTACTCCCGAAAGCCCATTCGCGCCCGGATCCCAGGCCCGCGCGGTCACCGTCGCGACCGCCAGCCCCGATTTCGCCAGCCCGTCGCGGCTCAACTTCAGCACTTGCGAGGGCAGGAGAAAACCGTCATTGATCTTGCTGCGCAGCATTAGGCCTGCCGGCATCGAAGCGCCCTCAGTCGCGGGAACCACCCAACGCATGTGCGGCCCGCCCGGCCCGTTGAATGATCCGCGGTCCATAATGTCCCACGGTCCGGAACCGGCGCGATGATACGGCTCCGCATATGGGTTGTTGTTGTTATCGCCCACGCGAAATGCAAAGTGGCTGATCTCGTGCGTGATCGTTCCCGAGCTTTCCCCTTGTCGGATGGACGAAAGCCCCCACTGCATTGCCGCCGCCTTCCAAGTGGTCCACGTGTACCGGCTCGGCGCCCAGCGCGGCTTCGTCGTGTCGGGATTGCCCCACTCGGCCGGAATATTGTCCTTCTGGAACTTCATCTCGCCGAACTCCTGCCAGACGCTGGTTTCGTCGTATCCAGCGTAGATGCGCAGCACGATGTCGTATTTTGAGCGGATGTCCTGCCCGGCCGCGGCCCGCCACAGCTCGTCCGCATCGCGCTCCATCCGCCCGTCGCAGGTGTAGCCGCTTGGGCATGCCCCCTGCTGTCCCCATTCATTCAGCCCGTATTGAAAGAGCTTCTTCGGCATGCGATAGGGCCCGTAGGCGTCAATCTTCGCGACCCCGATCTGCCCTCGCGACTGCTCCATCCAATATCCGTTCAGCGTGTGCCCGTGATTCAGCGCCTCCGGCTTGCCGAAGAAATCCGCGTAGAATTGCGGCACCTGATCGCGCGTAACGGGATCAACCTGCGGGTTGCCGAAGAGATCGGACTTTTTCGGCAGCGTAATCACGAAAGGCTGATCCGGAAAATCTATCGCCACTAGCGCAATCCGCATCTGCTTCTTTGAAGCGATGAGCGACGGCTCCGCCCAGTCCTTCCCGGGAATCGGATGGTAATCCTCCCAGGTCATGTCCTGTTCGTCCTGCACTCGCTGCGGATCAATAGGAGGAACAATGGCCTTGGCGCTCGTGGCCGCCACCGTGTTCTGATCTGTGTCCTGCGCCCGCCGCGCCCGTGCCGTTCCGCCGGCCACTATGCTCAAGAACAGCCCCGCACAACCCGCCGCGATTGCCATCCGCCCCATTTTCATTGCTCTCGCCTCCACGCTAAGGACGGGCATTGTACACCGCTCCTGCGTCCGCACAATCCCGTTTGCCGCATCCTGCCCATCGCGATTCTCCGCGAATCGCCTTGCCGCTCTCGCATCTTCGCCGCTAGAATCGGAAGGTCGAGGGAATCGAATTGACACGATCTCGCCAACTTGGCCTTTCTTGTTTGTTCCTGGCAATGGTTATCTCCGGTGGCGCGGCGGCGCAGACCAGCCGCTCGCATTCGGCACAGCACCGTGCCACGGCTAGCTCTGACCCGCAATTGATTGACTTGGCGGGCTATAAGCAAGCCGTCTCGAAATATCGCGGCAAGCCGCTGCTGGTAAGCTTTTGGGCCACGTGGTGCGAACCCTGCCAGGACGAGTTCCCGGTGATCGTCGAGCTCGCGAAACAATATGAGCCGCGGGGCCTTTCGGTGATGGGAGTCAGCCTCGATAACGATGCCGATATGCATCTGGTCCGCCGCTTCCTCGCGCAGACTCGCCCCGGATTCCCGAATTACCGCCAGAAGCCTGGAATTGACGTGGACGCCTTCTATCAAGGCGTGAATCCGGATTGGACCGGCACCATGCCCGAAACGATCTTCTATCAGCGCGACGGCCGCATCGCGGGCGCGCTCGCCGGCGCGCAATCCCGCGATACGCTGGAAAAAGCCATACGCTTCATTCTCGCCGGGTCCGCCTCGCGGCCCAGCGGGCACTAGTTGTCTCGAATCCCATGGAGGGGCTCCATGCTCTCGATGCACGGACACAAGTTGACTTGGCTGGGCCACGCCACCTTCCGGATTACCACCGCAAGCGGCGCCGTGGCTGTGATTGATCCGTTTATCGAGGGAAATCCCAAATGTCCCCCGGCGCTCAAGAAATTCGACCGGCTCGACGCGATTCTGGTCAGTCATGGCCACGCCGACCACATGGCGGACGCCGCCGAACTCGCCAAGAAGTTCAAGGCGCCGGTAGCCGGCATGCCGGAACTGTGCGGCTGGCTGAAGTCGAAGGGCGTGCCCAACGTCTCCGGCATGAATAAAGGCGGCACCTCGAAGATCGGCGATTTCGAGTTCACAATGGTCCACGCGCTGCACTCCGCAGGCATCGAGGACGATGGAAGAACGATCTATGGCGGCGAGGCGGCCGGCTACGTGGTTCGCCTCCCGGGAGGGCCTTCGATTTATCACGCCGGGGATACTGGAATCTTCAGCGATATGAAACTGATTGGTGAGCTCTACGCACCCGATATCGCTTGCCTTCCCATCGGAGACCATTACACGATGGGCCCGCGGGAAGCCGCGCTCGCGATCCGCCTGCTCGGAGTGCACCACGTTGTCCCCATGCATTTCGGGACTTTCCCGGTGCTTACAGGCACCCCGGAGGCCCTCCGCGAAGCGACGAAAGGCATTCCGGATCTCGAAATCCACGTCCTCAAGCCGGGCGAATCCCTGGGCTGATTTCGATTGAGCCCGCGAGGTAAATACATGCCGGGAATCCTGAATTCGCAGGTCGAGAAATATCTGAACGGCCTGCTGCCGAAAAGCGATGGCGTGCTCGCCGAAATGGAGCGGTACGCCCGGCGCCACGACGTGCCGATCATTGGCCCCGCCTGTGGACGCTTGCTCTTCCAGCTCGCCCAGATTGCCGGCGCGAATCGCATCTTCGAAATGGGCTCCGCGATCGGCTATTCGACGATTTGGTTTGCCCGCGCCGCCGGTCCCGAGGGCGAAGTGTTCTACACGGATGGAGATCCGGCGAATGCGGAGCGCGCCCGCGACTACCTGCATCGCGCGGGCGTGCAGGATCGTGTTCGCATTCGCGTGGGCGACGCCTTTGCCGCGCTCGACGGCACTTCGGGCAGCTTCGATTTGATCCTGATAGATATTGACAAGCATCAGTATCCCGCAGCTCTGCGGAAGGCCTTGCCCCGGCTCCGGCGCGGCGGATTGTTGGTGACGGATAACGTGCTCTGGTCCGGCCGAGTCGCCTCGAAAGCGAAGGACGCCGATACCCGAGCCATCCGCCAATTCAATCGCACGATGTATCGTTCGCGCGGGCTTTTTCCGGTGATCGTTCCGCTGCGGGACGGCGTCGCCGTGTGCCGAAAGGCGTGAGGAGCTTGCAAGCGGACGCACCTTTACCAATTCCCGGATCGAGATGCCCGGACCGCTTCCCTTCGATACGCGTTTAACGCTATAGTTCGTTCCCGCGTCTCAGTCACCCGATGGCCCCAGACTCCACCGATTCCAAATTCCTTGCGGGCTCTGCGCGCCCGGTCGCCAAGGTTCTTGTGGCGACCACGGCGATGCTGGCCTTCATCTCCTATTGGCGCGCCGCAGCCATTGTGCTGAACGACCTCGCTTCCTCGGCGTATTACGCAGGCGGAGAAGCGGAGCAGTTCATCGGCAAGACGGCCCCGTGGTTCATTCTCGCCACCATGCTGCTCTCCTACGCCGTCTCCCAGGTGTACGTGGAAAGCTGCAGCATGTTTGTGCGCGGCGGTGTCTATCGCGTGGTCAAGGAGGCGATGGGCGGGGCGCTCGCGAAATTCTCCGTTTCCGCGCTGATGTTCGATTACGTCCTCACGGGACCGATCAGCGGCGTGTCGGCCGGGCAATATCTCGCCGGACTGCTCAACGACATGCTCTCCTACGCCCATATACAGGTCACGCTGAATGCCAACGACACGGCCGCAGCCTTCGCTATCCTCGTGACCGTCTACTTTTGGTGGCAGAACATTAAGGGCATCTCGGAATCCAGCGAAAAGGCGCTCTGGATCATGCAGTTGACCACCGTGATGGTGGTCGCGCTGATCGCCTGGTGCCTCTACACGCTCTGGACCGCCAAGGCGCCCGTGCATCTGCCGCCGATGCCCGTCCCGCACAACATCACGCTCGATAAGCACTCCCTGGGCTGGTTCTATGGCTCCCCGATCGTGCACACGATCACGATGGTGGCCGTGTTCGTCGGCCTGGGCCATTCCGTGCTGGCGATGAGCGGCGAGGAGTCCCTCGCGCAGGTCTACCGCGAAATTGAGCACCCCAAGCTGCCCAACCTGAAGAAGGCCGCGTTCGTGATCTTCATCTACAGCATGATCTTTACGTCGCTGGTCTCTTTCTTCGCCGTGATGATCATCCCGGACGGCACGCGGCCGAAATATTTCGAGAACCTGATCGGCGGGCTGGCCATGAACCTCCATGGCCCCTTCGCGGCCCGGCTGATCTTCCATGTGTTCGTGGTAGTGGTCGGGACGCTGATTCTTTCGGGCGCGGTAAACACGGCAATTGTGGGCTCGAACGGCGTGCTCAACCGCGTCTCTGAAGATGGAGTGCTCTCGGATTGGTTCCGGCAGCCGCATCCGCGCTACGGCACGTCGCACCGCATCATCAACATGATCGTCGCGTTGCAGATTCTGACGATTCTGATCAGCCGCGGCGACGTAACCTTTCTCGCGAACCTCTACGCCTTCGGCGTGATCTGGAGCTTCGCGCTGAAAGGCATCGCCGTCCTGGTGCTGCGCTACACGCATCCGCAGGGACGCGAGTACCGAGTCCCGCTGAATTTCACCATCGCCGGCACCGAAATCCCGCTGGGCCTGGCCGCGATCACCCTGGTGCTGCTCGGTATCGCCATCGTGAATCTCTTCACGAAGCCGGCTGCCACAATGTCCGGCGTTATTTTTTCGGTGGCGCTGTTCGCCGCGTTTGAAATCTCGGAAAAACGCATCCAGAAAAAGCGCGGCCAGACCCACGTCGAGCTCGATCCCTTCAATCTGGCGCAGGAATCCGAGCTGACGATGGAAAATGTGGGGGTCGCGCCGGGCAACATTCTGGTCCCGGTGAGCACTTATTACGCCCTCTACCATCTCGAGGCTGTGCTGCGAAGAATTAAGGGCGGAAGCGCCGAGGTCGTTGTGCTGCACGTGCGCATTTTGCGCCGCGCGGCCTCCGGCGAATACGACCTCGCTCCCGACCAGTTGTTCAGCACCATTGAGCAGCTGCTCTTCACGCGCGTGCTTTCGATCGCCGAACGCGAGGGCAAGCCGGTGCGGCTTGCGGTCTCCGCCGCAAACGATCTGTGGGAAGGCGTGCTGCGCACCTCGGCCAACCTGCAATCGAGCACCGTCGTGATCGGCAGTTCGTCCAAGGTGGACGTGATCGAGCAGGCCCGCGAGATCGGCCTCGCCTGGGAGCGCATGGCGGAGCCTCGGCCGCGCGTCGCGCTCGAGATCTACACGCCTGCCGGCCAGGAGCAGATTTTCTATCTCGGGCCCCATGCCCCGCGGCTGACGCCCAAAGAAATTGATCTGCTCCATAAGATCTGGCTCGAATTAAGCGACAAGCTGCCGGGAGAAGAGATCCACCATCACGACATCATCCATTTCGCGCTCGAGGAGGTGGAGCGCGAAATCGCGCAAGGGCAAGGCAACGACGTGCTCGAACGGCTGCGCGAACATCTGAACGACATAAAGACACACCGCCTGATTCCCTGAAGCATTCGCATATTATCGGCTCGGCGGCCGCTCGCACCACGCGAGCGCCGCGCCCGCAATCCCTCGCAGAACGAGCACGCCGCCTGCAATTGCCAAAAGGACCAATGAATGACGCCGCGAGAAGATCGCCATGGCTAAAATCAGGGCGCCGACGATCAGCAGCGATCCCGCGCGTATATGTGTCTCGGCTCGCGGGATTTTGGGGTCGGGGCGGGACCAGCTTCGCGCGGCCAAATACAGCAGGATCACGCCCGCAATCGCCAGGGCCTCGGGGTGAGACGGCAGGCGGGCATGGCCGCTGAGCGCCAGCACGATTAGAAGGGCGCCGAGCAGCAGCAGGATAAATTCCGTGAGCAACCGAAAGAGGTTCGCGGGATTCAGCACAGGGCGGCCGCCGATTGAACTCAGTAATCCCCTCCCGAGCCTTGGTTCAGGGGCGTGCATGGTACGAGCTTCGCGCCGGTGCCGTCGTGGACGGCGTAGCTGATCGCGCGGCCGTTGGACGAGGAAGACCAAAGGGCCGCCGCTCCGTGCTCGCCGTGATTATTGAGCGCATAGAACTGCAGATCGAAAAGCTTGAGGCGCGAGGGATCGAAGCGGTAGTTCCTGACCACGCGATGCAGGGCTTCCAGGCAGGCGCCGGTGGGAGACATGCCGTGGCGCATCATCTCGACAATCGTGTGGCCGCCTGCGATTTTGATGTTCTCCTCGCCGCGTCCCGTGGAACCCGCACCGCCGACGTCCTGATCGAGAAATAGCCCGGCGCCAATGATCGGCGAATCGCCCGCGCGGCCCGGGATTTTCCAGGCGAGGCCGGAGGTAGTGGTGACGCCGGACATTTCGCCCTTTTCATTCAGGGCAAGGCAATTGATGGTGCCCGTGGGCGGATGAGCGACCACGTGCTCGATCCAGGGGCGCAGCGCGATTTTTTCGGGGGTGTCCAGCAGCGCCGTGAGATTTTTGTTCCACTCGGGGCTATCGAGGCCGGGGCGCCAATCCTTCGAGCTGGATGCCTTCCATGCGAGCCATGCGGTGCGCGATTGAGGCGTGAGCAGGTCGGCGGGCTCGAAGCCTTCTTCGATGGCGAATTTGGTGGCGCCTTCGCCGACGATGAAGGTGTGGTTCGTCCGTTCCATCACGACGCGGGCGACCTTCGAGGGCGTCTTGATCTTTTCGATGGCGGCGACGGCGCCGCAGCGGCGCGTGGGGCCGTGCATCACGCAGGCGTCGAGCTGCACGACGCCTTCTTCGTTGGGCAATCCGCCGTAGCCCACCGAGCTATCGTGCGGATCGAGTTCGACCGGGACGACTACGGCGAGCACGGCGTCCAGCGTGTCGCCGCCGGACTGCAAAACCTGCATGCCCGCGTCGAGATGCCGGAGGCCATTGTGCGCGGAAATAATAATCGAGCGGGGTTGCTTGGCCGTCTGCCCGTTGGGGCGGGCCGGGGCGGCGACGTCCGTGGGCAGCGCGGCGCCGAGGGTGTTTGCGGCTGTAGCCGCTACAGTCCCGGCCAGGCCGGAGAGGAAGAACCTTCTACGCGTCCACTGTTCCATTTTGTCCTCGGAGGGTGCGATTGCGTGCGAAGGATAATTCCGGGGGGTGGCCCGGCACAAGCGAAACCGCTGGCACATAACATTCCGCAGCGTGGTTACCGTAGATTAGAACGGAATTTGCGGTGCAAGGAAAGGGGTTAAGGGTGATTCTAATCCCCGTACCGTAGATTAGAAAAGATAGGTGGCTAGTGTTTAGGGCCCTTCGGCTGCGCCCCGCCATGGCGGGCAGGCTCAGGGTAAACGAGTGGCTAGCGGGGCCGCTGCTTGGCGGCGCTCCCAGAACCATGTGCCCGCCTCCCTCCTTGACGGTAAAACCGCCATCGTAGTTGATAGCATATGTTTAGACAAAAGTCAAGTAGTTTGTATATATTAAAAATCATAGGAGCGCAGGATATGCATGACGTGACCCCATTTTATGTACCAGTGCTTATGAGAGTTTGAGGTTGTGGTGTACGAACTTGGGGCGGATGGAGGGAGGGCGTGGCCCGACCGGAATTACTGGGACGGCTGGGGTGGCATGTGGTGGTACGGTGAAGGCCAGCGAATGGATTTATGACAACACTCAAAATTAGTCATCCAGGGTGAGGCGGTGTGACCTTTATTGACAAGCTGCGGCACCCCTGGAGCGTAGTCTTTCCCTGCCCGGTTTGCGGTGCAGATATTCCGAACTTTGACGTCAAGGTTGCTCCTGGCAGATTTTTTGTTTGTCGGAGGTGTGAATCGCAGCTATGTGTATCCC
>DATNDJ010000039.1:0-143836 GCA_035553255.1 Candidatus Acidiferrales bacterium | reverse complement strand
CAGATCACTTGGACGAGGTTGTCGGCCTGAGTGTCATGGCGCTTGATGCAGAGGCTGAGGTTCTGGCGCAAGAAGGGGATGCGTCGGCTGCACTGCAGATCATACAAACCATGGAAGCGCGTTACCCGAAATACCTCTTACACCCAGAATTTGACGAAGTGCGTCGGAGAAGTAGGGGGCGGCGTGCGTTTTTTCTGACGGCCCTCGATCGGTGGAAAGAGGCGATCCCTTTGTTCGAGCATGCTCTTTTCGCCGATGAGCAGCTGGGCGAAGCCGCGCACTATCTGGGTTACTGCTACTACAGAGGCGGTGATTACGTCAAGGCGAGAGGAAAACTCGTTGAGGCGCTGTCGATTGGGGTCCCTGTCAAAACTTTACCGCGAACGCACTACACACTCGCGCTTGCTGAGTACCACCTCGGGAACATGAAGGCAGCGAAGGAGCACTTGGAGCTGTGCGCCAAGACTGGGACGCCTGAATATTTGGCCAAAACGCAAATTTGGCAAGGCCTCGAAGCGACGTCGCGCGCGTTAGGGCTGCCTGCCGAGGCCGATGAGTATCACAAAAGATGGGCGACGCCCTCGTCCGGAAAAATTAATTAGTTTTGCATTCCGCATCATCTCTCCGCGTTTGAATTGCCCTATATCAACATGAATGGGACGGGGGTGAACTACAACTATTTTTCTGGGGCGAGCTATGCGGCGAATGGGGCGCCGGTGAGTTGGACGCTGGGGAACGGGGTGACGGAGACGGAGAGCTATAACAATCGGTGGCAGCCGAAGGACCATACGGTGGCGAATGCGTCGGCGACGGGCAACCATGAGCCGAGCCCAGCCGGAGAATCTTGACGATCATTTTTGCGCCAATCGCAGCGTGGCGACGGCTTTCGTTGCGGGTTGCGCGTGGGTGCTTGTGGATTCTGGATGGCGTCGGGCAAGCCCCATACGGTGGATTCGGGCTCGGGCTCGGCTTTACGGCGTTCAAATGCACACGGGAACGGGTCGTGCTCGCACTCTGGCTGTCCACTCCCGCTAGAGAGCTGTTCTTTGCCGCAGTCACAAGCTTGGCAAACTGGTCCGGCTTCGCGTATCGCGTAGACCTCGCGGCTTCCACTGTCGCCCTAGCCATCAGCATAAGCATGTTAGTTTCCGCGGCGAGCGCCGCAGATTACTGGGCGAGGCGCCAATGTCAGAATATTCCCTGATGCCAGCTTTTAGGCCTTGGCAGCTTTTTTGACCACCACTCTTTTATCGCGGGAGGATCGCTGCTTTCCGCAATTTTGATTTCCGGATGGCTCGACGCCACGATTCTTAAGGCCAAGGGGGGCGGCTGTCGCGACCTGGTTTACTGCGCTTTGCGGGCTATCTCTGTGGATTGGGTTGCCGGGAACCCCGTTGCGGCTGTCGATTGCATCGGGGGTATTCGCATGTGGCACGGCCGCCCTCGTCGCCTACTGTCGGCGACAACGTGCCACATAGCGACCGCGAATAGTCCGAATGCAGCGCATCCGTCACAGGAACCGGTCGCGAGCCGATTGGGGTTCCTGTGGGCCAGGAAGGATCAAGAAAATTCAAACTGTGCCGCGCTGAAGGCCGCGGCGCTACGTTTAAATCTTAACCCCGCTGGACTGGGGGCTATTTCCAGCCTTCGCGGGCGCGCAGGGCGGTGATGTGGGCGGTGTGGTGGCGTCCGTGCCAGGCGTAGATGCCTAGGGTTTCGTCGAGGGTCATGGGGCCGCGTTCGGGATGGACCAGGGTGCGGGGCCAATCGGTGGGGGCCATGGAGCGGAGCAGGAGCACCCATCGCTCATGTAGATATTCGAGGAGGCGGAGGGAAGGCTCGACGGGCGCGGATTTTCCGTCCGGCGTTTCCGCCCAGAGCGCCTCTTTGTAGGGCTTGATAGTGGGCTGGTCCTCCGTGAGGGCCAGCTTGAAGCGGACGAAGGCGTTCATGTGGCTATCGGGCAGGTGGTGCGCCACCTGGCGGACGGTCCATCCGCCGGGGCGGTAGGGCGTGTCGAGTTGGGGGCCGTTCAAGCCTTGCAGGGCCGCGGCCAAGTTCGCGGGGGTTTCGGCGATGGCGTAGATCATGGCGCGCCGCTGCTCGTCGGTGGGATTTTTGGTCAGCGCGAGCTTGCCGATTGGGTACCGCAGGTCTGCGTCCATGGTGGGTTTCTCCTCGATTCGATTTTTCGCGGCGGCGGAATTTGTTTGCCCGTCTTCAAAATGGGCCCGTCGGGTATATGGATTCTATCGCGCTATTGGCGCCGGGGGCGAGTTCGGCGCCTCGCGAAGTCTCTATGCCGCGCTGAAGTCCCGCCAAGTAGCGGGCTGGCCGCGGCGCCACATTTAAAACTTTTAGCCGGCGGCTTGGCCTTTGGCGGCTAGGGGTTCGTCGAACAGGGCGCTTAATTGGGCGGCGGTACGGAGCATGTCTGCCACGCACCGCTCGATCAAGGCGCTATCGCTGCCGAGCATCACGATGCGAAGGCGCGCGGCGGATTCGGCGATGGCTTCGCGCTCCGCTCTGGGGAGCGCGGCGGCGCGCTGATCGGCGAGGCGATTGGTGATCGCCTGCAACGCGTCTTCAGCGAGCGAGCGGGCCTCCGCTAGTTCGGGAGCGGCGTGCTCGTCGCGATGGTCGAGGCCTGCCTGAATCATTTTTTCGATCTCGGCGCTCGTAAGGCAGCAGAGGGGCGGACTTCGACTGCCCGCCATTCTTCGGCGTTGCGGCCGGGCGCGAGGACGTGGAGAATGCCGTTTTCATCCATTAAAAAATGGGCTTCGATGGAGGCGGTTCGAGCCGGGGCGCCCGCGGCGCGCGACTTCGCGACGCTCAAGCGAATTCGGGCGAGCGGCGCGACCGCGGATAGAGGCGTGCCTGGGGGGCATTCGCGCAGGGCAAGTTCGCATCGCGAGCTGCCACGCCGCAGCGCGAAGGAGCGCCGCGCGGCCGCAGGCAAGGGCACATTGCGCGGAATGATTTCCTCCGCCGGGCCGGAAGCGGATGTGGCGGATATCGCAAACGGCGCGACGTCGCGCAGGGTGCGCTGAGATCCGCTTTTATCGAGGCTGGCGGCCCAGAGCGCGCCGCCGAGGGCGACGCTTTGGCCGGTTTCGACAATGGCGCGGGGCTCGCGTTCGAAGGCTTGCGCGAGGACGCGGCGCACGAGGGGAATGCGCGTGCAACCGCCGAGGAGGATCAACTCGTCCAGCGCGGGGGCTTCGACGCCGGCGCCTGCGAGCGCCGTCGCGGCGCAGCGGGCCGCGCGTTCGACCAGCGGCGCAATCACGGCTTCGAGGTCCGTCCTTGATATGACACGAACGTAGAGGCCCGCCTTGCCGAGCGGATAATGCACTTGCGTCTGGTGCGCGGCCGAAAGCTCGTGCTTGGCGCGCGCCAGCGTCTTTCGCAATTCGTGCAGGGCGTCGCGGCGCTGGGAGAGATCAATGCCGAAGTCGCGGCGGATTTCGGCGCATGCCATCTCGGTAAGGGCTTCGTCCATATCATCGCCGCCGAGCCGCGGATCGCCGGCGGTGGCGAGCACTTCGCAGAGCGGGCGGCCTTGCGCATCGGCGGCAAGCTTGATGAGCGAGACGTCGAACGTGCCGCCACCGAAATCGCAGACGGCGATGGTGCCTCGCCTTTTTTGCAGCGTGCCATAGGCGAGGGCGGCGGCAGCCGGTTCGCTGGGGAGCCACACCTTCGAGAAGCCGGCGAGGCGCGCGGCGTCGCGCGTGGCGAGGCGTTGCGCCTGGTTAAAATTCGCCGGGACTGCGATTGCCGCCATGCCCAGCGGGCGGCCCAAGGCCATTTCGGCCCAGGTTTTTAGCTCGCGGAGGATGATGGCGGCGATTTCCGGGGTGGCGCATTTGCGCTCGCCGATGCGGATGCGCGCGGCGCCGGGTCCGGCTTCGACGCGGGATTGCAGGGCGGGGTGCTTGCTCAATTCGGTGGCGGTGCATCCCAGGAGCCGCTTGGGCGAGGCGATGGTCCGCTCGGGATGCGCGACCAATTGGCGGTGCGCGGGGCCGCCGACCGCGAAGCGGCCCTCGGAATCCATTCCGACCACGGAGGGGCAGGAGGCAGAACCCTCGGGGCCAGTGAAGCATTCGGGCAGCCCGGTCTTCGGGTTTACCCAGGCAACTAGGCTGGAAGTGGTCCCCAGGTCAATTCCGACTACGGGCTCCATGCGCGCTCCCCGGAGAGGGATCCCTCGGTTGAGGTTGCGGTGAACCTGAGTGTGTGTCCTAATTTTTGCGCGCCCGTTCCCGACGTCTTACCGATGCGCCGGACTCGGTCTCGCCATTTCGTAGAAGGGCGAAAGTTCGCGCAACTTCCGCACCGTTTCCACCACGCGTCCGGCAACGTAATCCGCTTCTTCTTCGGTGTTGAACCGGCCGAGGCCAAAGCGAATCGAGCTGTGCGCGAGGTCATCGCTGACACCGATGGCCTTGAGCACATAACTGGGCTCGATATTGGCTGAAGTGCAGGCCGAGCCGCTCGACACGGCGATATCGCTGATGCCCATCATCAGGGATTCGCCTTCGACGCCCGCGAAGCTAATGTTGACGTTGTGCGGCAGGCGATGCTCGAGCGAGCCGTTCACTGTGGCGCCGTCGAGCTGGCTGAGGATCGCGTCCTTCAAGCGATCGCGGAGGGCGCCGAGGCGAATTGCCTCCACCGCCATCTCGCTTTGCGCGAGCTCGCAGGCCTTGCCGAGGCCGACGATTCCCGGGACGTTGAGCGTTCCCGAGCGCATGCCGCGTTCGTGGCCGCCACCGTCAATGAGGGCGGCGAGCTTCACGCGAGGGGCTTTGCGCCTGACGTACAGCGCGCCGACACCCTTGGGGCCGTAAATTTTATGACCGGAGATCGAAAGCAGGTCAATGCCGTCGCGCTGGACATCTACAGGGACCTTGCCGATGGCTTGTGCGGCGTCTACGTGAAAGAGAATGCCGTGCTCTTTTGCGATGCGGCCGATTTCCTCGATCGGTTGCAAGACGCCAATTTCGTTATTGGCGTACATGATGGAAATGAGGATGGTGCGCGGGGTGATGGCGCGGCGAAGGTCGTCGAGGGGGATGCGGCCGTCGCGTTCGACCGGCAGGTAGGTTACGTCGCAGCCGTGCGCGGCAAGCCATTTGCAGGAGTCGAGCGTCGCCTTGTGCTCGGTGACTTGCGTGATCGCGTGATTGCCCTTTTCCCTGCAGGCCTCGGCGGCGCCCTTGATCGCGAGATTGCAGGATTCGGTGGCGCCGCTGGTGAAGATGATTTCTTTTGGGGACGCGTTGATGAGGCGGGCGATTCGGCCGCGGGCCGCCTCGACGGCTTCCTCGGCTTTCCAGCCGAACTCGTGGTTTCGGCTGGCGGCGTTGCCGAAATGCCGGGTGAAATAGGGCAGCATCGCTTCGACGACGCGCGGGTCCGCGGGCGTGGTCGCGTGATTATCCATGTAGATTGGAAGTGTGACGCCCATCGTGGTTTTCCGCGGCGCGGCCACCGCCGCACGCCCTCGTGCGGAGCTACTTTTCAATCGTAGCTCTAGGTTACTGCGAAGTCAAAAGGCGAAGCGGCGAATGGCGGCGGGCGGCCGAGTTGGCGGCTGGGAAGTTGCGTCAGCGGGCGAGCGGAAGAACGCTGAGGCCATGGGAAGCGACGAGGAACCAGATCACCTGGAACGAGTTGTAGCTTACGTGGAGCAAGTAGCTCGAGGTGACGGTTCGCGTGGCGGCGCGCGCCCAGGTGAGAATGATTCCGACGACGATGAGCAGCGCCACTTGCAGCCAAGCGAATCCCAATTGGGAGCCGTGCAGCAGGCCGAAGACCGCGCCGGTGAAGAGCACGCTTGCCAGGACGCCGTAGGTCCGCGCGACGACCGGATAGATATAGCCGCGGAAGATCGTTTCCTCGACCAAGGGGGCGAGGAGCACGGCGACCGCCATGAAGAACATGGCGGTGGTGCGGCCCTCGAAAACCATCTGGATCGGCAGGGCGCGCCGCGGGGGAAAGGCCGAGGAAGCGAGCGTGACAAAAATTTGCAGGAGAAAGCCGCCAGCGATGTATCCCAGCCAGACCAGCGGGCGCGGAACCGAGACGGCCTGGAGCGCTCGCCATCCTATGGCGCGCCAGAATGGGGAACTGGAGCGAATTCGCATTTGCGCGGCGAGATAGCCGAGGAGAATCGCGTAGAGCAGAACCTGGGTGCAGATGGCGAACAGGGCGGCATCTTCGCGCGTGTGCTGGATGCGCGAGGGGCCGATGCCGAAGGCGCCGAAGACGCTCACGAGGATCATGCTGGAGACGAGTATTCCGCCGACGGCGATGGCGACGAGCAGCAGCAGGTCAACCCAATCCCAGGGGACTTGCAGATCGAGCGGGACGTCGCAAGTGCGCGGGGGCTCGGCGCTGGGTGCGGCATCCGCGACGGTGGGGGAAGGTGCTTCGGCGGCGGGGCGCGCGTTATTTTCGTCCGGATTCATTTTTCGCCTTGTGCGCTTGCGAGAGAGGGTGCGGCGGACGCGCGATCGGGCGCGGGGGATGCGGATTCCCTCGAGGGGGAAAGCGCGCGCGCCAGAATTTGGCCGGTGTAGGATTTTTTCGAGCGCGCCACCTGCTCGGGCGTGCCCTGGGTGACGATGCGACCGCCGGCTTCGCCGCCTTCGGGGCCGAGGTCAATGATCCAATCCGCCTGCTTCATCACGTCCAGATTATGCTCGATGATCAACACGGTGTTTCCAAGGGATACCAGACGGTTGAGAACGTCGAGGAGTTTTTTTACGTCGTCGAAATGGAGGCCGGTGGTTGGCTCGTCGAGGATATAGAGCGTGCGGCCGGTCTGGCGGCGGGAAAGCTCGCGGGCGAGCTTGGTGCGCTGGGCTTCGCCGCCGGAAAGCGTGGTGGCGGATTGGCCGAGTTGGACGTAACCGAGGCCGACATCGGAAAGCGTCTGGAGCTTCTGCTGGATGGAGGGAATATTTTCGAGCACCTTGAGCGCCTCCTCGATGGGCAGATCGAGAAGATCGGAGATCGAATAGCCCTTGTAGCGCACGGCAAGCGTCTCCGCATTGTAGCGCTTGCCGCGGCAGACTTCGCAGGTGACGTAGACATCCGGAAGGAAATTCATTTCGATGCGGCGTTGCCCATCGCCCTGGCAGGCCTCGCAGCGGCCGCCCTTGACGTTGAAGCTGAAGCGCCCGGGCTTATATCCGCGCTCGCGGGATTCCGGCAGCATGGCGAAAAGCTCGCGAATGGGGCCGAAAACGCCGGTGTAAGTGGCGGGATTGGAGCGCGGGGTGCGGCCGATGGGGGCCTGGTCAATTTGAATTACCTTATCAATGTGCTCGATGCCTTCGATGGCGCGATGCCCGGCCGGTTTTTCCATAGAGCGATAGAGATTGGCGGCGAGCGCGCGGTACAGAATATCGTTGACGAGCGTGGATTTGCCGGAGCCGGAGACGCCGGTGACCACGGTGAGAAGGCCGAGGGGAAACTGCACGTCAATATTTTTGAGATTGTTGCCGTGGGCACCCAGAATCGCTAGCGATTTACCATTGGGGGCGCGGCGCTGCGGGGGCACGGCAATTGTGGCGGCGCCGCTGAGGTAGCGGCCCGTGAGCGAGGCGGGATTGGCGGCAATTTCGGCCGGGGTGCCCGCAGCGACCACGTAGCCGCCCGCCTTGCCGGCGCCGGGGCCGAGATCCACGACGTAATTTGCGCGGCGAATGGTTTCTTCGTCGTGTTCGACGACCAGCACCGTGTTGCCGAGATCGCGGAGCACTTCCAGTGTGGTGAGCAGGCGGCCATTGTCGCGGGCGTGGAGGCCGATGGAAGGTTCGTCGAGGACATAGAGGACGCCGCGAAGGCGCGAGCCGATTTGCGTGGCGAGGCGAATCCGCTGCGCTTCGCCGCCTGAAAGAGTGGCCGCGGATCGGTCGAGCGTGAGATAGCCGAGCCCGACCGCCAGCAGAAAATCGAGGCGTTCGCCGACCTCGGCCAGCGGGCGCGAGGCGATTTTTTCGTGGCGGGCGCTGAGCTGCGCGCGAATTTTCTCCGTGGCGGCGCGAGCGTCGTTGAGCGCGAGCGCCGTAAAATCCGCGATGGAAAGGCCGGCGATTTTCACGGCGAGGCTTTCGGGCCGCAGGCGCCGCTGATGGCAAACGGCGCAGGGCGTGGGCGACATATATTGCGTGAGCCATTCGCGGTATTCGTCCGAACTGGATTCTTCGAGCGAACTTTCCAGATAGCCGAGCACGCCCTGGAAATTCAGGGATTTTGCGGGCCGCCCGTTGGCCGGATTGCCGCGCAGAATCAGATTCTGGGTTTTCACGGGCAGTTTTTCGAACGGGGCGTCCAGATCGAATTGGTATGCGGCGGCGGCCATTCGCAACGTGCGCTGCAGATTCGCCGAGCCCGAGCCAGGGCCAAGGCCGCCTTCGAAGAGCGGCTTCGTCCAATCCACCACCACCTTCGCGGGATCGAAATCGTATTTCGAGCCCAGGCCATGGCATTCGGGACAGGCTCCGTAGGGCGAATTGAAGCTGAAGGAGCGCGGCTCGAGCTGCGGCACGGAAATGCCGCAATCGGGGCAGGCCAGTTTTTCGGAGTAGACGTGTTCCTCGCCGCCGACGACGGCAATCGTTACCAGGCCGCCGGTGAGCTTCAGGGCCGTTTCGACCGATTGTTCGAGGCGCTGCGTGATGCCGTTCTTCAGAAGCAGGCGATCCACCACGATCTCGATGGTGTGATTCTTGCGGCGGTCGAGCGGCACGGGTTCGTCGAGATTGACGAGGGTGCCATCCACGCGTGCGCGGAGGTAGCCCTGCTTGGCGTAGTTCTCGAGTTCCTTTTTGTACTCGCCCTTGCGGCCGCGCACGATCGGCGCCAGCACCATCACGCGATCCTCCGGCTTTCGGGCGAGCACGGCCTGCACGATTTGTTCGGTGGATTGCCGCGTGATCGGGCGGCCGCAATTCGGACAGTGAGGCGTGCCAATGGCGCTATAGAGGACGCGGAGATAGTCGTAGATTTCCGTGATCGTGCCGACGGTGGACCGCGGGGAGCGGGTGGTGGTCTTCTGCTCGATTGCAATCGAGGGCGAAAGGCCTTCGACCGAATCCACGTCGGGGCGCTCCATCTGATCGAGAAACTGGCGCGCGTAGGCGGAAAGGGATTCCACGTAGCGGCGCTGTCCCTCGGCATAGAGGGTATCGAAGGCGAGGGAGGATTTTCCCGAACCGGACAGTCCGGTAATCACGGTGAGGGTGTTGCGCGGGATTTCGAGGTGGATATTCTTGAGGTTGTGCTGACGCGCGCCCCGAACGACGATTTTCTTCAAACCCATAGTAATTTCGAGCCCGCAGCCGCGCCCCCCTTGGACAGAAGGGGCACTCGCTACACTGTCGAAAATAAGGCCAGCGTAGCCTATGAACATAGCAAGCTGGCGCAGCAAGGGTCAAGACACGTTAGCGGTGTTTCGCGGAGGAGCTTCGCCGCGGCGCGCCAGGTCCGCCTACGCCACACACCGACTGCGGCGCGGCAAGCTAAGAAAATTCAAGGGAGCCACGGGCCCAATTCGACGAGGCGAGCACTCGGCGGAGGGCGCGCGGACCTTACATCGGCGTCGGTAAAATGCTGTAGACGCAAAATCTCCACCGCAAATTTTTCCGCGCGACGGGATTTTTTACCGGTAACGAGGGACACTTCCTGATTGAATTCAACGACTTAGAATTGGTTTGCCGCGTGCGGTAATGATGGGCGTCAGGGGAAGGAAAGCCGAGGATCCCTATAGGGGATTGAGGGCTGGGCCGGCTTCCTTCCCCGGGCCACTTCCGCCGCGATCCCGACTTTCACCTACCCCTCTTACATCGAGAGCGGTGGGGGTGCGTCCGCACCCGCCGAATCAGATAAGTATAAGGACTGAATCTGAATTGTGCGCGCGTTGTGCGCTGCCGAGGGCTATGAATTCAGCAGCTTGAGCGCCGCTGCGGCGATGGCGGGATCGTCGCCGAAGCCGGAGAGCCAGTGGATGCCGGGCTCGCGCCGGAACCAGGTGATCTGGCGCTTGGCGAATTGACGGGTGGCTTGCTGAATATGCTTGATTGCGGCGTCAATTGTGGCACGGCCTTCGATGACTTCGAGCAGGTCGGAATAGCCGATGAATTGAAAGGGCTTTGCGCGGCGGGATGAACCAGAGGCGGCGAGGGCGCAGGCTTCGTTAAGCCAGCCCGCGGCGATCATGGCTTCCACGCGTTCGTTGATGCGTGCGTAGAGCGCGTCGCGCGGCGGGAGCAGGCCGATTTTCACCGCGTGCCAGCCTTCGAGCGGCTCGCGCCCCGCGCCATACACCTCCGCAATCGGTTTTCGCGCGAGGACGCGGATTTCGACTGCGCGGATGAGCTTCTGCGCGTCGCGCGGTGCGATGCGGGACGCGGATTCGGGATCAAGCCGCCGGAGCAAACGGTGTAGATATTGTGCGCCGCGCGTTTCGGCGCGTTCGCGAAGGCGCGCGCGCAATTCCTCAGAGCGCGCGGGCGCATCCGCCAGCCCTTCGAGCAGCGCGCGAAGATAGAGGCCGGTGCCAGCGGTGAGAATGGGAATTTTGCCGCGCCGGCGGAGTTCGTTGAGGACTTCTATCGCGCGGCGGCGATAGTCCCCGGCGGTGAAGACGTCCTCGGGCTCGGCCAGATCCACCAGATGATGCGGAATTCCTTCACGTGCGTGGGGCGAGACCTTTGCCGTGCCGATATCGAATCGGCGATAAATCTGAGTGGAATCGCAAGCGAGGATTTCGCCGCCCAAGCGTTGCGCCAGATGCGTCGCCAGGGCCGATTTTCCGGTTGCAGTGGGGCCGAGGATTACGACGAGGCGCTCGACGGCCGTCATCCGCCGAATTTCCCGTAGCGCAGCAGCAGGATCAGCAGGACGAGGGCGGCAAGCAGCAGCGCCCCGGCGATTTGCGTTCGATTCGGCTTCACGGCGCGGTCACTGCGCGTACGAAGAATCAGGCTTTATATTGTAGAAGAAAACGAACCGCAGTTCGATATAGGGCCCTTTGAACTCGGAAGGCAGCGGCGGAAACGGATTCGACGCGCGAATCGAGGATAGCGCGGCGAGATCGAGCGGCTGCTTGCCGGAGGTGCGTTCGAGATTGGGTTCGTTCTGCGGCACAGAGCCATCGCGATTGATGCGAAAGGTGGTGGAGACGACTCCTTTATCGCCCATCCAGGCCGATTCCGGCATGATTGCGTACCAATTGCGCTTCACGGCCGCGATTACGCGCTGCATGTACGGGTTGAAATCCACGCCTTCGGTGGGCGTGAGAATCGAAAGGCCCGGCTGCATGCCGGGACCTCCCGTCGAGCCCGGCGTTTGCGGCGCGCCGCCCGGTGGGGTATAGACGCGACCCGAGTCACCCTGCCGAACCGCCTGCTGAATATCGCGCTGGAGCATTCGGCCCGGCGCTACGGGCACGCCGAGATTTAGCGGCTTGGTGGGCCGCTCCGGTTCGATGGGTTTGACCTCTGGGGCCTTGGGCGGAGGCGGGGGCGCTTCGGCTGCGGATTTGGGCGGTTCGGGGGCGGGCGTGGGCGCGGGGGCGGTCTTTGGCGGTGCGGCCTCTGGCACGGCGGGCTCCGGCGTTTTCTCCGTGGGCGCCAGGCGCTCGACGGCTCGCGGGCTGATACGCAGCTTCGGCGCGGGCGGCAGCGCGGGCGCCGGCGGCGTGTAGAGAAGATTCAGTTGATCGCGCGAAAGCTCGAGCTGGGCCTGCGTGGGTTGGCGATCGGGGAAGAGCCGGGGCGCGAAGACGATGACAAGGACGAGCGCCACGTGAACGCCGACCGAGATTATGCGCGTGGCGACATCGGATTTCGCCTCGCGCTTCGCTTCCGGCTCGATCAGCAGGTTGGGGCTGCCGGTGATGAAGACGTCCGGATCGACGAGTTCGCGGAGGGCGGGCGTCAGCTCCGGCGCGCGCGAAAATTCCCGCGCCTCTTCGGGCTCGACAGGCTCGACGTCGGTCGGAACCACCATGCGGGCGTCGAGCACGGCTACGGCGGCGGAATCGGGCCGCGAGGCGGCGCGTTCGAGGGGTATTACCGGCAGGCCGCGCGGCACGAGGGTGCGATCCGCCAGAACGCCCAGCGGCAGGTGCGCGGGAATTGCGCTGCGGCCATCGAGCGGCGGCGCGTCCGATAAATCCGGGGGAACGACGGTGCGGTCGTCCATATAGGTGGTTGTGCGGCGAGCGGGCTTCGCCGCATCGTCTCGCGAAAGCGGACGCACGTCAGTCGGAACAAGAATGCGCGGAATCATTAAGCTTCCTGCGGAGAGAACGCACTCAATTGGACGCGCCGCGCATGATCGAGGATGCCTGCCATTACGCGATCCGCCAATTCCAGGGCGCGGCGTCCGGCTGCGCCATCCACGGCGGGCGCGCGGCGCGTGCGCACCGAATCCAGAAAGGCGCGCAATTCGGCGCGGAGCGGTTCTTCGGGGACGGACGGCAATTTTTCAAAGCCAATCTCCGGCTGGCTCGCTTCGCCGGGCTTCACTCGAACCCGCAGCGCGTCCTGGCGGGTGAAATCGAGCGAGATATATTCGTGCGCCTGGAAGAAGCGCATTTTGCGCACCCGCTCGGTGGAAACGCGGCTGGCGGTAAGGTTGGCGACCGCGCCCGTCGTAAATTCGAGCCGCGCGTGCGCGATATCCACTTTATCCGTGATCACGGGGATGCCTACGGCTTTCAGGTCCGCGACGGGCGCGCCAACGAGCGAAAGAAGAATGTCGAGGTCGTGGATCATCACGTCGTATACGACGTCAATATCGAGGCTGCGCGGCGTGAAAATCCCGAGGCGGTGCACCTCGAAAAACATGGGCCGCGCCACGATGGGACGCGCGGCGGCCACGGCGGGATTGAAGCGTTCGACGTGGCCGACTTGCAGAATGCGGCCGGTACGCTCGGCGGCGGCAATCAGCGAATCCGCTTCGTCCAGCGATGCCGCCATCGGCTTTTCGACGAGCACGTCGTGACACGCGTCGAGCAGGGCGCAGCCGGCGCGCGCATGTTCCTTGGTGGGCACGGCGAGGCTGACGGCTTGCACGCCTTCCTTCGCGAGCGCGGCGCAATTCGGTATGACGCGCGTGCCAAATTCCGCGGCGACTTTCCGCGCGCGCTCGGGATTTGCATCCACGATGCCTGCAAGTTCGGCGCCTTCCATTTCGCGCCACACGCGCACGTGATTGCGGCCGAATTCGCCCGCGCCCACGACGGCTACGCGAATGCGCTCTCCGCTCATCGCTTCGGTTCCTGCGCCGCGGGTTTGGCGGGGGCGGCATCGGGGGCGAAGGCCTGAATCGCGATGCCGGCTTCGTCTGCCGCGCGAATCAGGTCGTCGCGCTCGAAGAGCAGCGTCTTACCGGCGTGAATGGCCAGCACGCGGGCGTTCGATTGGCGCATCACTTCGATGGTCTTGCGGCCGATCACGGGAACGTCAAAGCGCATATCCTGGCGGGGCTTGCTGACCTTCACGACGACGAGGCGCTCGCCGCCCGCGATGCGCGATGCCCGCTCGATTGTTTCGTCGGTGCCTTCCATCGCTTCGATGGCGACGCAGGCGCGGTCGCGGACCACCACCGTCTGGCCCAGGTCGAGCGCGGCGATGTGGGCTGCCACGTCGCGGCCGTAGGCTATGTCCGCTGACTCCGCTTCGTCCGGGGCGCGGCGCGTGAGCACGCCGGGCTGGGCCAGCAGCGGGCCGAGGAATTTCGTGGAATCAACGAGTTCGATTCCCTCGTCTTCGAGCACACGCGCTACCGCGCCGATGAGCGAGTCGGTATTTTTCGAAGGCAGCGAAAAGAGCAGCTTCGCCAGCCGCCAGTCCGGGCGAATGGCGCTGAAAATTTTGTTGTGCTTCACCTGGCCGGCCATCACGGCGTGCTTCACTCCCTCGCCGTGCAGCAGTTCGATGGTCTTGCTCAGCTCGCCGAGGCTCACCCAGTGCAGGCGGCGGGCGGCGCGTTCGAGCGCCGGCGAAGCTTCCTCGCGGATGGCGATCACGGCCATTTCGATGCCGCGGCTGCGTGCGCCTTCGAGAACGAGGAAGGGAAAATCGCCGTTGCCCGCGATCAATCCCCACCCCGCCGGCCTGCTGGATTGCGTATCGCTCACAATTTCCCTATTTCGTCAGCCCGCGTTCGGCCGATTCGATGAACCGCACAATGGTTTGGACGTCCTCGGAGTGCGCCAGGGTTCCGCGGATTTTTTCGATGGCTTGCGAGGTGTTGAGCTTGGAGCGCAGGAGCAGGCGGTAGGCGGCCTGAATATCGGCGATGCGTTCGGCCGAAAAACCGTGGCGCTCGAGGCCGACGCTGTTCACGCCGTAGCAGCGCGTGTGGCGCGGGGCGACTACTTTCGAAAACGGCGGCACGTCCTGCGTAATCACGGTGTGCGCGCCGACGTAGGCATGCCGGCCGACGCGGCAAAATTGGTGGACGGGGCTGAAATTGCCGATGGTGGCATAATCCTCGACGACGACATGGCCGGCGAGCGTTGCGCCGTTCACGAAAATCGTGTGGTCGCCCACCTGGGAATCGTGGCCGATGTGCGCGTAGGACATGATGAGATTGTGGCTGCCGAGGCGCGTGGCGCCGCCGCCTTTCAGCGTGCCGCGGTTTACCGTGGAGAATTCGCGGAATTCGTTGGCGTCGCCGATTTCGAGCCAGACGCGCTCGCCACGATAGGTCAGGTCCTGGGGATCGCCGCCGAGAACGGCGAACGAGTACACGCGATTTTCGCGGCCCAGTCGCGCCGGCCCGCGCACGACCGCGTGATCTTCCAGCAGGCAGCCATCGCCGAGTTCGACTTCGCCGCCCACCACCGCGTACGCTCCAATGCAAACCCCTTGCCCGACGCGCGCCGCGGGGGAAACGATGGCCCGGGGATCAATCTGGTTCATCGCCCCTTCTCGGCCGGTTCCTTTTCGCGCAATTGCGGGCCTTCCGTTTCGATATCCACCATCTTGCACATCAGGATGGCTTCGGCCGCCAATTCGCCGTTCACGGTGGCGCGGCCTTCGAGCTTGCAGAAAGTCTTGCGCGATCCCAACACCTGGACTTCCACGCGCAATTGGTCGCCGGGCACCACGGGCCGGCGGAAGCGCGCGTTATCAATGGCGACGAAGTAGAGCAGCTTGTTGTCGCGGTCGGGCACTTCCTGGAGCAGCAGCAAGCCGCCGGTCTGCGCCATGGCCTCGATGATGAGCACGCCGGGCATGATGGGATTGCCGGGGAAATGGCCCTGAAAGAAGCCTTCGTTGATCGTGACATTCTTGATGCCGACAACGCGCTTCAGCGGCTCCATTTCCTCGATCGTGTCCACCAGAAGAAAAGGGTACCGGTGCGGCAGAATCTTTTGAATCCCGTTGATATCAAGGATCATTCGTTAGCCTCTGAAACTTTTGATGGGCCTGGCGTTCCTGTGCCGCCTGGCGGGTGCGAAATCGGGTGCTAATCCAGCCAATTCTATATGAACTCGCTTCAAGCCACAAAAGGGCGATAAACAAAGGCTCACTAGGCGGTGCGGCGCGCCTGCAATGGGGCACAAGGGCGGCACGCTGGGCACAAGCTACGCTGGCCTCCGGTGCTGCGAAGGGCGACGCGCGGTTGCAAAAACGGCGGGCGCTGCATACCCTCGTGCCATGCGAAAAGGGAAGAGTGCGCGTGGCGCGGCAACTGCGCGGCCGGAATTTTCTGGAATGTCCGACCTTCTTCGGTATTTGCGCGGCCGGGAGAAAGAGATAATCGCGCTGCTCGGGAAGTTCGTCGCATGCGAATCGCCGAGCGGCGATAAGGCGGCCGTGGACCGATTCGGCGAAATCGTCGCGCGCGAATGGCGCAGCCGCGGCGCGAGCGTTCACATCTTCCGGCAGCGCGAACGCGGCAACCATGTTCGCGCGGAAATATCGCCGGGCCACGGCGAGTTCGCCGGCGGCGCTGGGCAGATCATGGTGCTCGGCCATCTCGACACGGTATACCCCATGGGGACGATTCGCTCGATGCCGTTCCGCCTTTCGCGCGGGCGCGCCTGGGGGCCCGGAACGTTCGACATGAAGGCGGGGCACGTGATGGCGCTCTTCGCGGTGGATGCGCTGCGGACGCTGGGCGTTCAGCCCCGCAAGCGGCTGGTGTTCCTGTGGAACTCGGATGAAGAAATCGGCAGCGAGACTTCGCGACAGCTCATCGAGCGGGAGGCGCTCCGCAGCGACGCCGTGCTGGTGCTGGAACCAGCGTTGGGGCCCGATGGCCGGCTGAAGACGCAGCGCAAGGGCGTGGGCACGGCCGAACTGATCGTCAGCGGCCGCGCGGCGCATGCGGGAATCAATCCGCAGGAGGGAGTGAACGCCGTCCACGAGCTTGCGGCGCAAATCGTGCGGCTGGTGCGGTGGAATGATCCGCGGCGCGGCATCACGGTACAAGCCACGGTTGTTGCCGGCGGGACGGTATCGAACGTGGTACCCGACAGCACCCGCGCGGAAATAGATCTTCGCTATGCGCGGCTCGCGGATGCGCGGTTGCTGGAGCGCAAATTGCGCGGCTTGCGGCCGATCCTGAAGGGTGCGCGCATCGAGATTCGGGGCGGGATTACGCGGCCGCCGCTCGAACGCACGGCCGGCGTCGAGGCGCTCTTTCGCCGCGCGCAATCCCTGGGGCGCGAGATCGGCCTGGATTTGGGCGAATCGTCTACCGGCGGCGGCTCGGATGGAAGCTTTGCCGCAGCCCTGGGCATTCGCGTTCTGGATGGACTCGGGGCGGTCGGCGAAGGGGCGCACAGCCCTGGCGAGAATGTAACTATTCGCGCATTGCCGCAGCGTACCGCGCTGGTTGCAGGGCTCCTGGCTTCGGTTTAGTTTTTTTTGCGACGCGCGGGTTGATTCGACTATTGCCCGGATTCCCGGTGTAGATAGTCTATCGTCTGCTGCTGCAGGCCGGCGTAGGAACAGCGCAGCGCGGCGCGGAGCGCATCTTCTGCGGATGGCGCCGTTGCGATTGCCTCAATCAAGCGGTTGACGTCGCCGATGCCGCCATTGGCGATGATGGATTCCACTGTGGCAAGCGACCATTCGTAGTCGAGCGTTGCCGCATCCGGCGCGAACGCCATCCACGAGCCCTCGAGCGACGCAAGCTGCGGTTCTTTATTTTGCTTCGCAGCATCGAGCAGCGTGGCCGCGCCTGCCGCCGAACGCGCCCCTTCCATCCATTGCGCCAGGCCCTCTTGTAGCCACACCGGCGCACGCCCGCGCGATTTTTGTCCGATGAAGCTGTGCGTCAGTTCGTGCCGCAGGACGCGCGCGAGGTCCGGCGTCACGTCCGTGAGGCCTTGCACGGGGATGCGAATGCGGCCGTCGTTGAGTGCGCCGACCCATGCGGGTGCACGCGTGATATCCGCGAAGCCCTGATTCGTGTAGAGGATCACGGCGATTTGCTCGCTGGGCGTGTAGTCGAGCTGCGAAGAGAGATCGTTGAAATCGGATTCGAGCGCCCGCAGGATGCCGCGCGCCAGATCGGGCGCGGCGCCGCCGTAATATTTCAGCGTGAAATGGAGCGTTTCATTCTCGCGATAACCTTCTTCTTCGGCGGCGTCGCGCTTTGCTTTCGCAAGCGCGGTTTCCACCTCCGGGTCGGGATGCAGCTTTTCGGAGCGCTCCCATTCCTCGATGGCGCGGTCCAGATTGTTCGCGCCGTAGTACGCCCAGCCCATCATTTTGGAGACGGCGGCGGAATTGGGCGCGATGCGCTGTGCGCGTTCCAGCGGATCGAGCGCCGCGGTGAACTGGCTGCTGCGAAGATCGAGGACGGCGAGAGTGAGCAGCAGGCCGGCGTTCTCGGGCTGGAAGCTGATCGCCTGGCGGTATTGGTCCATTGCCTGATCGGTTTGTCCCTTGCCCGCGAAGAATTTTCCGGCCGCGAAATGGGCGGCTGCTGCGTCGGCCGCACCAGGGGAATTGGCGCCGCGCGCAGCGGAATCGAGCGAAGCCATATAGCCGAAGTCCACCGCGTCGCCATGAATCGCGAGCCGCGCGATTTCGTCGTACCCCGGCGGGGGCGCCAGGTCCGGCGCGGAGACGGGCGGCGGATCGGATGCCGCGACGCCAGAAGAAGAAGTGGAAGAATATGACACATCGTCGTGCTCGATGCGGGCGACGATCTCCCTCGGAATGCTCATTTCCCCGGCGGGCGTCTGGTAAGTGACCTGCCCGTTCTGCTCGCTCACGCTTAAGGCCACGATTCGCCGGCCGTTTTTGAGCAAGATGGTATCGGCGGACGCGGGGCAGGCGAGGGAAAGAGCCAGCGCGGGCGCAAGGGCGATAATCGCCGGAAGACGCATCCCCTGATTTTAGCAATCGTCGCAGGCGCGCTTTTGCAGCCCATCGGCTTCGTTGCCCTAAATGGCACAACCCCCTTCATCAGCAGAATCGGGCGAATCATCAGTGCCGAGCGACGGAATGGAAGACGATCACCAGGATGGCGACCGGGAAGCACAGGATCAGGAACGTTACCAGCCAAGCGGCAGGGCGGGCAAAATTGAACGTATAGCCGATTCCGAACCGCTTTTCGACGATGATGGCCGGGTCATCGGGATTTACGTAGAAGCAGCCCGCGCGCCAGCATTGGTCGGGCGTGCGATCGCCGGTCACTTTCCCTGAACCGGTAATATCTGGGCTCGTGCCAGCGGCGGTCAGGTTGGCGCCGCCTTGGCCTGTGTGGATCAGAATTCCGATCAGAACGGCCATGAAGCCAAACGTTCCGAGCATGAATGGAAGGATGCTCGGCGCCTGGTTGATATTTCCGCGGAGCGCCGTGAAGGGGATGCCATTGAAAATTAGTGCAAAGAAATATTCCATCGCGATCATGCACCCCACCTGCACGCGGCGGAAATGCGCCTCGTTCTGCGCATCGGAGCCGGTGGAGCGAATCTGGCGCGTCCAGTGCAGGATGGCGAAAGCTAAAATCTCCAGGAATGCGCAGACGAGCAGGCCGATCAGCCAAAGGCCATAGATTCCCGCGAAGGACCGCGTGGCCCATCCATTTGGCCGGCCATCGAATCCCCAGTGAATCGGAAAACGTTCGGGAATGCGGTACCAAATCAGTTGAATATAGATGGCGGAGGCGGCCAGGATCGCGAAGGGCCCGAGTTGCAGCAGGGCGAAGCCGATGCCGCCGGTGCGCCGCGGGACAAGCGCGGCTTCGCGATGCGAGTCGGGCACCCCGGCATGCGGCAGCGTTTGCCGCCGGGCGCGCAGAAACGCCCATATGAATGCCACCACTTGCCAGCCCACTCCAACCAGCGCAACAAGCGGTGTGCGCGCGGCGATGGCCAGGCCCGCGATCCCGGCCCCAACGGCGGACTGGCTCCAGACGGCGATGCGAAATCGCCGGAGGATCCCCCGGCCCTCCGCAGTTCCGCGAAACTCGGGATTCACCGTGACCGCGAAAAAGATGTCTCTGCGCGAGATCCGGGGCAGAACATGAAAAAGGATCGCCGACAGCAGGATCGAGCCTTCGAGCGCCAGCGTCACCGCGAGAAGAATCGAGTCGTGAGAATTCATGGATTGCCGGCCCCGTGCTTTCGGGGGCTTTCCATCCACGATGCGACGTCTTGAATCACCTGCTGCTCCACGTGCCCCGGCTTGGCGTAATCCTGGGGTGCGGCTAGCCCTGTCCCTGGCATCGAACTGGTCGTGAACAGATGGGTAAGCGCCGGGTAGAATTTGAAGGTAGCGTTCGAATGCCCTGCCAGAGCTTGCTTCCAGCCGTCGTAGTCCGCTCGCGTAACCTGGTAATCGCGGCCACCCTGCAGGACCAGGATTGGGATTTTTAGGTGTGCGGCGACTTTCGCCGGATGATAATCGCGCAGATCCAGGAAATATGAAGCAGGCGCCCGCGTGCCGGCGAGCTCGACGGTCTGACCTTTGGCGAGTGCGGGGCTCTCAATCGCTTTGGCATCGTTTTCGGCCTTCGCGATTTGCGCGTTGGCCTGATCGGCGGGAAGGCCCGATACTGCCGCGAGGTAGCGCATTTGATCTACTACAATCTGCTCCATGGGCCGCGTGTTTCCCGCCATTATGATCAGGCCGGCGATCTGAGCATCGCCGTCCGCGATGCGCGGGGCGAGGTATCCCCCCAGGCTGTGGCCGAGCAGGCAGATTCGGTTTCTATCAATCTCCGGTTGTTCCGCGGCCAAGTTTACGGCGGCGCGGGCATCGTCAATGACTTCGTCATTGACCGTTAGTGCCTGTGGATCGTCACTTGATTTGACTCCATATTGTTTGGTTCGCTTCACGTACCGCAGCACCGCTATCCCACGGCTCGCAAGTCCCCAGGCCAAGTCCTTGAACGGTTTGTTTGGCCCGATCGTTTCATCTTCGTCATGCGGTCCTGAGCCTTGTACCAGCACCAGCAAAGGGAATGGGCCGGTGCCGTTGGGGACCGTCAGGGTGCCTGGCAAGTTCCAATGCAGGAACGTGATGGTGACGGGCCGCTCGTGGAATTCACTGGGATGCGCGTAGGTTGGCGGCGCCCATTCCGTAGCTTCCTGATGCGGAACGAAGCGGAGTCCCGCAATCCGGCCATCCGGATCAAACGCGACGATGGCATCAAGGGTTGCACGCTGGAAGGAAGCGACGAGTGTTACGACCTGCCATCCCTGCATCTGCTGCGCACTGGTGTGTACAATGCTCTTGAACCCGCCGGCTTTGGCCGTCAATTGAGCCCAGGCCTGGGCAAGGCGGCCCGAAGGGAGAGCCGCTGCCATGGCCGAGTTGTACTGCGCCTCTACTTTCGTAAAATTCCCCGCGGCGATTTCCTGCATCACCTCGGAACCGTGGGACTGAGGATCCGTGGCGCGCGTCTGTGCCCGAAGCGAAAACGCGCACAGAGCCAGACAGATAGCATAGGTTGCAACAATTTCGCGTACGCGTATCAATTGCTTCCCTTGGCTGGAGCCCAATTCCTGACGTCGCGAGCGTGGAGCGCCAATTGGCGCGCGATCGCGCTCGGCGAAATGCCTTCGGCGGCGGCCTTGGCCAGCAGGCGGTTGAGTTGCGTTTGGAATCTGCGGCGCGCCTTTGCGCCGGGCGCCGCCGGTTTTGCGCGCTGCACCACGCGAACGCCGCGTCCGCGCCGCAGCTCGAGCCACCCCTCGGCGGCAAGCACGCGGTAGGCCTGCGCGACCGTGTTGTGATGCACGTTCAAATCGAGCGCCAGTTGCCGAACGGTGGGCAGGCGCCAGCCCGGCCCAAGCTGCCCGGAGACGAGAAGCGCGCGAATTTCCCCGGCGATCTGCTCGTAGGCAGGCGTTTGCGAGGAGACGTCAATGCGAATGTGCGGCGCGGATTGCATTGTATGCTGTACGTGTACAATGTACAGAGACAGTGGGCGATTGTCAATTCCGCCGCGCTTTCGCTATCTCAGGCGGCGGCACGAACTCGTCCACCGGCACCCTCCTTTGTTGTATTCCCGCGTTCCTTGTGCCAAGCTCGCCAGCCGAGAGAGTTCACCCATGCGGAAGAAGCTCCGATCCGCTCTGCACGCTTCGCGCACCCTTTCGCTGGCCGTCTGCTGCTTTTTCGCTTTCATTGCAGCGCAGGCGCCTGCGCATCCACCCGCCCAGAAAGCTGCCACTGCAAACGGCGCGGCATCCTCGCTTTCGTCCGATCCGCGCGCGCTTCTAACCCAACTGAACTCGCTGCGTGTGGATCCTGCGCAGGTGTATGAGGTGAACGGCCTGAATCTTCGGCGGGACGTGATGCATTTATCGTTCGCCGAGGGCAAGCTGGCATTTTTCGCGCCGCTTGGAGGGCGGATTACCGGCGCTGTCTTCTCCGGCACGGGGCACGTGATCGCGATTCCGCCGGGGGCGGGCGAACGGCGATCCGTGGCGCGGTATCTCGGCGTGCCCATCCTCGACCTTTCGTTCTCGACCGCGTATCTGCGCTTCGACGATAGTTCCGCCGCGGAATTGCAGGAACAGCTGCGGAAATCGGGTGCGAAGCCGGCGAGCGATCTCGATTTCGCGAATAGCTGGACTTCGGTTCTCGAGAACCTGAATCCCGCGCAATCGCTGCGCATTATGATGGATTGGCTTTCCGCGGAGCCCGTCCCATTTTTCTACGCCGGGCTTTTGAACGCCTCGACGGGTCCATTCGAACTGCTGCTCGATGGCAGGCGCTCCGAACAGGTGTTGATGGGGCAGAATCGCCTCGGAAAAGGCGGCTACTACTACGACGTGTGGGCATCCTTTGCGGCACACGAGCCGGCCGGAGCGGACGCAAGCGACGCGAGCCTTCGCGCCGCGACCGAGCCTTTTGTGCCGCTGGACTATCGCGTGGATAGCACGATCGCGCCGGATCTTTCGCTCGAGGGTTCTACGGACCTGCACCTGCGAGCCGCGAAAGGCGGCGAGCGGATGCTCGCACTCGAGCTTTCAGGGCACTTGGCCGTGGAAAATGTGGCGCTCGATGGCGGGCCTCCGCTCGCCTTTTTTCAGAACGAGGAACTGAGCCGCCGCGCGTCGCTCGACCGCGGCAACGACGCGCTATGGGTGGTGCTCCCGCAGCCGGCCAAGCCCGGGCAGGAACTGCATCTGCGCGTGGCGTATTACGGCAACGTAATTTTCGATGCGGGGAATGGTGTTCAGTACGTGGGCGAGCGCGGCGCGTGGTATGCCCATGTTGTGGGCCATGATTTCGTGCCCTTTGATCTTTCTTTCCGCTGGCCGCGGCGGTACACGGTGGTTGCAACCGGAGGTAGGATCGAATCCGGCGTGCAAGGCGATGTGGAGAGTGGCCGCTGGCGTTCCGACGTGCCCTTTGCCGTCGCCGGATTCAATCTCGGCGAGTACAAAACGGAGCAAGCCGGCGGCGGGGAGCCCGCCGTTCGTCTCTACGCGAATTCGCAGCTCGAGGAGGCGATACTGGCGCGCCTAGGACCGCGGTCAAATCCGGTCGCGGTTCTTCGGCCGCCGAGGATTCGCCGCCGCCAAGCCGACGCCCCGGCGGACATCCTGCCGGTCACGCCGCCAAGCCCCGCGGATGTGCTGAAGCGATTGGGCGGGCAGGTTGCGGCCTCGATCCGATTCTTCGAAGGGCTGAACGGTCCATTCCCGTTCGATCATCTGGATATTTCGCAGCTTCCCAGCTCGATGGGCCAGAGCTGGCCAGAGCTTGTTTATCTCTCGACGCTTGCATTTCTTCCCGCCCGCGCCGAGGAGGAAGCGGGCATTACCGAGGCGGCGCGCCAGCAATCCCGCGAGCTGATGCCTTTCCACGAAGTGGCGCATCAATGGTGGGGCAACGTGGTAGACGCGCAAAGCTATCGCGACGTGTGGATCGAGGAAGGCATGGCGCATTATCTGGCGCTTCTTTACGACGACAGTCGCAAGCCCTCCGGTCATCGCCTGGAATATTGGCTGGATCACTATCGCGATGCGCTGCTGGCGAAATCCCCAGCGTCGGACGAGTCCGTTGGCGAAGCCGGGCCGCTGATTCTCGGCTATCGGCTCGATTCCTCGAAGACCCCGGGCGCCTACTCGACGATCATTTATGGCAAGGGTGCTTGGGTGATGCATATGTTGCGCGAGATGCTTCGCGATCCGGCGGCAAGCGATCCGGACGCGCGATTTCGCTCTTTGCTGCGTTCCATCCTTTCCGAATACCGCTTCCGCGCGCTTTCGACCGCGGATTTCGAGCGCGCCGTGAACCAGCGGATGACGCCCGCGATGGACCTGGATGGCTCTCACACGATGGATTGGTTCTTCGACCAATGGGTGCGGGGGACCGGCATCCCGCGCTATCGCGTTGAATATCGGGTGCGGCCGCGCGGCGGCGAGTTTGTGGTCAGCGGCGAACTCGAGCAAATGAATGTGGGGCCGCTCTTCACGGCGCGCGTGCCGCTCTACGCGGCCGTCTCGGGACTAAAAGCCGTGTCTCTCGGCAGCGTGGTGACCACGGGACCCGAAACATCGTTTGAATTTGTCTCGCGCGTGCGTCCGTCGCACCTGCTGATTGATCCCCGCCGGACGTTGCTCTGCCGCACGAATTAGGTGCGCCGATTGTGTCGCCACGAAATTTTTTTCAAAAAAATGCGATTTGATCTTGCGTCGCCGTGCATCCGGCTCTATGCTATTCCGTCCTGAGCGAGTCTCACCGGATCAGTCGGCCGGTCGTGAAGGCGCCAAGAAACACCGCGCGCCGTTTGCATCAAGGGGACGCTTCGGAGCGGGCCGTGCCCACCGGGTGTTGGGCCGGTTTTTCGAGCCTCATGCATTTCTGAAATCGCAGGAATCTGCAAGTTTCGTTGGGGACACTGCGTGGATCCTGAAGGTTCTCGAAATACAGTAGTGGTCAGCGAGCCGGACCCTCTTATTGGTCCCGGCCATACGCTTGAGACGATCACCGAGAAGATCGGCTCGATCGTGCTCACTCGGGGCACGACCCTGGGCTGGGTCGGCGGCTTCGTAGTTGCCCTTATCCTGTTTGGAATCCTCAACCTTGCGATGTATTACCTGTTTTTCGTGGGCGTCGGGATTTGGGGCATCAATATTCCGATTGCCTGGGCCTTCGCGATCACGAACTTCGTCTGGTGGATCGGAATTGGCCACGCCGGCACGTTGATTTCCGCCTTCCTGCTGCTGATGCATCAGAAATGGCGCACCTCGATCAATCGGTTCGCCGAGGCCATGACGATTTTCGCGGTGGCTTGCGCAGGCATGTTCCCGCTGCTGCACATGGGCCGCCCATGGCTCTTTTACTACCTGCTGCCGTATCCCAATCCGATGTGGCTGTGGCCGCAGTTCCGCAGCCCGCTGGTGTGGGACGTTTTCGCCGTGTCCACCTATTTAACGGTGTCCTTGCTTTTTTGGTATGTGGGCTTGGTTCCGGACTTTGCCAGCCTGCGCGATCGCGCGAAAAACCGCGCGGTGAAGATTACGTACGGCTTTTTCGCCCTCGGCTGGCGCGGTTCCGCCAGCCATTGGTTCCGCTACGAGACGGCCTCGATGCTGCTCGCCGGAATCGCCACGCCTCTGGTCGTCTCCGTGCACACGGTGGTCAGCTTCGATTTCACGATTGCCATCGTTCCGGGTTGGCATAGCACGATCTTTCCGCCCTACTTTGTTGCCGGCGCCATCTATTCGGGATTCGCGATGGTTCTTACGCTCGCGATTCCGTTGCGCAAGTTCTATCACCTGGAAGATCTGGTCACCATGCGCCATTTGGACATTATGGCCAAGGTGATGCTTGCTACCGGCATGATCGTCGCCTATAGCTATGTGGTCGAGACGTTCATGTCCTTCTATAGCGGCAATCCTTTTGACAGCTACATGATGCTGAACCGCATGGTAGGTCCATACGAGTATGTCTACTGGACCCTGATCGCCTGCAACCTTGCGATCCCGCAGGCCTTGTGGGCGCGACGCGTGCGGCGCAGCGTGCCGCTGCTCTTCCTGATTTCGCTGGTCGTAAACATTGGCATGTGGCTCGAGCGGTTCGTGATTATCGCGGTGAGCCTGACGCGCGATTATCCGCCCTCGAAGTGGGACATGTACTATCCGACGCGCTGGGATTGGGCGGTTCTGGTCGGTTCCTTTGGCCTGTTTTTCACGTTGTTCTATCTCTTCATTCGTTTCCTTCCCATGATCTCGATCACCGAGGCGCGGGCCATGGTTCACGAAACGAGTGGAGCGAAATCGCATTCGTAAGGGGCGTTTGAAAAGGCGATGCCGAACATTTTTCATCGCAGCACGAACCTGATCGCGCGAGTCAGCATTTATGGGCTGGTGATTCTGCTTGCCGCGCTCACCTACGTGCTCTACGCCATCGCCATGTCGCCGTGGTACACCGAGCAGAATGTGGCCCGCGAACAACCCGTTCCCTTCAGCCATCGCCATCATGCCGGCGAGCTGGGAATTGATTGCCGCTATTGTCACACGTCGGTCGAAAAATCCTCGTTTGCCGGGCTGCCGCCCACGCAGACCTGCATGAGCTGCCATTCGCAGATTTGGACGAATGCGCCGATGCTCGAGCCGGTGCGCGCAAGCTATCGCGAGGACAAGTCGCTCGAATGGACACGCGTGAACGCCCTGCCCGATTTCGTCTATTTCGACCATAGCATTCACGTGTCGAAGGGGATTGGCTGCACCACGTGCCACGGCCCGATTGCCGATATGCCCCTCACCTATCGTGCCGGCTCGCTCTATATGTCGTGGTGTCTGAATTGCCATCGCCAGCCGGAGAAATTTGTGCGGCCGAAGGAGGACGTGTTCAATCCGTTCTATCAGCCGCCTTCGGTTTCAAATCCCGTGAAGTTCGATGGGAAGTGGTATACGAGCCAGCTTGCCTTGGGCAAGCGCGCCGTCAAGCAGTATCACATCAGAAGTTTGCAATATTGCGATACGTGCCACCGATGAAAGCAGATGATGAGCGACGATACTAGCGTGAAGCGTTCCATGGATCTCGATGCCGCCCGCAAGAAGCTTGCGGGTGCGGCGGGCGCCCGCATGTGGCGCGGCCTGGATGAATTGTCTCAATCCGAGACTTTCCGCGACGCCGCCGACCACGAATTTGCGAAGGATGCCGATCGCGCGCCGGAGGGAATCGAGCGCCGCGACGTGCTGAAGTTGATGGCTGCTTCGGCGGCCATGGCGGGCCTTAGCGCCTGCACCAAGCTTCCTACCGAAAAGATCGTCCCGTACGTGCGTCCGCCCGAGGAAATCGTGGCGGGCAAGCCGCTCTTCTACGCTACTTCGATGCCGCTGCACGGCGTCTCCACCGGCGTTTTGGTGGAAAGCCACATGGGCCGCCCGACGAAAATCGAAGGCAATCCGGAGCATCCCGGCAGCCTGGGCGGCACCGACGCATTCATGCAGGCTTCGATTTTGAATATGTACGATCCCGACCGCTCGCAGAATGTGCTCTATGAAGGGCACGTCAGCAGTTGGGACGATTTTTCGGCCGCGATGGGGAATGCGGCGATCAAGGCCACGCCGCGAGGCTCGGGAATCCGTTTATTGACGATGACGGTTGGATCGCCCACGCTCGCGGCGCAGATTCGCAAGTTCCTTGCGCGCTACCCCGAAGCGAAGTGGCATCAGTATGAGCCCTGCGGGCGCGATACCGTCCGCGAGGGAGCGAAGCTCGCCTTCGGCCGCCCGCTGAACGTGATGTACCGGCTCGATCAGGCGGACGTGATCGTCTCGCTCGACGCGGATTTTCTTGATTCCGGCCCCGGCCACGTTCGTTATATCCGGGAGTTCTCCTCGCGCCGGAATCTGGAGCGCGGACCGGGCTCGAAACCGAATCGCCTTTACGCCGTCGAAGGCATGCCGACGCCTACCGGCGCGATGGCCGACCATCGGCTGGCGCTCCGCTCGAGCGAAGTGGACGCGTTCGCGCGCACTCTGGCGGCCGCCATTGGCGTCGCCGTACCCGCCGGCTCGTTGCCCCAGGGCACGAATTCCGATACGGCGAATGGCAAGGTGCCTGCCGATTGGATTCCGGCGCTGGCGCGCGATTTGCAGCAGCATCGCGGCTCATCCGTCGTAATCGCCGGCGAAGGCCAGCCGCCATTCGTTCACGCCTTGGCGCATGCGATGAATGCCGCGCTGGGCAATATTGGTAAGACTGTGGTATTCACTGAGCCCATCGAAGCCGAGCCGGTCAACCAAATCGAGTCGCTTCGCGATCTGGTGAAAGATCTGAATGCGGGCAAAGTGAGCCTGCTGATTATCCTGGGCGGCAATCCGGTCTATAACGCTCCCGTGGATTTCGATTTCAAGTCCGCGCTCATGAAAGCGGAGTTGCGGGTTCATTCCGCGCTGTACAACGACGAAACGGCGGAGCTCTGCCACTGGCACGTTCCCGCGACTCACTATCTCGAATCGTGGAGCGACGGCAGGGCCTTCGATGGAACCGTCGGCATCATTCAACCGCTGATCGCGCCGCTATACGACAGCCATTCGGCCCATGAAATTATTGCCGCTTTTACGGGCGATGCGGGAAAGTCCGGCTACGACACTTTGCGCGAATACTGGCAGGGCCAGCGCGGCGGCGGAGGCAAGGACTTCGAGGTTTTCTGGGAGACCTCGCTGCACGATGGCCTGCTTGCCGGTTCGGCGCTGCCGCCGGTTTCCGCGCCGTTGCGCTCGGATTTTGTTCACCAGGCGCCGCCGCTTTCTTCGCCTGCTCCCAACCAGCTCGAAATCGTCTTCAAGCCCGATCCGGCGATTGGCGACGGCGAATTCAGCAACAATGGCTGGCTGCAGGAGTTGCCCAAGCCGGTAACGCGCCTCACCTGGGACAATGCCGCGATGATGAGCCCCGTCACCGCCGTCCGCCTGGGGCTTACCCACGACGATTACATCACGCTGCAAGTCGGCGGGCGCGAGCTGAAGGCTGGCGTGTTCTTGGTTATCGCCCACGTGGACGATTCCGTTACCCTGCATCTCGGCTATGGGCGGGCCCGCGCCGGCAGCGTGGGCAACGGCCAGGGCTTCAACGCCTATACCCTGCGCACGTCCGCCGCGCCATGGATGATGACCGGCCTTGCGATTCGCAAGACCGGCAAGACGTACTCCTTCGCGTCCGTGCAGCATCAGTGGGTGATTGAGGATGACCGCCGGTCGTCCGACGATGAGAGCGTCACCGCCTTCCGTAGGGACTTGGTGCAGGTGGCTACCCTCGATGAATTCCGCAAAAATCCCGCGTTCGCGCAGGTTCCCGAAACGCAGGAAACGCGCGAGCTGTCGCTCTATCCGAGCTATCAGCAGGACACTTACGCCTGGGGCATGTCCATTGATTTGAATCGCTGCGTGGGATGCAACGCCTGCGTGATCGCCTGCCAGTCGGAGAACAACATCGCGGTTGTTGGCAAAGATCAGGTGGAGCGCGGCCGCGTGATGCACTGGCTGCGCATAGACACCTATTTTAAGGGCGGTCTCGAAACGCCGGAAATGTACTTCGAGCCGCTGCCCTGCATGCAGTGCGAAAACGCCCCGTGCGAGTACGTCTGTCCGGTTGGCGCCACCACGCACAGCCCCGAAGGGCTGAACGATATGACGTACAACCGCTGCGTCGGCACGCGCTATTGCTCGAATAACTGTCCCTATAAGGTTCGCCGCTTCAATTTCTATCTCTACTCGGACTATAAGACGCCGAGTCTCTATGGCCTGCGTAATCCCAACGTCACCGTCCGCAGCCGCGGCGTGATGGAAAAGTGCACCTATTGCGTGCAGCGGATCAACGCCGCGAAGATTCGCTCCGAGGAAGAGGGGCGCTTGGTCCGCGACGGCGAAATTCAGACCGCCTGCCAGCAGGCTTGCCCGGCCGAAGCGATTATTTTCGGCAATATCAGAGACAAGAATAGCCGCGTGTCGCGCCTGAAGGGGCAGACGCGGAATTATTCGCTGCTTACCGATTTGAACACGCGGCCGCGCACCAGTTATCTGGCCCGCGTACGCAATCCGAATCCGGAGATTAAATCCTCTGAGCCGCAGTCCGAGGCGGGGGCGTGAAGGGAAAAGAGGGAAGTCGCTAAGGTAGCGCAGAGCGAACAAAGATGATTCGCAAGCCCATTTACGGATTGATGGCTCAGTTTGCATCGCCCGAGCAGGTGCTCGAAGCCGCGCGCCTGACGCGCGATGCAGGCTATACCCGCGTGGATGCCTTTTCGCCGATTCCGGTCGAGGGGCTCGCCGAGGCCGTCGGCTTCCATTGGACCAGCCTTCCCGTGATCGTGTTCATCGGCGGCTTTTTGGGCGGGCTCACGGGCTTCGGGATGTGCTGGTACGCGAACGTGATCAGCTTCCCATGGATTATCGGCGGCAAGCCGTTTAATAGCTGGCCTGCGTGGATCCCGATTACGTTCGAGCTGACGATTTTGGGCGCGGCGCTGGCCTGCGTCTTCGGCATGTTCGCGATGAATGGGCTGCCGCAGCCATATCACCCGGTGTTCAACGTGGCTGAGTTTTCCCGTGCATCTACGGACCGATTTTTTTTGTGCATCAAATCGCTCGATGGGAAGTTCGATCTGCAAAGGACTCGCGCGTTTCTGGAAGGCTTGAATCCGGATGGAGTGTTCGAAGTTGAGGTCTGAACTTACAATCGCCGCCGTATCTCGCGGGCGCATCGCCGCGCGCACCATCGCGCTCGTCTCGCTGGCCGCCACCGCGATCTTTCTTGCAGGCTGCCGCCTGGATATGCACATCCAGCCGAAATATTTGCCCTATGCAGGCACGACGTTCTTCCACGATGGCCGCTCGGAGCGCCAGCCCGTGCCCGGCACGATTGCTCGCGGCCATTTGCGCATCGATGAGCTGCTCTATACCGGCAAGGAGAATGGCGTGGTGTCCGACCGTTTCCCCTTTCCGATCACGCAAGCCGATCTTGATCGCGGCCGCGAACGCTTCAATATCTATTGCACGCCCTGCCACGATTACACAGGCAGCGGCAACGGCATGATCGTGCAGCGCGGCTTTCCGCATCCGCCGTCGTACCACATTGATCGGCTGCGCAACGCGCCCGTCGGCCACTTTTTCGAGGTGATGACCAACGGCTTCGGGGCGATGTACAGCTACGCCGCGCGCGTCAGCCCGGAGGATCGCTGGCGCATCGCGGCTTATATCCGCGTGCTCCAGCGGAGCGAGCACGCCTCGCTGGCAGACGTGCCGGAAAAGGATCGCGGCCTGCTTCAATCCCCGGCCGCCGAATCCGCGGGGCCCACGAAATGACTTCGTTCGACACAATACGCGAGCGTTTCGCCACGCGCGGAAAGCAATCTGGCCTGGTGGGTGTCCTCGCGCTGATCCTGTGCGTGATTCTGGGCGGCGTGCATGCGGGATGGGAGCAGTTCTTCCATTCCTACCTTTTTGCCTACGTGTTCTGGGTTTCCATCCCATTGGGATGCGCCGCGATTCTGATGATGCACCACATGACGAGCGGCTGGTGGGGCTTCCCGATTCGCCGCATTCTCGAAGCGGGCTCGCGCACGCTATACGTGATGGCGCTGCTCTTCATCCCCGTGTGTATTGGCCTGCCGCACATTTATGCCTGGGCGAGGTCCACTTGGGTGCAGGATTCCATCCTGCGCTATAAGCACCCGTACCTGAATATGCCGGACTTCATCATTCGCGCCATCATCTATTTCGCGGTCTGGCTGGTTTTCGTCTATTTCCTGAATCGCTGGTCGCGCGAACAGGACGCCACCGGTGATCTGCGCCTTAAGGTGAAGATGGAGCGGCTCAGCGCGCCCGGCTTGGTTGCGTGGGCCTTTGTGGTCACCTTCGCCTCGGTGGATTGGGTCATGTCGCTCGAGGCCCACTGGTTTTCCACTATCTACGGCATGATCTTCATCGTTGTGGATGCCCTCGCCGGCTTGTCGTTCGCGATCTGCTGCCTGCGCCGGTTCTGGGACGTCGAGCCCATCAACGGCTCGATCGAGGCGCGCCAGTTCAACGATCTCGGCAACTTGATGCTCACGTTCACGCTTTTGTGGGCCTATCTCTCGTTCGACCAATTCTTGATCATCTGGTCCGGCAACTTGAAGGACGAAATCACCTGGTACACGCAGCGCGTCTACGGTCCCTGGGGGCCGGTTGCCGTCGCGCTGCTGCTGCTTCATTTCTTCGTCCCGTTCTTCTGCCTGTTGCAGCGCCCGTTCAAGCGCCGGCTTCCATTGCTTGCAGGCTTGGCGGCCTGGATGATTCTGATGACCCTCTTGGACGTTTACTGGCTCGTCGTTCCGGCGTACAAGACGGTCCATCCACGCTTTTATCTGACGGACGCGCTCGCCATCATCGGCATCGGCGGCGTATGGTTCTCGCTATTTGCGCGCGAGCTGTGCAGAATGCCGATTCTGCCGCTGCATGATCCGCGCTTTGTCGGCGCGCGCGCCCTGGGGCATCAACATGGCGACTGAGCACGATCCGAAGCATGGCGCGCCGGGCCCGCACGGCTCGACCGGCTACGAGAAGCGCGACGCCAATATCAAGGCGCTTTTCATTTTCGCGGTCATTATGGCGGCCGTCATCGTCATCACTCTGGTCGCCATGAAGTACATGTTCCACTTCGTTTCCCAGGTCGAGCCGCTGGGGCCGCCGGCCGCGCCATATGTCTCCAACGCGCGCGTCACGCCGCCGCCGCCGCAATTGCAGGCCAGGCCGCACCTCGATTTGAAGGATTTCTGCGCCGATCAGGAAAAGCAGATCAATACATACGCCTGGGTGGATAAGCAGTCCGGTATCGTCCGCATCCCTGTGGACGAGGCGATGAAGCTCGTGCTGAAAGATGGGCTCCCGGCGCGGCCCGCGAGCGCGGCACCGCCGAAGGGCGCTCCAATGCCGGTGGCTGCCGATCTCTACCATGCCCCGGCGATGGATATGAAGGGCCCCTGCGGCTATTTGATGGAACCGGCGCCGCCGCGGGAAGAAACCAGCGGTTCGGAATACTAGCGTTATGAAAAGCGGGAAAGCGGCAATGTCAGAACCAAGCAAGCTCTCGATGCGGATTGGATTTAATGCGTGCAAGGCGCTTCTCGCCGCTGTGGCGGTCGCGGCCATGGTCGCGGTCTTTCCTGCGGCCGCGCGCGCGCAGTTCACCGATCCGATCCAGAATATCGGCGTGCGCCCTGAGCTGCTGAAGCAGGTCGGCGTGGATCAGAAGCTCAACGCGCAGGTTCCGCTCGCTCTCACCTTCCGCGATGAGCACGGCGCGACCGTCCAGCTCGGCCAGTTTTTCGCAGGCAAGCCCGTGGTTCTCTCGCTCGTTTATTTCACCTGCCCGATGCTCTGCACGCAGCTGCTGAATGGCGTCGAACGCGGCTTGAAGCAGGTGTCGCTCGAGCCCGGCAAAGATTTCAACCTGATCACCGTCAGCATAGATCCGTCGGATACGCCTGCGGATGCCAATGCCAAGCACGCGCTTTACACCGGCCTCTATGGCAATTCGGGTGCGCCCGCGGCATGGCATTTCCTCACCGGCGCCGAGCCGCAAATCAAGGCGCTCGCGGATTCCGTCGGCTTCCGCTATGCCTACGACGCGCAATCCAAGCAGTTCGCCCACGCGAGCGTCGTCATGCTGCTGACACCCGAGGGCCGCATCTCCAAATATTTTTATGGCATCAATTTTTCGCCGCGGGATCTTCGCCTCGGGCTGGTGCAGGCCTCCGAGGGCAAGATCGGCACCCCGGCCGACCAGGTTCTGCTGTTCTGCTACCACTATGACCCGCACACGGGAAAATACGGCCTGCTGATTTCGCACCTGCTCGCCTTGGCCGGACTTCTGACGGTCGTGATTGGCGGCGTCTGCTTGGTGGTGTTGTTCCGGGGCGAACATTACGAGCTCCCGGAGGGAAAGGCCTGAAACGCTCAAATCGGGCGCGGCTCGCTAGGCCGGCTGCCTGAAAACGCGCTCCACGGAAGGACTATGACGGGTATTTCTCAATTCGGCTTGGCTCTGGCGGCTCTGATCCCGATTCATCCGCCCGCCGCTTCCAGCATTGCGGAAGGCGTGGACCAGCTCTATTACTTCCTCACGGGCATCTCGATCTTTTTCAGCGTCCTCATTTTCACGCTGATTTTTTACTTCATGATTCGCTATCGTCGCCGTTCGCCGGAGGAGCGCCCGCCCGACACGCACACCTCGCTCGCCCTCGAGCTTACTTGGACGCTGATTCCTTCGGGCATTTGCGCGATCCTTTTCGTCTGGGCTTCGATGCTCTACATTCAGAATTCGCGCCCGCCCGCCGCTTCCACGGAAGTCTTCGTCATCGGCAAGCAATGGATGTGGCACATCCAGCATCCCGAGGGTCCTCGCGAAATTGACGAGTTGCACGTCCCGGTGGACGAGCCGATCAAGGTCACCATCACCTCGCAAGACGTGATTCACGGCTTCTATATCCCGGCGTTTCGCGTTAAAAAGGACGCGCTCCCGGGGCGCTACACCTCGATTTGGTTTCAGGCGACGAAGATCGGCACATATCATCTATTTTGCTCGGAATATTGCGGGGCCAATCACTCGCAAATGATCGGCCAGGTTTTCGTGATGTCGCGCAGCGACTACGCCAATTGGCTCTCCGCGCAGGAAAAAACCGAATCCATGGCCCAGCAGGGCCAGCGGCTCTTCTCGCAGCTCGGCTGCGAGAGTTGCCATCTGGCCAATGCCACCGGTCGCGGCCCGTCGCTCGCCGGCGTATATGGCCGCCCTGAAAAATTGCAAAGCGGTGAAACGCGCGTGGTGGACGAAAACCTGATTCGGCAGGCGATCATCTTCCCGAATTCCGTTCTCCTGCCAAATTATCCAGCGATCATGCCTACCTTCCAGGGCCAGGTGAACGATGAGCAGTTGTTGCAGTTGATTGCGTATGTGAAGTCGCTGGGCGCGCCAGAAAGGACCAACGGTAAATGAGTACGGTCACTGCGGAACTCCACGAAAGCCCGGCTGAGCCCCGCACCCACTATTTGAATGCCAGTTATGGCATTCGCTCCTGGCTTCTGACCACGGACCATAAGCGGATCGGGCTCCTCTATCTCGCCACGATCACGTTCATGTTCCTGATCGGCGCGATTGCCGCTGCCCTCATGCGGCTCCAGTTGATCGAACCCCAGGGCGCGCTGGTGCAGCCGGAAACCTACAACAAGTTCTTCTCGATCCACGGCATCGTGATGGTGTTCTTCTTCCTGGTGCCTTCGATCCCGGCCACGCTCGGCAATTTCCTGATTCCCCTCATGATCGGCGCGCGCGACGTTGCCTTCCCCAAGCTCAACCTGATGAGCTGGTATTTGTTCATCACCGGCTGCTGCTGCATGCTCTATGCGATCATGGCCGGCGGCGTGGATACGGGCTGGACGTTCTACGTCCCCTACAGCAGCGCCTACTCGCATCAGCACGTTATCGCCGCCGCGCTCGGCATCTTCATCGCCGGTTTTTCCTCGATCCTCACCGGCCTGAATTTCATCGTCACCATTCACAAAATGCGCGCCCCTGGAATGACCTGGTTCCGGCTGCCGCTCTTTATCTGGTCCATGTACGCCACCAGCGTCATCTTCATCCTGGGCACCCCGGTGATCGCCATCACCCTCCTGCTGCTGGGCCTCGAGCGCCTGCTCCACGTCGGCATCTTCGATCCGCGCATCGGTGGCGACCCGCTGCTCTTCCAGCACCTTTTCTGGTTTTACTCCCATCCGGCCGTGTACATCATGATTCTGCCGGGCATGGGCGTGATCAGCGAGCTGATTCCGGCGTTTTCGCGCAAGCGCATCTTCGGCTACACCTTCGTCGCCTTTTCCAGCTTGGCCATCGCCATCATCAGCTTCGTCGTCTGGGGACATCACATGTTCGTCACCGGCCAGTCCGTTTACGCCGGCCTGATCTTCTCCGTCCTCAGCTTCCTGGTCGCGATTCCTTCAGCCATCAAGGTGTTCAACTGGACGGCCACGCTCTATCGCGGCTCGATTTCTTACGAAGCCCCGATGCTTTATGCCCTCGGCTTCATCGGCCTGTTCACCATGGGCGGCCTCACCGGCCTGTTCCTTGCTTCGCTCGCCGTGGACGTCCACGTCAACGGCACCTACTTCGTCGTCGCGCATTTCCATTACATTATGGTCGGCGGCGCCGTCATGGCGTTTCTCGGCGGCATACATTTCTGGTGGCCGAAGATTACCGGCCGCCTCTATCCCGATCTCTGGGCGCGCTTTGCCGCCTTCACCATCTTTATCGGATTCAATCTCACGTTCTTTCCGCAGTTCGTGCTTGGCTATCTGGGCATGCCGCGGCGCTATGCGGTCTATCCCGCGGAATTCCAGTTTTACAACGTGATGTCTTCCGCCGGGGCGTCCATTCTCGGCGTTGGCTACGTCATACCGCTGGTCTATCTGATCTGGTCGCTGCGTTACGGCCCGCCCGCGGGCCCCAATCCGTGGGGCGCGAAGGGCCTCGAGTGGGAGAAGGCCCCCTCGCCGCCGCCTACGCATAATTTCGAGGAAATTCCCATCGTGACCCAAGAAGCATACGACTATGCCGGCACAAGCGGGGTGGCGCATGTCTGAAGCCGCCACGCACGAAGCGAACCCGACCGGCCTGGCGCATCAGTTCGAGGATATCGAACAGCAGCGCGAAGCCAGTTCGCTCGGCATGTGGGCGTTCCTGGTCACCGAAATCATGTTTTTCGGCGGCCTCTTCGCCTCGTACACCATTTATCGTGCCCTGCATTACAGCGCCTTCGAATGGGGCAGCCGCAACATCCTCGAGGTGAAATGGGGCGCCACGAACACCGCCATCCTCATCTGCAGCAGCTTGACGATGGCCATGGCTATCCGCTCGGCGCAGGTCGGCAAGAAAAAAGCCACCACGATCATCTATCTGCTCGTCACCATGCTCTTCGGCGCGGCTTTCCTTTTCATCAAACTCTATTTCGAATGGCGCCAGGATTGGATTGACGGCTTCGTCCCCGGCCTACACTGGGTCTTCACCAGCGCGCATCCCTCCACCGTCGAGCCGGGCGTGCAAATGTTCATGTGCTTCTATTTCTTTATGACCGGCCTGCACGCCTTGCACATGGTCGTCGGCCTCGGTCTTCTCACGGTTCTGGTGATTATGGCCGCGCGCGGCCGCTTCACCTCCCAGTATTGGGCGCCGCTCGAAATCAGCGGCTTGTACTGGCATTTCGTGGATATCGTCTGGATTTTCCTCTTCCCGCTGCTCTATTTAATCGGCGGACGGTACCACTAAAGGAGAATTGCCCCGGATGTCCGAGCACATTGTTCCGGTCAAAACCTACGTCGCCGTTTGGATCACCCTTATGATTTTCACGGGGCTCACCACCGGCGTCGCTTATATAGACCTGAAGGAGTGGAACACCGTGGTCGCGCTCCTGATCGCCGTCATCAAGATGTCGCTCGTCGTCCTCTTCTTCATGCACATCAAATACGCCAGCGGCCTCACCCGGGTGCTCATCATCGGCGGCTTCTTCTGGCTCGGCATCATGCTCACCTTCACCCTCGCCGACGAGCTTAGTCGCCACTGGGAGATCAATCCCGCCGCTTGGGGCCCTGGCATCATCTTCCTTCACCTCCCGCATCTCCTCAACTTTCTCCCGCTGCTCTAGCCTGAACCGCCAGCGGTAGCCCCGCTGCTTGCTTCGCGAACGCGCAAGTGATAGCCTCGGTTACCGAGGACATGCGATGAGCAAACCCTCCGATCTCGTCCAGGGCACGCTGGACATGCTCCTGCTGAAAATCCTGGCGCTTGAGCCCATGAACGGCTTCGCCGTCAGCCTGCGGCTGAAGCAGGTATCCGGCGATATTCTTCAGGTGAGCGACGGCTCGCTCTACCCGGCCTTGCACAAACTCGAACAAGAAGGCTGGATCACGGCCGAGTGGAAGACCTCCGATAAGGGCCGCCGCGCGAAATATTACTGGCTCACGCGCTTGGGCCGCCGGCAGCTCGAGCGAGAAGCGACCAATTGGGGCAGGCTGTCTGGCGCGATTTCGCGCGTGGTCAATCTGAAAGACGCCTAGGTAATTCGGGCGCGCTAGGAGGCTGCGATGCGACCGGAGCATTGGCTGTACACAATTCCCCTGCGGCTGCGTTCGTTGTTCCAGCGAACGCAAGCAGACCAGGAGCTCGACGCCGAACTGCGCGACCACATCGAGCAAAAAACCCAAGAATACGTCGCGCAAGGGATGGCGCCGGAGGCGGCGCGGAGAGCTGCGATGATCGAAATGGGCGGGGTTGAGCAAGCGAAAGAAAAATGCCGAGACGCGCGAGGGGTGCGCTGGATTCAGGATCTGGCGCAGGATTTGCGGTTCGGCGCGCGCGTGCTGCGAAAGTCGCCGGGATTCACGATTGCGGCCGTGCTGATGCTGGCGTTGGGGATCGGCGCGAATACCGCGATCTTTTCCGCGGTGAACGGAATCATCTTCGATCCTCTTCCTTACCCCGATGCTTCGCGCCTGATACGGCTCGAACGGCAGCAAATCGCATGGGGTTTCTCGAAAGAGGAAATGGGTGAAATCCAGAGGCAATGCACAGCCCTGAAGCAAAGCGCCGGGTACCTGGAGAGACCCGCGCTGATTCGCGGGGCGACATTGAGCCAGAGGAGGGATGTAGTTTTCGTATCGGGCGACTTCTTCTCGATATTAGGGATTCGGCCGCTGCTGGGGAGCCCGATCACGCCGCAGGACACTCAATCTGGCAGTGGGCGCGGGGTGGTTCTGAGCTATCGGCTCTGGATGAGCTTGTTTGGCGGGGACCGCCGAATCATCGGACGGGCGATTTCGGCCGGCGACCAAACATACCGAGTGATTGGAGTCATGCCGAAGCGGTTTGACCTGGGCTCGTTTAGCTCCTCTGCGGAAAGCTTTGACGGACTGTGGGCGCCTATGTCTGTCTCGTCTCCTATCGCGGACGTGCGGAGGGGCAACGCTGAGGCCATGATCGCGCGAATGAAAGAGGGCGTGAGCCTGGAGCAACTAAACGTGGAATTGAAGACTATATCGGCCAGGCTTGCTGCGGCGCGGCCCGGTTGGGAAAGCACTACGGGCGGCAATCTAGGCGGGCTTGCGATTGAGACGCACAGCTTGAAACATTATGTGGGGTCGGGTGAGAAGTCGAATGTGCTAGTGCTGCTCGGCGCGGTCGGATTCGTGCTGCTGCTGGCATGCGTGAATTTAAGCGCGCTCCTATTGGCGCGGGGCTGGACGCGCCGGCACGAGATTGCGATGCGGAGGATGCTGGGGGCCGCTCGGCTGCGGATTGCGCGGCAATTGCTCGCCGAAAGCCTGCTGATCGCAGCGGCGGGCGGTGCCGTGGGGCTCCTTTTTGCTGCCTGGGGGATTCGCGTCCTGGTTGCCCTGGCGCCGGCGGGGACGCCGCGACTGGAACACATGGCGCTGGATGGGCGGGTACTGGCGTTCACGGCGGGCGTTTCGATTTTCGCGGCGGCGCTTTTTGGGCTTGCGCCGGCGATGCAGGCCGCGTCGCGGCGGATCGGGCACAAGCTGAGCGGAGGATGGGGCGGATCGGTGGCAGCGCCCGCGACGCGCCGGCGCCATTCGTTGCAGAACGCGTTGATCATTTCGGAGGTGGCGATCGCGGTGATTCTGGTGACGGGCGGCGCGCTGATGGGACGCAGCCTATATACGCTGGTTCATCTGGACACGGGCACGCAGCCTGAGCATGTGCTTACGATGTCCGTCCAGCTGCATGATGCGACTTGCAATCAGAATCGGGAGGAAGGCTGCGGCGTGATCACCGGGAATATTCTTGATCGGATTCGCGCGATGCCGTGGGTCGAGAGCGCGGCGATTGCCGGCTGGCGGAATCCTTTCGGCGGAGGAGAGTACATTATGGGCTACCGCTATCCGGGCGCGCCGCTTGGGCAGGGACTCTACGTAGAAGGCAAGGCGGGAGACCAAATCCCCAGGGACGCCGTGACAGAAGACGAGGTCTCCCCCGGCTACTTTGCCGCGCTCGGGGTGCGGATGCTGAAGGGACGCGACTTCCAGCCCAAGGACGTCTCCGCCGCTATGGCCTATCGAGCGTGGTTGCTCGGACCGGATGCACAGAAGGAGTTTGCGAAGGCGGATAAAGAGGGGCGTTGCACGCCAGACGATTATCCGGCGGCGATCGTGAGCGAAAGTTTCGCGGGAAAATATATTTCCGGTAATCCCATCGGAAAGCATTTTCGAACCTGCACCAGCAAAGAAGGGGCTTCCTGGACGGAGATTATCGGCGTTGTAGGCGATGTGCGAGATCACTCGCCGCGGGAATTAGTGCCGACGGCGGCATTTTATGTGCCGCTTTCAGCCAGCGAGAGCTGGACGCTAATGGCGCGGACTTCGTCCGATCCGATGATTGCGGTGCCGGAGATCGAGCGCGTGGTTCAATCCGCGGATAAAGGCGCGGCGATCACTAATGTGCAAACGGTGGAGCAGATGCTGACGGAATCGTCCGCGGACCCGCGATTCGAAACGACGCTGTTCGGTTCATTTGGCGCGCTGGGGCTGCTGCTTGCGGTGATCGGGATTTACGGCGTGATTTCATATTCCGTGGCGCAGAGGACGCATGAAATCGGCGTGCGCATGGCGCTGGGGGCGGCGCGCGAGGACGTGCTCGCGATGGTGCTGGGGCAAAGCGCCAGGCTTGCGCTGGCCGGGATTGCGCTGGGGCTGGCGGGGGCATTCGGGCTGACGCGATTTTTGCGCAGTATGCTATTCGAGGTGACGCCGGCTGATCCGGCGACGTTCGCGGCGGTGGCAGTGCTGCTGCTGGGAACGGCGCTCGCGGCGTGCTGGATTCCTGCGCGAAAGGCGATGCGCGTTGATCCGATGGTCGCGCTGAGACACGAATAAAGCTGGGAACGCCGCGAGACCGGAAGTGAGGCGCGAATTTACCGCGTAAACCGCAAGAACCCCCTTGGTCCGTTCCCGCGCCTCGATTATCTTGGTGTGCTCATGTGTTCCGACCTGATGCTGCGCGCCCCCAGCTCGATTTCTCCCGTGCATCGCCGCCTGCGCCAGTTTGCCTCGGCGCTCCTGGTCCTGCTTGCGACGGCCGCCGCGGCTCCGTCGGCGCGCGCGGCAGGTATCGCAGTTTCCCCCGATGCCCGGCGCGCCCTCGACGCCATCTACAATGGCGATTCCGCCGCCGCAATCTCAATTGCGCGCACCATGCAGGCCGCGCAGCCCCAGGCCCCGCTCGGCTATATGATCGAGGATGAAGCCCTCTGGTGGAACCGCTACTGCGCCGCCTGCGAAATCAAGTACGGCATCGCCGAATCGTGGAAGCACGGCAAAACCCCCGGCGACGAGGCCTATCTCGCCCTCGCCTCGAAAGTCACCGGCCTCGCCGACGCCCAGCTTGCCAAATCCGAAACCGCCGAGATGCACTTCTATGCCGGCATGGGCTGGGCGCTTAAAGTCCGCGTCTACGCCCTGCGCAACGAGAATCGCGCCGCCGCCCGTGCGGCCGTCGGCGCACGCCGCGAAATGCTTCGCGCCCTCGCGCTCGATCCGCAAATGGCGGACGCCACCGCCACCCTCGGTATGTACAACTATTACGTGGACACTCTTTCCCCCATGGTCAAGCTGCTCCGGTTTTTCCTCGGAATTCCCGGCGGGGATAAGGAGTTGGGCATCAAGCAAATGGAAACAGGCATCGCGCAGGGCGTCCTGCTGCGCACGGACATTCGTTTCATCCTCGCGCGGGCTCTGCGCCAGTACGACCGCCAATATCAGCACGCGCTCGGTCTCGCCGCCCCGCTCGCCGCGCAATACCCGAAAAATCCGCTGTTCCTGATCCTGATCGGCAATCTGAATACTGAGCTTGGCCGCAAAGACGCGGCCGCAAAAGCCTTTCACGCGGCCCAGGCCGCCGCTTCTGCCTCCACCACGAACCCGGCCTGCGCCTCCCGCGCCCGCGCCATTGCCGCGCAATTCCTCAGCGCAGAAAAATAGACAGCGCCTCTAACCTCGCGCCGCAACAAACCCTTCACCGCGAATTTCGCCGCAGATGATTTCGTCCACGTAGCACCAGACCCAGTGTTCGCCGGGCTCAATCGAGCGCGCCAGCGGGTGCCGGCTCGTCCGGTAGTGCTTTGTCGCATGCTTGTTCTTGGAAGAATCGCAGCAGCCGATGTGTCCGCACTCGAGGCACAGCCGCAGATGCACCCACGTGTCGCCGATTTTCACGCACTCCGGGCACGCACGCGATTTCGTGTTCGTGATCCGTATTTGGCTTGCATGCGAACACTCGCCGCCCATCGGGTCCTCACTTCCGCGTGCTTGAAGCACTCATGTCCCGTTCAAGATTTGCGCGATCCCAGTGCCCCAGGTTCGCGCCGGCTGCGTAAGTGCTCTCGCAGAAATCGAGCAGCGCCGCGCGGGGCGAAGCCGCCCTTTGCACGTCGTCGTACATCAAAATAAATTCGCCGAGCTTCTGTTGGTAGAACGCGCTATCGGGCCTCGCTCGCGCCTCTCGAAATCCCGTCGGCTCGGGCGCCATATACGAATAGAACGCCGCACCGGGAACGTCGCCGCCGCCCGGCCAGAACCCCACGCTGCTCACCTCGTGCGAGTAGGCTTCGCGTGTGATCGCGTCGGCGCCAGGCTTCTCCGGCGCGCGCCGGCCTGAAAAGCGCGTCACGGCCAGGTCGAAGCTCCCCCAGAAAAAATGGACAGGGCTGCATTTGCCGATGAATCGCGATCGAAATTCCTGTAACACGCGATCCACCTCCAGCAGGATGTGCCAGAACCGTTCCGCGTATTCGGATTGGTAGGACGCGTGCACGCGATCCTGGTCGAACGCGATCGGGTTCGGAATCTCGACCGGCATCTTCCACATATCTGCGTGGACGTTGGCTGACCGCAGCAGCTCTTGAAACTCCCCATAGAAATCGGCGACCGAGATCGGCCTCAGCGGCAGCGTTCGCGTCAATCCGTTGCTCGATTGGAGCACAAGCCGGTGCTGAATGAAGTCGAACCAAATCTCGATCATTCGATCCTGGTACGGCATGGGAGAAGTCGTCAGGCCGCGCGCGCTGACGTACAGCGGCACATTCCACCAATGATTCACCAGCGGGGTAAGCGCCAGGCGAACCTTGCCGACCATCTGCGTCCACATGTGCAGCGTCGCATATGTGTCCTTCCAGGATTCAAGCGGCAGGGACGGCCAGGAACTCGGTTGTTCAGCGGGTTGGTCCGCCATGGGCGACTCCGATGAGGGGATTCTAGCACCAAAGCACAGATGGCCGGCGCCCCGCGCGAAGTCTGCCGCTGCCAATTTTCGCGTTCGAGAGTGGGATATGAAGCTAGCGGGGAAATTAAAAAAGGGACAATTTCGAGTTTTGGCCTATGCGCGCGCCGCTTCTTCCTGCTCAAAGGCATGATAGGACGACCGCACCAGCGGCCCGGCCTCCACGTGCTTGAATCCCATCGCCTCGCCCAGCCGCTTGAACTCCGCGAATTCGTCCGGGTGGACGTATCGCACGATGGGCAGATGCTCGGCAGTCGGCTGCAGGTATTGTCCAAGCGTCAGTATATGAGTCCCCTGTGCGGCGATCTCTTCCATGGCCGCTAGCACTTCGTCGCGCGTTTCGCCCAATCCCAGCATCATTCCGGTTTTGGTCGGAATGTCAGGGGCAAACTCTCTCGTCCGCCGCAGCACTTCCAGGGACCGCTCGTGGACTGCCCCCTTCCGCACACGCCGATAAAGTCGCGGCACCGTCTCCATGTTGTGGTTCAGCACGTCCGGCCGCGCCCCCAGCACTGTTTGGAGCGCCGGCCAATCCCCGCGAAAATCCGGGATCAGCACTTCCACCTTGCACCCAGGGACTCGCCGCCGAATCTCCTCGACTGTCCGCGCGAAGATCGCCGCGCCGCCGTCTGGCTGATCGTCCCTATTCACCGAAGTCACCACGGCATACCGCAGCCCCATGCGCGCCGCCGCCTCAGCCACGCGCCCCGGTTCGTCCTCCTCGGGCGGCCCCAGTGGTTTGCCGCTCGGCACAGCGCAGAAGCCGCACGCCCTGGTGCAGATGTTGCCCAAAATCATAAAGGTTGCGGTGCGGTGGTCCCAGCACTCGCCCATGTTCGGGCAGCGGGCGCTTTCACACACCGTGTGCAGGTCCAGCCCGCGCATAATTCGTTTTAAATCTTGATAGTTCGGGCCGCCAAGGAATCGCACGCGCAGCCAGGGAGGCCGCGGATGCCCCATCGCTGGTGCGCCACCGCTGGAAAGAATGTTGAACGTGGAAGCCGTTTCCATATCTGAAGCAATATCTTACGCGCCGCGCGGCCATCGAACAAGCCGGCCTCGAAATCCCCTCGGTCAAGCCTTATCAGGCCGCGCGCCGTGGTAAAATCAAGGCTTAGGAGAAGGCCCTCGAATGAAGTTCGGCGTCGTCGTTTTTCCGGGTTCCAATTGCGACCATGACGCGTTTCACGCCATCGGCAGCGTAGTCGGCGAACCAGTCGAGTTCGTCTGGCATCAGTCGCAGGAAATCTCCGGCATGGATGCGATCATCCTGCCCGGCGGCTTCGCCTATGGCGACTACCTCCGCACCGGCGCCATCGCGCGCTTTTCGCCGGTCATGAAAGCCGTGGAACGATTTGCGCACTCGGGCGGGCTGGTTCTCGGCATCTGCAATGGATTCCAGATTTTGCTCGAAGCGGGCCTGCTGCCCGGCGCAATGACGCGCAATACGGGCCTGCGTTTCCTCTGTCGCCAGGTTCATATCCGCGTGGAGAACACGGATACCCCCTTCACCAGCGCCGCCGCCCCCGGCCAGGTGCTGCGCCTTCCGATCGCTCACATGGAAGGCAATTATTTTTGCGACGCCGCCACGCTTGCCGATATCGAGCGCAATAAGCAGGTAGTTTTCCGCTATGTGCATCCCGACGGCACCGCCGCCGAACCATCCGACCGCGAAGCGAATCCGAATGGTTCGCTCGCCGGGATTGCGGGCGTGTGCAATCGCGAACGCAACGTAGTCGGCTTGATGCCCCATCCGGAACGCGCCGTCGAAAGCGGCCTGGGATCGTCGGACGGCCTCGTGCTCTTCCGCTCGATGGTCGCCAGCCTCGCACGCGGCCATGCCGTTCCGGCCTAGCCACTCCCGGTATTCCGATGCCCATCGTTATGAACAACGCGATCAATCAAATCCGGCTGCTCGCCGCCGGTGCGGATGATCGCGCCGCAAAGGCCAAGCGGCTCGCCGAGCGAATTCGCACGCTGGGTGCCTATCGTTGGGTGGGCGTCTATGACGTTGGCGCTGAAACCGTCGAAATCATCGGCTGGGATGGCCCCGGCCCGCCGGAGCACCCGAGTTTCCCGCTTGCCGAGGGGCTGACGGGCGCCGCAATCCGCGACCGAAAAGCCATCGTCTGCGGCGACGTGCAAAACGACCCTCGCTACCTGACCGCCTTCAGCGGCGCCCGCTCCGAAATGATCGTGCCCGTCCTTGATCCCGGCAGCGGCCGCGTGATCGGCACGGTGGATATTGAAAGCGAGCGCCCCAATGCCTTCTCCGATGCCGACCGCCAGATGGCGGAGCGCTGCGCCGAAGCCGCGTTGCCCATGTGGCTGCTGCGTTGACGCCCTCTCGGCCTCCTTCGGGCTTCGCCCGAATGCCTTTGGTGAATTGCGCCAGGCTCCGCTATAATGGCGGGATTCAACTTAGGAGGCATTCCGCGTGTTAATGATTCGCCTTGCCCGGATCGGCAAGAAGAAGCACCCGTTCTATCGGGTGGTCGTCACTGAAAAGACGCGCCCCCGCAACGGCCGCTTTGTCGAAATCGTGGGCACTTATGACCCATCGAAAAAGCCCGCCGCCGTGGATGTGAAATCGGACCGCATCGAGTATTGGATCAGCAAGGGCGCGCAACCCTCCGACACGGTACGCAGTTTCCTGCGACGCAACTCTAAGCCCGCATAGGGCGTCTTACTCCACAGCACCGAAAGGACTGCTGCTCTTGCGCATGTTCGAGCTGCCGTGGAGGACGCACAATGAAAGACCTCGTGGAGCAGATCGCCAAGGCTCTGGTGGATCATCCCGATCAAGTTCAGGTGAACGCTGTGGAAGGCGAGCAGGTAACCGTGCTCGAGTTGCGGGTTCATCCTGAGGATTTGGGCAAGGTGATCGGTCGCCAGGGCCGAACCGCCAAATCCATTCGCACGCTTCTGGGCGCCGCCGGAATGAAGCTTAAAAAGCGCTTCACGCTCGAAATTCTCGAGTAGCCCTCGGGCCTTGCCGCGCCACCCACCCGAGCCCGCACGCGCCTCACGCGGGCAGCCGGATTTCGATCTCCAGGTCTTTTACCACGGGCCGGATTCTGCGGATCGCCTCGCTCGCCCATAGCTTCTCGCTCAGCACTACCAGCGAACCATCCTCGAAATTGCATACCCCGCAAAACGCGTAGTTCGAGTAGGCCTTGTGGTAGGCGTCCACGCCGCGCCGCGCCAGTTCCCCCTCGAGCGCGGAATCCGCGTTCGGCAGCGGCCCGCCGCAGCGAGCCCCGAAGGTCTCGCGCTGGAACCGATCCAGCAGGGCTTCCAGCGCCACTGGCTCGGGGGAGGGAATCGAAATCGAGCGAGCCGCGCCTTCGCGAAAGGCGACGCCATGCCCGGTGCAGTAATCGCGGACGCGGTCTAGATGGCTGAAGAAATCGAGTGCCCATGGCTCCGCCCCGGCAATCGCGCCAAGAACCCTGCCCCACACCCGCGCCGCTTCGGCCCCGCGCACCGGCTCCCGATTCTCATTTGCTTCCACCAGCTCGATTCCGATCGCGCGAACGTCCGGCCCCAGGTCGAGCGGCTCGATTTCCAGCAGGTCCACTTACGATTCCTCTTCCTCGAGCCCGGCAAACATCTTCTGGAATTGCGGCGACTGCTTTCGCACGTCGAGCCAGTCGAAAAATGCATCCGGCGTTTCCAGCCAGATGCCGAACCAGTGCGCGACTTCTTCCTTCTCCGCGCGCTTCAGCGGTTCCACCTTGCGGTTCCGCGCGATCATTTCCGCTCGCCGGCGGCCCAGGCGCGCCACTTCGCGCACGCGCTCCGCCGCGGCCCGCTCGTGCTCCGCCGTGAATTTCCGCAGCAACTCATCGAGCCGCACCAGGCACATCTCCGCCTCTTCGAGCGTCGAGAAGTGCAGCAGATCGGAAAATTCCTCCTCGTATTTCCCCTCGGTATCGGATTGCGTGGACCACACAACGCGCAGCCCCGCTTCCTCGAGCACGCTCATGATGTAATCGGCCGAAGCCTTGCCCTGCGGCCCGATATGCGCGATCAATTGACGCCGGATCTGCTCTACCTCGGCGGGTGTATACCGCGGCGTGCCTAGCGCCCGCGCGGCTTGCAGGATCAGGGCTTTCTTATTGGCCGCTCCGCGAGCGGCGCCTTCTGGTACGTCATTTGAAGTCACGAATGCCCTCGGTATTGCCCGCGGTGGGTGCTGCGGGGTTGCGGTTTGCGAGTACGGTGAACAGGTTCCACGCGCTTCTTCGGCGGCGGATCGGGCAGCGGAGGTTCGCCCGCCAGCAGCCGGCGATACCGCGCCACGTTGCGATTGTGCTCGGCGAGCGTGCGGCTGAAGAAGTGACCCCCGTGATTATTGGCGACAAAATACATGTAATCGGTCGTGGCTGGGTGCAGGGCAGCCCGCAGGGAAGCCTCGCCTGGATTGGCGATCGGGCCCGGCGGCAGCCCGCGGTGCTCGTATGTATTGTACGCGGAATCCACCCGCAGGTCCTGCGCGTGAACGCTTCGCTCCGGCCGCCCCGCCATTTCCATTGCATATTGCACGGTTGGGTCGCACTGCAAGGGATAGCCGCGGCGCAGGCGATTGTAAAAGACGCCGGCCACAAGCGGGCGCTCGGCGGGATTCGGCGTCTCGCGTTCCACCAGCGAAGCGAGCGTCACCAGTTGCTCCAGCGTTAAGCCCTCGGGGAAATCGCGCGTCCCTGCGGGGGCAATGGACTTCCACACCCTTCGAAACTCGCCCGTCATTTCCGCCACCACTTGGTCGCACGTGGTGTGCCGCGTGAATTTGTACGTGGAAGGGAAGAGGAAGCCCTCCAGGCTGCGCGCATGCGGCGCCAAGTCAGCAATTAGTGATGTATCCTGCGCCGCGGCAAGAAACGCCTGCCGGCTGCACACCCCTTGCGAATCCAGATCCGCGGCAATCTCGTACGTGGACCACCCCTCCGGCACCACTATCGTGTGCACGTAGATTTGTCCGTGCGCGATTTTCCAGAATACCTGCCGCGAATCAAGCGGCTGATCGAACAGGTACTCGCCGGCCTGCATAGGTTTTCGGAAGTGCCATTCGCTGAAGAGCGCGAAGGCCACGCGATTGCGGATCACGTCATCGTGGCGCAGGATGCCTGCGATATGCCAGCGCGAGGTTCCGTGCGGAATTTCCACGAACGTGTGCTCCGACTCGCGGCCCGTATAGGGACGGCTGAGCTGCGAATCGAGCCATGCGGCCCCCGCGCCCAGCGCCGCGATCAGCAATAGGACGAGCAGCCCGAGCCGCCGCACCATCCCTAATCCTTCTCCGGGATAGCCGCGCAGGCCAGCGAACGCTCTCGTTCCAGGTAATCCCGCAGCAGGACGGCTGCGGCAACCGCATCCAGCGGCTCCCGGCGACGCGAATGCCCGCCGGCCTGCTCCATGGTTTCCTTCGCCTCCCAGCTCGTCAGCCTCTCATCCAGCAGCTCCACCGGCAGGCCGAGTTGCTTGCGCAGCCGGGCGGCGTAGCGCTCCGCTTCCTGGGCCATTTCGCCCGCCTGGCCCGTCATGTGGAGCGGCTGCCCCACCACCACGCGCCGAATGCAATGTTCCCGGCAGATTTCCCGTATGCGCCGCATATCCGCCTGGCGGTTCTCCCTCTGCATATTTTCCAGCGGCCGCGCCGTTAGCCCCAGCTCGTCGGACACGGCCAACCCGATGCGCTTCCGGCCATAGTCAATGGCCAGGATCCGCCCATGGCTTTCGGACTCCCTCAGTTCGTTGGCTGGACGTTGCGCGTCCATGCGCACCCTCATTTCCATCTTCGCTTATTATACGCGACGCTTTTCCCACGCCTAAACCGCAAACTCCCGCGCGCACGAATCTGCGGGTATGCAGTTCACATGCCCTGCATTGCGCGAGTTCCCTTAATGAGTGAGCGTGAGCCGCAGGGTAATGGTGGTCAGCTTGCCCGCGCGGATTCGTACGCGCTTCAGCCATTCGGAGTAGCGCCCCTTGTTGGACGCCCGCAGGTCGTATTCCCCGGTCTCGTAGCGCTCGAAGCGAAAGCGGCCATCCTCCCCGCTCCGCGTGGCATAGGGCCGCGCGCCGTCTGAGGTCTGCATAATCACAGTAGCCCCGCCTGCGGGCTTGCCGGAGGCGGTCAGCACGATTCCCTCGATGTCGCCCACGGCGACTCTCGCGTGTGCGGTCAGCGCCACCCCCAGCGCGAGCGCCGCCAGGGGTACGAGCGTCAATAGCAATCGCTTCATCGTGACCTCCCGGCTGAATTTTATCGCCCCGCGACGGCCGATCCGCCTCTCGAATGCCGCGCGTTGCCGAATCGGGACCTGTACCCGCGGACAGGCGCATTCCCGCTGCCTAAGCAATTTCGAGCGCCAAACCACCGCAATTGGCCGCGTATTTTGCCCTCCGCGCGACTGGCTGGGTTATAGTGCAATCCTCGGCGCGAAAAAGCCGACCAATTCATCACCAGGAGACGGAATGGCCCGCTATCTTTCCCAGCACACGTTAGCCTGCCTCACCCGCCAGGGCGCCGACGAACTGGCGCGCCGCCTGCACGGCGGCAAGCAAGTCGGAACCCGCCGCGTTCTCGTCAATATGCAGGAAGGCAAAATGATCGTCGAATACGACGCCCCCAGCCGCGAGGAACTCGAAAAGTGGCTTGCGGCCGAAAAATTCCATTTCGATTGGCTCCTGCGGATCGAACTGGAATCCGCCGGCGGGTCTTTGCAGCCCGTGTAAGTTCCTCACGGAGCGTTTGGGGAGCGTGCCCGCGTGAATTTTGCGCGATTTTGCCGTTCGAAGCAGGTTGACTTGCCCGAAACACGCTCCGAAACGCGCCAAATTTGGTGTAAAGTGTACTGGGGCAACTTCGATGCGCGGTTCGCGCGTCGAATAGAAAAGGGTCCGCGATGAGTCCGACGAAATCGGGAACGGTGGTGAGCAGCCAGTCCGCGGCGGGAACGCAGCGCGACACGCTCACGATCACTGACAATCGCAACGGCCGCCAGTACGAAGTCCCCATCAAGAACGACACGATTCGCGCCCTCGACCTTCGCGGCATCAAGGTCAGCGAAGCCGATTTCGGAATGATGAGCTACGATCCGGCGTTCACCAACACCGCTTCGTGCTCCAGCCGCATCACCTTCATTGACGGCGACAAGGGAATTCTGCGCTATCGCGGCTATCCCATCGAGGAGCTTGCCGAAAAAAGCTCCTATCTCGAGACGTCCTATCTGATTCTCTCCGGTGAACTGCCCAACGCGGCGCAGCTCACCGAATGGTCCTACAATATTTCGCATCACACGTTCATCCACGAAAGCATCAAGAAATTTCTCGATGGCTTTCACTACGACGCGCACCCGATGGGCATGCTCATCTCCACCGTCGCCGCGCTTTCCACCTTTTATCCGGATGCGAAGGACGTCTTCAGCCCCGATTCGCGCCGCAAGCAGACCTATCGCCTCATCGGCAAGATGCCTACGCTCGCGGCCTTCGCCTACCGCCACAGCCTCGGTATGCCCTTCGTCTATCCCGATAACGAGCTGACGTATTGCGGCAATTTCCTGAACATGCTCTTCCGCACCACCGAGCTGAAATATCGCCCGAACCCCACGCTCGAGCGCGCCCTCGACGTGCTCTTCATTCTGCACGCCGATCACGAACAGAATTGCTCCTCCACGGCCATGCGCTGCGTCGGCAGTTCCCAGGCGGACCCCTATTCCGCAGCCGCCGCGGCCACCGCCGGCCTCTATGGCCCGCTGCATGGCGGCGCCAACGAAGCCGTGCTCCGCATGCTCGTCGAAATTGGCTCGGTCAATCACGTCGCCGCGTACATCAAGCGCGTGAAGGCGGGCGAAAAGAAGCTGATGGGTTTCGGCCATCGCGTCTATAAGAATTACGATCCCCGCGCCCGCATCGTCAAGCGCGTCGCCTATGAAGTCTTCGATGTGATGGGAAAAAATCCGCTGGTGGATATCGCCCTCGAATGCGAACGCATCGCCCTCGAGGACGATTACTTCATCACGCGCAAGCTCTACCCGAACGTGGACTTCTACACCGGCCTGATCTACCAGTCCATGGGCCTGCCGATGACGATGTTTCCCGTGCTCTTCGCCATTCCGCGTACCTCAGGCTGGATCGCGCAGTGGGAAGAAATGCTTCTCGACCCCGAGCAGAAGATCGCCCGCCCGCGCCAGGTCTATCTCGGCCACGACGAGCGCAGCTACATCCCCCTCGACCGCCGCAGCTAGCATCTCGCCTTATTCCGTCATTCTGAGGAGCGTAGCGACCAAGAATCTCAACTCAATCTATCGTCCTGCTAGGGGCCTTCTCGCGGCACGGTCTGCATTCACGCCGCCGCCCGGTCGCGCCACGTCCGCATCGTCCCCCGCGCCAAAATATACGCCGCCATCACCGACAGTCCAATAATAAGCACCATCCAGCCGTGATACGCATTCAGATACTTCGCCGAGAAACCGTAATACCACATCGGCATTCCATACGGCGCGGCCGCGGAGAACTCCAGCCCTCTGGCCGTGTCAGACGACCAAGGGACCGACATATACCTGTTATACGTCAGGATTAGAGGGCGAAAGACAACGAAGAGCGCCCCAGAAGCCAGTAAAAGTAAGAGCGGCGCATAATCCATCGCTGCGGCGCCAGCCCCGAGTACCTTTTGTGGCGAATCTGGGTTTCTCCATCGCCCGAACGCGAAAATCCCGAAGCCAACCACAACCGCTGCGCCCAGGAGGAACACGATCGCGCACAGACACCGTATCATCAGGCCCGTCCACCCGCCTTGGTACTCGTCCCAGTAGTAGTTGTTGCCAAACCCTCTTTCGAATCGAGCTTGCAGACTGCTCTGTTGATACGCCATCGCCTCGGCTTCGTCTTTGCGGCCCATCTTCAGCAGAAGAGGTCGGAGCTTTTGAAAGGAAGTCCTTTCGGCGTTTAGCAACCACCAATTCGCGGTATCGCTGCCATCTTGCTGAAGGACTCTCTGCGCGAACAGGACCGGCTCCCAGTAGAGATCCGCGGCCTGATCCAATTTCCCTGCCTTCTCGGCGGATTCGCCCTGCGTCAAAAGCCAATCGCTATACATGCCTACTGAGCTGCCAGGTCCGAATCCAGCGTTCCGCAACATCCGCACCCCTAGTTCGGGATAGTCCGCAAGGTCGTAGCGGCGCGCGGCCGAACGGTAAAGCTCAAACGCTTGCGCTTGATAGCTATCGAACTTCGGCGCCTGAAAAGCGTAGTTCATTGCTGCCTGCCATTCCGGGTTCTGCTCGACCAGACGCTTATAGTCGAACTCGCCGCGAGGGTCCGGCTTGCTCGACCAATCTCTCTCGGCTTTTTCGTAGATCAAGCTGGCGGCCAGCAGGCGCGGCAGGGCATTATCCGGATCGGCCTTTTCCAGCGCCGCCACGCCCTCTTTCGATACAGGATGAAGCCCGCAGCAGGGCTCGTCGAGTAGCCTGACTTTCGAATAGATCCACACGAGCGAAGGATCGCGGCGCACCGCCTCTGCCGCGGCTTGCAATCGCTCATCGTTGCTTCTCCATGTCGTGATCGCGTAAATGGCCAACAGCTCAGGATCGTGGGTCTGATTGGCCTTTGCTCGGAGCCAATTGCCCGAATCGTAGTCCACCCGCGGGAGACCTGCGCCCCAAGCCTGCGTTCCGGCGCTAAATGCCTGCCGAAAGTCCCGCGTGAAGAATAGTGCAACCGACGCGGCGAGAAGCAGCACGGTCACAAATCGCGGCATGCGCGGCAGCCGCTTCGCCTCCGCGACCTTGGATGCCAGCGGCCCCTCTGCGGGGATGCCGAATGGCCGTCTCCACGAATGCACCACATGGTTCCACCACGCTCTCCCGAGCACCATAAATCCTCCCATGGCCCATCTCAGGACCGCGACCGGGCTTTCAATCTCGTCCAATTCCGCCTGAAGCGCCCGACCCCAACGCCGGCTCTCCTCCGGCCACACGTGGAGGGCCGCGCGCATCGCTGAATCAGCCACGCGGCGCGCGAAGGGCGCCGTTTGCGCATTTCGCATCGCTCAGACCTCGCTGTACACCGGCTTCCAGAATTTTCGTGCCCGCGCGGCGCGCAGCTCCTGCGTAGCCCACGCGCACCCATTTCCGTTCAGCCGGTATTGGTGCCGCGCCGGCCGGCCAAGATTTCCCGGCTCCTCCCAGCGCGTTTCCAGCCAGTGGAGCTTTTCCAGCCGCATCAGGATGGGATAGAGCGTCCCTGAAGGTATGCTCGTCTGCCGGCTCAGCGAATAGCCATGCCGCCATTGCCCGGGATGCTCCAGCAGCGCATCCAGCACGCACAGTGTCTGCGGCGAGACTCGAAGTCGTATGCCCATCTTCCAACTCTACCTAGCAAGTATTAGACGGTCCAGCGCCCTTTCCGTCTCTGTGTCCTATACGCAAATGCTCCACTCCTTGCGCTCACCTATGCCCCATCTTCGCCATGGGAGTCACTCACGCCCGCCCCTCACGAATCGCAGCTTTTCCATCCCATTGACGCCGCCCCGCGCCGATGCGATAATCCTTTGCTTTGCCGGGCGTCCGGGGCGTGCTAGTGCGTCGGCGGCGTGAGTAGCGCGCCGAAAACCATTTCCAATCATCAGGAGCGCAACCGCAGTATCTTTCCCTCGCGATGGACATCCTGCACCAGCTCGGCAATCTCTTCCTGGGTTCTGTACCCACGATCATTCTTTTCCTGTTCTTCTATTGGTTCATGCGCTGGGCGTTTTTTCAGCCGATGCGCAGGGTGATGGCCGAACGCTACGCCCGCATCGAAGGCGCGCGCGCCGAAGCCGCCGCGGCCGAAGCCGAAGCGAAGCAGGAGGCGGGTTCCTACCACGAGGCGCTGCGCAAGGCCCGCGTCGAAATCCACGCCCAGCAGGAAGCCGGCCGTCAGGCGGTGCTCGATGAACGAGCGAAGCTGCTGAAAGCCATGCGCATGAGGGCACAGGAAGAAGTAGACGCCGCGAAAAAGCGCATGGCCGCGGATTTCGCCTCCGCGCGGGCTGAAATCGAGCGGCAAACGCCGGACCTCGCATCCGAAATCGCACGCGCGATTTTGGCGCAGCCTTCGCCGGTGCGCGGAGGCGCAACGCAATAATGCGGCGCTACCGGCCGGCATTCGGGCGATTCGCGTGTGCCCTTTCTCTCTTTCTGCTCGTCGCCGGTGCGGCGCTCGCGCAGGAGGCTGCGTCCGGTCCAGCGGAAACCGAGACGAGCACCGGCTGGGTGTTTCGCTGGATCAATTTCGCCATTATCGTGGTGCTGATCGCCTGGGGATTCCTGAAGGCCGCGCCCGCCCTGCGCGCGAATTCCGAGGAGATTTCGCGGAAGATTGCGGAAGGAGCCCGCGCCCGCGAACGCGCGGAGCAGTTGCGTCGCGAGGCGCAGGCGAAGCTCGCCGGCATCGGCGAGGAAGTGGCGCGCCTGAAGGCGGAAGCCCAGCGCGGCGCGGAAGCCGAAGCGCAGCGTATTCGTGCCATGGCGCGTGAAGAAGCGCAAAAAATCGAACGCGCGGCACAGGCTGAAATCGCGGCATCCGAACGCGCCGCGCGCCTGGAACTCAAGTCGCTGGCGGCGCGCATGGCCGTCGAGCGCGCGGCCGCCGTCGTGCGCGGTCAGATGACGCCGCAGGCCGAACAATCTCTGTTCCATGCCTTCGTCGAGCAACTCGCGGGGAGCGCGAATTGAACGCAGAAGTCGCACAGCGGTACGCAGCGGCCCTGGCGGACGCAGCCATCGAGTTGCGCGACGCCGGGCCCGTCACGCGCGGTCTCGACGCATTCCTCGATGCGTTTTTCTCCGCGCCCGACCTGCGCCATTTCCTCGAAAGCCCCGCGGCGAGCGCCGAATCGAAGCGCCGGGTAATCGAAAAGCTCGCCGAAGCCCTCGGCCTCGTCCCCGCGGTGCGGAATTTTCTCTACCTCGTGGTGGACCATCGCCGGACGGAAATCCTCGGCGAAATCCGCCAGGCCCTTCGCGACGAATTGAACCAGCGACTCGGCGTCGCCGAAGCCCGGGTGATCTCGGCGCGTGATTTGAGCGAAGCCGAGCGCCGGGAGCTAACCGCCGCGCTCGAGCGCCGCACCGGCAAGAAGATCGAAGCGACCTTCGAGCGCGATGAAGAGCTGCTCGGCGGCGCCGTCGTCCGCGTGGGCTCCACAGTGTACGACGGCTCGATTCGCGAGCGGCTCGCGCGGTTGCGCCAGCAATTGGAATCGGAATAATCAGGAGCGGGAATGGCCAATATCAAGGCAGATGAAATCACCAGGATTCTGCGCGAGCAGATCGAAAATTATCAGCAGGCGGTCGCGGTCGAGGAGGTCGGCTCGGTCATCTCCGTCGGCGACGGCATCGCGCGCGTCCACGGCCTCGATAAGTGCATGGCCGGCGAGATGATCGAGTTTCCTCACGGCGTCTTCGGCATTGCGCTGAACCTCGAGGAAGATCAGGTCGGCACCGTGCTCCTCGGCGATTACACGGAAATTCGCGAAGGCGATACCGTCAAGCGCACCAACAAGATTATGTCCGTGCCCGTCGGCGACGAGTTGATCGGCCGCGTGATGAATCCGCTCGGCCAGCCCCTGGACGATAAAGGCCCGATTCAAAGCTCGCAGCGCAACGATCTCGAGCGCCTCGCCCCCGGCGTCGTGGACCGCCAGCCCGTTCGCGAGCCGCTGCAAACCGGCATCAAGGCCATTGACTCGATGATCCCCATCGGCCGCGGCCAGCGCGAGTTGATCATTGGCGACCGCCAGACCGGCAAGACCGCGATCATCCTCGACACCATCATCAACCAGCGCGGCAACGACATGATTTGCATCTACTGCGCCATCGGTCAGAAGCGCTCCACCGTCGCGCAGGTGATCAAGACGCTCGCGGAATACGGCGCGATGGAATACACCATCGTCGTCACCGCCTCCGCCAGCGAGCCCGCCACCATGCAGTACATCGCGCCCTTCGCCGCCTGCGCCATGGGTGAATATTTTCGCGATTCGAAGCGCCACGCCGTCTGCTTCTACGACGATCTTTCGAAGCACGCCCAGGCCTATCGCGAAATCTCCCTGTTGCTGCGCCGCCCGCCCGGCCGCGAAGCCTATCCCGGCGACGTTTTCTTCCTGCATTCGCGCCTGCTCGAGCGCGCCGCCAAGCTCAACGACAAGCTCGGCGCCGGCTCGCTCACCGCGCTGCCCGTCATTGAAACGCAGGCCGGCGACGTCTCCGCCTATATTCCGACCAACGTCATCTCGATCACCGACGGCCAGATCTATCTCGAATCCGATCTTTTCAATAGCGGCGTTCGTCCCGCCGTCAACGTCGGCCTTTCGGTAAGCCGCGTCGGCGGCAACGCGCAGATCAAGGCCATGCGCCAGGTGGCCGGCACGCTTCGTCTCGATCTCGCGCAGTACCGCGAGCTCGCCGCGTTCGCGCAGTTCGGCTCCGAGCAGCTCGATAAGGCCACGCAGGCGCAGCTCGCCCGCGGCCAGCGCCTGGTCGAAATCCTGAAGCAGGATCAATATCAGCCGCTGCCCGTCGAAAAGCAGGTGTTGATTATTTTCGCCGGTGCGAATCGCTATCTCGACGATCTCGAAGTCTCCGAATGCCGGCGCTTCGAGCGCGAGCTCTATCCTTTCATCGAAACGAATTACGCGAGCTTGTTGAAAGACCTGCGCGAAAAGAAAGCATTCGACGACGCCATTCGCGCGCAAGCCCAGCAGGCCTTGGACGCCTTCAAGGAAAGTTTCGTTGCCAATTCGGACGCAAAGGCCGCGGTTGCACCCGCTTGATAGCGTCATGGAGTTTAATCGTCATTCTGAGGGCCGCGTTCCGGCCCGAAGAGCCTCTCTCGCTGTAAAGGAGAGCAGCGGAGTCTCGTGGACGGATTACGAGTCGCGTGAACTTAGAAAGGATGGTTTTCACCAGTCACTAGCCGCTAGTCACTAGTCACTAGTCACTAGCCACTGTTCCCATGCCTACTCTTCTCGATTATCGCCGGCGCATTCGCTCGGTGAAGAACACGCAGCAAATCACGCGCGCCATGAAGTTCGTCGCCGCCGCGAAGCTGCGTCGCGCCCAGGAAGGCGTCTTCGCCGCGCGCCCCTACGCCCACGAAATTCTGCGCGTGCTGCGCTCGGCGGCGTCCCGCATCGAATCCCCCGTCCATCCGCTGCTCGCCCGGCGCCCGGAAAATCGTATTCTCGCCGTCGTCCTCACCGGAGACCGCAGCCTCTGCGGCGCCTTCAACGCAAATATTCTCCGCCAGGCGAATGAATTTTTCCGCGAGCATTCCGCCCAGCCGATCGAAATCGTCGTCGTCGGCAAAAAGGGCCGCGATACGATGCGCAAACGCGGCCGCAAATTCGCCGGCGAATATTTGAACGTTTCGACGCACGTGGATTTCGCGCGCGCCAAGGAAATTTCCGCGCGCATTGCCGAGCTGTACGCCGAAGCCCGGGTGGACGCGGTGTACGCCATCTACAACGAGTTTAAGAACGTGATGGTGCAGAATCTGCGCACCGAAAAGCTTTTGCCGGTGGACCCGGCCGTCATCGCATCCCAGCTGGAGCACGCGTCGCGCGCTGCCGCCGGCCAGCCGCCGCAAGATGCCGCCATGGCGCAAGCCGTCGCACCTGCCGTGGACTACATTTACGAGCAGCCCGTGGACGAAATCTTCAGCGGCCTCGTCCCGCGCTATCTCGATGCCGAGGTCTATCGCATCCTGCTCGAATCCGCCGCCGCCGAGCACGCCGCCCGCATGACGGCCATGGATTCAGCCACGCGCAATGCCTCCGAGCTGATTGACAAGCTCACGCTGCAAATGAACAAAATTCGCCAGGCCGCCATCACCAAGGAGCTAATCGAAATCGTCAGCGGCGCCGCCTCCGCCGCGGGTTAGGGAAGAAAAGGATTGCCAAGGGAAAGAAACCGCAGGGTTTGTTCCCTTGGCGCGGCGGTCAAAAATTACCGTGCCGCCAATCGAAACTTAGGAGCAACCTGCTAATGCCAAGTGACAAAACGAAAACCGGCCGCATCGTCGAAGTTATCGGCCCTGTATTGGACGTCCTCTTCGAGGAGGGCCACCTCCCGCTGATTCACAATGCCGTCCGCATCACCAGCGAGGGCTTCGACGTTCCCGAGCCGATTGACATCATCGCGGAAGTCGAGCAGCACCTCGGCGAAGGCCGCGTCCGCTGCGTCGCCATGAAGCCCACCGAAGGCGTCGTGCGCGGAATGAAAGCCTTCGAACTCGGCGAGCCGATTTCCGTTCCCGTCGGCCGCGCCACTCTCGGCCGCGTGCTCAACGTGCTCGGCGAGCCCGTGGACAATCTCGGCCCGGTCAACTCCGAGAAGCGCTATCCCATTCATCGCCCCGCCCCCTCGCTCGAAGATCAGTCCACCAACCTCGAAATGTTCGAAACCGGCATTAAAGTCGTGGACCTCATCGAGCCATATCTCAAGGGCGGCAAGATCGGCCTCTTCGGCGGCGCGGGCGTCGGCAAGACGGTCCTCATTCAGGAGCTCATCCACAACGTCGCCCTCAAGCATGGCGGCGTGTCCGTTTTCTCCGGCGTCGGCGAACGCACCCGCGAAGGCAACGACCTGTGGCTCGAAATGCAGGAATCCGGCGTCGTCGTTCCCGGCGACTCGCAAAAATCCCGCTGCGCCTTGATCTACGGTCAGATGACGGAACCGCCCGGCGCGCGCCTCCGCGTCGGCCTCACGGGCCTCACCGTCGCCGAATATTTCCGCGACGAAGAGCATCTCGACGTTCTGCTCTTCATTGATAATATTTTCCGCTTCGTTCAGGCCGGCTCGGAGGTTTCCGCGCTTCTCGGCCGCATGCCGTCCGCCGTCGGTTATCAGCCGAACCTCAACACCGAAATTGGCGAGCTCGAAGAGCGCATCACGTCCACCAAGCACGGCTCGATCACTTCCGTGCAGGCCGTTTACGTTCCCGCGGACGATTACACGGACCCCGCCCCCGCGGCCACCTTCACGCACCTCGACGCCACCACAAACCTCAGCCGTCAGATCGTCGAGCGCGGCATCTATCCCGCTGTCGACCCGCTCGCCAGCTTCTCGCGCATTCTCGATCCGCGCATCGTCGGCCAGGATCATTACACCGTCGCGCGCGCCGTGAAATCCGTCCTGCAGCGCTACAAGGAATTGCAAGACATCATTGCCATCCTCGGCATCGAGGAGCTTTCCGACGACGATAAGCAGACCGTCGCCCGCGCGCGCAAAATCGAAAAATTCCTTTCGCAGCCCATGTTCGTCGCCGCCCAGTTCACCGGCCTCGAGGGCAAATATGTAAAAGTCGAGGACACGATCCGCGGTTTCAAGGAAATTGTCGAAGGCAAGCACGACGACTTGCCCGAGCAGGCCTTTTACATGGTCGGCACCATCGAAGAAGCACGCGAAAAAGCGGAAAAAATGGCCGCCACGGTGTAGAAATCCGTTGGGACGCACGCTGTGCTCGTCATTCGGAGCGAAGCGAAGAATCTCTCTTGCCTTTGGGCGAGGTGATTTCAACGGGCTGAACTTTCATGGCGGCCGCGCACACGCGGTTGGAAAGGGAAGGATAGGATTTAAAGCGACGCAATAATCGGCAAACGACATCAACCATGGCCACACTACCCGAATCAATTGAACTCGAAGTCGTCACCCCCGAACGCTACGTCTTGAACGAGCGCGTCGCCGCCATCGAGCTTCCCGGCAAGGACGGTTACCTTGGCGTCCTTCCTGGCCACGCCCCGCTGCTCACCGAAATGGGCATCGGCGTCCTCGCCTATCGCAAGGACGGCTCGACCGGCTATCTCAGCATCGTCCACGGCTACGCCGAAGTTCTTCCCGGCCGCGTGATCGTGCTCGCCGAAATTTCCGAGCGCGCCGAGGAAATTGACGTCGAGCGCAGCCGCACCGCCCGCGACCGCGCGCAAGCCGCGCTGTCCCAGGCCCCCGCCGGCGCCGGCGAATGGCACCTCGCCTCGTTCGATCTCGCTCGCGCCCTCGCGCGGCTGCAAGCCGCCTCCCGCGCCGGCCGCCATTCGGGAGCCCCCACCTCCGAAAAATAGCGCGCACCAGCAACTTCGGCCCGCCCTCGCCCGCATTGACTCTTTCATGCCGCCCGGTCGCGCCGCGAATCTCCGCCCGCACCCGCGCATCTAAACTAATTGGTCGTGGTGAAAATCCACGATAGCCAGAAACGAACTACGCACAAGGACAACGCATGAGGATATCGCCCATCACGCTCTACGCCAGCGCCCACTGCGCCGATTGCCACCGCACGATGCAATTCCTGCGCGAGCGCGGCGTCGCCTTCCGCGAAATCAATATTGACGACGCCCCCGCTGCCGAAGCCCTCGTCCTTCGCGTCAACGACGGCCGCCGCAAGGTTCCCACCATCGAGATCGAGGGCCGCTTCTTCGCCTGCAGCCCTTTCGATCCCTACCAGCTCGCCCGCGAACTCAAAATCCCCCTCAATAATTAGCTTCCCCGCGCAACCTTCTCCGCGCCTGTCTATCCGAGCGCAGTCGCGCGTCTTCGCGGTTCCCACCGCGCAGCGGCGGGCGCGCGAGAGGAATCCGCGGTTGCCGTGCTTTGCCGTCCGCCTTCCGCCTTTGATGCTACAATCCGCCCATCACATGGAACGCGCATCCGACTTTCTCGGCCGCGTCGCGCGGCGCCTCGGGCGTCCCGAAGCGGCGCTCGCCTGGCTTCGTTCGTCCTGGCCCGCGATTGTGGGCCCGGCGCTTGCGGGCCACACGCGCCCCTCCGCCTGCCGCGACGGCGTCCTCGAAGTCCTCGCCGACGCCCAATCCTGGCGGGCCGAGCTCGAAGCCGTGAAGCCGCAATTCTGCCAGCGCGTCAACCAAGCCTGGGGCGCCCCGCTTGTTCGCGACGTGCGCTTCGCTGCCCGCGCCTCCGCCGCTCCTGGCACACTCGCCACCGCCCCTCCGCCGCGCCTTCCCCGCGAAGCCGATAACGCCCATCTCCCCTTCATCCGCCGCCGCCCGCGATAATCGCAAGGTTCAAGTCCGCGCCCTTTCCTGCCATCGCCTCGGACGGGTGCCTCCCAAGCATCGCCATTGCGCCGTCGGCTCCATAAAATGCGATAACCGATTCGAAACGCCTGTACTCCGGAGAACTTCACATCAACGTATCCTGTACGATAATCCGCATGGTGCGGCGCATCATCGGAACGCACTTCGGTCTTCGTGAGGTTTCCCGGCCCGGCTCACGCCGGCAAAGCTATCCGACGGTTAAAACCAGCAAGAGCAGCGAATACGAGCTTTGCGCCCGGCCGCCGGCCGGGAACGAAAGGAGCGATCTCCAATGAAGTTGCGATTAATCTGCGCCATTGCCTGTGCGGCACTCTTTGCTTCATTTGCGTCGGCACAACAGCCCGCCGCAAATAACGCCCAAAGCAACTCCGTATCTCAGCCCCAGGATTCCCATGCCACGGTGTACGTCTATCGCTATAAGCAGTTTGTTGGCAAAGCGCTTTCCCCGTCCGTCTATTGCGACGATAGCGAGCTGGCGCGCATGGAAAACGGCAGATTTTTCGTCGTCACGCTTCCGCCCGGAAACCACGTATTCCGCTCCAACGATAAGCAGGCCGGCGTCGCCGTTGACCTTAAAGCCGGAGAGAAATATTACGTCCGCGTGGAAATAGCCACGGGCTTCATGAAGGGCCACGGCCGCGTGCTATCCGTCCCGCCGGATCAGGGCTCTTATGAGATCAAAAAGCTGAAGCCGCTCGATAGCGACAAGGTGAAGGACACGCAACACGTCACCCTGGCCCTCGCCGCCGCTAACTAGCGAATCTCGAACGGAAACCAGCCTGATTCCCGCCCACCATCCCCGCGGGAATCGGGCCTCATCGCGTCCGTCGCGGCATATCCGCCCGTCCGCGATCTTCTCGACCGCGGCTTCCGCCGCTTCCTTTGCCTCCTCCTTTTCCTCAATTTTCCACAAGTACTGAACCTTGAAAAAATCCGCGATCTCTGCCATGTTTTAAAATGGCGTTTGCTCGCCAGAGAGGAGGACGGCAGATGGACCGAAGGGCGCACCAGGAAGCCGGTCACCGCGGCAGCCATCTACCGCCAGGCGTGCGCCGCCCCGCCTTTCTAATCTACGGTACGGGGATTAGAAACCTCCGTAACTCACTGAAAATAAAGGACGCAAATGTTTCTAATCTACGGTAAACCGCCCTGCGCGACCCTCGATCCCGAGCCGCCCCGCCAATGAAAATTACTCGCGAAGACGTCCTCCGCGTCGCCGAGCTTGCCCACCTCGATCTCTCCCCGGCCGAGATCGAAACCTACCGTGGCCAGCTCGACGAAATCCTCACCTACGTGGAGAAGCTCAAGGAACTCGACGTAACCGGCATCGCGCCAATGACCCAGGTTTTACCCGCCGTGGCGTCCGGGGCCGAACATCACCCCGAGCTTCGCGACGACGTGCTCGCCCCATGCGACGTGGGCGAATCCGTCCTCGCCGCTGCGCCAGACGCCGCGAAGCCCTTCTTCCGCGTCCCTAAGGTGATCGAAAGGTGACCCGCCCGTGACCGCCGCGCAATCCTGGACCGTGGCAGGCATCCGCGAAGCCCTCGCCGCGAAGAAAATTTCCGCCCGCGAGCTGGCAGCGGAGTTCTATGGCCGCATCGAGCGCCGCAACCCCGAGTGCAACGCGTACCTGGCGCTCTGCCCCGAGCGCGCCCTCGCCCAGGCCGACCGCGTGGATTCAGCCATCGCCCGCGGTGAACCGCTCTCGCCCCTGGCAGGCGTCCCTATCGCCGTGAAGGACGTAATCAGCACGCGCGGGGTTCGCACCACCTGCGGCTCGAAGATCCTCGAAAATTACGTTCCGCCTTATGACGCGACCGCCGTCGAGCGCCTTGAATCCGCCGGCGCCGTCATTCTCGGCAAGACCAATTGCGACGAATTCGCCATGGGCAGCTCGAACGAGAACTCGGCCTACGGCCCTGTTCGCAATCCGGCCGCCCCGGATCGCGTCCCCGGAGGATCGAGTGGCGGCTCTGCTGCGGTGGTCGCCGCCGGAATGGCCGTTGCGGCGCTTGGCACCGACACAGGAGGCTCGATCCGCCAGCCGGGCGCCTTCTGCGGCGTCCCGGGGATGATGCCCACCTACGGCCGCGTCTCGCGCTATGGCTTGATCGCCTTCGCCTCGTCGCTCGACCGCATCGGCCCATTCGCCACCAGTGTGACGGACGCCGCCGCCGTGATGGCCGTGATCGCCGGCCACGACCCGCGCGATTCCACGTCCGCCGCCGTCCCAGCTGAAAATTATCCGGTCCGGATTGGCGATTCCGTCCAGGGCCTGCGCATCGGCGTGCCGGAGGATTACTTCGGCGAGGGGCTCGACCCCGAGGTAAAGAGCCGGGTGCTTGCCGCCATCGCCGCGCTCGAGAAGATGGGCTGCCGGCGGGTGCCGCTGCACATGCCGCATACGAACTACGCGATCGCCGCGTACTACATCATCGCCACGGCCGAGGCCAGCTCGAACCTTGCGCGCTACGATGGCGTCCGCTGCGGCCTTCGCGTCCCCGGCGCGACGCTGATGGAGATGTACCGCAAGACGCGCGAAGCGGGATTCGGGCCTGAAGTGAAGCGGCGAATCATGCTCGGCACCTACGCCCTTTCCGCCGGCTATTACGACGCCTACTATCTGCGCGCCCAAAGTGTCCGGTCACTCATCGCCCGGGATTTCGCGGACTCATTTCAGAAGGTGGACGCAATCCTGACGCCGACCACTCCGACCCCGGCCTTCCGGCTCGGCGAAAAGGCCGCTGACCCGCTGCAGATGTACCTCGCGGATATTTACACGGTCACGGGTTCGCTCGCCGGCGTGCCCGGAATTTCGGTTCCCTGCGGCAAGACAAACGCCGGCTTACCCGTCGGGCTGCAAATCTTCGGACCGCACTTTGGTGAATCTCGTGTACTTCAGATCGCCCGCGCAGTGGAGAAGTCCCTCGGGAATCCCGCGTAGTAAAGCGGCGCAAAACATTCATTCAATCAGCATCGCTGCGCAGCGCATACGTAAAGTGGGAGCAATATTCCAGAGTTAATCAAAAATTTCATGTTGAAACACCCCGTTCCTTCGGCAGCGAAGCCGGCATCGCCAAAGCCGATTCGTCAACTATCCAGAAACAAAGCTGTTATGGCACAGCCCGGATTTGTTTGTAGTACGGAACGCCTATTGCATGCGAATTTTCCGCGCGTTACCTTGATCTCATCAGTCGCGCGAGAGGTGCTGCGATGGTTCGAGTCCGATCCAGCCAGAAGGTTTTTACCGAAGAAGAAGTCGCAGGCCTCACGGGAATTTGCGTCGAACATCTGCGCGGCCTCGCCCGCAATAAGCACCTCGGCTCTTTGGCCCGCGTCGCCGGTGCCGTCGGCGCGGAGGCCGGCAAATGGCTCTTCAGCCATTCCGACCTCGTTATTCTGGCGATCCTTCAGCCGCGCTGCGAACACTAGCCCCGCGGCGGCCTCCTCGCGAAGGCTCCTCCCGCGATTTCGGTTCCCCGCCTTAGCAGTCGTTGCACTTTTTACCGGTAACGCGTTCCTCGAGCAATGCGAGTTCGTGGGCAAAAAGGGGGTTTTCGGGGAACTGGTGCGCCAATTCGGAAAGCAGGCCGCGCGCCAGGGAAGTCTCATGCTCCCGTTCGGCGGCAAGCGCCAGCAGAATTTTCGCGAAGGGCTTCAGGTACCGGCCGTGGTTCGCGGCGGAGGCGAGCTGCTTCATGCCCCGCGCGCGGTCGCCATGCATCCCGCCGAACCACAGAAACGCGCGCTTATACACCGGCATGCAGCCGATGATGTAATTGCTGGCTCCCAACGCCACGTAGGCGTCATCCGCCGAGGGGTCCACGGCCAGCAGGTTTTTGGCGTCGCTTTCGGCCTTGCGCATAAAGCTGATGCTGGCCAACTGCTTCTTTTCGATGAGCGCGTCGTAATCCGATTCCATGCCGTCGGCCATCGTCAGGGCGAGCAGGCTATCGGCGTCCTGCGGATCAGTCTTGAGGTGCTGCTCGGCGATGTGTCGCGTTTCGTGGTTGGCTTTCAGAAAGGCGGAATTCCGATTCTCCGCGGCATCGCCTTCCACGCCGCCGAGCAGCTTGGAATCATCCAGAAAAAAGTTGGAGGTGAGCACCCCCTTCTCGCTGAATTGCTCGTAGAGGTAGCTTGCCGCCTCCGCCGCCTTGCCCAGGGGATCATTGGGATGGAGTTTCTGGTACGAAGCAAAATCTGTTCGGGCGCCTTGAAACTTCAACTCGTAAAGATCGCGAAAGCCGCTATCGAGAACGCCGCTGGCGGGATCGGCCTTCATGGACGGCTGTTCGGGAGTCGGGGTTTCGGGCGGGGATTGTCGCTGGGCCGCGCAGCAAGGCGCGCAGAGCGCCGCAACCGACACAGCGGCGGCGAGATACATTATTTTCCCGATTGCTCGGTCGGTGCGAAGCCGCAACGCCACTCCCCTGCGGGGAGCCCCGGCCCCCGCGCTACCGCGCGATATCTATTCTACTGGGACGTGCGGACGCGCCGCTCGGTTGCATCCAGTCCTGTTTCCTGCTCAGAGATTGGCGAGCAGGAAGCTCGTCATGCGCTCGAAGAGCTGAACGCGCGCGGCGGCGTCTCCGATCGGGTGGCCCCGCCCGGGGAAAACCATCAAGGCTGCGGGATAGCGCCCCCCGGCGATCAGCTCGTTCAGCATTTCGGAGGTGTTGGCGAAGTGAACGTTGTCGTCCCCGGTTCCGTGGGCGAGCATCAGCCTTCCGCTGAGGTTTGCCGCTTCACTGACCGGCGAAGAATCGCGGTACCCCGCGGCGTTTTCCTGCGGCAAGCCCATATAACGTTCCGTGTAAATCGTGTCGTACAGTCGCCAATCCGCAACGGGCGCGACGGAAATGCCAGCCTTGAATACGCCCGATGCATGCGTCATCGCGTAAAGCGTCATGTAGCCGCCATAGCTCCAGCCCCAAATCCCGATGCGTGATGAATCCACGTACGGCAGCGATTTCAGGTAGTTCACGCCCGCGAGCTGGTCCGCGAGTTCGATTTTCCCGAAATGATGGAAGATCGGTGTTTCAAAGGCATGGCCGTGATTATAGGAGCCGCGGTTATCCACCATGAAGACGATGTAGCCCTTTTGCGCCATCAGTTCGTGCCACAGAAAGTCGGCGCCGCCCCACGCGTTGCGAACACTCTGCGCCTCCGGCCCGCCATACACGGCGACGAGAACAGGATACTTTTTCGACTCGTCGAAATTAGGCGGTCGAATCATGCTGGCGTCGAGCTTGGTGCCGTCCGCGGCGCTGATGGTCAAGAACTGAACCGGGGAGAGGTGGTATTCGGCAAGCTCCGGCGATTCGTTGGCGTTGATCACGGCGATGCGGGTGCCGCTGATGTTGTCCAAGTCCTGGCGCGGCGGGGTCATGGCCGTTGAGTACGTATCCAAGAACGCGGAATCGTCCGGCGCAAACAGGATCTCATGCGTGCCGGGATCGCGGGTGATTCGCGTGATGCTCTTATCCGTGAGCGACACGCGGTACAACTGGTTCTCCCCGACATTGTCCTTATTGGAGAGGAAGTAGATGCAGCCTCGCCCTTCGTCTACGGCGGGATGGCTTGCGGTGCCGGGGCCGAATCCGCCGGTGCCGCTGATCTGCCACTCGCCGGACGTCAACTGCTCGAGTTGCTTGCCGGATAGATCGTAGATGTAATAGTGCCGGAATCCGGTTCGCTCGCTCGACCATAGGAACCGCTTATCGTCTGAAAAAAAGTAGAGATCGTCGCTGATGTTGATCCAGTAGGGATCGGTCTCGGTGAGCACGGTGTGCGAAGCACCTGTGGCGGCATCGCAGAAGAGCAGATCCAGGCGATTCTGCGCCCGGTTGAGCCGCTCGATAGCGACGCGCTCGCTATCGGGCAGCCAAACTACGCGCGGGATATAGACGTTTGGATCGGAACCCGTATCCATCCAGCGGGTTTCCGTGCTGGCGCTGGCCGCGCCGCTTGCGACCGGCACAACGCCAACGCGGACAATCGGATTCGGTTCGCCGGCCTGTGGATAACGCGTGTATTCCATCGCCCCCACTGGAGAACTCATATCCATGATGGGATAGCGGGTGACGGGCCGCTCGTCCATTTGGTAGTAGGCGACCTTCGTGGAATCCGGCGACCACCAGTAGGCCGTCCGCGCGTCGAGCTCCTCCGGATAAACCCAATCGAGTTTGCCTTTGAGCAGCGATTCGTTGCCGCCGCTTGTGAGCGCATGCGCTTCGCCGCTTTCGATATTGGCCACCCATAGGTTAGAGCCGCGGACGAAGCTTACCCACGCCCCATCGGGCGAGAATTTTGGGTCTTCGATGGAATCCTGGCCCGCGACGATCGCCTTGGGGGTCATCGTCTTCAGGTCATAGAGCACCAGGGCGCCGCTGCCGATGAAGAGCAGGGAATCGCCTTTGGGCGACCACAGGTAATTCTCGGCTTCCACACGCCCGAGCCCGGTCGCCTGAATTGCGCTGGACCGCTCGGGCGGCTCGGCGGACCGCAATTTTTGCGCGTCAACCAGCACGGAACGCGCGCCGGTCTTTGCGTCCATTACCCACAGCGCCATGGCTCCAGTTTTGTCCGCGGCCAAATAAGAAACACGCTTGGAATCGGGAGCCCACTCGATGCCGTTCGTTAGTTCGCCGCTCAGGCTGGGCGAGCTGTAAATGCGGCGAACCGTAAGCGACTTGGCCGGGGCGCTTACTTGCGGCGCGGCGGCTGAAGCGGTTTTCGCGTGCACATGCGGAACCGCTGCCGCCGGCGCTGCGTGCACGGGCGGCGCAGCGCACAAGAGAGCGCCTGCGGCACACAACGCCAGGCCTCGAAATGAAATGAGCCGAAAGCGAGCGACGAAACCGCGCCTGCTGTTATCAGTCATGCGTGCCCCTTGGTTTCCAACCGCAATTTCGAAAAGAACTCAAGCGGATGTGGCGTTGCTTTTGGGCGTCCTCGCGCGGGTGCGACGATGAACCACGAACGCACCGACCGCAACCGCAATCGCGATGGGCAGAAATAGAAGCCCGTCCTCGACCAGCCGCTTGGGACCTACCTGTTCGCCGGGCCCGAAGCATCCGCAACTGATCGTCAGCCCGCGCTCGTACGCCGAAAACATGGCTGCGATGAACCCGGCAAGCAGCAAGGTCGTCGCGAGAGACGAGAAGCGCAACCCGACACCGGTGAGCAGCCAAATTCCCAGAGCCAATTCGACGAACGGCAGGACGTGGGCAACCAAATTGACCTGCGGGGGGGACAGCATCTCGTAGGAGTCCACCTCCATCGCAAACATCGCCAGCGACGTCTTCAGCGTAGCGGGCGACCAGTGCATCCCCTGCGGCGGCTTGATTTTCATGTAAGCGGCGAACAGGAAAACGGCGGCGAGCGCCAGACGGCCGACGATCAGGAGAATGCGGCCGAGGGTTCCACGTGCGTGGTTCGGCATGCGCTAAGTCCCGCTATTGGGCCAGCAGTGAATCGAAGAATTGCTTCAGAAGCGGCCAGGATACGTAGCCGCTATCCGGCGGCATTCGCTGTCCCTTGTAGGTGATCACGAACGTGGGTGTGGCATTCACCGGGACTCCATAGCCCTGCTGGATGTCGCTGGCGATCGCGGAATCGAGCGAACAATGGTCGCCCGCAGGAAGCGGGTTGCCGCGGTTGGGCTTGGCTTGCGGGGCGGCGCCTTCGCAGCCTTTCACAATCGTTTCCATGCGCCTGAAGTCCGTGGCGGAAACAGCGGCGGAGAGGTATTTCTGCAGGTTTCCATCAGCGGTCCATGCGGTCTGATTATCGTAGAGCGCAGATTCAGCCGGCTCGAAATCGCCGATTTTCGCCGCGGCATTCGCCCAACGCGCCGCCTGCCCGGAATACGTATGCATTTGCAGCGGAAAATCGCGATGAATCAGGTAAACCTTCCCGCTCGCAACATAGTCGTTGATCATCGGACGGAGCGTCTGCTCAAAGAACGCGCGGCACGATGGGCACTCGTAGTCGGTGAAGACCTCCATGGTGATCGGCGCACTTTTCGAGCCGTAGCTCTTCACGGGAGCCGCGCTAGATTGTTGCCCGCGCGCCGCACGGGCTCGCGCCTTCCGCACAGTCGCCTGGCTGGGAAGCCCTGCGGCGGCGAGGGCCGCCACTAGCGCGAGCGCCGCGATTGCGGCGGTGCCGTACTGCTTTCCATATCGCCACAGTTGCGTTCGGATCAAGTCTCCTCCGCCACCAGTCCAAAGCGTAAAAAGTGAAGCGCCATTGTAACGCGAATCCAGAGCGAGTGAACCCCGCACGCGCCGTTTTGTGTTTATCGCGTGACGGGGTGGCACTGCCCGCGCCTGCGCTCTTTGGCTTACGACACAGGAAGGAATGATTCGGCAAAACGGTGGAAAGTTGCCTCGCGCCGGGACCAGGTGAAGCCTGCGTGAACGGGAGACCAATTTTCCTCCAAACACTCCGCAAGCTAAAGAATATGAGAGACTTAAAACCACGCAATTTGAACTTGACAATGTTACGCTCAATGTATAGAATCCGCTTGTCTGCATACGGGGCTGTGCGGCGCGTAAGCCAGCCCGCGCGATTAGGAGCACATTCATGAGCAAGATCATCGGCATTGACCTGGGGACGACCAATTCGGTGGTGGCCGTGATGCAGGGTGGGGAGCCTGCGGTCATACCAAACCAGGAAGGGGCGCGAACCACGCCCTCGGTCGTCGGAATCACGAAGGGCGGGGAACGCCTGGTGGGCCAAGTGGCCAAGCGGCAGGCGATCACGAATCCCGAAAGCACGATCTATTCGATCAAGCGCTTCATGGGGCGGCGCTACGACGAAGTGAGCGAAGAAATGAAGATGGTCCCCTACAAAGTGGTGCGCCAGGGCGACCACGTGGCCGTAGTCGGGCAGGGGAAGGAGTACAGCCCGCCGGAAATTTCCGCGATGATCCTGCAAAAGCTGAAGACCGCGGCTGAGGACTTCCTGGGCGAAAAGGTGACTGAAGCGGTGATCACCGTGCCCGCGTATTTCAACGACGCGCAGCGCATCGCAACGAAGGACGCCGGCAAAATCGCCGGGCTGGAAGTGAAGCGCATCATCAACGAGCCCACCGCGGCGGCGCTCGCCTACGGACTTGATAAGAAGAAGGACGAGACGATCGCCGTGTATGACTTCGGCGGCGGCACCTTCGACATTTCGATTCTCGAGGTCGGCGAAGGCGTGATCGAGGTGAAGGCCACGAATGGCGATACCCACCTCGGCGGCGACAACATTGACCAGTGCGTGGTGGACTGGATGATCGAAGAGTTCAAGAAGGACGAAGGGCTCGATCTGCGCGGGAAGGGAAACGAAATGGCCTTGCAACGCCTGCGCGATGCGGCCGAGCGTGCCAAGATCGAACTTTCCACCACGATGGAAACCGAAATCAACCTGCCCTTCATCACGGCGGACGCGAACGGGCCGAAGCACCTAGTGAAGAAGCTGACTCGCGCGAAGCTGGAGACGATGGTGGAAGACATCATCAAGCGGTCGGTCGAGCCTTGCAAGCTCTGCATGAAGGATGCGGGCGTGGACGCGAGCAAGATCAACGAGGTGGTGCTCGTCGGCGGGCAAACGCGCATGCCGATGATCCAGCAGCTCGTGAAGGAAGTCTTCGGGCGCGAAGGGCACAAGGGTGTTAACCCGGACGAAGTGGTGGCGGTGGGCGCCGCGATTCAGGGCGGCGTGTTGGGCGGCGAAGTGAAAGACATTTTGCTGCTCGACGTCACGCCTCTTTCGCTCGGCGTGGAAACGCTCGGCGGCGTGATGACGGTGCTGATCCCGCGCAACACAACGATTCCGACGCGGAAATCGGAGACGTTTTCGACTGCGGTGGATAGTCAGACATCGGTGGAAATACATGTGCTGCAAGGCGAACGGCCGGTCGCAAGCGGGAATCGCTCGCTCGGCAAGTTCCACTTGATCGGCATTCCACCGGCGCCGCGCGGCATGCCGCAAATCGAGGTGACGTTCGATATAGATGCGAACGGTATCTTGAACGTCTCCGCCAAAGATAGCGCGACGAATAAGGAGCAGAAGATCACGATCACGGCGTCCACCGGGCTGAGCAAGGAAGAAGCCGAGCGCATGAAGAAGGATGCCGACGCCCACGCCGCGGAGGACAAGAACCGCCTCTCCGAAGTGGAATCGCGCAACCGGCTGGACAATATGATCTATGCGACCGAGAAGCTGATCAAGGAGAACCGCGAAAAGCTCTCAGAGTCGGACGTAAAAGCGGTCGAATCCGCAATCGAAGAAGGGCGCCGGGCCCTTAACGAAGGAGGGCTCGATCGGTTGAACGCCGCGGTGGAGAGCTTGACCAAGACGTCGCACAGCATCGCCGAAACGCTCTATAAATCGCAGGCAGCGGCTGCCGGAAGCCCCGGCGGAGGCGCTGCGGGCGGTGAAGGCCAAGCCCCAGACGGCGCGGGCGCCCCGAGCGGGCAAAGCGGCCAGGGCGGACAAGGCGAGGTGGTTGACGCCGAATTCGTGGACGTGGACGAATCGAAAAAGCCTAACTGAAGCTCGGCAGCGTCAGAGCTGCTCGGCTACAATCGGAAGCCGGCCCGACGTTCGGCGAGCCGGCTTCCGCGATCGGCAGAAAACCGGCGGGTGAATTTGGAGGAACTTTGTCTAACGGCGTAATTCGGCGGGCGAGCCCGCCGCAGGCGGTGCAGAAGGTGCGCGAAGGCGTCTATATGGTGCAGATGGCCATTTCCGGAAGCCCCAGCGCGGATTGGCGCCGGCTGTTTTACGACGCGCAGCAGGAAGTTCCGCCGGACTTTCCCCCGCGCTCGGTGGAAATCAGCGGCACGCTGATGCGGTTCAAGGCCGATCCGCAAACCGTGGAGCAGAAGATAGCCCTGATTGACCGCTGGCTCGCACGAGCGAGCGAGAAGGAATCCGCGATGGGCGGCCGCTTCGAGGGCCAGCGGCTGAAAAGAGAAGAGCTCGTGCGCGACGCGCAGGAATTGGCGGAATGGAATGCGCGTTGGGCGAAGTTATGAACCACTGTACGGCGAGCCGATTCGGCGCGAATAGCCGGCAGCTCGCGAGCTGCGGGGCATGAAGAACTGTGCGGACCGATGCCAACAACCACCAAACAAGATTATTACGAGTTGCTCGGGGTATCGAGGAAGTCGTCCGTAAAGGATATTCGCGCCGCGTATCGCAAGCTGGCGCGCAAATATCACCCCGATCTGAATCCCGGCGATAAATCCGCGGAAGACAAATTCAAGCAAATCCAAGAAGCCTACGAAGTTCTCTCCGATCCGAAAAAGCGCCAGATGTATGACCAGTTCGGCTTCAACGCCCCTGGACCTGGAGGCGGACCTCCTTCGGGCGGCGGGCACGGCCCGACGCCGGAAGACATCCATTTCGATTTTGGCGGCTTCGATTTTGGCGGTGGCGCGCCGAGCCAGGGCGGCGGGGGAACGAGTTTCCGCGATCTTTTCAGCCAGTTCTTCCGAGGCGCCGGTGCCGCGCGGGCGGCGCAGGAGCGCGAACCGGGCAGCGACCTCGAATATCAAATTGACATCTCGTTCGCCGAGGCGATGCGCGGAGCCGTGAAGAAGATCAGCATCACGCGGCTGGATACCTGCCCGGTCTGCCATGGGCGCGGCGTCGCCCCGGGTGACGAGCGGACCTGCCCAACCTGCGGCGGTTCGGGCCGGGAGACGCAAGTGAGCGGCAAGATGCGCTTTCAAATCACCTGCTCGCGCTGCGGCGGCTCCGGCAAGCTGCGCACAATTTGCCGGAGCTGCGGCGGGGAAGGGCGCGTGCATCGCGTGGATACGCTCGAGGTTCGCATTCCGCCCGGCGCGCAGACGGGCTCTCGCGTCCGCGTGGCCGGGCGCGGCAATGCCGGTTCGCATGGCGGACCGCCGGGCGATCTCTATATCATCACGCGCGTCGAGCCCCATCCCTTCTTCGAGCGCCACGGAGACGATCTTTTTACCGCGATCCCGGTCACCGTCGCGGAGGCGTCTCTGGGCGCGAAGATCGAGGTTCCGACGATTGATGGTCGCGCGCAGGTTCGCATCCCCCCGGGGACGAACAGCGGCAAGCGGCTGCGCCTGCGAGAAAAGGGCGCGCCCCTCGCACGGCATCCCGGCAAGCGGGGCGACCAGATCGTCGAAGTGCAGGTGGTTGTTCCCAAGCCGGAGGACGAGCGGGTTCGAAATCTGCTGCGTGAGCTGAGCAAAGTGGATCATGAGGATCCGCGGCGCGAGATATTCGTGCGCGCGGTGGTGTAAGCCTCAGGCCGGAGCTGAAGCCATGGTCAGGCGAGCGAGGAAAAAAGCGAAGGCGGGATATATGATCAGCGCCGTCGCTGAACTGTACAAGCTGCATCCGCAGACGCTGCGGCTTTACGAACGCGTCGGATTGCTGAAGCCGTCGCGGTCGCAGGGCAACACGCGGCTCTATACCGATGCCGACCTCGAGCGCCTGGAAGTGATTCTGAATCTGACGCGCGAACTGGGCGTGAATCTTGCCGGCATCGAAATTATTCTGAACATGCGCGACAAAATGGCGGGCATGCAGGCGCAGATGGAGGAGTTCATCCGCTTCGTTCGCAACGAAGTGGCGCGCGGATTTGGCGCGGAGGACCGCCGCACGCGCAATGCCATCGTGCGCTCCGCGCCGCGGCACGCGATTCGCGTCGAACGTTAGCTGGCCGCGTTTTCCCACAGCAGCACTATTTTCCACAGTTTGCCTCCACTTGCGTTCGCTGCCGTCGGCGAATATTCTGCTTCCCATGGCGCAGGCGGATTGCACTACGTGCGGCGGTACCGGCTGGAAGGTGGTCGAGCGGAATTCGGACGGCGCGCGCCCGCTCGCTTCGGCTGAGGTCGCTCGGCCGCGGACTGCCTCGGGCGAGCCTAAGATGGTGTGGGCGGTCCCATGCGATTGCACCGAGGAAGGCCGCGGCGAACGCATCCTGATTCGCGCGCGCGTCCCCGAACGCTACCGGCATTGCGATTTCGACAACTTCGAAACGGACAATGACATCGAAGGCGCCACCGGCGAGCAGTTGAAATCCTGGAATCGCAGTCTCGCCCAGGGAAAAGTGATCGTGCAGCGATTCGCGCAGGAATTTCCGCTGGGCGGAGAGCACGGCCTGTTGCTGATGGGGCCGTGCGGCGTCGGCAAGACGCATCTGGCGGTCGCAGCGCTGAAGGAGGTTGCCGGCCGCGGGCATGGCAGCCTTTTTTACGATTATCGCGAGCTGCTCAAGCAGATCCAGGATAGCTACAACCCGGTGAACCAGGCGACGGAGATGAGTGTGCTCGAGCCGGTGCTTCGCGCCGATCTGCTGGTTCTCGATGATGTGGGCGCAAGTAAACCCTCGCCCTGGGCCCTGGAAACCGTGGGCCACGTTCTCAACACGCGCTACAACGAAAAGCGGACAACGCTGCTCACCACGAATTTTCTCGATGCGGATGGCGCCGGTGCGGCGCAGCCCGCCGCCCGCGTGGCCGGCATGCGCGCCCCGATCGCGGAGGATTCGCTGGCCGATCGCGTGGGCAAGCGCATTCGTTCGCGCCTCTATGAAATGTGCCGCACCGTGGAAATCACCGCCTCGGATTACCGCAAGGAAATTCGCAACGTGTCTCGCCACGCATAGCTCACGCGAAGGCGCGCTGCGTGTGAATCGATGCGTTCCTGCTGCAAAACCTACACCCACGCGGCGCTCGCAATTCAAGCTTTGGCGTGAGAAGCTCGTCTGCGGGACGCAAATACAATGCCTGCGGAGCGGGAACAACTCGAAGCCGATGTGTTGATTGTGGGCGCCGGGCCTGCCGGTCTTGCATGCGCGCTGCGGCTCGCGCAGCTTTTCGAGGAGCACGCGCGTGCCGGCCGCACGCCCACGCTTTCCGCGGATAATATTTACGTGCTCGAGAAAGCGCGCGAAATCGGCGCGCACCAGCTCTCCGGCGCGATTCTCGATCCCCGCGCCCTGCGCGAATTGCTCCCGGATTTCGAGCAAAGTGCGCCGCTCGATACCCGCGTCACGGACGATGCTGCCTATTACCTTACTTCCGAGGATGCCTGGAAGCTGCCGATCACCCCGCCGCCACTGCAGAATCACGGTAATTATGTGGTGTCGCTCAGCAGGCTCATAAAGTGGCTGGGAGGATTGGTCGAAGCGAAGGGCATAAACCTCTTCACGCAATTCGCGGGGCAGCACCTTTTCTATGAAGAGCGCGATGGCGAGACGCGCGTCGCGGGACTCCTGACCGGCGATAAAGGCCTCGACAAGAACGGGCAGCCGAAAGCCAACTTCACGCCGGGTTATGAACTGCGCGCGAAAGTAACCATGCTGGCCGAAGGACCGCGAGGGTCGCTCGCGAAGGATCTCGTCTCGAAGCTCAAGCTCGACGGCCTCAATCCGCAGGTGTACGGGCTCGGCATCAAGGAATTGTGGGACGTGCAACCGGGCCGAATCGCACCGGGATACGTGGCGCACACCCTCGGCTGGCCTCTTGGCTCGCATCTCTACGGCGGCGGGTGGGTCTACGGCCTGAGGCAGAATCGCGTGTCTCTGGGCTTGATGGTCGCCCTGGAATACCACAATTCGCTTTTCGATCCGCATGAGGCATTTCAGAAATTCAAGACGCATCCGTGGGTGCGACGCATCCTGGAAGGCGGAAAGCTGGTGCGTTATGGCGCGAAGACGGTCCCCTACGGCGGTTGGTATTCGATGCCGCGCCCGCATGCAGGCGGGGTGCTGATCGCAGGCGATTCCGCGAGCCTGCTGAATTCGCAGCGCTTGAAGGGCATACATACGGCGATGAAAAGCGGCATGCTCGCCGCGGAGACGATCTACGAGGCGCTCTGCGCGGGCGATACGTCGGCCGCGTCCCTCGCAAGATATGGGGAGAAAATCGAGCAGAGCTGGATTCGCGAAGAGCTTTGGCCGGTGCGGAATTTTCATCAGGGTTTTCACGACGGGTTGTGGAAGGGCCTGCTGCACGCGGGGCTCCAATTTGTGAGCGGCGGGCGCGGCCTGCACGACCCGATGCGAAGCGAGCCGGGGTACCGTGAATACGCGGTGATGGCTCGCGAGCGCGTGCTCGTGGATCAATCGTCGCGTTTCAAGGGAGACGGCAGGCTCACCTTCGACCGGCTCACGGACGTCTATCATTCCGGGACGCGGCATGAGGAAGACCAGCCCTGCCATTTGGTGGTGCTGGAACCGAATATTTGCGGCGACCGGTGCGTGCGCGAATACGGGAACCCGTGCCAGTATTTTTGCCCGGCAGCGGTGTATGAAATGGTCCTCGAAAATTGCGCGCCGAAGCTGAAAATCAACGCGGCGAATTGCGTGCACTGCAAAACCTGCGACATCGCCGATCCCTACCAGATTATTAATTGGGTGCCTCCGGAAGGCGGCGGCGGACCGAACTACGAAGGAATGTAGCTCGGCGCTATTGCGCGGGCCGCAGCCAATTGCCGAGAATGGCCTGCTGCATCGCGGTTGGAGTTTCCGCCGCCTCGAATCGGAATGTGCGCCGGAAATTTTTCCCCAGCACGATGCTGACCTCCTGTTGCGAACCATTGCGCGAGATTTGAAGCGCCACTTTATCGCCCGGATTTTTGAGCGGCACGGCGGGCGGCGCTTGTGCCGCCTGGGTTGCCGGGCCGCGGCGGCCGGAGCGTGCCGCTTGGGGCGGCGTTAGCATGCCATTCAGCACGGCGGGGGTGGCTTTCACTCCGTCGACCTCAAGAATCTGATCGCCAGCCATCAGACCGGCGCTTGCGGCGGGCGAGCCGGGAATCACGCTGGTGATTACGAGCACTGCCTGCGGAGCGCCGCCCCTGCGCCCGAAGGCCAGCCCTCCGCCAGCGGCAGCAGCGGCCTCACTCGGGGAAAGTTCTTCGGTGTGCGTGTTCAGGCCGAGATATGCGCCCGGGGCATCTTCTTTCGCCGAATCGAGTTTCAGTCCGGCGTAGGCGAAGTATTTCGCGTAGTCCGCGTCCATCGTGGTCGAGGCGTAAGAGAAAACCTCCGAAAGATCGCCGCCGGCGGCCGCTTCGCATTCCTGGCGGAACTCCGCGTCCGTGAAGCCGCGATGCTTGCCCAGATAATATTTCCGGTAGAGGGCGCGCATCACGTCGTCCAGCGATTTGCGGTTGCGGCTGCCTTCGCGTATGGCCAGGTCGAGCATCGCGCCGAGCATCGCGCCATTGTCGTAGTACGAAATCGTGGTGCCGCGGTCGCCTCCGATGCCTGAGCCCGTGTTCCAGGTATTCCAGCTCGATTCGGTGGCGGACTGGTAGTGGTGGCCGGGGGAATTTTCAAAGGTGGTGATCGCGCGGGCCATGGCTTCCAAATATTGATCGCGCGTCATCAGCCCGGCGCGCACGAGCACCAGATTTTCGTAATAGACCGTGAGCCCTTCGGAAACCCACAGCATGTGGGTGAGATTTTCCATATCGTAATTGAAGGGACCGAGGGCAATCGGCCGGATGCGCTTCACGTTGAAATTGTGGAAATATTCGTGGCTCACGTAGCTGAGCCATCCCATATAGCCGCTGGGCGATTCGATGCTGTTGCCGTTGAACTGAATGGACGCGGAATTCAGATGCTCGATGCCGCCGTTGCCGCGGCCCATCATCAGAAAGGTGTAGTGCTTGTAGGGCACGTCGCCGATCAGCTCAGTGGCGGCGGTCACCATTCGCTTCAGGTCGGCGACCATTTTCTGGCGGTCCACGGTAGCCGGCACGTTTTCGAGCGCCACATAGTGCGGCACGCCTTTTACGTCGAAGCGCAGAATTTCCTGATTGCCCATCAGGATGGGGGAATCGTAGAGAACGTCGAAATTCGCGGCGGAAAAGGTGTCGTGCCCGCCGGGAACGGGTTCCAGTCCAGTGGCGATCTGCTTCCATTGCGGGGGAAGCTGGATCGCGACGGTGACCGCGTCGCCCGGCATGCCGGCCGGAAAGACGAATATTCCGGAGGGTGAAATGTATGCGCGGTCGTCGCCCAGATAGCTGTTCGCGGCGAAAGATATGTCGCCGTAGACGTCGTAATCGAGTTCGATGCGCGGCACGTTGCCAGCCGCGACCCGCCAGGTGTTGCGCGTGACCTTCTCCCAGGGGAGCGCGTGGCCGGCGCCATCCGCGGCGCGGAAGTTTGTTACGTTGCGGGCGTAGTCGCCGATGCCATAAAAGCCGGGGGACCATACCGGCATCTTGAAATCCTGGAGCTCGCCCTTGATTCCGGCGGCGCGGAGCACGACATGAAAGGTGTGGTTCGCCGGGTGAGGCATCGAGACGGTGAAGGCAAGGCGCTCGTGCGCGGCCTGGGCAAAGGCGGCGGACTGGGCGAGGCCGAGGGAGATCAATAAGGCGAACAGGGCGATGAGGTTGCGGCGGAGTGGTTTCACGGGGCGGGAGCCTAGGCGATTTGGCGAAGGGCTGTCAACTGCAATCGGAGCGACGCGGTTACCGTAGATTAGAACGGAATTTGTGTTGCAGCTAAAGGGGTTAGGTCCAATTCTAATCCCCGTACCGTAGATTAGAAATTGGCGGGGGCGAGGCGCGGGGCAGGGTGATGGGGCCCCGGGGGCTTGCTGTGCCGGCGACGAGCGCTCAAAGACATGCAGCCGCACATTATCATAAGGTAACGTATTTGTCAAGGAGAATCGCGGGCCCGCAGCGCTTTACCTGCCGGTGAGGCGGAGGGGCTTGGGGTTGGCGGGGTCGGCGTAGTCGTAGAAGCCGCGGGCGGCTTTGCGGCCGTTCCAGCCGGCGAGGACCATGCGCTTCAGCAGCGGTGGAGGGGCGAAGCGGCGTTCCTTGAATTCGTCGAACATGATGTTTGCGATGTAGCAGGTGGTGTCGAGGCCCACGAAATCGAGCAGGGTGAGGGGGCCCATGGGATAGCCGCAGCCGAGGCGCATGGAGGCGTCAATATCCTCGATGGAGGCGACACCCTCCTCGAGGGCGCGGACGGCGTCCAGCAAGTACGGGACGAGCAGGCGATTGACGATGAATCCGGTGCTATCGCCGGCGCGGACGGGCGTCTTACCGAGCCGCGCGCCGAAGGCGACGACCTCTTCATAGACCGAGGCGTCGGTGGCAATGGTGCGCACCGCCTCGACGAGCTTCATTACGGGGACTGGATTGAAGAAATGGAGGCCGACAAAGCGGTCGGGACGCGCGGTGAATGCGGCCATTTCCGTGATCGAAAGCGAGGAGGTGTTGCTGGCGAAGATGGTGTGGCGGGGGCAAAGGCGGTCGAGGGCGGTCCACAATTCTTTTTTGGCGGGAAGCTGCTCGATGATCGCTTCGATGACAATGTCCGAGTCCTTCAGGTCGCCGAGTTCGGTCGAGCCGCGAATGCGGCCGCGCGCCTGGTCGCGGTCCGCCGCGGTGAGGGAGCCCTTCTCGACCAAGCGGCCAAGAGCCTTCTCGATGGCCTTCAGGCCTTTTTCGAGCACGTCGCGAGAGACCTCGCGGACGGTAACGGTGCAGCCTGCCTGGGCCGCCACTTGGGCGATGCCCGAGCCCATCAGGCCGCAGCCTGCGACGCCTACTTTTTCGATTGCCATTGCCTGCTCCTCAAGCCTAATTGCGATCGCTTGGCCTTACAGCCCCTATTGAGCCTCGCAGACTATGGAAGCCACGATCAAGTCCCGGTGTTCACCGCTTCGCGGCGCCCGCCTGACCGGCGGGCAGGCCCAGATTCTTCGTCGTCGCCAAGGCGCCCGATTTTCGCGCGGGCCGAGGCTACGGGCGCGAAACTCGGGCTGCTCCTCCTCAGAATGACACGTGAGGGGCATGAAAGCTCTATGGGGTGCCGAGGGCGATTAGGGAATCGCCGCCGCGCTGGCGGGCTTCTTCCAGGCCGGCGTCGGCGCGATTCATCCATTCGGTGACGCGATCTTCGGTTTCGTCGCCGGGGCGGGCGGTGGATTCCGCGACGACGGCGCTGACGGTCAGCTCGCCGCCATCCCATGATTGCCGCACGCCAGCGGCGATTTGCTTAAGCTTTTCGGCCATCGCCTTGGCGTTATCGAGCGGCGTGCCGGGCAATATGAAGACGAGGGACCATGCCGTGTATTTCACGGCGATATCCGTCTGGCGGATGGCGGAGGAAAGCGCGCGGGCCAACTGTTCGGTATAGCGGTCCACGGCGGCATCGCCGTACTGGCGCAGGAGGTCGCCGCCGCGATCAATGCCGAGAATGACGAGAGACAACGGCGTATTTTGCGCGCGCGCGCGATTGGATTCCACCAGCAGGCAGTCAATATAGGCGCCGCGGCTGAGGAGGCCGGTTTTTTCGTCGGCAACGGCGAGGGAGCGAACCAGCGAGCGGAGCTTCGAGTGATTTACGGAAAGCATCAACTGATCGCCGACGGCTTGCAGAAAAAAGCTCTCGCTGGGTTTCCATTTTCTGGGGCGCGCATCGGCAACGAGCAGCGCACCGGCCGGGGATTGCGTTTCTTTATCGGTGAGAATGGCGGCGAGCGCCGAGCCGAGGCCCATTTCGGATAAGGCAGGGGTGCTGGCGGCTGAAAGCTCGATTCCACCGAGGGGATCGGCTGTCGCTTTTGAGACGACGGCGGCCAGGGAAACGATGCGAGCCGTCCCCGCAGGGGCGATGCCCGGCGCGGAGTATTCGGCGGCGACTTGCGCGCCTTCGCCGGCTGATCCGCCAATCGAGATGACGCAGCGGGTGGCGCTGAGGTGCTTGCCGATTTCGGCGGCGGTGACGGCGAGAACCTCGCGCGGGGTCGCCTGGCGATACATGAGGCGGTTAATTTCGGCGATGGCGGCGAGATCGCGATGGGTGTCAGCCGCGCTGACGGCGGCGGGCGGCGCACTTTCCACCGCGGAGACAATCGGCGGAGGGGCCGCGGCCGGGGGCGGCTGCTTGGGCGGCGCGGTGCGCGGGGCGCCCTTGGGCCACCAGTTTGCGCGGTCATAGAGGGCGCGGAGGCGCTCATTTTTTTCCTCTTCCCCGGGGAAAAGCTCGGCGATGCGCTCGATGCGTTCGAGGGCCTTGGATTGCAGCGAGTACTGCAGGAAGATTTCCACCTGGACGATCAAGTCTTCGAGGGCGTTCTGCGCGCGCATTTCATCGGAAGCGGGGGATTGGCCGGCTGCGCCGGAGCCCGCACCGCCAAAGCCTTCGTTGCGCGAGGCGGCCGTGGCGACTTTAGCAGCGCGAGCGAGAATGCTTTGCAGAAACGCGGGATCGGCCTTGCCTTCGAGCTTCGCGATGCGGTCCTGATTGCGATAGTCGTAGGGGTCTATATCCACCAGGCGGTCAAGGGACTCGCAGGCTTCCTTGACGCGATTGGCGGCGAGATAGAGATCGAAGAGGCGAACGAGGGAGTCGAAATATTTCGTTTCGCGATTCATCTCCTCGTAGAACTTGGCGACGATTTCCGCGAGCGCGAGCGACGAGGGATGGGTGGAGGCGAGGCGATCGAGCTGCGAGGCGAGCTCCTGCTCCTTGCGCGCGGCACGCATCCATTCCCGGGTTTGGGCGAGCAAAGCGACGGCCTTCCGATCCTGGCCCGCGCGTAAAAAGGCTCCGGCAAGCTCGAAGAGTTTGCCGAAGCCGTCGGGCTTCTGCTTGTAGTAGGCCTGAAAGATTTCGGCGGCGCGGTCGAGGCGGCCGGTGCGCAGCAGCGCCTCGCCGAAAGAGGCGAGGAACGCCGTGTCATTTTCCGCCGGCGACAGAGGATCGAGGATGGCGCACGCGCCCTCGGCATCGCCCTTGCGCAGTTGGGCCTCGGCAAACAGCATGGCGACGGTGCGATCCTGCGGAAGCAGGCGATGAGCAACGCCGAAAAAGTCGAGCGCCTGATCGAGGGCGCCGCCGGCCAAGGTGAGCTGCCCGGCGCGCAAATAGCTTCGCGCCGCGAGATCGGGATGGCGCAAGCTTTCGGCGAGTTCGCCGAGTACGGAATGGCGGGCGGGATTTTCAGGATCGAGCGCGGCCAGGCTTTCGTAGCAGGCAAGGGCCTCGATGGCGCGATTCTGGCGCTGAAACAGTTCGGCGGCGGCGGCGAACTGCTCGAGGGCTTCGGCCGCGCGGTTCTGCTTCTGCAGCAGGGTGGCATAGCGCATCACGCGATCGGGCGGCTGCGGAATGCCGCGGAGAAAACGCCCATAGAGGGCGGCGGCTTTCGCGGAATCGCCGGTTTCGATCAGGCGGTCGAATTGCGCACCGTAATAATGGGCGGCTTGGGCCGGCTCGTTGAGGCGGGTGTGAATATCGGCGAGCGCCTGCAGCGCCTCCTGATTCGAGGGCGATTCGGCGAGGGCCGCTTCATAGGCGGCGGCGGCTTCGCGCAGCTTATTTTTTTCGAGGCTGCGGCGCGCGCGGTCGAGATGTTTATTCAGATCCTGCGCCATGGAATCCTTGGGTCGCGAGCCAGAAAATTCAAACGGACCACCGCCAACGGGCACCGACGGGCCGGCTGGGGGACTGCGCCCGCTGGTTTCGCGCACATGCCTTTCCGGAGCGGCTTACAGGGCAATCAGGCTCGCGGCCGAAGCTAAAACTATATAACGGACGGGTAGCGGGTCCGGTTGAATTTTAGCGCCGTGTGTCACGATGGCGACGCCGCGGGGGCGGGCTTCAGCTTTCGGGGATGTGCGTGACCTTGTCGCGCATGGTGCGCAGGGAAAGGCCGCTGCGGAATAATGCGGCGAAGCCGAGAAATACGAAGGGTATGGTGAGGGCGATGAAGGCAAAAATGGAAAAGCCGGCGGCGCGCGTTTTTTCCACCTGGAAGACGCTGAGCCCCAGAACGCAGAAGAATTGATAGGAGCCAACGTTGGCAGGGGCGTTGGGCAGGGACACGCCGAGATTGATGACGAGGACCACGACGACGGCGGCGAGAAACGAAAGCTTCAGGTCGTAGGCACGCATCATGGCCCAGAGCGCCGCGACCTGGGAAAGCGGCACCAGGGCCGAGACGAGCACGGCGGGATAGAAGCTGGGGGCGGTGCCAAGGGTGTGGAGGCCGACGAGGGCCGTCATCACCTTGCTGGGCAGGCGGCCCTTTTCGGCGCACTGCAATTCGCCGGCGGGTTCGGTGCCGAGCTTCTTTTCGAGATAAAAGATGAGGCCGACGACGATGCTGATCAGCAGGAGCATGGCGATGCCCAGCGTATCCGCCACGCGACGGAATCGCCGCGGCAAATGGACGAAGAGGGAAGCGATGGCGAGGGAGGCGGTGGCGATCACCAGGTCAACGAGGCGCTCGACGCCGACCGAGCCGATGGTGCGGCCGAGCGTGATCCCTTCGGAATTCGAGAGCAGATAGCTGCGCAGAAATTCGCCGGGGCGCAGCGGGAAGACGAGGTTGGCGAACAGGCCGGCAAACACGGCGCGAATCGAGGCGCTGAGCCGCGCTCTGCCGAATGGCGTGAGCAAAAGCTTCCAGCGAAGCGCCTGGACTCCATAGCTGAGAATATCGAACGCCATTCCGAGGGCGACCCATTTCCAGCTGACCCGAGCCATTTCGTGCAGGGCGCGGACGATATGGAAATCGTGCAGCACCCAAACCAGGCACAGGATCGAGAGGCCGTAGCCGACGAACTGGAGGATAGCTGCTCGGCTGGCCTTGCCGGCTTGGGGCGCGTACATCAACGCGGTGTTTCCGGCTGCTGCGGGGATTGCCGCGGCTGATCGGGGTCCTTCATCACGCTGAGCTTGCCGGAGGGCTCGATGATCGCGGTGCGGACGTCCTTGAGATTGAAAACACCCTGCGAGCGAAGATTGGACATCAGCTCTTCCTTGCTGATGTTCTCGTGCCGCATATTCGCTTCGAGGAAGCGGCCGCGATGGACCACGAGGGTGGGAGTTCCCTCCAGCGCGCGGCCAAAGCGGGGATGGCCGAAGGCGGCGCGGCCCACGAACCAATTGGCGACGAGAATGGTGGTGGCGCCGATGAGGCCGCCGGTGACGGAATTGTCGGGGCCGATCATCGCGTTCTGGACCACGTTGCTGAGGATGAGCAGCACGACGAGGTCGAATACCGTCATTTGAGCCACTTCGCGCTTGCCCAGCAGGCGGAACATCAGAAGGAGGAAGAAATACACGATGAGGGAACGCAGGATTTTCTCGCCCGGAGAAATCTCCGGCAGCCACCAGTGCATCGCAACTCCTTTTGGAAAAGACTTCCGGACGGAGCTACTCAGGTCCGCGACGTAAACCGGCTGGCCCGGAACGCTGAAGCAGCTCGCCCTAAATATCGGACCAAATGTACGGAGCGGCGGAACGGCCTCGCCTGCCCCGGAGAACGAGGACGCACGCCAAAACGTTTACAGCGTACGACATGAAACCGGCAGAGACAATGCGAGAGTGCGCGGCGTGAACCCAGGATTGCTACGCGGGAACGGGCAAGAGGGCTTCGATAAGGCCGAAGAGTTCCTTTGGCTGGAGGGGCTTGGCGACGTAGCCATCCATTCCGGCGGCGAGGCATTTTTCGCGGTCGCCCTTCATGGCGTGGGCGGTGACGGCAATGATGGGAACGTGGCCGCCGGCGGTTTTTTCGGTGGCGCGGATGGCGGCGGTGGCTTCGAGGCCGTCCATTTCGGGCATCGAGACGTCCATCACGATTACGTCGAAGGCCTGCTTGGCGAAGGCTTCCACAGCGGCGCGGCCATTGCCCACAATGACGACGGAGTGGCCGCGCTTTTCGAACAGGCGCGAGGCGAGGCGCTGGTTCACGGGATTATCTTCGGCGAGGAGAATGCGGAGGGTGCGCTGGGTTTCGCGGAGGGTGTGTTGGGTGATCAGGCGCGCGGCTTGCGGTTGGGACGCCTGGGGTGGCTGCGGGGCTTCGGTGGCTTGCTTTGCGTTGCCGAGGATGATGAGGATCGCGTCCAGCAACTGCGAGGGGATGATCGGCTTGACGAGATAGGCAGCGACTCCGAGTTCGCGGCAGCGGGAGGCGTCGCCGCGCTGGCCGGCCGAGGTGAGCATCATGATGGCGGCCGCGCGGAGGCTTGGCTGGGTTCGGATGCGCTCGACCATGGTGAATCCGTCCATGGCGGGCATGTTGGCGTCTATGAGGAGCAGGTCGAATTCGGATTTGGGCAGGGCGCCATTTTTCAGCAGGGCGAGGCCTTCTTCGGCGCTGGCCGCGAGGACGGGCTTCATCTTCCAGCGTTCGAGCATTTCTTTCAGCAGGCGGCGATTGGTTTCGTTATCGTCCACGATGAGAACGGGGAGACCGGCTGCGCGCGATTCGTCGGCCGGGCGAACGGGCGCGGCGGGCTGCGCGACGGCGACGGGGATGATGATGTGGAAGCAACTGCCTCGCCCAAGGCTGCTCTCGACGGAGATGCTGCCGCCCATCATTTCCACCAGGCGCGAGGAGATTGTCAGGCCAAGGCCCGTGCCGCCGAACCTGCGGGCGGTTGAGCCGTCTGCCTGGGAGAAGGCGTCGAAGATTAAGCGCTGCTTTTCGGCGGGGATGCCGATGCCCGTGTCGCGCACGGCGAAATGGAGCGCCGCGCCGCCGCTGGGAGCGGAGGCGGCGCTCGCCTGGACGGCGACTTCGCCCGTTTCGGTGAACTTGATCGCGTTGCCGACCAAATTGACGATGATTTGGCGGAGGCGCGTGGGATCGGAGACGACTTCCTCGGGGACGCCGGGGCGAACATCGCAGGTGAGTTCGAGGCCCTTCTGATGGGCGCGCAGGGCGAGGGGCTTCATCGTCTGCGCCAGATGATTGCGGAAATTGAAGGCAATGAGGTCGAGGCTCAGCTTACCGGCTTCGATCTTCGAGAAATCGAGGATGTCGTTGATGATGTCGAGCAACGCGTCGGCGGAGGCCCTGACGGTGACGATGTATTCGCGCTGCTCCTGGGTGAGGTCGGTATCGAGCGCCAACTCCGTCATGCCAAGGATGCCGTTCATCGGCGTGCGGATTTCGTGGCTCATGTTGGCGAGGAATTCGCTTTTGGATTGATTGGCGGCTTCGGCCATGGTTTTCGCGGTTTCGAGCTGCCTGGTGCGGTCGGCGACGCGGCGTTCGAGATCGTCGTTGAGCTTGCGGATTTCCTCCTCGGCCTGGCGGCGTGCGGTGATGTCGCGGGAATTGATCACCACGCCGTTGATGGCGGGATCGTGCAGCAGATTGCGGACGCTTGATTCCAGCACGCCCCAGGTGTTGTCCGCGCGCAAGAATCTCAATTCGAGCGTCCACAGCGTGGAGCCGACGGCATCCTGGGAGGCTACCTGAAGCAGCTTTGGCAGATCGTCCGGGTGAATCCATTCCGCGATGTTCCTGCGGGTGGAAGCTGCCGAGCCATAACCCAAAACTTTTTGGCACGACGGGCTTTCGTAAAAGATGGCGCCATCGGCGCCGATTACCGCGATCAGATCGGCGGAATTTTCGATGAGCGAGCGGAAGGAGGCCTCGCTGCGCTGGACGGCGGCGTAGAGGTCCCTGAGCTGTATTGCGGTGTCGTTGAAGACGCGGCCGAGATCGGCGAGTTCGTCCTTGCCGGTGATGGTGACGCGGTGTTCGAATTCGCCCTGTGCGAGGGCGTGGGACGCTTCGACGAGGGCGCCAAGGGGATGTGCGATGCGGCGCGTGAGCGAATAGCCGAGGAGCGTGGCAAGCGCAACGATGGCGAGGCCCGTGAATACGACGGTGAGCACGCCATTGCGGACAACGCGAGCGATTTCCTGGCGCATGGTTGCGCGTTCGGCGGTGACTTCGGTGTCCATGCTTTCGGTGAGCGAGCCCGTCATGGTGCTGATATCGCGGACCTGGCTATTGAGGCGCAGTTCCAGGGCTTCCCAGTCGCCGGCTTCGGCGAGGTCCTTGATCGAGTCGGTTTGGGCGTTCAGGGCGTCGGTGATCGTGCTGAGGGAATCGAGCATTACGGCGTTGGCCTGCGTGCCGAGGGAATCGGCGTGAAAGGCGTGGCGCGCGAGATCGGCATCGGCGAGGACGGACTGGCGCATGGACTCGGCTTCGGAAATGACGCGGTCTTTCGAGTGCGTGGCCGCGAGCGTGCCGAGCCGGTCGCGGAACGTCACCACGCCAAGGTGGACGCGGAGCACGGAATCGCTCTGCAGGTCTACCTGGTAGAGCCTTTCGGAATGAACGCGGATCGTATCGAATTCCCAGAGGGCCACGCCGGCGCCGGCGAGGATGAGCAGGACGACCAGGACAAACGAGAGCACCAGGCGCAGCCGGATCGTGAGCCGAATGGTCTTTATGAGGTTCATTCTTCAGCAAAGACTCCGCGGCATGCGTCTCGTCTCACTGGGAGGGAGCGGTTGCGGTGAATGGCAAAGGGCTGACCGGCCTTCGAATCGGGAGCCCGGTGATTTGCGCCAACTGCTTTTCCAATTTGGCCATCGCGTCGGCGGCGTCCTCCTGCCCGGCGAGGACCTGGTGCACAGCTTTCTTATAGGCTGCTGAGACGGCGAGATACTTGTCTCCGGTTACGGAGGAAGGCCGCGCGACCGCCAGGCGCGGAAACTCGTCCTTTAGCCACGCGAAATAGGGGGCGGACTTGAGCAACTGCGGGTCGTCATAGAGCGGGAGCCTGGTGGGCATCCAACTGAACTCGCGCGCCAATCGAACCTGGGCGCGGCTACTGGTCAAATACTTCACCAGCTCGACCGCTTCCTTCGGATGGTTCGAGTACTTGGATACAAGGAGTTGCCAGCCGCCCAGGGTGCCGGCGGGCCCCATGCGCCCGGCTGGTAATGGAGCGACGGCAATTTTGCCTCGTGCGAGCGAATCGGGCCCTTCGCCGATCGAATAGTAGTACGGCCAGTTGCGCATGAAGGCCGCGTGGCCGGAAAGCCAGGCGTTCGAGAGATCGTCCATTTGGTACGCCGTTACGGCGGGCGGCGAGATCGTGCCGACCCATTTCCGGGCGCGGCGCAGCGCCTCGATGGTCCATGGATTGTTAACGCTGATGGTGCCGTCTGGCTCGATGATTTGTCCGCCGCCATTCGACGCTTGCCATTCGAGGGCCGTGTAGGTGAGGCCTTCGTTCTGCGGCGATCCTTCCCACACAAATCCCCAAAACGCCTTGTCGCCCGCGGCGCGCTCACTGGCCTGAATGCGCGCGGCCATTTTCTCGAGCTCGTCCCAGGTTTTCGGGGGATGCGCGTATCCGTATTTTTTCAGCAGGTCGGTGCGGTAAAAGAGCAAGCCCACGTCGGTGTGGACAGGCAGAGCGACCACGCGGCCATGGAACGTGAAATTTCGCATTATCGCGGGGATATTCTGACGGTCGTCCGCGTCCATATATGGGCTGAGGTCCAGAACCTTATCCGCGAGCGAGCCGATATCCACGATGTCCGCCTCATAGACGTCCGGCGTGCTTGCGTGCTGCTTCAGCCAAGCTAGGTCCTGCTGCCGCCGCGCGCCCATATCGGATGTTCCGTAGGGAAGCAGCTTCACGTGAATGCCGGTGTCCCTGGTGAACTCCCGAATAATGTAAGGATCGCCGTGGAATAGCGCCTGGGTGAACGTGAGCGTTGAGAAGACCAGGGTTACGGACTGCTGATCCGTGGCCGATTTGCCGCACCCAGCACAGCATACGATAGCCACGAGCGCGGCAATCAATCCCTTGCTGAAGATGAGTTTTCGCTTATGTTTCATGGATTTTTCGGCCTGAGGTAGCTATATCGGCGCGCGGGGCGGCCCGGTTGAGGGGTACGTGAGGGGCTTGTTCCAATCGCACAACGCGCTAAGGCGCCGCCCAGGGCGGGCCGGTCTGGCGGGGGCTAAAGGGATTCGACCATGCGGGTGACTTCCTGCAGCACGCGGCGGGTGGTTTCCGGTCTCTGCGTTTCGGAATAGAGGCGCAGCATTCGTTCGGTGCCGGAGGCGCGGGCCATCACCCACCCGATCTCGCCCAGGTAGAGCTTCACGCCGTCGAGGTCCTCGCGGCGCACAACGGGCCATTCGAGAAGGCGGTCAAAAGCGGGGCTGGAGAAACGCGCAATCGCTTTTTCCTTCTGGCCATCGCGAAGAGAAAGATCCACGCGGCCGTAATGATGCTCGCCAAAATCGCGGTGGAGCATGGCGACAAGCTCGCTGAGGCCCTTGCCATGCCAAGCCATCACCTCGGCGAGCAGCAGCGCGTTCACGCAGGCGTCGCGCTCCGGCAGATAGAGCTTGGTTCCGATGCCGCCGCTTTCTTCGCCGCCCAGCAGGATGTCGCCTTCGAGCATCCGGTCGCAGATATATTTGAAGCCGATCGGCGTCTCCCAGACTTTGCGGCCGAAGCGCTGCGCAATCTTGTCTATCATTTTCGTGGTGGAAAACGTCTTCGCCACGTCGCCGCCCAGCCCGCGCGTCCCCGCGAGATGCCACAGCAGGATGGAAAAAATCTGGTGCGGTGTGATGAACGATCCATCCGGGTCCATCGCGCCGATGCGATCCGCATCGCCATCGAGCGCGAATCCCGCGCGATAGCGCCCGCCGCGCACGGCGCGCCGCAGCGCCTCCACATGGGGTTCGATTGGCTCCGGGTTCACGCCGCCGAAGAGCGGATCGCGCGTGCCGCGGATCTCGTCGCACTCGATGCCGTGGCGGCGGAATAGCTCACAGAGCAGGCCGCGCCCGGCGCCGTGCATCGGATCAACGAGAAAGCGAAAATTCGCGTCGCGGAGCCGCTGCCAATCCACCAGCCCGGCCAGCGTGTCGAGATAGGGCGTTCGCACGTCCAGCGGATGAATCAAATCCTTGCGCGGCGGCAGCGCGGGCATGCCTGCGCGCAGCACGTGCTCCAATTCGGTTTCCACCTGCGCGATGATTGCGGGCGAAGCGGAACTGCCGTAGCTTGCCTTGAACTTCACCCCGTTCCACTGCGCGGGATTGTGGCTCGCGCTGATCTGGATGCCTCCGGAGGCGCCGCGCTGGCGCACCAGCAGGGAGAGCGCCGGGGTGGGGCACGCATCCGTGGCGAGCCACGCGGGTATGGCGGCAGCGGAGACGGCCTCGGCCGCGGTGCGTGCGAAATGCTCGGAGGCAAACCGCGTGTCGTAACCGATCAGGATGCCGTGCTCGGGATTTCCGCCGCGGATCGTGTAGCGCGCGAAGGCGTGCGCCACCTTGCGCACATTTTCATGCGTGTAGTCCTCGGCGATGATGCCGCGCCAGCCGTCGGTGCCGAATTTGATCTGAGTCACGGCTCAAAGTATAAGCGATCAGATTATGGGAGCAAGAACGCGCTGCGCCGCCGTCGCCCAGCCGCTTGCCCCATCCTCGCTTTTGCCGATCCGCAATGCGGTTGCTAGAATAATTGGCTCCGCAGAGAGGGGCATCATCCGAGGAGTCCATGGCCGAAATTCATCCGTTCCGCGCACTTCGATACGACGAAAGCCGCGCGCCGCTGGCAAGCGTGCTGACGCAACCCTACGACAAGATCACACCGGCGATGCAGGACGCGTACTACGCCGCGAGCCCGTACAATTTGATCGCGATTGAGAAGGGCCGCACCCTTGCCGCGGATTCAGCGGCGCAGAACGTCTACACGCGCGCCGGGAAAAAGGTGGAGGAATGGATCGCGGGGAAAATTCTGGTCCGCGATGCCGCGCCGGCGATTTACGTCTACTCGCAGCAATTCACGGTGCCGGGCAGCGGTGCGCAGCGCACTCGCACCGGCTTCATCGCGCTGGGGCGGGTGGAGGATTACGACGCGCAGGTGGTGTTTCGCCACGAACGCACGCTTTCCGCGCCGAAGGCGGATCGCATCGAATTGCTGAGGCACACGCACGTCCAGACGGGCCAGCTTTTCATGCTCTACGACGATCCCGCCGCCTCCCTTGACGCGCTGCTCGAGGATGCCATGCGACGGGGCGCACCGGCCGAAATGCGCGACGAATACGGCGTGGCGCACCGGTTGTGGGCTGTCTCCGACGCGAAATTCATCGGGCGAATTCAGGCGGCGATGTCGCGCCAGAAGCTCGTGATCGCAGACGGCCACCATCGCTACGAGACGGCGCTGCACTATCGCAATGAGCGCCGCGAGCATCTCGGCGCGAGCGACCGATTCGCCGCGCATGAATTCGCCATGATGACCTTCGTCAACAGCCACTCGAGCGGATTGACGATCCTGCCGACGCACCGGCTGATCGGCGGCCTGGCGCAATTCGATTTCGACAAATTTCGCAAGCAGCTTGCGTCCATCTTCGACTGGTATTCCTATCCCTTTACGGGCGCGGAGGAACGCACCGCGAGCTTCGCGGAATTTCGCAAGGACCTGGCGGATCGAACCAAGGAGCGCCGCGCCATCGGAATTTATCCCGCGGGGCGAGCGGAGGGCGCCGGCGCGTTTTACCTCTTCGTGCTGCGAAAGGACGCCGATCTCGAACAACTGCTGCCAGACGTTTCCGAAGCGCAGCGCGGCCTGGACGTGGTGCTGCTGCATCGGCTGATTCTGGAGCGCGGCCTTGGCATCACGGCCGAGGCGGTGGCCGCGGAGAAGAACGTCTCCTACGAGCGCGAAATGGAGGCGGCGATCGGCGCCGCGGATGAAGGCAAAGCGCAGCTTGCGTGCCTGCTGCATCCCGTGCGCGTGGAGCAGGTGATGAATATCGCGCTGGGCGGCGACGTGCTCCCGCAGAAATCCACGGATTTTTATCCCAAGCTTCTGAGCGGCGTCGCGATTTATCAGGTGGAAGGCCGCGTGGAGGCGGGCGAGGGCGATCGCCGCGCCGGCGCGATTAATGCCGGCTGATCAGATCGGGCGCCGGATAATCCGGCAGCTTCGCGTTCTTGCCGTCGGTGCGCTTCACTTCGATTTCATCGAATAGGATCGAAGGGCTGATCACCGTTTCGGGTATTGCTCCCTCGCGATTGCTGACCAGCGGATCATTTCCCACGGCGATCAGATCGTTGCGCAAGGCGCGCGTATCGAGTTCGTTGAACACCGCGCCGCGAACGAGTTCTTCATGGCCATCCGAGGCGTACACGCGGTAGAGCAGCCGCGGATTAATGTCGCCGGCCAGAGTTTCAGCGTAATAGCCGTAGGGCTTGCCTTCCTGGCGGCATAGATCCATCAGCTTTTTCTTCAGGTCCTCGGGCGAAACGGCCTGCTTCGATTCGACGATCAGCGTGCCGATGCTCGGCGTGGGTGCGCGGCCCGGCGCGGCCCTGCCGTGGCCGTTCGATTCGGCGAAATCGCGAATCGGCTCGCGGCCCAGCAGATAATTCACCAGCTGTCCATTTTCGATCAGCGGGACTTTCGCCGCGCGCACGCCTTCATCGTCAATCTGATAGCTTCCCGTCAGCGATTTTCCCTGGAAGGTTTTCACCGTGGGATCGTCCAACACGGAAACGAAATCGGGCAGCACGCGGCTCTTATAATTCGAGGAGTACTCTTCGGCGGTTCGCGCCGATTCGCCCGGGCGCGGCCGGATTCCCAGGACGTTCTGGCCCACCATTCCCGCGAAGACGTCGCTCGCGGCATCGGACGAGAAGAGCACGGGCCCGCGATATTCCTCGTCCACCAGCGGCGCCTCGCGCAGCGCCTTCAGGGTGGCGACCATTTTCGTGGTATCGGCTTGAAACTGCTGCGCGCTGGGCAACTCGTGCCAGTCGCTCGCCACGTAATAGGGGCCGCGGCTCAGGCGCATTCCATCCGCTGCCTGCGTGGTTCCATTCAGCGCCAGGCTATATTCGGCGTAGCCCTCACGCACCTCGGAGCCTTCCGTGTTCACGAAGTATTCGTTCACGGCGCGAAACTGTACGTTGGCGTCGAGGGATTCGATTTTGGGATCGGTGCGATAGAGATTCGTGGCCGATTGGATCGCCGCCTCCCAATATTTCGCATCGAAATCCAGGCGCACGATCGGTTGAATGGACCGCACGGCCGGGGCGTGGGCGAAATCGTCGAAGGGCTGATCCGCCGTGTAGCGGCTTAGCGCGGCCTTCTTCATGGCAAGTGCCAGATTGGCTCGCTTGTACGCCTCGTCCGTGGCCACCCACAATTGCCAGCGCAGGGCGATGGGATCGTCATCGAGCGGCGCGAGATCGGCGACGCCTTCGCCGGGGCCGTAGTAGCTATCCTGCTTGTAATCGCCTACGCGCACCACCACGCGCAGCATCCGGGTGTGGATTCGCCCGCGCCCGCGCAGCGCGCCGAAGGCCGCTTCCGCGCTGTATTCATCCAGGTCGGAAAGTTGGTATTCGATGTAGTAGGGCGCCGGCACATTTTCCATCTTCAGGTTTGCCTTCGACCGGGCAAGCTCCACGCGCATGGTTTCGAGAATCGGGTCGGAGGGCGTGGCGGCGGAGCCGGATTGCGTTGCGGCCTTTTGCCGGCCGGCGGCGCGAATCGCGCAGGCGCTCAGCAGTAACGACGCCAGCAGGATGCCGCTGCGCACCGGCAGAGGGATTCTCATTGGTTGGGCTCCAGCTTCGCGTGGGCGCGGGAAGCGGCGATGGCCGGCTTGGGCGCTTCGAATCCAGGCGGCGGCAGGATCGGCGGGCGATCGGTGCCTTTCCGGCGCTTCTGCACTTCGATTTCGGAAAAGAGCATCGCCGGCGCGGCGGCGGCCACGGGAATCTGGCCGGATTCCGCGCCGCAGACGCCGTTGAAGACCTCGAGCTTGTCGCCCGTCACGATGATGTTGTTCAGCGCGCTCAGCGGCGTGCCGACAATATCCACGCCGCGCACCAATTCGTCCGGCCGCCCGTCCGCATAGACGCGCCACACCATCACCGGAAGAACTTGAAACGCCTGCGGCGAGGATCGCTGCGTGAGCGTAAAGCCGCCTTGAATATCCTCGAAATAGAGGCCGTACGGCTTGCCCTGTTTTTTAATTTCCTCCACGAAACGCTTGCGAAGCTCGGCGTCCGGTACGGTGTTCGTCGAGGTGACGATCAAATTTCCCTGGCGACCCGTGGGCATCAGCCCCGGTTGGCGGCGGCCGTGACCATTCGAGTGGCTGAAGCCGGTGATCGGCATGCGCGACATCAGGAAATTTTTCAGGATGCCATTCTGGACGGCGACCACGCGCTGCGCGGGGATGCCTTCATCGTCGTAAGAATATGAACCGGCGAGAGGGATGCCGTTCATCTCGTGTATCGTTGGATCGTCCACCACCGTCAGGAAGGAGGGCAGCACTTGCTGGTTCACCTTCTTCGTAAACGTCTGCCCTTCATTTTGGCCACGCTGGCGATGGCCTTCCAGGCGGTGCCCCAAAACTTCGTGGAAGAAGACGGCAGCGGCGCGGCCGGAAAGCAGCGCCGGCCCGGCATAGGGATCGGCTACGGGCGCCGCGCGCAAGGCTTTCAAATCGGACGCGACTTTCTCCGCCTTCGCCTCGAGCACCGATTCGGAGGGAAGCTGGTCCGGCGAGGGCGCCTCAAATGTTTCGATGCGAATCAAATCCATGCCATCGTCCGCGCGCGTCTCGCCTTGAATGATCAGCCGGCTCATCGCCGATGGGCGGATCAGCGCCGCGCCTTCGCTGGTCGCGAGATAGGAGCGGTTCGAGTCCGTGGTGAGCATCACGTAGGATGTGTAGACGTCCGCATGCTTGCGGAAGACGGCGGAAATCCCGCGCAAGCGAGCCTGCCAGCCGTCTGTATCCATTTGAATCCGAGGGCGGGACTCATCCAGATGGACCTGCGCTGCATCCTGCGAAAAATCGGGGGATTTGTCCTCTTCCTCTGATTGCACGGCCTCGCTGGTCTTCACGCGGGTGAACGCGGCGGAAGCCTTTTCGTATTCCTGATTGGTGAGCAGCCATAGCACGCGGGCAATCGCGTCTGGATCATCGCCCAGCGGAAGCGTGCCGGAGCTGATGCCGGATGCGCGGCTTTGGCCGTGGGTGTTGTCGAGCGCGGGCGCGCCTACGCGCATCACCACGTCCGCGGCGCGCTGCTCGGTGGAGGTGGAAAGCACGATGCTGCCGTTGGTCGCGGCCATCACCGATCCATTGATGTCCGCGACGGTGTATTGGAGATAGTAAGGCGCCGGATCGGATTTCGCGAGCCCCGCGGTGGCGCGCTTCAATTCGCGCTGCATCGCCGCGAGCAGAGGATCATCGCGCTGCGCGGAGCGGAGGGCGCCCAGCGGAATCGCGCAGAGCGCCAGCAACGCCAGCATGGCGGACCAAAAGCGAAGCCGAGTCATGGATATTACCTTCCCAAGAACGGGCGTAAATCTAGCACACGTTAGACGCGCACGGAACTATCGCGTTTCAAGTATTTCAAGTGACAACCGAAGTGACATCCCCGTGACAATTCAAATTAAAACTGGCGGGCGGGTCTGCGGCGGTCTAGGCGATTGCGGCTGCGGTCGCAGGCTTCCAGACGTACGAGCGGTACAGCGTGTCGCGCTGCGCGGGCATATAGCCGGCATCGGAAATGATGCGGCGCAGCTCGGATTCATTGGTGCGGTTGCGGACGCCGGCGGCATAAACGACGTTTTCCTCGATCAGAATGCTTCCCACGTCGTCCGCGCCGAATTGCAGCCCGACCTGGCAGATTTTGATGCCCGGAGTGAGCCAGCTGGACTGGATGTGATCTATGTTGTCCAGGTAAAGGCGGCTGATGGCGAGCGTCTTCAGGTAATCGAACGCCGTCGTTTCGGGAATTTTTTTGCCGAGCGGCGTGTTTTCCGGGGCGAAAATCCACGGGATAAAGGCGGTGAAGCCGCCCGTCTCCTGCTGGATGCGGCGAATGCGCTCGAAATGGTTCACGCGATGGCGCGTTTCCTCGCCGCAACCGAACATCATGGTGGCCGTGGTCCTCATGCCGAGCGAATGCGCGGCGCGGTGTACCGCTTCCCATTCGTCGGAGCGGCATTTCAGGCGCGAAATGCGCGCGCGCACTTCGTCATCCAGAATTTCGGCGCCGCCGCCCGGAATCGAATCGAGCCCCGCATCGCGCAGGCGGGCAATTGTGTCGCGGATGGATAATCCCGCCACTTCCGAGATGCAGATGATTTCCGGCGCCGAAAAGCAGTGCAAATGGATCTGCGGAAAGCGCTGCTTGATCGAACTCAGCATCTTTTCGTAGAACTCCATCGGCAGCTCGGGATTCAGTCCGCCTTGCAGGAGTATGCCGGTGCCTCCCAGCGCGATCGTTTCCTCGATTTTCTGAAAAATCGTCTCGAGCGGCAGCACGTAGCCGTCCTTCGAGCCCATCGGCCGGTAGAAAGCGCAGAAGGAGCAGTACTCGGTGCAAAAATTGGTGTAGTTGATGTTGCGATCAATCTGATAGGTGGCGACCCGCGCGTCCGTCTTGCTGCGCCGCATTTCGTTTGCGGCCATGCCGATTCCGATCAGATCGTCGGAATGGAAGAGGTCGAGCGCCGCCTGCGGAGTCAGGCTCATGGCCGAGCGCCCGCCTTCGCCGCGGCGGCTGCAAATTCCAGGGGCCGCGCGCGCGGAATCAATCCCGCAGCCGCGGCGCGCTCGTAATAAAGCCGCAGGCCCTCGAGATTTTCGGCGTCCAAATCGAAATGAATGTTTTCGGTCAAATAGCGTTCCAGGGGGCGCGATGGAAGATCGAGCTTCAGCGATGCCGCTTCGGCGATATCCGCGATGTGCGCCACGCCGAATTGCTTCGACGCCTGAAAATCCGCCACCACTTCGGGCGTGATCGCCTCGCGCCGGCCCACCCAGATCGCCAGCACGCAAGGCTTGCCGGTCAGCTCGCGCCATTGATGCGCCAGGTCGTAGACGAAGAGCGTCTCGAATCCGGGCACCGGCATTTCGTCCGGGTCGCCCTGGCAGCACTGCTCGCCGCTGGGCGATTTCCCGGATAGCGCATCCATTTTCAGGGCAATGCGCAGCGCGGGATCGCCGATCACCAGCGCGGCGTCCGCCTGCCGCAGCATTTCCGAAGGTTCCGGCGGCACTTCGATGAACTCCGGCGAGATATGCCACAGGTCCGCCGCCAGCAATCGCGCAATGGCCGCCGAGCTGCGCGAGCTGCTATCCAGCGCAACGCGCTTCGCCATTTCGATCGGCTTCTTCGCGACGATCAGTATGCTTCGCACTTCCCCCTTGGCCGCCACGGCCATTCCGGGCAGCGCCACCACGCCTTCCATCCGCTGATACTCGATGGCTGGAATAATCGCCACGTCCACGTCCGAGCGGCGAAGCGCTTCGGCGCACTGCGAAGGCACGGTGAACGAGAGATCGTATTTGCCGGTCAGCGGGCCTTCGGTGAAGCCCCAGACCAGCGGCGCGGTATTCAGATATTCCACGATGGAAATGCGGAGTTTGCGCGTCGGCATCGGCGGTCTTCGGAGCGGCTATTTTAGCACACTGCCGCCGGCGCCAGCGGTTCGGCATGCCGGCCGATAGGTCGTTCAATCTTTCAGAGGAGGCTTCAGAATGGCGCCTTGCTGCGCTGTGGCTCGCGATTCGGCGGACCGGGAAGCGAAGACGCCTGGCCCGGGCCGGTGAACTGCACTTTACTGGCATCGAGCCGCAGCGGGTGATCGAGGATGGCTTCGAGCGTCGTGCCGCGCGGCAGTTCGGCCTCGGGGCCGCGCGTCATCAGCACGCTTGCCAGCCCCACCGCCGCGCCCACCCCAGCGCCTATTCCGGCGCCTTTCGGGCTCGCCGTCGCCAGCCCGCCAATTCCCGCGCCCGCGGCGGTTGATTTGATCACGGTCCCTGCGTCGGAGCCTTTATCTGTATCGCCCTTAATCTTGCCTTCGTTATCCGTGGTTTCATTTCCCCCGGTGCCGGCATTTCCAGGTGCTGCCGTCAGGCTCACGGTATACGCATTGGGCAGAATCAACGTCGTGAGCTTAATCCGAATCTCGCCGCGACCCTTGATGCGCCCCGGCCGCTTCGCCTCTGTCACTTCGCCGCTCACGTAGGATCCCGCCGGGATCACCACCTTGCCGTTTTCGATCACGGGAAACACCGTCTCGAAGTACACCGGATCGCCCGGATGCGCGCTGCGCGTGGAAATCGCGTTGTGCAGAATCAGCGGGATGTGAGTGCCGCTCGGCACTTCAATCGTGGCCGAAGCGGCGGGTTGCGTTGCGGCCTTCGTCGCGCTGGTCTCGCCGGGATCCTGCGCAGGCGGCGTCCGATTCGTGCTCTGCTGCACCACGGAGGGCGCGCGCATCGGCCCGCTTTCCTGCGCCCTGGCCGCGCCGGCCGCGCACAGCACAGCAAGAATGGGAAGGGCACTGCGTAGACGCGGTGGACGGATTGCCATATTCCCCCCGAGTGCTTCTCTTCGTAGGGATGCCCGATTGCAGCCGTTAGATGCTTCGAGGATAAACCATCCGGCGTTAACTGAGAATTGAATCCTTCCCGCGGCTAAGGGGCGAAGCGCGCCGTCAGATCAGGAATACCGTCTGCCCGGTCAGGTCGAAGCGTTTGCGGCAGCGAATATTGCGGCAGGCCACCATGTTGTCAATGCGCACCATATACGACCGCGCCTTCGCGAAGGCCTCGCGGTCCTGCTCGTTCGATCCCGGGGGAAGCTGCGGCCGCTTCGAGCGCACCATCCATCGCACCGGATACGTACTTTCCTCGCGGCAGTGCGGGCACACCAGCGGCATCTGCTTCGTTTCTTCTTTTTCGTTGTAATACTTTTTGTCGTTCATGCGGCCTGGGGCTGCTCGGGCTGTTCGGCGATTTCGTCGAGCTTCACGAAGCCGATTCCGGCCTGCTTCCAGCGCGGAAGCCAGTAATCCAGCGCATCAATGGTATGCCGGCGGTCGCCGCGCGTGCTGCGGTGGTCGCCGTCGTGGAGCAGCACGATATCGCCGCCCCGCGCCCTCGATAGCGATTGAATCACCGTATGCGTCTGCTGCGGCTTCCAATCGCGCGCCCAGCGGGACCACATCGCCACGCTGATTCGCCGCCGCTGCCGCAGAACTCGCTGCAGTTGCGGCCCGCGCAGCCCGAAGGGAGGCCGCATCCACCGCGGCAGAATATTCACGGCTTCGGCGATCGCATCGTCGCAGCGGCTCAGTTCGTCCGCGATCCGCCGCGAAGAAAGCAGCGTCAGCCCGGGATGCGCATCCGTATGATTGCCGATCGTATGTCCCCGCGCGGCAATCTCACGCGCAATGTCGGGGAATTGCCGCACTCGCTTGCCGATCAGGAAGAACGTAGCCGAAGCTCCATGCCGGTCCAGCATATCCAGCAGCTCCGGCGTCACCGCGGGATTCGGGCCGTCGTCGAACGTCAGCGCCATCGTGGAAAGATCGCCCGTGCGCCGCACGGTGCGCCCGAAAATCTGCGCCGAGGGAACAGCCGCCCCCCACGCAAAAAGGCCCCCCGCCGCCGACGCCGCGGCTGAAGCGGCGCGAGTCGCCAACAAAATTTGAAATGGTCCGATCATCTTCCGCTTACGCCGAACTCCCCGCCCCTGGACTCTCAACCAATTGTCGCATGTCCCGCATATGTCGCCAAATGCCGCCACGGCCTCGCGTTCCCAGGCAGTAATCCGGCCAAGCCGCGCCGAACCCACCACTCTGGCCCGCCGTTCTGACCCGCCACTCTGATACGATCAGCCGCCACGATGCCACCTCGCGACACCAACCATCCCTCCGCCCCAAGCGCAAAATTCCCGCCCATCGCCCGCTGGGCCGCTCTCCTTTGGATGCTCCTCTGGGCGCCGGCGTACTGGCTCAGTTGGGGGCCGATTAACTTTCTGCATTTGTGCGACATAGCCGTAATCCTCACCTGCATCGGCTTCTGGATCAATAGCCGCCTGCTGATCTCGAGCCAAGCCGTCAGCACCCTGTTCGTCGGGATTGCCTGGGCGCTCGACGCCGGCTGGCAGGCCGTGCTCGGCCATCATCTGATCGGCGGCACGGAGTATCTCTTCGACGCAAGCCATCCGTTCTGGGTGCGTCTGCTTTCCTTCTATCACATCGCAATCGTGATCGTTCTGCTGTGGGCCTTGCGCCGGGTGGGATACGACGGTCGCGCATTCGCCCTGCAAACGGCCATCGCGCTGGCGACGCTGGCCGCCTCGCGCCTCACCCCTCCCGCGATGAATCTGAACTACGCCTTCACCGACCCATTCTTCCATCGCGCCTGGGGGCCTGCGCCGGCGCACGTCGCGGTCACGATCATTTTCGTTGCGGTGGTGGGTTACTTGCCCACTCACCTATTTTTCGCGAAATTTTTCCCGCAGCGCGGCTAATCCGTCTGCCGCAGTGAACGAAGGTCAATCCCAAGCTGCTGGCATTTCTTGTAGAGGTGGCTGCGCTCCAGCCCCAGCGCCTTCGCCGTGTTGGTCATGTGATGATGATTGCGCTTTAGCTCGGCCAGCAGCGTCTCGCGCTCGAATGCCTCCACGCGCTGCGAAAGCAGCCCGATGCCCGGTGCTTCGGCGGAAGGCGAACGCGCCGCCCAGCCCGCGCGGCTCGGAAGCGCGCGCTCCACTTCGGATGGCTGCACCACGTCGCCCGAAGCGAGCAGCAGCGCCCGCTCGACGACGTTGCGCAACTCGCGCACGTTGCCCGGCCACGAATACCGCGCCAGCGCCTGCAACGCCTCAGCCGAAAAGTCGCGCGGCTTCCAATTGTTCTGCTCGGCAAGCTGCCGCACAAAATGTTCGGCGAGCGCGGGAATGTCCCCGGGCCGCTCGCGCAAGGGCGGCAGCACCAGCGGAAACACGAACACGCGATGATACAGGTCCTCGCGGAACGTGCCTTGCCGAACCTGCTCCTCCAGATTGCGATGCGTGGCCACCACCACGCGCACGTCCACCGCAATCGGCTTATCGCCGCCCACGCGCTCGATTTCGCCCTCCTCGAGCACGCGCAGCAGCTTGGCCTGCATCGGCATCGGCATATCGCCGATCTCGTCCAGAAAAAGCGTGCCGCGATGCGCCTGCTCGAATTTTCCCGCGTGGCGCGCCGCCGCGCCGGTGAAGGATCCTTTCTCGTGCCCGAAAAGCTCCGTCTCCATCAACTCGCCGGGAATCGCCGCGCAATTCAGCGAAATAAACGGCCCGTTGTGCCGCGGGCTTTTTTCGTGCAGCGCCCGCGCGATCAATTCTTTCCCGGTGCCCGTCTCGCCCCGGATGCACACGCGCGTCTCCGCGGCGGCCACTTGCTCCACCTGCGCCATCAGTTCGCGCATCGCGTCGCTCGACCAGACAATGCGATGCCGCCCCAGCCGCCGCTTCAAATCGTGATTCTCGTCCTCGAGCCGCTTCAGCCGCAGCGCGTTTTCCACCGTCAGCAGCAGCTTTTCCGTCGAGACGGGCTTTTCAAGGAAGTCCGCCGCGCCCAGCCGCGTAGCCTTCACCGCCATTTCGATGCTCGCCTGGCCGGACATCATCACCACCGGCGACCCGGCCCCGGCATTCTTCAAGTCTTCGAGCAGCGAAATTCCGTCGCGGCCCGGCATCACCACGTCGGAAAGCACCAGGTCGAAATGCTCGGATTTCGCCAGATCGAGCGCGCGCGCGGCGTTGTCGCACACCGCCGCCTCATGCCCGGCCAGCCGAAAGGCGCGCGCCAGCGAGGCAAGCGTGTTCGCATCATCATCAATAATCAGAATGTGGGCCTTCGCCGGCACGGGACTACTTGCCTCGACCCAGAACTTCCGCGGGCGGCAGAAGGTGGCCGGCCCCTGCGGGCCGATGCGGCGGAGTAATGGGAAGCTCGATGTGGAAGGATGTGCCGACGCCCGTCTCGCTTTCCACCGATATGCGCCCGCCGTGATCGCTCACCACGGACTGCACGATCGCCAGGCCAAGCCCCGTTCCGTGCTGCTTCGTCGTGTAGTAGGGCGTGAAGAGGCGCTCGCATTCCTCCGGCGTCAGCCCGGCGCCTGTATCCGAAACCTCCAGATGAACCTCGCCATTCTGCGAGCCCGTGCGCAGCATCAGCACGCCGCCCGCAGGCATCGCGTCCATCGCGTTGAGCACCAGGTTTTCCACCGCGCGGTGCAGCAGCGCCGCATCGGCCTGCACCACGGGCAAGCGTTCATCCAGATGCAGTTCGGGCATGATCGGCGGCCGGCCCACGGCGCCAAACTGCGCTTCAAACAGCTTCACCACGTCGCGAACCACTTCGTTCACGTTCACCGGGCCAAGCTCCGGCTGCGGCATGCGCGCGAATTCGCTGAACCGGCCCACGATCTTGCCCAGCGCCTCGATTTCCGAAAGCAGAATGCCGGTGGATTCGCGGAACACCTCGTCGAATTGCGCCGGATCCTGCTCTTTCGCGCGGCGGAGATTTTCCACGGTCGTCTGCAAGGGGAAGAGCGGATTCTTCAGCTCGTGAGCTAGCCGCCGGGCCAGCTCGCGCCACGCGGCCACGCGCTCGGCTTGCAGCAGCCGCTCGCGCTGCTCCACCAGTTGCTGCACCATCTGATTAAATGCTCGCGTCAGCTGCGCGATTTCATCGCGCCCGCGGACGTCCACCCGCGTGTGCCATTGCCCGGCGGAGACGTCTCGCGCCCCCGCGGCCAGCCTCCGCACCGGCCGCGTCACCCGCGCCGCTCCCCACCAGCCGATCAGCGCCGCGAAAAGAAATCCGATTCCAACCACCGCCAGCGATAGCCAGCGAATATGGCGCTCCAGCGTCACCAGATCGCCGCGCGAATTTCCGGCCAGCAGCACGCCCAGCAGCTCTTTGTGCCGCCCCAGCAGCGGCAGCGCGTGAAACACTTCGGCGCTCGCCGCATCGCGGCTCCAGGAAATCGTCGTCCGGAATTCGCTCGGATGCTGGCGCTCCCTTTCGATCAAGGGCGTAAATCGCTCCGCCTCGAGCGCCGGACCAGTGGCGTCAATCAGGTCCGACGCCTGGAATTTTGGATCGAGATTCAGATAGAGCAGCGCGCGCATTCCCGTGGGAAGCGCGAGCGACGAAAGGAACTGCTGCCCCAGTTTTTCTCCGCCCAGGATGAAGAGGTTGCGGTCGCCCACGCGCACGGTCGAGACGGCCACCAGCGCCACCGCCGGCCCCTCCTGCGTATCCATCTTCGCCAGAAAAGAACCCAGCCCGGCCCAATCCTCCGCTTGGGCGATCCACGGCATTTTGTAGCCGAAGCGCGCCGGCCACTCCGAGGACGAAATGATCGAGCCGTCGTTGCCCACGAAATCCAGGAAATCCAGTTGATACGACCGGGAAACGCTTTGCGCTTCGTTCACGTATACCGACACGTCCGCCTGCGGGCGCGCCAGATCAATCGCCATCTGCACCGTCGGTTCCGCATCGGCGATGCCCTGCACGCGGCGAACTACTTCGTGGCGGCGATTTTCCAGCTCGTGCTGAAATTGCGTGATCAGCGCCTGCGTGTGATCGCGGTTCATGCGTTCGAAGGCGCGCCGCGTCGCAACCGTCACTCCCGCAGCCACCAATCCAACGGATACGACCAGCGCCAAAATAAAAATCCAGAAAAGCTTCCCGCGAAACGTCATGGCGCGCCCCCATCCAGCCACACGTCTGCCAGCGGCCATCCGGCGCCCGGCGCCGGCGCGTTCCAATCCCGCACCCGCGCGCTCAAGCCGTACACCTGCGGCAACCACACCAGCGGGATCACCCGGCCTTCGGCGATGATTCCTGCCTCGCATTGATAAATTTGTTCGGGTGAAGCCTTGTCAGGCGCGTCAGGCAGCGGTGGTGCGCCCAGCGCGGCTTGCGGTCCGGCAAACGCCACGAAATCCGCCAGCGCGGGGCCGGGACGCGGCGAAGGCATTCGCCAGCGAATCAGGCGCGCATCCACTGCGCCGCGATCGTCCGCGCGCGCCGTGGCGCCGGAAGCGCTCGGTTGAGCCGCGAGCGAAATCCCTGCTGCCTGTGCGTCCACCGCAATGCGCTCTGCAATCATATGTTCCAAGGGGTCGTCCGAATCATATCCCAGCATGAGCTTGGGCGAACCGGGGATTTCAGACCACAGTTGCCGGGCGGACGCGGGGTCAAACGTCGTCGGGAAAAGGAACGCCGTTCCGCTCGACCATTGCGGCAGAATGCCGCCCGCCGCCTGCCCTTCTTTTTGCAGCAGAAAGGCGGCGATAGCGGCCCTGTCAACCGCCAGGGAAAGGGCCTGGCGGGCGGGTGCATCCTCCGCGATCTTTCGTCCGGGGGCGAATTCGATGGCCACCAGTTCGTCGGGATTGGAAATACTCAAGCGAATGCCGCGCGCGGCGGCTTGTCGCGCATCCCCCGCCGGGATTTCGGCCACGTCGGCGTGATTCAGTTCCAGGTCGAGCATTCGCTGTCGCGCCGGGCGGCCCATCTGCACGTCTATCGCGTCGAGGAAGGGCCTCCCGCCGGGAGCATCGTCATTCGCCGCGAGCACCACGTGCTTGCCCGGTTCCCACGCCGAAATTCGGAAGGCGCCGCTGCCCGTGAAAGTTCCTCCGGCGCCGCGGCTTTCCCCGCGATGATCCCCGCGGTAATCATAGAGCAGCGCGTCCAACTGCTCCTTGGCGGCAGCTTCAGCAGGGCTTGCCGCGGCCACGGCCGGATCGAGCGAATGAATCGCGGCTTCGATTTCGAGCCGCAGCGTGCCGCCATAGCGCGGCCGGCGCGCCGTCCTTGCCGGCAGCGCGATCAGCAGGATGCTAATTGCCGCAAGAAGCGGATAGAACGGACGCTTCATACATTCCTGTCTCGAGATTGCGCGAAATCATCCGTACCGAGCTTTCGCCCGGCGCCCTCCAAATCGAGAGCACCGGCCCCGGCAGGTTCAGGCGCTCCCCTTCGGCACTCGCCTGCCCGTTTTCGACCCGGTACATCTGAACGAAATCCGGCTGCGTCCAATCCCCCGTGCCGGCCGCGAGAACGTGCCAATCCTGATCGCAATTCGCCGGCAGCGTCGCCACCTCATCCCCCCAGCCGGAGAAAACCGATTTCGGCGCATCCGTCCCACGGGAATAAAGGCGCGCCTTGCCGTCCAATTCCGACAGAATTATTTCCGCCGCACCCTGCGCCGGCTCGAATGTCGCCGCGGAGAAAAAGGCCGGAAGCTTCCACGATGAGATGTCCGACGTGAGTGACGTCGCCTGGAAATAATTGTGATCGCCGTCGTAAGTCGCCCGCCAGCCCCCGCCAATCGGCCATTCCGCGGCAGCCTGCCCGCCGCAAAAGAGCGACGACTCGCCGGGACTTTCCGCGCAGGAGGTGTTGCCCAGAAGAATCGCCGGATATCCCGCCGCGTTGATCGCAAGGCGGCCGCGCGGGTCGCGCGAGGCAGGGGCATTCCGAAGCGGCTTCCTGGTTATCGGTATGGAATCCGCGCCCGCGCTCAACGGCGCCGTAAATTCCGCCAGCCCGCCGTCACCTAACACGCGCCACGAATCCACGTTGCCCTGCCGGTTTACGGTGAAATCGAGGATAGGTTCGCGCCCTTGGTACACAATGCGCCGCTGCAACACCGGTATTCGGCCCGGCAAGGCCGGCGCTGCGGCCTGCGGCACGGGCACGATCGCCACCTGCCGCGAATCCGCGCGCTCCACCTGCGCGATCCACAGTAGCCCGTCCGCGCCCTGCGATAGCACCACGCGGACGTTTGCCGTGTCCGCCCCCGCGGGCGGATTGGCTGGCGGATTACTGGCCGCGGCCGGCGCGAACCGCACACTTAGATTCGACTGGCGAAGTTGCGAGGCAAGCCCCTCGCGAACGGCCGCGGCCTGCGCTTCGGAAATCGGAGATTGGTTCTCCAACTTGAGCACAATCGCCTTCGCGGGTTTCGCCGCGGCGGCTATCTCCGCCGCCAGTTTATTCACAGCGTCATTCCATCTGGAGGGCATCGCTGCGGACGCGGCAATCTGCGACGAGGATTGAGCCTGCGCATTTGCCTGGGAACGTGCAAGAAGCAACGCGAACAGCAGCGTGCAAAGGAGTGGAAGGAATCGGCGGGGAAACCGCATCATATCTGCCGCGCCTTCGCGGCCGGTCATCATAGCACACCCGAATTCCGTCTCTCCGATGCCCCCCCGGTCGCCCCATTTTTCCCCCATTTTGTTATTGACATTCTGTTAATCTTATGGTAACCTGCGGCTGCATGTTTATCGCAACTCACCCCCGCCTCAGGAAGCCGATAGACGCCCCGCCCCTTCACCCCGCCCCGCCCCAATCCCACTTTCTAATCTACGGTACGGGGATTAGAAATCCCCCTAAGTCACTGAAAACAAAGGCTCGGCTCCGTTCTAATATACGGTGCAAGCCCCTTCCGGAAATTATGTGCCGATCCGTGAAGTCCGCCGGCGAGTGGCCTCGTCCGGCACGGCCCGGTGCTGCGCGACGTTGCTGGGGGGCAGGGGATCGCGCCGCATTGCCATGCCGGACGAAGCCACCCGCAAGGGTTTTTGCCGGCAGCCCTCTCGGAAGCGGCACTCGCGGGTCCCTAGCCAGGCCCGCGACTGCCGCCCGAGAATCCTTAGCGCTTTGCGGCGTCGCTCGGGGGATCGCCCGCTCCGGGCGCCTCCCCGGCCATTGCCGAGCGCAACACGTCGTTCGTGAAAAAGAACTTTCCGTCGTTTGGTACGAGCATGATCTGCACCTTGTCCGAAAGCTTCTGCGCCACCGTGTATTGCACCAGCAGCGGATTCGATTTCAGGGCTGCGGCTTCGAGTTCGAGCTGCGCCGCGTTGGCCTTCGACGTAACGCGAATGCGATTCGCCTCCGCCTCGGCCAGCAGTTCATCGCGCTGCTGCTCGGCCTTGCTGTCAATCACCTTGGCCTGCGCCTCCGCTTCGGCATTCTGAATAATCGCTTCCTTGCGCGCCTCGGCCTCGAGCCGCGATTGCTCGATCTGCTTCTGCTTCAGCGGCAGCGTGTACTGCATCGCGTCCGAATCGGCCTTGGCCATGATCACCCGCGATTGCCCGTCGGCCTCCGCCTTCTTCACCTCGCGAATCCGCGCCGATTCGCCCTGCGATTCGGAGATCTTCACCATCTTCTGCTGGATCTGCACTTCCACCGACGTCTGATCGTCCTGCTGCTCCTTTTCCAGCAGGCCTTCGAGTCCCCGCGCGTATTCGCCCGGAAGCTGAATTTTGCGCAGCATCACTTCCTTGACGAGAATCGAATCCGGCGCCAATTTTTGCGTGATGGTTCGCGCGGCCCGGTCGCGGAATTCCGCGCGCTTCGCGGAGAAGATGTCGCGAACATCATAATTGGGCGCGAGATCGCGAAACACGCTGGTGACCACCGGTTCGACGATTTCAGCGTCCACCGGCTGCGGCAGATTCGCCTGAATGTAGTCGAGCTTGCCGGCATCAATGCGATAGCGAACGGTCACCGCCAGCCCGATCGAGAGGCCCTCGCGCCCCTGCACCGTCAGCACCTCGAGCTTTTCCCGCGAGCCTTCCGCCGCCACCGTCGAAAACACCCGGTCGCGGATGTCGTAGAGCTGGATGCGATCAATCAGCGGCGTCACCAGATGGGTGCCCGCATAGAGCGCTCCCGGCTGTACCCCGGATAGCTGGCTGATGCGAACCCCTGCCTCTCCATCCGGGACCACCACAATGCTCGAGGAGCACAACAGCGCCGCCGCCCCCGCCGCCACGAATTTTCCGGCAAGCGGCCATCGAATCACGGCAGGCGCCGCAAACCGTGGCCGCGCTCGCGGCGAGGCGGATTCCGCTGCGTCCGGCGCAGCCGCCCTGCGGAGGAAGCGTCCGAGATCGTATTTGAAGAACGCGTCAAACGCCGCCACCGCAGCCGCCGCCGCAAAGGATCCGATCCCGATAAAAAGCAGCAAATATTTGAGGAACAGCATTTTTCCTCCGCCATTCTCAGCCGCGGCCCGCAGGCCGGCTAACGCCGCTTCTCGATATCGGAGCGGCTGCGGCCCGGCATCGCGCGCATCAGCCAGATCAGCGAAAGCCACTCGAGGCCGATCGCAAGCGCCACCGATGCCATCACCGCACCCGCTATTTCCACGAACGCCGTTACGCTGTGCATCGCCGCTCCTTATCCGCAGCCGCCATAATCAAACTCGCAATTGCGAAAAGCAGGCCCTTCGCCAAACGTCCAGCGCGACCGTCCTGCCGGAAGGCATGAACCGAGCCATGAATCTGCAAGGGTTAGCAGCCGACTGGGCGACCCGAAGGGAAGCGGTGGCGGGCGCGAGCAACATGCCTCCGTGGCAGAACGCACACGCTGTGCAACTGAATCCGCGGCCCGGCGGGGGGACTACAGCAGTCGCCGTATTGCCCTCGGCGCCAGCAGGCTCGCATCCTTGGTTCTTTACGTGGCGTCACGCTGGCGCGGCGCTCGAAAAAAGGGGAGGATTTTATGCGAGAGTACAACGGCAGGATCGGAATCGGGGCATTCTTGGCAGGCGTGGGCGTGGGAACGCTGGTTGCCCTGCTGGTAGCGCCTCGGTCAGGCGAAGAAACGCGCGATTTTATCGCGGAGAAGACACGCCAAGGCAGGGACTACGTATCGCAGAAAGCGAGCGACCTTCGAGGCCAGATGGAAGGCTCGGTGCGCCGGGCCAAGGACAAGGTGCAGGATGCGGTGCAGGCCGGCAAGGATGCATATCGCGATCAGGTAACCCAGATGTAATTCGCGCGCGCCAATTCTGCGGCGCAATCAAGAGGCGGGCGGGTAGGTGCAGCTTGGCACCTCATCCGCCCGTTCGCGCGTCTGGCGCCGGAAAAACCTGTAGAGAGAAGTTGCCGGGTCGTGGGAAAAATCGCAGTGGCTGGTTTTCTTTATCCCCCCTAAGCCCTGTGCCAACTGTTACTTGCAAGCACGGCCGACTGGCACCACAGTTGCACACTCCATCCCCGGAAGTTGAATGGGGCGCAGACTGAAATGAACACGGAAGCCTTGCCGATCCCTGAAAAACGAGAAAGCGCGTGGGACAAGTGGCGCGAGCGAATTCAGGCGCTCAAGAACGTGCCGCCCATGCTCAAGATGGTGTGGGAAGCGGCGCCGGGGATCACGGCTGGCGGGCTATTCTTCCGGCTGATCGCCGCGCTGATTCCGCTCGGAATGGTCGCCGTGACCGCCGTCATCATTAAGGCGATCACGGTGGTGAGCACCCACAAGGGAGCGCTGCTTCCGCATTTCTGGTGGTACGTAGGGGCCGAATTCGCGTTGGCGACGCTGGGAACGATTCTGGGCCGTCTGGTGGACTATTGCGATACGGTGCTGGCGGACAAGTTCACGCGATACATCGCCACGAAGACGATGGAGCATGCGTCGCGGCTGGATTTGGCGTCCTACGAGGACCCGCAGTTCTACGACAAGCTCGATCGCGCCCGCGCCCAGGGCACCGACCGCGTGATGATGATTCAAATGACCGGCCGGTTGGTGCAGCAGGTGGTGACGGCAGCAAGCCTGGCGGCCGGAATACTCTGGTTCTCGCCCTGGCTGTTGCTGGGGCTCATCATCTGCGTGGTGCCTGCGTTTCTGGGGGAGAGCCATTTCGCTTTCCTCGGCTACTCATTGAGCTTCCGGCAGACCCCCGAACGCCGCGAGCTGGATTACCTGCGCGTTCTCGGCGGCAGCAAGGAAAGCGCGAAGGAACTGAAGCTTTTCGGCCTGAGCGCCTATCTAGTGGACCGTTACCGCCGGATTTCGGACAAGCTGCATAAGGAGAACGTCGGCCTCGCGAATCAAAGGCTGTTGGCCGGATCGTTTCTCACCTTGCTGGGCACCATAGGCTATTACGGGGCCTATGTTTTCGTGGTCTACCTGACGGTGGCTGGCAGGATGGATATCGAGAAGATGATGTTCCTCACGGGCGCAATCGCCGGCACCAGCAGCAACATCCAGGCTGTCTTCTCCACATTTTCCGGCATCGCTGATCAGGCCCTCTTCCTTACGGACCTGCTCGAGTTCTTCTCCGTCAAGCCGAAGGTTTCGTCTAAGCCGAATGCGCTGCCCGTGCCGCGGCCGATTCGCCAAGGGTTCGAGTTCCGCAATGTTTCGTTCAACTATCCCGGGAATCAGCGCCGCGTGCTGAACAACATCAGCTTCAGCCTCAATCCCGGCGAACGAATCGCGCTCGTCGGCGAGAACGGCCAAGGCAAGACGACCATCGTGAAGCTCCTGACGCGCCTCTACGATCCTACCGAGGGGCAGATCCTGCTGGACGGCGTGGACCTCCGCGAATACGACCAGGAGGGCCTGTGGAAGGAAGTAGGTGTGATCTTCCAGGACTTCACGCGATACGAGATGTCGGCGTCGGACAACATCGCCGTTGGTCAAATCGAGGAGAAGGAGAACCTCTTCCGCATCCGCTCGGCGGCGCACAAGAGCCTTGCCGAAGGCGTGGTGCGCAAGCTGCCGAAGGGATACGACCAGATCCTCGGCTGCCGCTTCGAGGGCGGAGTGGACCTCTCCGGCGGCGAATGGCAGAAGATGGCGCTAGCCAGGGCTTACCTGCGCGAGGCGCAGCTGCTGATTCTGGACGAGCCGACCGCGGCGCTCGACGCGCGCTCCGAGCGCGAAGTCTTCGACCGCTTCGCCGAGCTTACGCGCGGAAAAATGGCGCTCTTGATCTCCCACCGCTTCTCAACCACGCGCATGGTGGACCGCATCCTGGTGCTCGAAAACGGAAGAATCGCCGAGCAGGGGGCGCACGAACAATTGGTGCGCAGCAGCGGAAGCCGTTACGCGCAGATGTTCGAACTGCAAGCCGCCAATTACAGGTAGCTCTTCTTTGGCGGCCCTGCGGCGGGCCGCCTTTCGTCCGAACCGTTATCCCAGCACGACCAGAATCTCGTGCTCGGAGTGATCGTCCGCCAGGGGAATATCCACCGGGCCGGCGTGCAGGGCGCCATCCAGCCTCATCAGCGCAACGCCGCGCGAGACCCCTGACGGATTCTCCACACGAATCCGATAGACCGCCGAATGGTAGCGGAATGTGATCGAGTAGCCGGGCCACTCGCGCGGAATGCATGGATTCAATCGGAGGACCATGCCCCGCAACCGGAACCCCAAAATGGATTCGAGCCCCGCACGATAGAGCCAGCCCGCCGAACCCGTGTACCACGTCCAACCGGCGCGACCTACATGAGGCGGCTCGGAGTAGACATCGCCGGCCAGGACGTAAGGCTCTGCCTTGTACCGCTGCACGCCGGCGCGCGAATTGGCGTGCGAGATCGGGTTCAGCATCCGAAACACCTGTGCGGCCCTTTCGCCATCCGATAGTGCCGCGAGCGCGCAGACCATCCACACGGCCGCATGCGTGTACTGCCCGCCATTTTCCCGCACGCCCGGAACGTAACGCGCGATATAGCCCGGGTCGGGAGCGCCCCCGCGGAAGGGAGGCGTCAATAAAAGCACGAGCCCCTCGGCGGGCCGCACTAGCCGGTCCCAGGCGGAGTCCACAGCCCGTGCCGCACGCGCCGATTCCGCCGCGCCGGTAATCACCGCCCAAGTCTGCGCGATCGAGTCAATCTGGCATTCGCGGGCATGCGCGGAGCCGAGCGGGCTGCCGTCGTCGAAATAAGCGCGGCGGTACCACTCGCCATCCCAAGCCTCTCGCTCGAGCGCGGCCTTCAAGGCAATCACGTGCAGCCGCCATTTTTGCGCACGCGCGCTTTCGCCGCGCAGCTCAGCGATTTTGGAGAACTCCCACAATATCGTGTGCAGAAACCAGCCGAGCCACACGCTTTCTCCCTTGCCGCGCTCCCCGACGCGATTCATGCCGTCGTTCCAATCGCCGGTGCCCATCAGCGGCAGTCCGTGCGCGCCCAGCCCGAGCCGCGCGTCGAGAGCGCGCGCGCAATGTTCGAACAGGGTCACAGCCGCCCCTGATTTTCGCGGCTCGAAGTAGGACTCCATTTGGCCCTCCGCGAGCGTTTCGCCTTCAAGGAAGGGAACCATTTCGTCCAGCACGCTCATATCGCCGGTGGTTTCGATGAACTGATTTACCGCGTACGGGAGCCACAGCGAATCGTCCGTGATGCGCGTTCGCAGTCCGCGGCCCGATGGCGGGTGCCACCAGTGCTGGACGTCGCCTTCGGGAAATTGCCTTCCCGCCGCGCGGAGAAGGTGCGCGCGCGTCACGTCGCGACGCGCCACGGTGAGCGCCATGCCATCCTGAAGCTGATCGCGAAATCCGTAGGCCCCGCTCACCTGATAGAATCCCGCGCGCGCCCAGATGCGGCAGGCGAGAGTCTGATAAAGAAGCCAGCGGTTCAGCAGCAGGTCCATCGCCGGATCGGGCGTCGAGACCTGAACGGTTCCCAGGGCGTTCTCCCAATGCCTTTTGACCGCGACCAGCACGTCTTCCAGGTTTGCGGCGCGATATCGCATGAGCAACGCGCGCGCCTGCGTGCGATCCGCTGCCTCGCCCAAAAAGACCGCCACCTCGGCAGTCGCGCCCGGCTCGAGTTTCAGCACCGTCTGCAACGCCGCGCACGGATCAAGCCCGCCTCCCACTGCTCCGGAAAGTCGTGCGCTCGGGTCGAGTCCCGCCGGGCTTCCGAGCGATCGGTTGCGGCCCACAAACTCGCACCGGTCAGCCGTCCACGATTGCTGCGCGCCGGCCAGATCGGCGAAGGCGATTCTGCCACCGAATTCGCCGAACCAGGCGTTGCGAACGAATAAAGCTCGCGTCTGCGGATCGCTCTCCGAAATCAGAAAGGGAGCTGTAGCGCTTCGAGAGCTTCCCAGCACCCACTCCACATAAGCGGTAATCGAAAGCTTGCGGGCGCGGCCGGACTGGTTCCGTAGCGTTAGCCGCGAAATCTTGATGGAATCCTCGATGGGAACAAATTGGATCAGGTCCTGGGCGATTCCGTGCGATTCGGATTCGAAGCGGCTGTATCCCTGCCCATGCCGCGCCGCGTAGCGGCGATTGTCGTCGCGCATCGGCGAGGGCGTCGGCGTCCATACCTCGCCGGTGTCCTCGTCGCGGATGTAAATTGCTTCGCCGCAGGGGTCGCACACCGCGTCGTTGGACCATGGCGTAAGCTGGTTCTCCCTGGCGTTCACCGACCACGTAAATCCTCCGCCCGATTCCGAAACCAGGAAGCCGAACGCGGGGTTGGCAACCACGTTGACCCACGGCTGCGGTGTGCGGACCCCGCCGTTCAAAGTGGTGACGTATTCGCGGCCGCCATCGGAAAAGCCGCCCAGGCCATTGAAGAACTCGAGCGCTGGCGCTTCGCCGGGAATTGCGCTCAAGTCGCTAATTTGTTCCGACGGCTGCGCATGCGGTTTGCTTACGACGGCGGGCGTCGCCTGCCTGCGTTGCAGGCGCATCACCTGGTCGGCGAGACCTTCGCCGCGGGCAAAGAGCACGGCGCGAGCGCATCCCTCCAACACTTCGCGCGTGTGCGCGGGCAGCAGGTCCCCTCTCAGGAGAAAGACGCGGCCAAGGGCGCGCGCCTCCTCTTCCGAGCCGTTCAAGTCGTCCGGCCGCATAAGCCCGGTGAGCGATTCGTGCAGTGCCTGGTCGTAGGAGGGCGGGCGCTCGTTCAGGATTACGAGGTCCACCGCAAGCTGCTTCGTCCTCCAATATTCGTGCGCGCGCAGCAATTCGCGGATCACGCCCATTTCTTCCGCATCGCCGATCAGCGCGAGCACGATGGGCAGATCGCCCGAAATTCCTTGCGCCCATAGAGCGCCCCGGTCCAGCGTCGTCTTGCCCAGCACCTCCGAGGAGGGGCGCAGGGCGCAATCGGCATAGAGAATGGCGTTGGCCAGCTTCTGAAACACGTACGCTTCCTCGGGCGTCACTCCCAGGTGCCGCAGTTGCACTTGCGCGTGCGTCCATGCGAGCGTGAGAAGGCGTTCAAACGCCCGTGTGTCGCGATATTTCTCCGCCAGATGAAGGGCGGCCTCGCGGGTGGGCGCAACCAGCGTGGAAAACGTAATGTGCCTGGTGGCGCCGGGCGGGATCTGGATCGTATAGCGCAGGCTCATCATCGGATCGAGGACTGCACCCGTGCTATTCGAGAGCGGCGCCGCATCCACAATCGAGACGGGATCGGACGGCGAGTGCCCGCGGCCCAGGAAGCGCGCGCGGTCGGTTTCGTACTGCATCTCGCCCAGCGTTTCGGCTTGCACGCTAGCCACGTGGGCCAGCCACAACGGCGAGTCAGATTCGGAAGGGCCGCGCCGGCTGGCAAGCAGCGCGCTCACCTCGCGGGCGAATTCAGTCCGCACGAAGAGATTTGAAAAGGCCGGATGCGCAATGTCCGCCGCTTGCGTTGCCAGGCACACCTCGAAATAGGAGGTAACCTCGATCTGGCGCGCGCGGCTGCCCCGATTCGTTATCGCCAGGCGCCGCATTTCCGCGTCATCCTCGGGCGAGACGACCACAGTGAGGCCGGTCGTGATCGAGCGATCCGAGCGAACGATATCCGCGCGGTCTTCATAGAAGCAGGCTTCGTAGCTTTCGGGTTCGGCGCCGGTGGGATGAAATCCGGCGGACCACACCTGGTTCGAGTAGATGTCGCGCAGATAAATGTAGGAGCCCCAGCAATCGCGCGTCGCATCCTCGCGCCAGCGGGTAAGCGCGATATCGCGCCATCGGCTGTAGCCCGAGCCTGCGGCCGTCAGCATCACCGAGTAGCGGCCATTGGAAAGCAGGTGCGTCCGTGGCGCGGGATCGTGGGGAGTCGTCACGCGGTATACGGGCGGGGGAATGCTCTCGCGCACGTGAGCGGCGACGGAGACTTCCTCCGCGCGGGGGCGCGCGACCATCACGTCGCGCGGCGTGCGCTCCTGCAGCAGCAATTCAGCGGCTTGAACGATGGGCTCGGCGTGAAACCGCGATTGCATGATCCCGTCGTTCACCACGTTGCCGAGCGCGATCAGCGACATGCCTTGATGGTGCGCAAGAAAGGCGCGCACCACGGCCACTTTTTTGCCCTCGGGAATGCGGTCGGCCGTGTAATCCAGCGCTTCGTAGAATCCGTACTCGCCCTCGGCGCCCGCCTCCGCGAGCCGCGCGAAATTCCGCGTGGCGGCTCGCGGTGCGATCATCGCGGCGAGCGCCGTGGCGTACGGCGCGATCACCAGGTCCTCGCTCAGCCCGCGCTTCAATCCCAATCCGGGCACGCCGAAGCTCGTGTACTGATACGTGAAATCCGTGTCGCGCACGTTATAGCCGGATTCCGACGTGCCCCACGGCACGTGATGCGCGGCTCCGTACGCGATTTGCCGCTGCACGATCAGGTTGTAGGTGTGGTTTAGGACGCTCCCTTCCGGCGAGCGCATCACCAGCACCGGCATCAGATACTCGAACATGGACCCCGACCACGAAATCAGCGCCGATCCGCGGCCCACGGGTGTGAGAGACCTGCCCAGGCGAAACCAATGGCTGGCGGGAACGTCTCCCTTCGCAATCGCGATGAAACTGGCAAGTCGGGCTTCGGACGCGAGCATGTCGTAGCAGTTCGGGTCCAGCGTGCCGTCGGAGGCGCGATAGCCGATGGAAAGCAGCTTGCGTGTTTTGTCATAGAGGAAACCGAAATCCATCGAGCGGAAGATGGCTTCGGCCTTGTCAATCAACGCGCAGACGCGCTGAATCAGCGACAGCGCCTCGCGCCGCGATTGTGTGAATGCCTGCGCGAGCGACGCCAGCTTGGCCGATTCCTGCGCGGCCGGCGAATGCTCCAGCGAAGCAAGGCCCTGCAACTTTTCGATCTGCCGCAGCACGGAAACACAGCGTTCCGGTGCGTCAGCCAGCGTAGGCAGAGTTTGGAAAAAGAGTTCGATCGTGCTTGCTTCGAGCGCGGTGTTCGAGCGCCTCTCCCGGATGCCTGTAATTTCGCGCGGGCCCAGCGCCATCCAGGGCATCAGCAGTCGCGCGTCGCGAAAATGGCTTTCCGCGCACTCCTTTGTGGCATTCGCCCATCGCGCGAGTTCCGTCGGGACGTCGCTGCCACGTTCAATGCCAAGCGCGTGAGCCAAATCCGCGAAGGCCACCGAGCGCTCCTTCGCGCTGGCAATCCATGCGGCCGTTTCCGCGGCGGTTGCTGCCGGCAGCCGCAGCGCCGCGGAAAGCCCCGCAGCGGAATCCTTGAGCTGCCGCCGGCTTGCCGCTTGCGCGCGCGAAGCTTCGGGCAGCCCGCCCATAGCATCGAGAGATTCGCGCAGGGCGTCCGCCAAGCCATCGGGGGCGCGCTTGCAGATCGGCGCCTCCATCAAGTTGCGGCAGCCATTGGCGAACGCCACCAAATGGCCTGCCAGGTTTCCGCTATCCACGGTTGAGATGTATCTCGGTTCGAGCGGCCGCAGCGTTTCCGTGTCGTACCAGTTATAAAAATGCCCCTGGCAGCGATCGAGCTTCGACATGGTTTCCATCGTTGCTTCGAGCCGTTCGATGGTCTCGATCGCGCCGATCCAGCCGAAATCGTTCGCGGAAAGCGTCGAGAGCAGATATAGCCCCAGGTTCGTGGGCGACGTGCGGTGCGCCACCACGGGCTTCGGATCCGCCTGGAAATTATCCGGCGGCAGGTTGTTCTCTTTCGAGCCGGCAAACTCTTCGAAGAAGCCCCAGGTGCGCCGCGCAATCGAGCGCAGCGTCTCGATATCCGTTTTCGCGAGCGGCCGTACGCCCTTCGGCTTCGGGGGAAGGCTGACCCATCGTGCGATGGCGGGAGATGCGAACCAAGCCGCGAGAAACGGCAGCGCCGCCATCTGCGAATCGTGCCCCGCGCGGCTGACGGCGATCCCGGCAGCAATCGCCAGCACGATGCCGCCGGCCATTCGCTTGTACATCCCGCCGAGCCGCAGGTTTACGGCATATCTCGCTTGCGCCGCCGTCACCCATTCGAGCAGGTGCTTCTTCGTCACCATGGTCCGCCACAGCGTCCGAAGGATCGCGTCCGCCATTAGCCATGCGTGGTAGGCCAGGAACGCAAGCCCCAGGCCCGTTTGCGCGGCGCTCAGCGCCAGGTCCGTCACGATGCCGCGAATGTAGCTTCGCTTCGAAACACCGCGCCGCGGATTGATCCCGATCATGAAGGGCAGCAGCGCCGGAATCGCGATCATCAGGACGATGAACCTGGTCCATATCCACGGTGATGCCGAGGGGATTAGCCAGGCGGCAATCAACGTGGAAAATGCGGCCAGCGGCGAGAGCGAACGCCGCAAATTGTCGAGCATTTTCCATCGCGCCACCGCGGGAATTCGGGCGCGCGTTCCGGGACCCGTCGATTGCTTTCGGAATCCCAGAATCCAGGGAAGCAATTGCCAATCGCCTCGAACCCAGCGATGCTGTCGCGCGGTGCCGGTGGGATAATGCGCCGGATATTCCTCGAAAAGTTCGATATTGCTTGCCAGCGCCGCGCGGGCGAAGGTGCCCTCGAAAAGATCGTGACTCAGCAGCGCATTTTCCGGCACTTTACCGGCGAGCGCCGACTCAAACGCGTCCAAGTCATAGACGCCTTTGCCCGTGTACGAACCCTCTCGGAAAAGATCCTGATACACGTCCGACACAGCCGAGGCATACGGATCCATTCCCGGCGGCCCGGAAAATATGCGCTGGAATAGGGTGCCGCCATGCGAGGCGGGCAGCGAGGGCGTGATTCGAGGTTGCACCACCCCGTATCCGTCAATCACTCTGCCGGCTTCGGCGGAAAACTCCGGCTGATTCAAGGGATGAGCAATTGTTCCCACCAACTGGCAAGCCGCTGCGGGCGGCAAGCGCGTGTCCGCATCCAGGGTAATCACGTAGCGGATTTGGCTCGGCGCCGCGACGGGCTTGCCTTCGGCGGAAATGAAATGGTGCTCCCCGCCGCGCAATAGATGATTCAAATCGTGCAGCTTGCCGCGTTTTCGCTCCCAGCCCATCCACTTTTCCTCGCCGGGATTCCATACGCGCTTGCGGTGATACAGAAGGAATCTTTCGCCGCCGTCCGGGGCGGGGCCATACCTCGCATTCAAGCGAGCGATGCCCTGGCTCGCCGCCGAAAGCAGTTCGGCGTCGAGCGGCATGGATTCCGCCGGTGCGTCGGTCCAATCCGAAAGCAGCGCGAAGTGCACGTAGCCCTCTGGATTCGCCAAAAAATGGACTTCGAGCCGCTCGATCAGTTCCGCCACTTCCTGCTCGTTCGTCAGCAGGGCGGGAACGACGACGATCGTGCGCATCTGTTCCGGAATTCCCTCCTTCAACTCCAGCCGGGGAAGCATCCGCGGCCCAAAGAGGTCGCTGGCCAGCCTGTTCACCAGGGCCACGGCTAAATCGGTGGCGGGAATCAGCGCGAGCAGCGCCAGCAAAGCCAGTCCCGCGGCGCTTATCCTCGCGTTTGTCGCGCGCAGCACCGGCAGCGCAAGCACCAGGATCGTGATCGTCGCGATTCCGCCCAGATAAATCGGCAGCATCACTCGCATATAACGCCGCAGAAGCCGCCGCCGCCACGGCAGCCGAAATTCGAGCTCCCGCTCCAAGTCGGGACGCCCCGCGCCAATTAGCCAGTAACCGGGATCGGCAGCTCGCGCCGCTCGCACTCTCGAGCCGTTGCGGCCCGGCAACCGCACGCGCTTGGTGCGCCGCACCACCCGGCGCGCAATTTCGATTTCGGTATGGCGCGATCGCCGCGACAAATCCTCAATCGCATGGCGATAGGAATCGCGCGTCATGAAATCGGAATCGCCGTGGATCGTGTCGCGGCGAAGGATCTCGTCCACCAGGCTGATGGACTCGAAAAAAACCTGCCAATCGAACGCGGAAAGAAACCGCATGCTCGTGATGATGTTGCGCACCGTCACGTTCATGGCCGCCTGCTGGCGATGTTCCGAGCGCACGATCTCGTCCGAGGTGGTTTTCTGTTCCTTCAGGCGCTTATCGAGCCACTGAAGCGCGGGCCCCACGCCCGGATCAAGGTCGCGAAGCCGCTGAAGCAGCTCGACGGCAAACGCCGTCGCGAGCGGCGTTTTCTCGAATCGCGCGAGCGCCGCTTGGGGCGCCACTCGCGGCTTCCCGTTCTGGCCCAGCAGGCTATCGGCCAGTGCGTCCGCTTCCTGGCGCGCCGTCCGAGTCGCCACAATTTTCTCCGATAGCCGCCGCAGATTTTCCACCAGCACCACGCGCAGCGTGATCGCCAGCGCCCACAGCTCGCCGATCGTCAGCGGTTGCACGCGCTGATAGGCCAGCACGAATCGGCGCAGAATCGAGGGGTCAATCTGGCTGTCGGTGTGCGATATAAACGCCCACGCAATGGCCAGCACGCGCGGGTACCCCTGGAATTCGCCGGACGCGAGCTTGGGCAGGCGGCGATAAAATCCCGGCGGCAGATCGTCCCTGATCTCGCGCACCTGCTCATCCACGATGTGGAAGTTATCCACCAGCCATTCAGCGGCGGGGGTGACGGTATGTTCCTGCTGAATCGCGCGCGCCAAGTTGCGGTAGCACTCGAGCAGCACGCGCCCGTTCTCGAACACGCGCGGCGTTAGCTTACGGTCATGCAGGCCTGTGGGCGCAACGGCGTGACCGGCCGCAAGGCTTTCGGCGCGCTCTTCGAGTCGTTCCAAGCTCAGGATTTCGGCTCGGATCGGTTCTTCAGCGCCGGCGAAAATGGTTGGGCTCGTTCTGGCGGTGCTCATGGACGATCGTGTTGCGGCCCTCCCCGGCGCGATAGGCGGCTCAGGATCGCGTGCGCGCCCTGCTTTCGCGCGCGCCGCGCCAGGGTTAGGTCACGAGACGGCTCGATTTGTTCAAACGGCTCCGGGCGGACGATGAATTGCTTCGTGCGCGCGGCAAGTTCCGAAGCTTCAGCCAGAGTTGCTTTCCCGTGCGGCGGCTGGGCGGGAATCAATCCACAGTGCGCCGCCTGGGGAGGAAACGAGTCAGCAGCGCGAGTCCTGCCAGCAAGAGCAGGATGTGGAGATATCCGTGAAAGGTGGAAGCAGTCGTAATTCCCACAAGCCACAGATTCAAAAAAATGATTGAAAGTGTCCAAAGCACGTGTTTCTTTCTCCTTGCTTCACCTGCCTGGCGAGCGGCTTCTTTCCGAGCGCCACGTCCGACTGCCGGCGAAAGCGCGGCCAACCTGGGGAAAGGCCTTGGTGCAGCTTGCAGCCTAAGACTCTCTACACAAAGAGTTTAGGATTGTGCCTAAGCCGCGTCCATCGGCGGCACACTGTATCCATACCGGGGAGGATGCTGTAGCCCGCATTCTTGGCCGTGAAGTTGCTACTCGCCCTCGCCGGGTATATACTCCGCGTCCAGTTTCACTGCTCGCCATCGCCCCTAGGTGCCGCATGAGGAAGCGCGCTTTTCGAGGGATTGTGCCGTCCAGCCGGAGCCACAGCCGCCGCACCCGGCGCAAAAGAGCTCGTTCTAATTGGGGATTGCGATTCGCGGGCCTTACGGCGTTGCAAGTTGCTGCTGTGTGCCCCGGCCTTCGCGCGTCATGTAGAAGTAAATCGCGGGCGTAATCAGAAGCGACAAAAACATCGCGATAATGATTCCGCCGATCACCGCCACTGCCAGCGGCTGCAGCATTTGCGATCCGGAGCCGATGGCAAGCGCCAGGGGCACGAATCCCACGGTGGCCGCAAGCGCCGTCATCAAAATGGGGCGCAGCCGCCGCCGCCCCGCTTGCAGAATCGCTCCTTCGGCCGAAAAGCCCGCCGCCCGGAATTTTCCGTCCGCATCCAGCAGCAGAATCCCGTTTTTTGCCACGATGCCGATCACCATGATGATCCCCATGAAGGACGAAAGGTTTAGCGTGATTCCGGTGATGAACAGCGCCAGGAACGCGCCCGAAGTTGCGAAGAGCGCGCTCGCCAGAATCGAAATCGGCGCGGCGAAGTTCCTGAATTCGAAGAGCAGCACCAGAAACACAAACACCACCGCCAGCGCCAGCACCAGCAGCAAATCGTGAAACGATTGCTGCTGCGTCTGATATAGCCCGCCGTATTCCACGCGAATCGAAGCGGGCAGCCGCAGCTCGGCGATCTTCTGCTGCACCGCCGCGATTCCATGCCCTAGGTCGAGCCCCTCCAGCCGCGCCGTCACCGCCACGTATCGCTGCTGATTGTCCTGCAAAATTTCCGTCTGCCCCGGCAGTTCCGTAATCGTCGCAAGGGACCCGAGCGTCGCCGTCTGGCCCGTGGGGCTGATCAGCACCGTGTTGTTGATGCTTTCGAGCGAAGATCGAACCGCTTCGGGAAAGCGAATCCGCAGCGTAAACGGCCGATTGTTCACCACAATCGGCGCCGGCGCCGTAATCCCGTCCAGCATCGCGCCGGCCTCGTTCGCCACGTCTTGCGGCGTGAATCCCGCGTGTGCCGCGCTTGCCATGTTCACCTGGAAGAGCACGGCAGGGCCGCTGGTGGTCGAATCTATGCCGTTATCAATATCCACCACCGGGCTTTTGCCTCCCACTTTGATATCCCCGATCGCATCAGCCACCTTCGGCGCCCAGGTGCCGAGCAGGTCTGCATCGGCGGAAAACATCTCGATCTTGATTGGCTGCGGCGCGCTCGTCAGATCACCGATCATGTCCTGCAGTTTTTGAACGAAGTCCACGTCCACGGCGGGTTCCTGCTGTGCCACCTTCGCGCGAACGTCTTCCATCACCTCCCAGATATCGCGGCTGCGATCCGTCTTCAGCTTTACGGAAATGTCCCCCGTATTTGCTTCGGTCACCGCCGCCAGCCCAAGTTGCAGCCCCGTGCGCCTCGATACGTCCGCCACCTCCGGCACCGCGCGGATGATTTGCAGAATGTGCGAAATCATTCGGTCGCTTTCCGCAAGCGAGCTTCCCGGCGGCGTCACATAATCGAGAATGAAGCTGCCTTCATCCATTTTGGGCAGCAGGTCCGACCCGATGCTTCGGTAGCACAGAATCGAGACCACGATCAAAACGGCCCCCACAACCGGTATCCACATCGGCCGCTTCAACACGCGCCGAAACCACTTCTCGTAGAACGCAATCACCCGCCCGATGGTCCCGCCCATCAGGTGTTCTTCCGCGGCCATCAGCCGGCGCACTTCGATCTGCTCAGGCGTCGCTCCCGCCAATTCCGCGGCGGCAGCTTGTCCCTCCGGCTTAGCGGCAGCCGTTTGCGTTCGCTTGGGACGCAGCAGGTAAAGACACAGGTTCGGAGTCCAGGTAAGCGCCAGCGCAAGCGACGTCAGCAGCGCCACCCCAATCGTCACGGCCAGCGCCCGAAAGAACACGCCCGTCACGCCCGTGATCACCACCAGCGGCACGAACACCACAATCGGCGTCAGCGTGGATCCCACCAGCGCCCCGGTGAGTTCCTTCAACGTGAGCGATACCGCCTCGAATCGCCCCGCCCCGGCCTCGCGCTGCAGCACCACGTTTTCCACCACCACGATCGCGTCATCTATAATCAGCCCCACGGCGGCGGCCAGCCCGCCGAGCGACATCAAATTGAATGTCTCGCCCAGAAATTTCAGCGCGATAAACGTGATCAGAATCGTGATCGGGATCACCATCCCCGCGATAAACGATGATCCCCAGTCGCGCAGAAATAGCACCAGCACCAGCGCCGTCAGCACCAATCCGATCAGGATCGCATCGCGCACGCTCTTGATGGATTCCCCCACGATCCACGATTGGTCGTAAAAATTCCGCACCTTTACGCCCGGCGGAAGCGTGGCTTCGATCTGCTGCAGTTCGCTTTTCACCTCCTGCGCTACTTGCAGCGTATTGCTCGAGGGCTGCCGGTTCACGTTGAGCAGCACCGCCGGCCGGCTGTCCGCCGTCACAACCGTATAGTTCGGCGCGACCGACGAGGAAACCTTCGCCACGTCGCGCACGTAAATGGGATTCCCGCTCGCATCCCTCTTGATGAAAATGTTGGCAATATCCGCGGGGGTGTGCGCTTGCCCGCTCACCAGGCCCAGGTACAGTTGATGATTCCGCGCGAAAAGCCCCGGCGATTCGATCAGGTTTGAATTCGCCACGCCGTTCAAAATGTCGGAGACGGTCACGCCCGTCACCAGCGACTTCTCCGGGTCGGGCGCAATCTGAAATTCCGGCACGTCCATGCCTTGCACCACGATGGTTCCCACGCCCGGCAGGCTCGCCAGGCGCGGCTTCAGCGTATAGTTGGCCAGCTCCCAAAGCTGCGCCTGCGGCACGTTATTCGACGTCAGGCTGTACCCGAGAATCGGAAAGCTCGAAAATTCCAGCCGCTGCGCGCTGATCTTCGCCGTCGCCGGAAGCGTCGTCTGCACCTCGGCGATGGCCGTGTTCACGCGCTGCAAGGTCTGGAACATGTCCACGTGCCAATCAAAAAACAGATCAATCTCCGCCGATCCCCGGCTCGTGATGGATTGCACGTCCTGAATCCCCGCCACGCCGCCCACCGCCTCCTCCAGCGGCCGCGTGATCGTCACCAGCATTTGATTGATCGGCATCACGCCGTTATCCACGCCCACGATCACGCGCGGGAAATTCGTGCTGGGAAAGACGGAAGTCGGAATCGTGAACGCCACGTAGCTCCCCGCCACCGCCAGCATCACGATCAAAAAAATGATGGATTTCGATTCGCGCGCGAACCAATACGCCGAAGGATGTTTTTCGGTGGAAGGCGGCGGGGGTGAGTTGTGGTCGGTGTGCGCGGCGGCCATGAGCGATTTCAAGCGTGCTATGGATTTACAAGCGTCTAGAACTTCACCTTCGTCCCGTCCGGCAGGCCATACGCTCCCTCGGTCACAACTCGCTGGCCTTCCTTCAATCCGCTCACGATTTGCGCTTTGCCATCCTGCTGAATGCCTTCGCTCACCGGCGTCTGATGCGCGTGATCGTCCTGCCCCACCACCATCACGGACGTCTTCCCATCGGAATCCGTCAGGATCGCGCTCGCGGGAATCTGCAGCGCATTGGGAATCGTCTTCGCGATTGCGCGGATTTGCACCGTCGCGCCCGGCTTAAGCTGCCCCTCCGGGTTCGCCGCTTCGATCCACACCTGCACCGTGGTGCTGTTCGGATCAAGCGCCGGGCTCACCACGCTCACCTTCCCCTTGACCATCTCTTTCCCATTCCCGAGCGATATCCGCGCCGCGTCGCCCACGCGCAGCCCCGCGGCCTCTTGCGGCGAAAGGTGCGCGCGCGCCACCACGTGCGACGTGTTCATCACGGTGATCAGCGGCGTTCCCGCCGACGCCATCTCGCCTTCATAGAGCGGCCTGTCCGTCACCACGCCGCTAATCGGACTGCGAATTTCCGAGTAGCCGTATTGCGCCTGGGCGGCCTGATAGCGCCCTTCCGCGCTCTTCAGTTGCCCCTCCGCCGATTTGAGCTGCTGGTCCTTGCCCACGGCCTGCAATGATTTCAGGTTGGCCTGCGCAATTTCGTACTGGCTGCGCGCCTGGACGTACGCTACCTGCGATTGATCCAGCAGGTTGCGCGCAATCGCCCCCGACTTGTAAAGCTGCTGCCGGCTTTTGTAGACGCTTTCCGCTGCTTCCATGGCGTGCTGCGTATTCTGCGCGTCCAGCGTCGCCGCCTGAATCTGCGCCGGCAGATTCACTTTCGTGCTCGCATCGTATTGCGCCTGCGCCTGATCGTACGCGCCCTTGTTTTCCACCAGCGCCGCCGAAAGGTCCTTGTTATCGAGCGTCGCCAGCAGCTCGCCCGCCCGCACCTTCGATCCGCGATTCACGTAGAATTTCCGCACCGGCGCGCTGATCTTCGGCACAAGCGTCGCCTGCTCCAGCGGATAGAGCACCGCGTCCGCCGTCACGATCTCCTGCATCGTGCCCTTCTGAACGGTCGCCACTTGCACCGCCACCACAGGCTCCGGTGGCGCGGCCTCCTTCGAGCATCCAGCCGCGGCTAATCCGGCTGCCGCAATCGCGAACGCCAACAGCCCGCGCGCGATCACGCTAGGATCGCTCCAATTCCGGCGCCGCAGTCCGCAATCCGAAAATGTCAGCACGCGCACCCTCAGAAGCCCCCCGTCAGCGTTTGCAGAGCCGCCAGCGCATTCCGATACCGCGCTTTGCCCGCCGCGTCGGCATTGCGAGCCGCATTCAGCGCCGTTTCCGCGTCCAGCACCTGCAGCACGGCGGCCTCGCCCGCCTTATATTGCATAGTGACGAGCTGCAAATTCTGCGCCGCCAGATTGGCCGAATTGTGCAGCGTCTCGATCTGGTTCTGCGCGATCGCCGCTTCGTTATAGAGCGAATAGAGTTGGCTCAGCAATTGCCGCTGGGCATAGGTGGCGTTCACGCGCTGCAATTCCTCGTCGTTCTTCGCCTGCTTCAGCTTGCTGTGCAGGGATCCCCAATCGAACACCGGCACGTTCAGCGCATACGTCGCGAAATATCCCAGATTGGGCTGCCGCCGGCCCGGCGCGGTGTCGTTCACGCTTCGCAGCGCAAACGCATTCGCCTCGATCCCGTAATCCACGTCAATGCTCAGCGATGGATAGAACGCCGCGCGAGCAATCGCAACGTTCAGCTTCGACGCCCCATACGCCGCCAGCGCCGCGCGAATCTGCGGGTTATTGCTCTTCGCCATCGTTTGCACGTCGTTGAAGGCGGGCAGCGGCGGCGGCGTGTCCAGGTCGTCCACTACCGTGAAATTCTCGTTGAACTTCGGGAAGAGCAGCACGGCCAGCGTCGCGCGCGCGTTCGCCATGGCAAGCTCGGCGTCCTGCATCACCTGTTTTTCCTGGTTGTATTCGAGCTGAAAGCGGATCACATCCGTATGCGCCGCTTCGCCGCCGCGTTCGAGCGCTTCGCTGGTTTGCAGAAAGTGTCCGGCGCGTTCGAGCGCCTCTTGCGCCGTGGCGTAGGCGCGCTGGCTCACGATCAGAGCGTAATAGTCCGTCGTAACCGTCGCGGCCAGCCCCCTCCGCGCCACGTCCTGCTGTGCCTGCGCCATCGCCTTCTGGTACGCAGCCGCCCGCGGCCCCGCCTTGATGAAGAAATCGCCGGGCATGCCTTCGTGCAGCACGCCCCATCCGCGATAGACGTGCACGCCATCCTGGGTGACGAATCGTCCCACCGGCGAAATCCCGTTCCCCTGTGCATTCAAATATTGCGTCGTTGCGGAAATCGCGGGCAGCATTGCCGCGCGCGCCTGCACCACTCCTTCGCGCGCGTTCTTCACGCCCGTAACCGCCGCCTGAAACTGCGGATCGTTGCCTTCCGCCCGCTGCAAGGCGTCCGGCAGCGTCAATGTCAGCGGCGGCCCCGAGCTTCCTTCCGGCGCCATCATCTGGACGTCCGTCTGCGCTGCCGCCGCTTGCGTCTGCGTACCCTGCGCGAGGCACGCGACGGGAGTCACCGCCAGCGCCAGCGCAGCCAATGCTGCATGTTTCATGACGTTACCTCGCGAGGGATGTGCCTCCGCGCCTATCGCGTGAAGACCAGCAGCGTAAACGACCCCGGCACCATCGGCGGACGCCGCCTTTGGTTCGCGCCCGCCGCGGCTGCGGGCATCGGCCCGTACTCCGCCGTCACGGTATAGATCGTATGATTTGCCGGATCAATCTCCATCGTTCGCGCGCCCCGCATCGTCTCGATCGTCCCCGCAGGGCTCAACTTCTCCGGCGAATCCTCATGCGCCACGGTAATCGTGCCGTCGCCGCACGATGCAAACGCAAGCCCCGTGCCCGGATCGAACCGGTTCGCGTCCACGCCCTGCCCGATCGGCACCGTCCCCAGCACCTTGCCGGAATTGCCGTCAACGAACGCCATGGCGCGGCTGTGGCATCCAACGAACAGCCGTTCGTTCGCCGCATCTATCGCCAGCCCGGAGGGCGATTGGCACGGCGCGAGCGGCCAAGTCTGCTCGACCTTCAGCGTCCGCGCGTTGATCTTCACCATCTCGCTTTTATCTTCGAGATTGGCGAACACATAGCCCTTCCCATCCGCCGCCGCGAATTCCGGCCCGCCGCCCAGCGGAAACGTGCCCACCACCTTGCCCGTCGCGGCATCAATTGCGGTAGACGTGTTCGCGTCGCCATTCATCGTAAACACGCGCTTCGTCCCCGGATCATAAATGATCGCGTCCGAATCGCGATCGGTCTTCACCGTATCCAGAACCTTCAGCGTCGTATAGTCGAACACGTGAACCGTCCCCGGATCGCCGTCGCTCACAAATCCCTTGTTGAACTCCGGCGCAAGCGCGATGCCGTGTATGCGATTCATCCCCGGAATATCGCCCGTCACCTGATCGCTGCGCGTGTCCACCACCATCACGTGGCTGCCGCGCGAAATAAACAGCCGATGCTTCGCCGAATCAATCGTCAGGTAATCCCAGCCGCCCTCGCCGCCCAGCTTCACTTTCTTTGCCAGGTGGTATCCCGCGCTGCCCGCATCCTGCCGCGCCGGCGTGAATCCGGCGCACAACGCCACGCACGCGAGCGCCGCGCAACACCCTGCGATCACCGCATTCCGCCGCAATCCTTGCATCGAGCACCTCCGCGATTTCAGATTTGTCACCCTTCGCCGCCGCGAACTCAAAAGTCTAAATTTGCAATATGAAAGCCACCTGAAGGACCGCCCGCGCGCCTGGTGCTTCCAGCGTCAATCCTTCGCCAGCGGGATCAGCACCTGAAAGGTTGATCCATTCGCCGGGGTGCTTTTCACGCGAATTTCGCCGCCGTGCGCCTCCGCGATCCACCGGCCGATGGCCAACCCCAGCCCGCTTCCGCCCGATTCGCGCGACCGCGCGCGATCCGCCCGATAGAAGCGCTCGAATATCAGCGGCAGATCCTCTGCGGCGATTCCGATTCCAGTGTCGCGGATTTCCGCCAGCGCGAAGCCATCCACTCGGCTCAGTTTTGCCTCGATCTCCCCGCCGTCGGCAGTGTACTTGACGGCGTTATCCAGCAGCGCCAGAAAAAGCCGTTCGAGCGATCCGCGATCCCCGCGAATCCACAGCGGCTCTTCAGGCACGCGCTCCACGAACCGCTGCCGCTTCGCGTGAACCAGCAGGCTTGCCTCACGGCACGCATCGCGCAGCGCCCCGGCCAGATCCGTTTGCTGCATCGTCAGCGCCGCCGGTCCTGCATCCGCGCGCGCCAGCAGCAGCAATTGCTCGATCAGCCGCGAAAGCTTTTCGGACTCGCGCAGGATTTGCGAAAGCGACGCCGCATACTCTTCCGGCGCGCGCGGCTTCCGCAAGCTCAGCTCCGCGCTCGTCCGAATCACCGCCAGCGGCGTCCTCAATTCGTGCGACGCATCCGCCGTAAACTGCGTGATTCGCTGGAACGCCGCCTCCAGCCGCGCGAGCATTTCGTTCAGCGTCGCCGCCAGCCGCTCCAATTCATCGCCCGTTCGCGGCACGGCCACCCGCTTCGCCAGGTCGTGCGCCCCGATCTCGCGTGCCGCCCGCGTCATCGCATCCACGGGCCGCAGCGCGCGCCCGCTCAGCCAGTATCCGCCCAGCGCCGCGATCAGCAGGAATATCGGCGCCGCCAGATACAGCGCCGCGCGAAACAGATACAGCGCGTGATCGAAATCCGCCGTCGAATGCCCCAGCGCCGCTTCATAACGCGCCCCCGCGGCTTCAATCGGCTGCCGCAGGATGCGGAATCGCTTCCCGCCGATCCGCGCTGTATACGCGCGCGCCGCATGCCCGCGCCGCCTCCGCTCCGGCAATGTCTCCATCCCCGCGGACGCAAAGATCAAGCCCCCCGCCGCGTCCGTCACGCGCAGCTTGCCTTGCGCGCCTTCGCCCTCGGCGTATTCCTGCAGCTCGTCCACCAGTTCGCCGCGCCCCCGCGGCGCATCGGCCTTCACGATCGCCTGCACGCCCGCCATCCGCTCTTGCAGCCCCGCGTCGAGCGTCGCCCGTATGCTGCGGTGCATCGCGAAGTAGGCCACCGCCCCGAACACCGAAAGCGAGATTGCCAGGATCAGCGAATACCAGCCCGCGAGCCTCAAGCGAACGCCCAGCGCCTTCATTCCTTCGCCTCCGCGCGCACGCAATATCCAAATCCCCGCACCGTGTGTATCAATCGCGTTTTATGCCCCTGATCCACCTTCGTGCGAAGCAGCCTCACGAAAGCGTCCAGCGTATTTTCCTCAACCTCGGACTCAAGGCCCCACACCGCCTCCACGATGGACCGCCGCGAAGCCGCCGCCCCCCCGCGCCGCATCAGAAATTCCAGCAGCCGATATTCCGTCGCCGTCAGATGAATCTCGCGCCGCCCGCGGTAGACGCGCCGCGCCCCGGGATCGAGCGCCAGGTCCGCCACCTCCAGCCGCGCCGCCACGCGTTCCGCCGCCGGCCGCCGCGCCAGCGCCCGCACTCGCGCCAGGAACTCCGCGAACGAAAAGGGCTTCGTCAGATAATCGTCCGCCCCGGCATCCAGCCCGCGCACCACGTCGGGAATCGCATCCCGCGCCGTCAGCATCAGGATCGGCGCCCCGTTGCCGTCCGCCCGCAGCCGCCGCGCGCATTCCAGCCCGTCCATTCGCGGCAGCATCCAATCCAGCACGATCACGTCGAATTGATACGCCTCCGCCAGTTCCAGCCCGTTTCGCCCGTCGTGCGCCACGCTCGCCACGTGGTTCTCCTCTTGCAGCCCCTTCTGCAGCAGCAGGGCCATCTCCCTATCGTCTTCCACGATCAGCACGCGCATGGGAACGCTTCGTAGCGGCTCAGTGAAAATTCAAACTGACCCACTGCCGGATCTTGCCGCCTTGCGCCTGAATACTATCTGAAATCCCGGTCTCCGGCGGCCCCGCATCGCGCTCCCCTCGTCTCCGGGGCGCCCTTCGTGAGACTCTGTTTAAGAGCCTCGCGCGCACCGGACGCGCCGTGAATATGGCCCGCGAAAAGCTGAAAACCTATTCGCTCTGGCTCGGCCCCACCCTCACCTGGATCGCCGGTTTTATTGACGCCGTCGGCTACCTCATGCTCCGTCACATCTACACCGCGAATATGAGCGGCAATAGCATCGCCTTCAGCATGTATGCCGCCCGCAATTTTTGGATCAGGGGATTGCTGCGCGGATTTCCGGTGCTGATGTTTTTTGCGGGCCTGATGCTGGGCGGCATCGTCCTCGAATGGCGCAAGCGCAACCTGCCCGGCCATCTTTTTTCCACGGCCATGCTGCTCGAATTCTGTTTTCTGCTCGCCTATCCGCTCGCCGGCTTTCATTCGGACTTCACCAATTCCGGCGCCGCGCTCGGCCTCGGCAAGTTTCTGGTGCTGGTCGCTGCGCTCTCCATCGCCATGGGCGTGCAGAACACAACCCTTCGCATGACGGGCGTTCTCACCATCTACACCACCCACGTCACCGGCGCCATCACGCAGCTTTCCGAAGATGCCGTCAGTTATCTTTTCTGGGCGGGCGAGAAAATGCGCGAGGGGTTGCGGGGCATGGCGCTTCTCCGCGCCTCGTGGCGCCAGGGAAGCTTTCGCGGCCTTCTGCTGAATATCGCGCTGTGGGTTGGTTATATCGCCGGTGCGGGCGCCGGGGCAATCGGCGTCGACCGCATGGGCGTAATCTGTGTGCTGGTCCCGATGGCGCTCGTCCTCGCCCTCACGCTTTTCGACCACCTCGGCGCCCTCGGCCAATACAAATAGAGCCGCGAATCGCGCCGCGATCTGCTATTGATGTGCCAGCTGCCCCGGCGCCAACCTCGATTGCAGCGCCCGCAGCACCGTGTCTCGCCCGATCATCCCGATGATGTTCCCCTCGGAGACCACCGGCATCTGATTCACGTCCTCCGCCTGCATCCGTTGCAGCACTGAAAGCGCCGGCTCCTCCGGCGACGCCCAATGAATGCGCGCAATCGGCAGCATCACCGCCTGTATGGACGTGTTCGCCCATTCCTCGCGCGGCACGGCCCGCGCCGCATGCAGCGTAATCAGCCCCACCGGAGTTCCCGCGCCCGTCACGATGTGGCACCGCCGCCCGGTTTTCAGCACCTCCTGCACGTATTCCTCCAGCGACACGTCCCGCGCCACCGACGCCACGTCGCGCGTCATAATATCCATCGCGCGCACGCCCGCCAGCGTGTTCCGCACCACCACCTGCGTGAAGCTTTCCTTCGCCGCTTCCAGCAGAAACCATCCGATAAACGCCAGCCATATCCCGCCGACCAGATTTCCGGTCAGCGCCTGCCAGATCCCCACGAAAATCATCACATACGCGAAAAATCGTCCCGCATTTGACGCGATCCGCGTCGCCCGCGTGAAATCCTTCGTGATCCCCCAGGCGATCCCGCGCAGCACCCGCCCGCCATCCAGCGGAAATCCCGGCACTAGGTTGAAAAGCGCCAGCGCCACGTTGATCCAGCACAGCCACGTCGCCCCCGCCGCAATCATTGCGTGCGAGCCGGAAAATCGCGCCACCACCCAGAAGCAGCCCCCCAGAAACAAGCTCGATATCGGCCCGGCAATCGCGATATTGAATTCCTGCAGCGCGTTGTCCGGATCCCGTTCGATGCTCGCCAGCCCGCCAAACACAAAAAGCGTGATGGATCGCACCGGAATCTTGTAGTGCATTGAGATTACGCTGTGGCTCAGCTCATGAAACACGATGGACGCGAAGAACAGCAGGCTCACCACAATCCCCAGCACCCAATGCTGCGCCTGCGTCCAATGCGTATGCTGCGGATTGAATTGCGTCACCAGCGAAAGCGTGATCAGCACAAAAATGATCAGCCAGCTCAGGTGGACGTAGATCGGTATCCCGAAGATTCGCCCCAGCTGCAGTCCCGAACCCTGTTTGGGTTGCGCCATCGCCATCTCGAATGCCTCAGCCGCTCAGCCTCTCCGGCGGCCTTCCGCGGGCCCATGCCCGCCCTTCGCTCAATTCCATGATACAAGCCCGTTACACAAGCCCGTTACGCAAGCCCGTTGTACAAGTCCATGATACAAGCATTGCCCTTGCCCGGCGGAAATCGAAATCAGCATTCGCCAACCTGCAAGCGGTTGCCAGGGGCGCAGCCCTGCCCTGCTTGCCCTGATGCAAGAAGCGAGCGATCACGCGAAGGGAAGCTGCGCCCGTCTATCCTATTCGCGGAACGTCAGACCAAATCACCCCACCCATTGACCTGCATTCCTGATCGGAGTAACTTTCCCTGTCTTTCATCCCGCTCAGGAGACCATTTGATGAGACGATTTGGAACGTTTGCCGCTCTCGCCTTTGCCTGCCTGCTTCTTGCCCTTCCCGCGTCGGCGCAGCAGAAAGCCGCATCGCTTGCCGCCACGCCCCCCATGGGCTGGAACAGTTGGAATCATTACCACCGCAATGTGAACGATGCCGTGGTTCGCGCGCAGGCCGATGCCATGGTCTCCAGCGGCATGCGCGACGCCGGCTACCGCTACATCAATATTGACGACACCTGGGAAGGCGCCCGCGACGATAAGGGCGTCATTCATCCCAACGACAAATTTCCAGACATGAAAGCCCTCGCGGACTACGTCCACAGCAAGGGTCTCAAGCTCGGAATCTATTCGTCTCCGGGCCCTAAGACCTGCGCCGGCTACGAAGGCAGCTTCGGCCACGAGCAGCAGGACGCGCAAACCTACGCCGCTTGGGGAATTGATTACCTGAAATACGATCTCTGCAGTCTCGATCGCCAGTACCGCGTGTTGAAAACCGACGACGCCCGCGAACAGTTCCTCGTCCAGGTCTACGGTAAGATGCACGACGCACTGGTCGCCACCGGCCGTCCCATCGTGTTCAGCCTCTGCGAGTATGGCTGGAGCGATCCCTGGAAGTGGGGGCCATCCGTCGGCGGCAATCTCTGGCGCACCACCGGCGATATCTCCGATCGTTACGCCAGCATGGCCAATATCGGTTTCAATCAGCTTGGCCTTGCCAAGTACGCCGGCCCCGGCCATTGGAATGATCCAGACATGCTCGAGGTCGGCAATGGAGGCATGACCCACGACGAGTACCTCACCCATATGAGCCTGTGGGCCATGCTCGCCGCGCCCCTCATCGCCGGCAACGATCTTTCCACGATGACCCCCGAAACCATCAGCATCCTCACCAATCATGACGTGATTGCGATTGACCAGGACCCAGCCGGCCATCAAGGCGAGCGCGTCGGCGCGCACGGCCCCATCGAAATCTGGGCGCGTCCCCTTGCCGATGGCTCCCAGGCCGTCGCCGTTTTCAATCGCGGCGACGAAGCCCAGCCCGGCACGGTCAACTTCAAGGACCTCGGCTTCAAGGGCAGCGTTCACGCCCGCGACGTCTGGCAGGCCCGCGACCTCGGCAAGATGAAGGGCGCCTACACCGTCCAGGTGCCAATTCACGGCGTGGTCCTACTGAAGGTCTCCAAATAATTTCCAGGAAGGGAACTGCGGCTCAAGAGGTGCTGAATAGGCATCCTGAGCCGCGGCCCGCAGCGGGGAGCATTGGTTGTTGCGGTAGGGGCGCGGCATGCTGTGCCCGCCGGCTTCAGCCTTGCGGCAAATCCAGCAAACTGCTCGCGACCGGCTAATTCACCCAATTATCCGGGTTCCGCGGCGGCTTCTCTTCGTGGTCGCGGACATACACATCAAATTTTCTCCGCAGCCGCCGTCGCTGCCAATCCGAAAAGGTATTTCGGAAATTGTAGAGGAATGACCCTCGCCGCAGGTACAGATAGCCCACCAGCATGCCCCCCAGATGGCACACGTGGCTCACGTTGTCGCCCGTCGCCCCCAGCGTCATGAAGAATTCCAGCGCGCCCATGATAATCACGAAGACGCGCATTGAAATGCTCACCGGCAGCGGAAATACCCACACCTTGCTGTACGGCATCACCATCGCGGCCGCCAGCAGGATCCCGTAAATTGCCCCCGAGGCCCCAATCGTCGGATTCAGTGAGCTGCCGATGCCGTGAGGATCAATCGCCGTCTTCACGATCACGTTGATCAGGCCTGCCCCCGCCCCGCAAACAAAGAAATAGGTGGCGAAGCGCTTTGCGCCCCACATCCGCTCGATATCCGCCCCGAACATGCACAGATAGAGCAGATTCAGCAGAATGTGCCAGATGCCGCCATGCAAAAATAGGTAGGTGAAAAGCTGCCAGACGAAAAAAAAGTGCGTCACCGCGTACGGACGCAACCCAAACACTACGATCCAGAAGTTCCACCCCGCCGCGCCAAACAGAAGCCGCGACACCTCTTGCACGAAGAACATCGCGATGCACGCAATGCAAATCGCCTTGATCGCCGGCGGAAAATAGCTGCCGATGTCGAACTGATACCCGTAATTTCGCGAGTAGGACCGCACCGTGCTCAGTCTAATTCCAGCGCCACCCGGAGTCAAAGACGCCCCAACCCCTGGAATTTCCTTGACTTTCTGGCGTTACTATGCTATACATGCCAATATCCAATAACAATTGGATAGCAGGCGGGGCGATCCGGGGTATTCCCGGTGCGCTCGAAGACGGTGAAGGTGTGCCCGCAAAGATTTGGACTTAAAATGTCGCGCCGTGGGCTTCAGCGCGGCAAAGGGGAGGCGCGGAGACGATGCTTCTAATCTACGGTACGGGGATTAGAAATCACCCTAACCCCTGTACTTGCAACGCAAATTCCGTTCTAATCTACGGTAGCTCGCTCGGGAGCCGCCACCATGAACCCTAGCCCCTTCGATCCCACCCAACTCGAAATCTTCAAGAACCTCTTCCACTCCGTCGCGGAGGAAATGGGCGGCGCCCTTCGCCGCTCCGCCTTTTCTCCAAATATCAAAGAGCGCCGCGACTATTCCTGCGCCATCTTCGACTCCGCGGGCCAGGTCCTCGCGATGGGCGACCATATGCCCGCTCATCTCGGCTCAATGCCCCGCTCGGTCGCCGCCGCGATGCGCGACCTCGACCTCAAGCCCGGCGACATCGCCGTTCTCAACGACGCATACGCCGGCGGCACCCATCTCCCCGACCTCACCATGGTCATGCCCGTATACCTGCCCCGCGCCTCGCGCCCGCCTCGCGGCAACGAGCGGCCCATGTTCTATGTCGCAAACCGCGCCCACCACGCCGATATCGGCGGCGCGCAGGCAGGCTCGATGGGCCTCGCCCGCGAGATCTTTCAGGAGGGCCTGCGCATCCCGCCCGTTTTGATTTACGAGCGCGGCCGCCTCGTCCGTGACGTGATGAACCTTCTCCTCACCAACGTTCGCACCCCCCGCGAACGCGAGGGCGACCTAACCGCGCAGATCGCTGCCTGCCGCATCGGCGAGCGCCGCCTGATCGAAATCGTCGCCCGTTACGGGCAAAGCGAGACGGCGCGCTATGGCAAGGCCCTCCTCGATTATTCCGAGCGCATGATGCAATCCGTGTTGCGCTCGATCCCCGATGGCGCCTATCGCGCCGTGGACTTCCTCGACGACGACGGCATCTCGCCCGCCCCGCTCCGCATCGCCGTCGAAATCCGCGTTCGTGGCTCCCGCGCTGAAATTGACTTCACGGGCTCCGCGCCCGAATGCCAGGGCAACGTGAACGCCGTGATCGCGATCACCGAATCCTCGGTTTTCTACGTCTTCCGCTGCCTGGTGGGAGAGGACGTTCCGGCCACAGCCGGGCTGATGCGCCCCATTCGCGTGATCGCCCCGGAGCGCACTATCGTCAACGCCGGCCCGCCGCGCGCCGTCGCCGGGGCGAACGTCGAAACCTCGCAGCGCATCGCGGACGTTCTCCTTCGCGCCCTTGCGCGCGCCCTTCCCGGCCGAATCCCTGCCGCGAGCCAGGGCACTATGAATAATTTCACCTTCGGCGGCGCGGACACGCGCCCGCGCCGGGCAGGCGCGCCCTTCGCCTATTACGAGACGATTGCCGGAGGCATGGGCGCCCGCCCCGATCGCGATGGCATGAGCGGCGTCCACACCAATATGACCAATTCGCTGAACACGCCCATCGAAGTGCTCGAAATCAGCTATCCGGTTCGCGTCCATCGCTATGGGTTGCGCCGAGGCTCGGGCGGGAAGGGTCGCTTCCGCGGGGGCGATGGCGTGGTTCGCGAAATCGAAATGCTCGTGGACGCACAAATCGGCCTTTTATGCGAACGCCGCACCACGGCTCCTTACGGCCTCGATGGCGGCGCGCCCGGCGCCAAGGGAGTCAACGAAGTGATTTATCCATCTGCCCGCCCCGGTAAACCGAGAGGTAAAGGCAAGCGCCTGCCTTCGAAATGCAGTCTGTATGTTCCGGCGGGATCGGCGATCCGGGTTTCAACCCCTGGGGGAGGGGGATACGGCAAAACGGCGCGCAAGCGAAGGCGGGGAAAAGGGAGGGCGCAATCCTCGTGAAGACCGCGCCCGGCCCGCCAAAGGGCAGAGAACGCTATTCGGGTGTCGCTGTCGCTTCCGGCATCTGGAGCTTGGCTTTCGCGAGCGCGCGAACCAAGTTCGCTTCCACGTTTTGTTCGGAGGTGTTCCGCACCGTCGCCAGTTCGCTCACCAGCAGGTGCTTCGCGCGTTCCAGCATCTTCTTTTCGCGGAAGGAAAGCGGCTTGGTCCGGCTAAGGGCCACAAGCCCCTTCAGCACGGCCGCCACTTCCATCAACGAGCCGGTGCGCATCCGATCGGAGTTTTCCTTGAAGCGGTGTTTCCAGTCATGATGAGAAGCCGACCGCCCCTTCTCAAGATAGGCGAGAACCTCGCCCGCCTGCGTGGATCGGATAATTGGCCGCAACCCCACGTTGTCTATGTTGCTTTGCGGCACCATCACCTTCAGTCCGCTCGAGACAATCCGAAGCATGTAGAAGCGCTCGGATTTACCGCTGGCGTAGCCGTAACTGATCTGTTCGATCACGCCCACTCCATGATTCGGGTATACAACTTTGGCGCCCAGCTTGAATTCCAAAGATCTAAGGTCCATAGGCCGAAATCCCTCCCCGGAAAGCCTATTGAAATATTAGGCACGCGCGTAAGCTCGCGTCAAGGTATTCCCTCGAAATCTTACAGCCCGCCCACCGCCCAATTATCGCCATTTTCCGTCCGGTGTGGCACTCCGATTGCCCTATAATGTCGCCGATGCTCGTCCTTGCCCTGGATACCTCGTCTCCCGCCGGAAGCCTCGCCGTCCTCCGCGACCGCAAGGTCATTGGTTCTATCGCGGAATCGTCCGATGAACCATACTCCTCGCGGCTCTTCCGCCAGTTGGACGCGCTTCTAGGCGACCTCTCGCTGGAGCTATCTCAATTTGACCTGTTCGCCGCATGCTCCGGCCCAGGCTCCTTCACGGGCCTGCGCGTCGGGTTGACTGCAGCGAAGGCCTGGTCCGAAATCTGCCAGAAGCCCATCGCCGCGATCAGCGCCTTGGAAGCGGTGGCGGTGCAGGCCGCCGCGCCCGATTCTCGGCGCGATGCGCTCCTGGTGCCGGTTCTCGATGCTCGTCGAGGACAGGTTTATTTCGGCGCGTTCCGCCGTCCGGCTTCGGATGCGAAAGCCGCAGCCTGCATGCTGGACCGTGAGGCCGAGGATTGCGTGGCGCCCCCGGACGAATTCCTCTCATTCCTGACCACCCTCGGCCCGTGCGGCGGCATAACGATTGTCACGCCTGTGCCTGACGTCATCGCGCCGATTGAGTTGGCGATTCGCGATCTGAATATCTCAGTCGAAAGCGTCTCGCCCTTTCTTGCGCCTTTCGTGGGTGGTCTCGGCATCGCTCGAGCACAGCGCGGATTGCTCACCGATTCTCTCTCGCTTGATGCGAATTACGTGCGCCGCTCCGACGCTGAACTCCACTGGAAAGGCGCCTGACCGCCATGCGCATTCGCCGCATGGATGCCGCCGATCTTGCCTCTGTGCTCTCCGTCCAATCGGAATCCCCGGGAATTTCGCAGTGGAGCCGCTCTGATTATGAAACCTCTTTGCGAAACGAAGTGGCCGGATGGATCGCGGAAGACGATGGGCGAGTGGTTGGTTTCATCGTCGCCCGCCTAGCTGCACAGGAAATCGAAATTCTGAATCTCGCCGTACGGCCCGCCTCGCGCCGGCAAGGCGTCGGAACCGAACTACTCAACGCAGCATTGCAGTGGGGCAGGGCATCGGGTGCCGAGCGCGCCATTTTGGATGTCCGCGCATCCAACCGCCCCGCGCTGCGGCTCTATGAGCGCCACGGTTTTCATATCGAAGGCCGCCGTCCGCGTTACTATCGCTCGCCGGCGGAAGATGCCCTGCTGCTGGGTTGTTCGCTGAATTCTGGTGCGCAGGATCAAGGCGCGGCAAAAGCAAATTTCGCGAACGCGAAAGAGAGGTCCGCGTGAAACGACCGAAGCGATTCGTTAGCAGCAGGCGAGCGGCATCGCGGAAGTTCCTGGCGCTAATCTGCGCGCTCTTGGTCTCAAGCTCCGTAGCGTGGGCCGGGCCGCCGTTTCAGACGGACGATCCGCTGCCGGTGGATTTCCGCCACTTCGAGTTTTACACCTTCGGAATTGCCAGCGTTGTTCGCACGGAAATAGACACCGCGGCCCCGGCTATGGAATTCAATTGGGGCGTGGTTCCCAACGTTCAATTGCATGTCGTTGTTCCCGTTGCGGGCGTGATCCCATCCGGCAATCCGGCGTATCTTCCGTCGAGCCTCGGCCCGAATGTGTTCGGCCTCGGCGATATCGAGACCGGCGTCAAATACCGCTTCATTCAGGAGACCAAGCACCGGCCGATGGTGGGCACGTTCCCAATGTTCGAAGTCCCCACCGGAAGCGCTGCGCGCGGCCTGGGCGTCGGCAAGGGCTGGGCCAAGCTTCCCGTATGGGTGCAGAAAAGCTTCGGCCCGTGGACCACCTACGGAGGCGTCGGCGAAAATATCAACAGCTCGCCCCTGTTTCGCAATTACACCTTTGGTGGATGGCTCGTGCAGCGCGATCTGGGCAAGAAGCTGACCCTCGGGACCGAGGTTTTTTCTCATGGCCGCCAGGGAACCGGGCAATTCATGAGAGCCGCCACGCTGATTGATGCCGGCGGGTACTACTACTTTCGAAATCCCGGCTTCCAACTCCTTTTCTGTTACGGCCACTCCGTCGCCGGGCAGCCGGAGACCTACGCCTACCTGGGCCTTTATTGGACCTGGGGAGGAAAGGCCGGCAAGTCCGCCGCCCGCGGGTTCGCGAATCTGCTCCCTCATGTGTGAAGACGCGCTTTTCAGGCACCCTCGCTTCGCAATTGATCCGCGCCGATCCTTGTGGTAATCCTTACAGACATGTGAACGCCGCCCCAAGATAGGAGGGAACGCATGCCGATCACCACTCAGGACCTCCGTCAGTCTCTCTGGACCCACGATCCGGAATTTCGACGCCTCGCCGAGGAGCACTCCCGTTGTGAGTTTCAGTTGGAACAAATTCTGAAGCAGCCTTACTTCAATTCCGAAGATCTCGCCCAGGAAATCGCCCTGAAGAAACTTAAGCTGCGATTAAAAGACGAAATGGAGCAAATCGTGGCGCGCAGCCGGCGCAGCGCCCCGTTTGCTCATTAAGCCGCCTCTCCGATAGCTTTCACACGGCGGTGCCGGCCTCCTTTACTTCTGTCGTACAATACTGGTGTTTTTGCGCTGGCGCGCCGCGCGCACTGCTGTGGACAGTTATTTTTCGATGATCAGAGAAGCGTATAAATTTGGTTTGCCGCCGATTGTCGCCGGCATCTTGTGCTTGGCGCTCGGATCGCACGCGGGCTGGAAATGGGCCGGCGGCCTGCTGATTTTATTGGGCCTCTTCGTTTTTTACTTCTTTCGGAATCCGGATCGCACGATTCCCGCCGAGCCCGGCATCGTGGTGTCTCCGGCCGATGGCCACGTGGTCGAAATTGTGGATGAGCTGCTCGATGCGCGCATGGGCCACCGCGTGAGCATCTTTCTTTCGATCTGGGACGTTCATGTGCAGCGCATGCCCATCGCGGGCAGAATAGCGGACGTGGTGTATCGTCCTGGCAAATTCTACGCCGCGTTTCGCGCTTCGGCTTCGCGGCGCAACGAGCAGAATATTATTTACGTCCACGCCCCCGGCGGAACGCTCGTCTTCAAACAAATCGCCGGGGCCGTCGCGCGGCGCGTGCTATGCTGGAAACGCGAGGGCGAAACGGTCGCCCTTGGCGAACGAGTGGGGATGATTCGCTTCGGGTCGCGAGTGGACGTCTGGCTGCCCATGGAAACCGAGGTGATGGTGCGCCGCGGGCAGAAAGTCAAAGGTGGCGAAAGCATCCTGGCGAAATGGAACTTAACGGCATAGAACCCGCCGGCGCCGAAGGGCCGCGCCGCTCGTTTCGTAATCACCGCCTCCGTCGCGGCATCTACATCCTTCCCAGCCTGCTCACCGTGGGGAACATCCTGTGCGGCTATTACGCCATCCTGGCGACGATGGAGGGCGGTCCCCTCTATATGGATTACGCGGCGCGCGCGATTGGCTTTGCCTTTTTGTTCGACACGCTGGATGGCCGCATCGCGCGCGCGATGGGAACGAACAGCGAGTTCGGCAAGGAGTTCGATTCGCTTGCCGACGTCGTCAGCTTCGGCATCGCACCTGCGTTGCTGGCCTACGCCTGGGGCGTTCGCGCACTGGCCGCCGCTGCGTCGCCCGGCTATTTGCACCTTATACAGCTCGGATGGCTTGTCTGCTTCTTCTTCGTGATCTGCTGCGCCTGGCGCCTGGCACGCTTCAATATTCACGGCATGGCGCCCGGCAGCAACCGCTATTTCGTGGGACTGCCAACGCCCATCGCGGCTGGAATGGTTGCCGCCGTGGTGCACGCGGCGGGCGGCCCTATCGAGAATCCGGCGATTTCGGTGCTGTGGCTCGCGCTGGTCGCGCTGCTCGGAGTACTGATGGCGAGCACGGTGCGCTACTACAGCTTCAAGGAGGTGCAGTGGACGCGGCGGCAGCCGTCGCTCGCCGTCGTGGCCCTCGCGACCATTGGCGCCCTGATTGTGTTCTTTTCCCGGCCCACGCTGCTTATTTTGGCTGGGGTCTACGTGGCGCACGGAATTATCTTTTACTTGGGTCGCCTGATTCGCCGCCGGATGGCGGCGCGGCGCGTGTGAAGCATGCCTCGCTCGGAAACGATTCCCAATCGGGTGGCCATCGCCGGGGCATCTTCGCTGCGCGGCAAAGAGCTGAAGCAAGTCCTCGAGGACCGCAATTTTCCTTCGGCTGATATCGTTCTCCTTGATGAGAGCGTGACGGCGGGAACGCTCACTGAGGCCGCGGGCGAGCCCACCTTCATTCGTGCGCTTGAAGAGGACAGCTTCGAAGGCGCGCGCTTTGCCTTTTTTGCCGGCGCAGCACCGGACGCAGCGCGCAATATTCCGCTGGCGCAGCGCGCCGGGGCCACCGTGATTGACCTCACCGGTGCGGCAGCAGCTTCCGGCTCGGCTACAACATGGATTCCATCGCTTGCTTCGCTGCTGCCGCCTAAGCCGCCAGCCGCCACGAACGGCGCGCCCCATGCCAAGGTGTATCATTCGCCCGGCGCGGCGGCGATCGCGGCCTGCACTCTATCCGCCGCGCTCGGGAAATTCACGCCTCAGCGCATCATGCTGTTGCTCTTTCCGCCCGTGTCCGAGCACGACCAGGCGGGAGTCGAAGAACTTGAGAGCCAAACGGCCAGCCTGCTGTCTTTCCGCGAGATCGCAAAGCCTTTGTTTGACGCGCAAGTCGCCTTCAATCTGCTTTCGTCTTATGGCGAAGCGAGCCGGCCGCGCTTGCAGGATGCGCGAGCCGCCACCGCTCGCGACGTGGCGCAGTTTCTCGCCGGGCGCGCGCCCGTTCCCGCGATTCAGTTCATACAGGCGCCAGTATTTTACGGATACGCGTTTGCCGCGTACGCTGAGTTCGCGTCTCTCGAAGGACCCGAGCCGCTGGAATCCGCGCTCTCGAACCTCGGGGTGAAGATCGGAGCGGAAGGCGAAGACGCGCCCGATAATGTGAGCGTCGCCGGCGAGGGCGAAATCCATCTTGCTCGGATTCAGCCGGACCCTAACGTCGCCGCGGGCGTGTGGCTGTGGGGCGCGGTGGATAATTTGCGTCTGGCCGCCACAAACGCCGTCCGGATCGCGGAGGAACTCCTTGCGGAATCCCCGATCCACTAAGTCGTCGAGCGAACCCGAGCCGCTTCGCCCGGCGAGATCCATCGCCTTCGTGCTCGCGGCGTTGATTGCTGGATCTGCGTGTGCCGGGTGCGGCTATCGAGTGGTCGGCGCTTCGGTCCGCGCCCCTTCGAACTGGAAGACGATCGCCATCCCTGCTTTCAAAAACGATACAACGCGCTACCGCATCGAGCAGCGGTTCACGCAATCAGTTACGCGCGAATTTCTCCGCCGGACGAAATATAGGGTCGTTCAAGACCCGCAAGCGGCAGACGCGGTGCTGCGGGGCGAGGTGCTCTCAATCGAAGCGACGCCCGTGCTCTTCAATGGAACCACCGGCGAAGTGACCGCCATGCTCCTCACCGTTCGCACCAAGGTGCAGCTCACGGATACGAAGTCCGGCAAAATGGTTTACAGCAACGCCGACATGGTCTTCCGCCAGGAATATCAGATATCCTCGGACGTGCGGAGCTTCTTCGAGGAGTCCGATCCCGCGCTCGGGCGCATGTCGCGGGATTTGGCCGCGGAGATCGTCTCAAACGTTCTGGAGGGTTTCTAGCGTGCCCGTTTCGCCCGACCGCTTGCTGCAAGATTTGAAGCGAGGAAGATTTCCCGCTGCCCTTGCCCTGGTGGGCGCCGATTCTTATCTGCGGGGGCTGTGCCGCAGCAAGCTGATCGAAGCCCTGGTTCCGGTGGAGGCGCGCGAGTGGGCTGTGGCGCGGCTTTCCGCGCGAGAGGTCGGCTGGGATGAAGTGCTGCAGCGCGCGCGAACGATGCCGATGCTTTCGCCGCGGCAAGCCGTGATTGTGGAGGACGCGAATTCGATCGAAAGGCTGGGCGAGAAATCGCGCGAGGCGATTCTCGAAAAGCTAGCCGAATACCTTGAGGAGCCCGCGCCTTTTTCCGTGCTCTTGCTCGAAGCGGATGAACTGGACTCGCGCCAGAAGTTCTCGAAATTGCTTGCCGAAAAGGCGCTGGTGGTGAGCCTGACGATAGACGCCAATTCCGCCGTGCCGCTCGCGCAGCAAATGGCCAAGGAACTTGGTGCGGAGCTGAATGCCGAGGCCGCCGCGTTTTTGGCGGAAATCCTGAATGGCGAGCCCGCGCGCATGCGCATCGAACTGGAAAAGCTTTCGACGTACGTCGCTCCGCGGCAGGCAATCACGACCGACGACGTGCGCCAGATGGTTATTTCCGCCCGGCGAAGCACGGTGTGGCAAATGGCCGATATGCTAGCCAATGGAAAGCGATCCGAGGTTTTCGCTTTCCTCGATAACCTGCTGCGCGAGGGCGACGAACCCATCGCGATGATTGGCGCGCTCGTGTGGATGTACCGGAAGCTGATCGAGGCAAGCGAGTTGCCGCGCCACACGGCAGGCGCGCAAGCAGCTCGCTTCTTGAGTATGCGACCCGATATGGCGGAAACGGCGATTCGGCAGGCTCACCGGATACCGCGGCAGGAGCTTCTCTCCGGATTGCGCGCGCTTGCGGAAGCGGATAGCAAACTCAAATCGGCGAACCCGAATCCGCGCGCCATGCTCGAGTTCCTGTTTGCCCGACTGACGGCCCGAAGCGCCGCGCCCGCTGCCACTGCGCAGGCGACGGGCGCGGGGCCGCGGCGATAATCAGGACTTTGCTTTTGCCTGGGTTTTAAGGGCGTTGATCGCGAGGCTCAGGCGGGATTTATAGCGATTCGCCGTATTTTCCGCCAGCGTGCGCTTGCGGATGGCCTTATCGAGTTCGGAAAACGTGGCTGGCGCCAGTTTTTCCGCCCCGGCCGCGTCTGCCGCCGATAGCGCGGCGCGCATGCGGCGGATCGCCGTGCGAACGCGGGTGCGATTCATCCGATTTACGGCCGTGCGCCGTTCCGTCTGCCGAATATTCTTGAGGACCGATTTCGTCTTCTTTTTGTGTTTTACGGGCGTGCCCTGCGGCATTCAGTGCTCCTTGCGTGCGTTTTGCAAACATACAGAATATCCGAGGGCCGAATCCATGTCAATTCGCACGCTGGCCATCTGTCTTGGCCCAATAATTCTGTCACCCCTTAATGGCCCGGTGAAAATGTCACCCTATGAATCGGGAGACATTTCACTTGAGTCAGAAAGAGTTGCAACGAGTGGCCGTGATTGCAGCGTGCGTGAAGGGAACTCTGACGTG
>DATNDJ010000038.1:0-93904 GCA_035553255.1 Candidatus Acidiferrales bacterium | reverse complement strand
GTGGGCGGCGGAGCGGCGCTGGGCGCCATCATCGGCGCGATTGCGGGGGGCGGAAAGGGCGCAGCCATCGGTGCGGCGGCAGGCGCGGGCGGCGGCGGAATTTACCAGGGCATTGGAAAGCCGAAGGATCTCACTATCCCCTCGGAAACGAAGCTCGACTTTCAGCTTCAGCAGCCGGTGACGATTTCAGTGATGCCGCGAGCGTCCGCAGCGCAGTAGAATCTGCGGGTGCCCATCATACAGAGTGCATTCTCTGACGTTGTGTATGGCCTGCGCCAGGTTCGGAGAAATCGCTCCGTATCTTTGATCTGTGTGTCGGTACTGGCGATTGGCATTGGGTCTGCAGCTGCGGTGTTCACCGTTCTGTACGACGCGATCTTAAAGCCGCTTCCTTATCCGAAATCCGAGCAGCTCGTCTACCTTCACAATGAATTCCCGCAATCCCCTGCGGCCCAGAAGGGCGTGTCGGGACCGGATTTTGCCGACCTCACCGCGCGCCGAGAGCTGTTTAGCGCGACGGCCGCTTATTTTTTCAATGATTTCACGGTGACAGGGTCGGGATCGGGATACGCGCAACACGTCGACGCGGTGAACGTTTCAGCGGCTTTGTTCGCGCTCTTAAAGATTCGTCCCGAACTGGGCCGAACGTTTACGAACGGTGAGGATTTTAGCGGATCGAAAGTGGCAGTGCTAAGCGATCGTTTCTGGCGGGAGACATTTGGCGGCGACCGCGACGTCATCAAACGAAGTATGGTGCTCGACGGTGTGAGTTACAGAATCGTCGGCGTCATGCCCGCAGGCTTCGCTTTTCCATATCCGGCAACTCAGATGTGGGTTCCGCTTTCTCTTTCTCCGGCGGCACTGGCGCCAGCGGCCAGGAGACGAAAATGGCTCCAAATGATCGCGCGCCTCTCGCCGGGGCTGACGCCGACGCTTGCAAATAGCATGTTGGCTCAGGCGAGCCACTCGTACGCGACGGAGTTCCCAGAGGTCTATCCCGAAAACGCTGGGTGGCACTTTTCTTGCGTTCCGATGATTACGCAGCAGACTCGCGCGATTCGCGGTTGGCTGATACTCGCTTTTGGTTCAGTCCTATGCGTTCTGTTGATCGCGTGCATAAACGCGTCTGGACTGCTGCTGGTTCGTGCAACGGTACGCCAGCGCGAATGGTCTGTGCGTGCCGCACTTGGAGCTACCAGGGCGCGTCTGTTTCGTCAGATTTTGACGGAGACCGCTCTATTGGTCGTGGCTGCTGGAACCTGCGGCATCGCGTTAGCGATAGGCGCTGTTCAGCTGATAAACAAGTCCGGCCCGATTGGCCGCGCGACTATTGGGTCCTGGACGTTTGCCTTTGTGCTCGCCTCCATCGCCGGCAGCGTTCTCTTGGCAGGGATTTTACCGGCGGCAGGAGTTGCTCGGCTTCCGCTCAACCTCTCGTTGCGAGAAGGTGGCGGGCGAATCGCGATCGGCAGGAGGGGTTGGCGCAATGCAACTGTTGCCGCCCAAATCGCAATTGCCATCGCGCTGCTATTTACGGCTACGGCTCTGGTTCGCAGCTTTGTTAAGCTCCTCGACGTTCCACTTGGATTTTCTCCGGAGCGCATCTGGACGGCCTCCATACAATTGCCCGAGAGGGGCCACAACACAGCCGCCGCAGCCGCACAATTCTTTGAAGACTTGACCGACCGCGTTTCCGGACTTCCGGGGGTTGAAGCGGCATCTGGCGGCACTATTCCCTTCAGCCCGGATGGTCAGCAGGGCCTGGACCTTTATTTTCCGAACCGCCCAGAGTCTACGGTACCACCGGCGGCCGCGTTAAATTTGGTCCTTCCGCACTATTTCAGCACTCTCGGGATCCCGCTTTTGGAAGGTCGCGACGTTACCATCAGCGACCGAATGGGCACACGATTGGTCGCGATTGTGGATAGTGCGTTTGTCCAGAAATATTTCCCGGGTGAAAATGCGATAGGCAAAGTGGTAGCCAGGGACGGTGCGAGAGATAAGGCGTACACGATTGTGGGTGTCGTTGGCAGCGTGAGAGGAACTGACCCGAGCGATACTCCGGAGCCCGAGGTTTATCTGCCCGAACTCCAAGATGGGCAGCCAGCACTGTTCCTGTTTGTGCGCCAAGCTCCGGGTCAAGACGTGACAAAAGCAATCCGTGAGGAACTGCGCGACTTGGCCCCCAACGTCGCTCTTTTCGAAGTTAACGCGCTTTCCGACAGAGTTTCGGGGGCCGTTCGGCTGCGCCGATTCGTTGCCTGGCTCCTGAGCGGCTTTGCCGCTATCGGATTATTTTTGGCGGCGCTTGGGTTATATGGCAGCCTGGCATATTTAGTGGAGCTACGGCGGCGCGAGGTCGGCATCCGAATTGCGCTCGGAGCAAGGGCAAAGGATATTGGGCGGCTGTTTGCACGACACTGCTTCTGGATTGCGTTCATGGGCCTAATACCGGGTTTGGTTCTCGCGTTCGCTTTTTCCCGCGTTCTGAAGACGTTTTTCTTCGAGATTGGACCATTTGACTTGTGGACCGTGTTCATCACAATCGCCGGCCTTTTCCTTCTGACGATTATCGCTTCTTGGATTCCAATCCTGAGTGCGGTGCGTATAGATCCATCGCACGCCCTCCGAATCGAATAGAGACGTGCGTCGTTGTTTGTTTTCCGTGTCCCGAACCCGTGCCAGCGCGATCAGGGCGCTTCGCCCAAGACCTGACGGCAGAAGCGCACGATGGCGGCTTCCGCCCAAAATCGCGCGTCGCCGCGCTCGCGCGAGATAAAGGCGCAATGGCCGCCATGGCGCGTGGCGACGAACGAAAGTTGCGGATTGGCTCGCAGCGCCTGAATTGCGAAGGACGAGATTGGCACGAAGGGATCGTCCTGCGCCGCCACGATCAGCGCCGGGCGGTGAATCGCCGCGAGCAGCGGGCCCGCGCTTGACCGCGCGTAATAATCCGCGGCGTCGCGAAAACCGCAACATGGCGCGGTGAACTCCTCGTCGAATTCCCGCACACTGCGGATGCGCCGCAGCGTCGCTTCCAGCGGCCCCGCCCGGCCGCCCCCGTAAACCTCCGGAAAGAGGCCGGCCTTCCGGCGCATGCGCCGCACGAGCCTTCGCACGAAGTGCCGCTGGTACAGAAAATTTCGCCGCGCGGACAGCGCACTGGCGCATGCCGCCAGATCGAGCGCCGGGGCAATCGCCGCGAACCCGCCAATTTCATCCGGAGCACGATCCTCCCATTCCGCGGCCATCTTCAGGACGAGGTTGCCGCCCATCGAAAAACCGGCGGCGAAAATGCGCGGCAGCCGGTCGCGTTCGATCAATTCGCAAATCGCAGCGCGAATATCGCCGCTCAGGCCGGAGTTGTACAAGGTAGGCGTCAGCCTCTCCGTCCCGCCGCAATTCCGCTGATTCAGACGGACCACATTGAAACCGGCGCACCACGCCTTCTCCGCCGTGCCGAGCATGTAGCCGGAGTCGCTCGATCCTTCGAGTCCATGAAGCAGCACGAGCGTGGGATGCTCGCGCGGTTCGGCCTGCCAATGGCACTCGCCGCGCACGCGCGTACCCCGCTCGACCTCGAAGAGCCTCTCCGCCGCACGCGGCAGCCGAGGAAATCGCCTGCGCCAGAAATTCGCGGCGATGGTCATTAGGTGGGCGTTGCGCAGCAGCGGATGCGGCGTGAATTGCGGCAGGGCGGCCGCGCGCTTCACTCCCGCCGTTTCAAAATCGCCGGCGGCAACCGCGGCGCCTGTCGGAACTGGTTGGGGTGTTTGAGCCGGCACGGGGCAGCGTAACGACGTTACTTCGCCTTGAGCAGGGCGTTGAGCGAACCCTGGCGGTAGCCCTCGAGGTCGAGGGCGGCATAGGTGAATCCGCATTCCTTGATGCGCCGCGACATTTCGCGCAGCAGGGCGGGATCGAGGCCGCGAGAAAGCTCGTCGCAGGCTAATTCGATGCGCGCCAGTTCGCCATGCGCGCGGACGCGAAACTGCCGGAAACCTAGCTCGCGCAGCGCGGATTCGGCGGCATCAATCCTGCGGAGAAGCTCCGGCGTGACCTTCGTGCCGTACGGAATCCGCGAGGAAAGACAGGCCGACGCGGGACGGTCCCACGTCGTCAACCCAGAGCGATGCGAAAGCCAGCGAATTTCCTGCTTGCCCAGGGCTGCCGCGAGCAGCGGCGCAAGCACGCGATGTTCTCCGGCGGCGCGGTGGCCGGGGCGAAAGTCGCGCGTATCGTCGGCGTTGATTCCGTAGGCGATGGCGCGAAAGCCGCGTTCGCGCGCAAGCGCGTCCATGCGCTGGAAAAGCTCGTCCTTGCAGTAATAGCAGCGGTCGGCGTTATTGGCGGCGTAGAGAGGATTTTCAAGCTCGCGCGTTTCGATGAATTCGTGCGGCACGCCGGAAGAGCGCAGGAAACGGTCCGCCTGCTCGCGATCTTCGCGCGAAAAGCTCGCGGAAAGCGCCGTCACCGCCAAGGCGCGCTCGCCGAGAGCGCGGTGCGCGGCCCAGGCGAGATAGGCGGAATCGGCGCCGCCGGAAAAAGCGACGAGCAGCGACTCCTGCTCGCGCAGCGAGGCGAAAAGCCGCTCCTGCTTAGCGAGGGCCGCGGCGTCTTCGGCGCGCGCCATTTCAGCTCCAGCGGACGAGGATGCTTGCATCACAGCGAGTATAGCGCAGGTGCGGTCATTGAAAATCGAGCATCACGTTCGCCTTGGCCGTCTGCGATTTCTTCTCCAGATAGTGGCCGATCTTTTCGTAGTGAATGGGCAGGCCGGCGAAAGCCTCGGTGATCCCCGTATCGAGAAATTTCTCATAGAACGTTTCGTCAAAGATGGCGCCCGGCGGAATCTTCCACGCCTCGCGAATCTGCTTTTCTCCCACGATGGAAAGCCCGGAGAGAACGAGATCGCCCATGTGGTATTGCGGGCCTTCAGTAATGGCCACGGAGTAGGTTACGCGGTGCGCATCCTCGTCATAGTGCGGCGCAGGCGTGATCGCCGCGTCGAGATAGCCGAGATGGCCATAGGCGGCGCTGACGGCATGCCAAAGCGCCTGAACCTTCATTCCGTCCGCGGAGTCGCCCTGCTTGAGCGGCACAAGCGCGTCAAGCTGCTGCGGCGCTATCGCACCGCTACCCGTCCAGACCACGCCGTTCCAGGTGAATGCGGAGCCGGGCTCGATGGGGGCGCTGATCGTCACCTGCGCTGGCGAATCCTTGTCGGACCCAGCCGCGAGGCGCACGGAGTTGCGCGGGAAGCGTACCTCGAGGAAGCCACGCGCAAGATAGACCGGGCGCACCTGCTCGAATTCAAACAGTTCGAGTGTGTCTCGCGAGTAGGGCTTGCCGATCAGGTCCTTCAACGACTGGGTGATCGCCGGATCATTCTTCGCAAGCGCGTCCGAGAATTCCACGCCGGCGATGGAAACGTCCGGCCCCTCAGCGCGAAATTGTTCGGTGGGCTGATCGCTGATCGGATCATGCAGCAGGCTGTGCGTGACCTTGGCCCGCACCCCGTGCAGAACCAATTGGTTTTCGATTTCCGTGGTGATCGAATCGAGGATGGCGCCGTGATCCGGCGCGGAGCCGTTAAAAAGCGCGACGGATTTCCTGATCGCGGCGGACAGCTCATCGTCGGTGACCCAGGGGAAATTATCGAACGAAACGGGATACACAGGCTCGTCCGCAAGCTGGAATTCGGCGTGCAGACCGTCCGTTGCCGTCTGGAAGCGATACTGCACATCGGAAAAGACGCCGAGCGCCGAGAGTCGGTTCGCCGCAGCTTGCAGGTCCTGGCGCGTGGTGGGCGAATCGAGCTTCAGCCCGCTCGCTTGCAGGATTTCGGCGGATGAAAAATTCTTCGAGCCGGTGAACTCGGCCGCGTGCAGTCGGGCGTACGCGGCGTTCGGCACGTCCTGTGCACGCAACGCGGCTGGCAATAAAAGCAGCGCCAAAAATACCGGAATCGTTCGCCCGAGCCGCATCCGAGATTCTGAGATTACTCCACCGTGACGGATTTGGCGAGATTGCGCGGCTGGTCCACGTCGCAGCCGCGGCGCACGGCGATATGGTAGGCCAGCATCTGGAGCGGCACAATTTCCAAAATGGGCGCGATCAGGTCCGGGGCAGCGGGGATTTCGATCACGCGATCGGAGGTGTCTCGCGCGAGGTGATCGCCTTCGGTGACGACGGAGATGACGATGCCGTCGCGGGCTTTCACCTCTTGGAGGTTCGAGACCGTCTTCTCGTAGCGCGTCATCGAGGCGGGATCGGATTCGTCGCGCGTGGCGATCACCACCACCGGAAGGTTTTCATCAATCAGGGCGTTCGGGCCGTGCTTCATTTCGCCCGCGGGATAGCCTTCGGCGTGGATGTAAGAAATTTCCTTGAGCTTCAGCGCGCCTTCGAGCGCGATCGGATAGTGAATGCCGCGGCCGAGATAAAGAAAATCCGTGTGCCGGAAGAATTGGCGACCGAGGTCTTCGATTTCGGCGTCGCGCTGCAGGATGGTTTCGATCTTATGCGGAACGCGCGTCAGTTCTTGCATCAGATGGGCGGAGGCGGCGGGCTTGAGCTTGCCGCGGACTTGACCAAGATAGAGCGCGGTGAGCAGCAGCGCCGTAAGCTGGCCGGTAAAGGCTTTGGTGGAGGCGACGCCGATTTCGGGGCCGGCGTGCGTATAAATCGTGCCGTTGGCCTCACGCGTGAGCATCGAGCCGACCACGTTGCAAATAGCGAGAACCTTGGCGCCCTTGTGGCGCGCTTCCCTTTCGGCGGCGAGCGTGTCGGCCGTCTCGCCGGACTGGCTAATGGCGATGATCAGCGTGCGGTCATCGAGGATGGGATCGCGATAGCGAAATTCGCTGCCGTAATCCACCTCGACGGGAATCTGCGCCATGCGCTCGATCATAAATTTGCCCGCGAGCCCGGCGTGCCAGCTTGTGCCACAGGCAACGATCTTCACCTCGCGGAAATTCGCGAAGTCCGCGGGCGTGATGCTCATTTCATCGAGGAAGACCTGGCCGGTCTGCTGCGAGATGCGGCCCAGGAGCGTGTCACGGACGGCGCGGGGCTGCTCGAAGATTTCCTTCTGCATGAAATGCTTGAAGCCGCCCTTTTCCGCCATGATCGGGTCCCACGTGATGTGCTGCGGGGGCCGCTGGATCGCGCGGCTTTCGAAATCGAGCAGGCGGACGCCTTGCGGCGTAAGGACGGCGATTTCGCCATCGCCGAGAAAAAAGATGCGCCGGGTGTGTTCGAGCAGCGCGGGAATATCGCTGGCGACGAAAAATTCGTTTTCTCCCAGGCCGACCACGATCGGCGGGCCCATGCGCGCCGCAACAATCTTGTTGGGGTCGCGGGCGGAGACGGCAACAAGGGCATAGGCGCCGCTCATCGTCTTTACCGTTTTCAGGACGGCTTCTTCGAGCGATACGTCCTTGGAAAATTTTTCGAGCAGGTGGGCGATGATCTCCGTGTCGGTCTCGGTGACGAACTTATGGCCTTCGGCGGCGAGCTGCTGCTTCAATTCCGAGTAATTTTCGATGATGCCGTTGTGCACGACGACGATCTCGCCGGTGCAATCGCGGTGCGGATGGGCGTTTTCTTCGGTGGGACGGCCATGGGTGGCCCAGCGCGTGTGGCCGATGCCGTAAATGCCGTCGAGTGGCGAGACGCGAATCGCTTCCTCGAGATTGCGCAGCTTGCCGGGCGCGCGGCGGATTTCAAGCTTGCCGCTATTGCCGATGACGGCGATTCCGGCAGAATCGTAACCACGATATTCCAGGCGGCGGAGACCATCGAGGATCAAGGGGACGACGCGCTTAGGGCCTATATAGCCTACGATGCCACACATTGGAGGTCACCTCCGGCAGCTTCCTCAGAGTAGCATACTGCGAGAGGGCAAGCGTGGTTATACCGTATATTAGACGAGGGGTCGGGCTTTGTTTTCAACGGGTTAGCTGGAATTCTAATCCCCGTACCGTAGATTAGAAATGTTGGCCGACTTCCTTCCTCAGCGCAGGGGCGCAAGCGGTGCGCACTTCGTGGAGTGCGGGAGAACGCGGCGCGGCGTTCTCCCGGCAAGTATTCTTACCGCAGGCCCTATGTGCCTTCGTCCCAGGAGGCGAGATACTCTTCCTGGTCGGGCGTGAGCTTATCCACGAGGATGCCCATCGAATCGAGCTTGAGCCTGGCGATCTGGCGGTCAATCGGCTCGGGGACGGGATAGACCTGATTCTTCAGCTCGCTGGAGTGCTTCACCAGATATTCGGAGGCGAGGGCCTGATTGGCGAAGCTCATATCCATCACGGCGGCGGGGTGGCCTTCGGCGGCGGCCAGATTGATGAGACGGCCTTCGCCGAGGAGATAGACCTTGCGGCCGTCCTTCATCGCGTATTCCTCGACGAAGGGGCGAATCGTCCTCTTGCCGCTGGAAAGCTTTTCGAGGGCGGGAATATCAATTTCGACGTTGAAGTGGCCGGAATTGGAGACGACCGCGCCATTTTTCATGCGCTCGAAATGCTCGTGAGCGATCACGGACTTATTGCCGGTGACGGTGACGAAGATGTCGCCGAGCTTGGCGGCCTCGTTCATGGGCATGACGCGGAAGCCGTCCATGACGGCTTCGAGTGCGCGGGTAGGATTAATTTCGGTGACGATCACGTCCGCTCCGTGTCCCTTGGCGCGCATCGCGACGCCGCGTCCGCACCAGCCATAGCCGGCGACTACAACCTTTAGACCGGCGAGCAAAAGATTCGTGGCGCGAATGATGCCATCAAGCGTGGATTGGCCGGTGCCGTAGCGATTATCGAAAAGATGTTTGGTTAGGGCGTCGTTGACGGCGATGACGGGATATTTGAGCGAGCCGTCATTGGCCATGGCGCGGAGGCGAATGACGCCGGTGGTGGTCTCCTCGGTGCCACCGATGATGTTCTTGATGAGATCGGTGCGCTTGGTGACGAGCGTGGTGACGAGGTCGGCGCCGTCGTCCATGGTGATTTGCGGCTGGTGATCAAGGGCCGCGGCGATGTGCGAATAGTAGGTGGAGTTGTCCTCACCCTTGATGGCGAAGGTGGGGATGCCGTAGTCCTTGACGAGCGAAGCGGCAACTTCGTCTTGCGTCGAAAGCGGATTCGAGGCGCAGAGGACCAGGTCGGCGCCGCCGTCACGAAGTGCAATGGCGAGATTGGCGGTCTCGCTGGTGACGTGCAAGCAGGCGGACATGCGAATGCCCTTGAGGGGCTGGTCCTTGATGAACTGCTTGCGGATGAGCTGGAGAACAGGCATCTGCTGATTGGCCCATTCGATTTTGCGTTTACCCTTTTCGGCGAGGGCGATGTCCTTAACGTCACCGTGCAGCTTGGTTGCTGTTTCCACGACGGGTTCCCCTTTGCAAAGAGTTTCGTGCCCTCAGCGGCTGAAGCCGCCTTAAGCCGGGCGACTTACGGCACGCCTGAAGGCGTGCCCTGACGAAAATCGAATCCTTATCCTCGGCGCGACCGGTGCCGGGCTGAAGGCCCTGGCGCTACATTTAAACCTTCAATCGGAATGACGGCTTCTCCTCGATCGAGCAGCATCTAGACCTTTACGGCTACGGCGCTGGCTGCTCCGGCTTCCTTGCGAATGGCGTCCGCCTTATCGGTGCGCTCCCAGGTGAAGCCCGGGCCGGTGCGGCCGAAGTGGCCGTACGAGGCGGTGGTGCGATAGATGGGGCGGCGCAGGTCGAGCGCTTCGATAATGCCCTTGGGCGTAAGCTTGAAAAACGCGCGAATCAGCTCGGTGAGCTGCGCATCCGGGATTACGCCGGTTCCGAACGTGTCCGCCATAACGGAAACGGGTTCCGCGACGCCAATGGCATAGGCAAGCTGCACTTCGAGCTTGCGCGCGAGCCCCGCCGCGACGAGATTTTTCGCAACGTAGCGAGCCATGTAGCAGGCGGAACGATCCACCTTGGTCGGATCCTTGCCGGAAAGGGCGCCGCCGCCATGACGGCTATAGCCACCGTAGGTATCCACGATAATTTTGCGCCCGGTGACGCCCGCATCGCCCATGGGACCGCCGGTGACGAAGCGCCCGGTGGGATTGATGTGGATTTTGGTTTTCTTATCGCGCATGGATTCGGGGATCACGGGGAGAATCACGTGGTTCAGAATCGCATCGCGAAGATCGGCGGTGGAAACGCGATCGCTGTGCTGCGTGGAGATGACGACGCAATCCACGCGGGCGGGGCGGCCGTCAATATATTCGATGGTGACCTGGGATTTTCCGTCGGGGCGAAGGAAATCCACGGTGCCCGCCTTGCGAACACCGGCGAGCTTGCGGGTGAGCTGATGCGCAAGCTGGATCGGCATGGGCATAAGTTCCGGGGTCTCGTCGCAGGCAAAGCCGAACATGAGGCCCTGATCGCCGGCGCCGCCGGTATCCACTCCCATTGCGATATCGGGCGATTGCTTCTTGATGGCGCAGATGACGCCGCAGGTTTCGGCATCGAAGCCATATTTCGCGCGGGTGTAGCCGACGTCCTTGATGACGTCGCGGGCCAGGTCTGCAAAGTCCACGTATGTGGTGGTGGTGATCTCGCCGGCGACGACGACGAGGCCGGTGGTGACGAGGGTCTCGCAAGCGACGCGGCCCTTGGGGTCGTCCTTCATCACGGCATCGAGCACCGCGTCGGAAATTTGATCGGCGATTTTATCGGGATGGCCCTCGGTGACAGATTCCGAGGTAAAGAGGAATTTCTCGTCGGCGTGCGCCAAAGCGTTTGCCCTCCATGATTTGGGAAGCTGAGGGAACAGGGCGCGAGCGCGCGATCATTCCCCGCATTGGAACGCTAACACATGGTTTGAAAACGTGTCAATTCTACTCATTAAAAGGCCCTAAAGCGGGTGCGGACGGTCGCCAGAGCGGTTTGAACGGGCGCGCAGGATGGATCGGCGCGCGGAATTATGCGGATTTGCGGCGGAAGCAGCCAGGGGCGTGGTCGTTGACCATTCCGACGGCTTGCATGAAGGCGTAGCAAATCGTTGAGCCGACGAAGCGGAAGCCGCGGCACTTGAGGTCCTTGCTCATGGCGTCCGAGGCTGGGGTGCGGGTCTGCGGGCGCCAGCGCGCGCGGGGGGTGGGCTGGTTGCTGTCCGCGAAGTGCCAGATGTAGGCGTCGAAGGAGCCGAATTCCTTCTGCACGGCGAGGAAGGCGCGGGCGTTTGAGACGGCGGCTTCGATCTTCAGGCGATTGCGAACGATTCCGGCGTCGCCGAGCAGGGTGCGGATTTTCTTCGCATCGTAGCGGGCGATCCTGGCTGCGTCGAAGGCCTGGAAGGCGCGGCGATAGTTTTCGCGTTTATTGAGGATGGTCTCCCAGCTCAGGCCCGCCTGGGCGCCTTCGAGAATCAGGAATTCGAAGAGGAGGCGGTCGTCGTGGATGGGCACGCCCCATTCACGGTCGTGGTATTCGATCATCGCCGGGCTTTTGGCCCAAGCGCAACGGCGTTGCGTCATGGAGAGGGCGGCGCGCCGGGCGAAGCGCATATCGAGGCAAGGCAGCGCGGGCAGAGGCAATCGTTGTAGCTCGCGCGGATGGATGCTCGCTCCTCGCGAGTTAGCTCGAAGCGTTCGCACCAGCACGGGGTTTCGGAAGCCGAGCAGAGGAACGATTTGCCGCAGCGGCCGCAGACCTTCTCGACGGGTGTGGTCGGAGGATCGGACGGGGTGTAGGCGTTGATGGAGATTGCGGGCTCCGAAGTTGAACGTTATGAGGTGGCAATAATACTCCCGGGCCGGGTGGTTCGGGTCTGGATTTTTTTGCGCGGGGCGCGCGAGTGTAGCGTGCGCCACATAGAGATAGGATGCGAAGCACGGGGGGCGCGACGGAACGCGGGCGCAGTATCCCTTCGCACGCCGCTCAGGGCAGGGCTGCGTCCCTACCGGATGTTCTGTTGAGATAGTGAGGGGGCGTGGCTGCTGCGCCAAGAATTTGTGGCTGAGATTCTTCGGGCATCCTCGTCGGATGCCCTCAAGAATGACGGCGCGAGGATCACGGTGAATCAAAACGCCACAGCTATCGAAGTGACCGCGCCGCTCTCGCGCGTGGCGCAGCCGATCAGGCGAGGAGGGCGAGGATCTCCTGTTGGATTGCGCCAGTGACGCGGGCGTCGCGCTCGCCGATGTAAACATCCACTTCGGTGCGCAGGCCGAATTCGGGCATGTAGATTCCCGGCTCGATGGAAAAGCAGGTACGCGGAACGATTTTGCGGTCGTCGCGGCTTTCGAGGCTGTCCATATTGGCGCCGTTGCCGTGGACCTCCTGGCCGATGCTGTGGCCGGTGCGATGAACGAAAAATTTGCCGTAGCCGGCTTTGCGAATCGTCTCGCGGGCGATGCGGTCCACTTCCCAGCCGTGAATGGTGCGGCCCTTTGCGACGGCGTCCTGAATGAAGGCGACGGCGTTGTCGCGCGCCTGACGGACGATGCGGAAGACCTTGGCGTAGGAATCGGGGACGCGCTCGCCGAGATAGCCCATCCAGGTGATGTCGTAATAGACGCTGCCGGGGCGCGGAAACTTGCCCCACATATCGAGGAGGAGCAAATCGCCGGCGCGAATGGGCCGGCTGCCGGTCTGCGGAGGCGCGTAGTGCGGATCGCCGTTATTGGGCGGCACGGCGACGATGGGCGGCTCGTCGGTGATGCCGCTTTCGCGATAGCGCGCGGCGATCCACTGCTGCAGATCGTATTCGGTGAGCGGCTTGCCATCGCGGACGCACCGGGCGGCGTGGTCGAAGGCTTCCTGGCGGACGCGGTCAATAATTTTGCCGCAATCGAGATGCGAGGCGAGCTGCTCGGGCGACCAGGCGGCTTCGAACTGCTGGACGAGGCCGGCGGAGGTGACGACCTTCTTTTTCATTTTGCGGACCAGTTCGACGGTGCCCGCGTCCACGAGGCCGATGTAGGGAATATTGTTCTCCGGGGAATACTGCATGGCGATTTTTTTGCCGCCGGAGAGAATCTTGCGAAGATTTTTGTGCAGGTCCTCCCAGCTTGCGTAGACGTATTTTTTGCCGGGGAGGCCCTCGAGGGCGGCTTGTTCGATGCTGTGGACGAGCTTGCGCGGCTCACCCTTGGCCGGAATGAAATAAAACCAGCGGCGCGAGGCCATGTTCTTGGGATCCAGGCCGAGGACGCGGCCGGCAATCGGATCGCGATGATGATGATCGCAAAGCAGCCAGCCATCGAGTTTGCTGGCCTTGAGTTCGGACTGGATGGCGCGAATATCGGGCATGTGGGGACCGCCTTTCGAGATGACGCGATTCCGAGCTAATGGCCGCGGCTCGCGGCGAGCGATGCGAGGTCCGAGCGCGAAATGCCGGCGATGGCGACGCGCTTGCCGCGGTTCTTCTCGCCGGCCACGATTCTAACAGCCGAAAGGGGGACGTTCAAACGTGCGGCGAGTCCACAATCCCCTTTTCGCGGCTTCGGATAAGGATGCCTATTGCCGTGGTGAATGCCAGGCCGAGCACCTTACACGCGTTGATCCCATTCTTGTCGTCAACGCCGAGCAGAGCCTTTTCGCTCACCGCAAGCCCTATGGCATCCGCCTCGCCTGCACCAAGGTTGACGGGTGAATCCCCGCGTGGTGCCGCGCTCGATGGATTCGATCATGGGCGGGGGGTGCGCTGGCCGAAGATGGCGGTGCCAAGGCGGACTTCGGAGGAGCCTTCTTCGATGGCGACTTCGAAATCATGGCTCATGCCCATGGAGAGGGCGGGAAGCGGGCGGGCGAGGCGGCGCGAGAGATCGTCGCGCAATTTGCGGAGGCGGCGAAAATGCGGGCGGGCGCGCTGGGGATCGTCGAAGAACGGCGGAATGGCCATAAGACCGCGAAGATCGAGGTGAGGGAGCGCGAGAACCGCTTCGGCGAGGGCCGGGAGATCGGATTCGGAAACGCCGGTCTTCGATGATTCGGCGGAGAGATGCACTTCGATGAGAACGGCGAGGCGCTTCCCTTCCCCCTGCGCGGCGGCGTCTAGGCGGCGAGCCAGGTCGAGGCTATCGAGCGAATCCACGGAGTGAAACAGGTGCGCGGCGCGGCGAGCCTTATTGCTCTGCAAGTGGCCGATGAGGCGCCAGCGGGCAGGGAGGTCAGCGAGCTTTTCGCGCTTGGACTCGAATTCCTGCACGCGATTTTCGCCGAAATCGCGCTGGCCGGCTTCGAAGGCGGCGCGGATGGCTTCGGCGGGAAACGTCTTCGAGACGGCGATGAGGGCAATTTCCGAGGCGGCGCGGCCGGAGCGTTCGGCGGCGCGGGCGATGCGTTCGCGAGCGAGAGAGAGATTGGATGGAATTGCGGCGCTTTGCCAGCGAGGTTCGGTCATCCGGCGCAATTTTAGCACCCGTACAGCGAGGGATGTAGTTTTGCCGGCGGGGCGCGGTATGCGGCTGCTAACAAAGCCCGATTGCGCTTGCGGAGCTTGATGCGCTACACCGGCTAGAGACACGTTGCAGGCGGAGCGGATAGATCGCTCGCGCGATGCGGCCATTGGAGAGCTAAACGTGAGCGCGAAATTACTTAGCATTCCCGAGACAGAAGCCCCGCGGAAACGCGAGCGGGGAGAACCGCGCGTGGTGCGTCCGCGACCGGGGCCGGCGTTTAACCCGAAGGATGCGGCGAGGCTCGAGGCCGAGCTGCGGAGCCGCGTGGAGGGCGAGGTGCGGTTCGACGACGGGAGCCGCGGGATGTACGCGGTGGACGCGTCGAATTATCGGCAGGTGCCGATTGGCGTGGTGCTTCCGAAAAACATCGGCGATGCGCTGGCGACGATTGCGGCGTGCCGGGAATTTGGCGCGCCGGTGCTTTCGCGCGGCGGCGGGACGAGCCTTGCGGGGCAGTGCTGCAACGTGGCCGTGGTGATGGATTGGACGAAGTATGTGGGCCGCGTGCTGGAAGTGGATCCGGTGCGCAGGCTGGGGCGCGTCGAACCGGGATGCGTGGTGGATACGCTGCGAAACGCGGCGGGCGAGTACGGGCTGACGTTTGGGCCCGACCCAGCCACGCACAGCCATTGCACGCTCGGCGGGATGCTGGGGAACAATTCGTGCGGCGTTCACGCGCAGATGGCCGGGTCGGTGGCGAGCAACACGGAAGAGATGGAGATCGTTACCTACGACGGCACGCGAATGACGGCGGGTTGGATGACCAATGCGGAATTGGACGCGCGTATCGGGCGCGGCGGCCGCGAAGGCGAAATCCTGGCGGATATACGGGATTTGCGGCGGCGATACGAACGGCAGATTCGCGAGCGGTTTCCGGATATTCCGCGGCGGATCTCCGGCTACAACCTGGACCAATTGCTGCCGGGCAAGGATGGGCGGTTCAATCTGGCGCGCGCGCTGGTGGGATCGGAAGGCACGCTGGTAACGATTCTGGAAGCGACGCTGCGGCTGATCCACAACCCCAAATTCCAGACGCTGCTGGTGCTGGGCTATCCGGACATTTATTCGGCGGGCGATCACATTCCCGAGGTGCTGGAAGCGAAACCGATGGGCCTCGAAGGCATAGACGAGGGCCTGATCAACAACGTGAAGAGAAAGGGCACGCATGCGAAGTATCTCGATCATCTGCCGAAGGGCAAGGGATGGCTGATGGTCCAACTGCCGGGCGATACGAAGGAGGAATCCGACGGGCGCGCGCGCCAGTTGATGGAGCGGCTGAGCGCGAAGGCGAACGCACCGGCGATGCGGCTCTACGACGACCCGGAAAACGAAAAGGCCGTCTGGGCGATTCGCGAATCGGGGCTTGGCGCGACGGCGTTCGTGCCGGGTCTGCCGCCTTCATGGCCGGGATGGGAAGACGCGGCAGTGCCGCCGGCGAAACTCGGGCGCTACTTGCGGGATTTTTGTTCGCTGCTGCAGAAGCACGGATATCAGGCGGCGCTTTACGGGCACTTCGGGATGGGATGCGTCCACTGCCGGATTACGTTCGATATGTTTACGAAAGCGGGCGTGCGGGATTATCGGAAATTCGCGGAAGAGGCCGCGGACCTGGTGGTGCGCTCCGGGGGGTCGCTATCCGGCGAGCACGGCGACGGGCAATCGCGTGCGGAACTGCTGCCGAAAATGTTTGGCAAGGAATTGGTGCAGGCGTTTCGCGAATTCAAGGCGATCTGGGACCCGGATTGGAAGATGAATCCCGGCAAGGTGGTGGACCCGCACCGGCTGGACGAGGATTTGCGGCTGGGGCCATCGTACAAGCCCTGGGAGCCGAAGACGCACTTTCAGTATCCGAACGATCACGGACACTTTTCGGAGGCGGCGCTGCGGTGCGTGGGCGTGGGGAAATGCCGGCGCGAAAGCTCGAACGTGACCGACGACCAGACCATCTGCCCGAGCTTCATGGCCACGCACGAGGAAAAGCATTCGACGCGAGGACGCGCGCACTTGCTATGGGAAATGCTGCAAGGCGATCCGATTCGCCATCGGTGGCGCGACGAGAACGTGAAAGAGGCGCTCGACCTGTGCCTTTCCTGCAAGGGCTGCAAAGGCGATTGCCCCGTGAATGTGGACATGGCGACGTACAAGGCGGAGTTTCTTTCGCATTATTGGGCGGGACGCATTCGTCCGCGCTCAGCCTACGCCTTCGGATGGATTGATAAGTGGGCACGTATCGGGACGAAATGGCCGGGATTCGTAAACCTGGCGACTTCGGCGCCGGGCTTGAGCGAGGTGGCGAAATTTCTAGCGGGGATGGCACCGCAGCGCAGCGTGCCGCAATTCGCGCCGCAGTCCTTCACGGATTGGTTTCGCGCGCGGGGGAAACGGCCGGGGGCCGCAACCCGGATGCGGGTGATCCTATTTCCGGATACGTTCAACAATTATTTTTTCCCGCAGACGGCGCGCGCGGCCGTGGAGGTGCTGGAACATCTAGGGTATGAGGTGCAGGTGCCGAGGCAGCAGATTTGCTGCGGCAGGCCGCTCTACGATTACGGATTCCTCGATCAGGCAAAACGATACGTGCTGCGCGTGATGGACCTGCTGCGCCCGGCGGTGACGAGCGGAACGCCGATCATCGTGCTCGAGCCGAGCTGCTGGTCTGTGCTGCGGGACGAAATTCACGAACTCTTTCCGGATCGCGCCGAGGCAAGCCGCCTGACGGAACACACGTTCCTTTTCGGCGAATTCCTCGAGCGGCAGGGCCTGAACGGGGTGCCGAAGCTCCACGCGAAGGCGCTGATACACGGGCATTGCCACCACAAGGCGATCATTAAGGGCGCGGAGCATGAAGTGAAGCTGCTGAAACGAATGGGCGCGGACGTGGAGGAGATTACCTCCGGATGCTGCGGAATGGCGGGATCGTTCGGATTCGAGAAGGATAAATACGATACGTCGGTGAAAGTGGGAGAGCTGAAGCTGCTGCCAGCGGTAAAGCGCGCGGGGTTGAAGACGGTGATTGTCGCCGACGGATTCAGTTGCCGCGAACAGATTTCGCAACTGACCGGGCGGCGTGCATTACACCTGGCGGAAGCGATGAAACTGGCGCTGGTGGCAGGACCGGACGGCCCGCCGGGGCTGCGACCGGAAAACAGCATTCTCGCCGAGCAAGATCGCGCGGTGGAAAAATCGAAGCGAGACGCCGCGCTGGCGCTTTCGGCAGCGGTGGCGGCGATTGGGGTCGCGGCGGCGTATTTCACGTCGTGGAAGAGGAGTTGAGCCGCCGCACCTCCGCGATGATCGCTTTGGGCGATTTCAGCATCCAATACAGCAGCTCGCCCAGCGAACAAACCAACAGACGGGGAGATAAATGAATCGGAGCCAAGTGCTGCGGGCGTGGGGACGCATTCTATCTGGATATCAGCCGTTTCTTTCCATCGAAATCACGCGGGAATGCCCGCTGCGGTGCCCGGGATGCTACGCCTACGAACCAGCACACCTGGGCGGGGCCACCACGCTGCGTGAGCTGAGCGACTATCGCGGCAAGGAACTGGTGGAACGCGTCCTCGAGATGGTCGAGCGGGAGAAGCCGATGCACGTCTCGATAGTGGGCGGCGATCCGCTGGTGCGGTATCGCGAACTGGACGAATTGCTGCCGCAACTGGCCGAGCGCGGAACGCACATCCAGTTGGTGACGAGCGCCTTTCGTCCGATTCCGCTGGAATGGGCAACGATTCCGAACCTGGATATCGTCGTATCCGTGGACGGCTTGCAGCCGGAGCACGACGCGCGGCGCAAGCCCGCGACCTACGAGCGCATCCTGAAGCATATTGCTGGGCATCGCGTGATAATCCACTGCACGGTGACCGCGCAATTGCTGCGCGAGCGCGACTACCTGGAGCGATTCTTGCGGCACTGGCAAGGGGTGGACTCGGCGGCGCGCGCGTGGATCAGCATCTTCACGCCGCAGCGCGGCGCCACAGGCGAGGAAATCCTTTCGCGCGAGCAGGTGGAATTCGTGGCGAGGGAGCTTGCGCGGCTGCGGCCGCTCTATTCCAAGCTGGACATGCGCCTGGAGACGATTGAACAGTTTCTCGATCCGCCGCAATCGCCGGAGGAGTGCATCTTTGCGCGCTCAACGCGAGTGGTTTCCGCAGATTTGAAGACTACCGTGCATCCCTGCCAGTTCGGCGGCGATCCGGATTGTTCGCGGTGCGGGTGCATTGCTTCCATGGGACTGGCCGATCTCGGCAGCCGCAAGCTTTTCGATTTTGTGGAGCTGGGTTCGCTATTCAAGGCATCCGAGAAGATTGGGAAACTGGTAGCCGGGGTGCGCGCAACGACCTCGCCCGAAGCGCGGGCGTGAACGCTGGCGCATCAATTGCCAGACGAAGATTTTGCGGGAGGGGCGAGCGAGAGCAGGACGCTCGTATCCGCATCGAGGGCGAGCGAAAATTCGGCCTTGTCGCTCGCGATTATCTGACCCGTCAAAATGTTGGTGACGTCCGCAGGGTGCGGCAGATGGATGGTGCGCGAGCCGCCTTTCGGGGCGTAGATCGCGAGCACGCTGCGATTCGCGTAGACCACGTCGTCCGCATCGCTGTAAATCTGGCAGCCCGCGGCACGAGCGATATCGCGCAGGAGCGCAGCGGGCACGATGGGCGCGCTCGAATAGATTGACGTCCAACCGGCTTCCCTTTTCACCACCAAGCCTGGCTTATCGAATCCGGCGAGGGTGCCAAGAACCCTTGCGGCGGGATCATCGCTCCAAAATCGCGGGCTGATGCGAAAGCCGGGCAGATCGCGCTGCAGCGAGGGGTCGCGCGGGTCCTTCAGGTATACCTGATGATCGTACCAGCGCTTGATGCGAGCCACATCCACATCCGTGCCATAGGCGAGCGGCACGGTTAAGCCTCTGGTGTAAAGGTTATCGGCGGAGGTGACATCCACGTGCAACTCGCCCGCCGTGTCGGATTCCGCGACGCGAATGCCGGTGAGCGCGCGTATATTTTCGACCGAGAGATTGCGTTCGCCGATATAGCCCGGCGCATAGACCCACAGTGCGGTGGCATGATTGCGGGCGAGGCGCGCATGAATCGCGGCGCGCTGCCGCGGCGTGACGTGAATCGTATTCAGGAAAATATAGAGCTTGTAGTCGCGCAGCTTGGGATTGCCCATATCGGTGAGGAGGAATTGATCCCAGGGCGCGCCGATATACGCGAATTCGTATTGCGCTTGCGCGGAGAGCAGCGCGTTCCAGAGCGGCTCGCCGTCGCCCGCGTAGGTGAAGCTCGATGTGTCGAGAACCACGGCGATATCCGCGTTCGAGCGCTTGTCTGCGTTGAGATAACGCTCGTCAACGGCGTGAAGTTGGTGGAGAAGGCCGGTGATTTTCGGATCGTGATAATCGCCGCCGAAAAGGTCGGTCCACCACATGCCGAAACCCTTGGTGAGCGCGTACGCATAGTCGCGGACGAGCAGGCCCTTGGTCTGCTCGAAATTCGTGGGATTATTCAGCGAATCGCCCCAGCGCCACTGCCGCTGATGGAGAAATGTGTCTGTATCCACTTCGTTGAAGTACAGCTTGCCGTGCAGCTCGACGGTTTCGGGAAGCGTCTGCGAATAATCGGGGCCGCCGATCTGCTTGTTCGTGTAGGTATAGGGGCTGGCGATGAAATCAACGTCCGGCGAGCGCAGCACTTTCTCGAATCCGAGATGACCGGAGTGAACGACGCTGAGGTTCGGGAAATTGCACCACAGATATCCGTAGAATGCGCCGACAATCTTCTTGCGGTGCGTTAATTGCTTTACCCAAGCGGCGTTTTCGAGCAGCGCCGAGGCGACCATATCGTTGAAGAATGAAAAATAATCGGGCACGCGCATGCTTACGGCCGGATCGAAGAAGATTCCATGCGTGGTGGTGTAACGCGCGACTTCGTTGGGCGCGGTGGCCGTGTCGAACGTGACGTTCTTATCGCCCCAGGCGCGGCGCAATGCGGCAACGCTGCCATGATATTTTTCGCGCAACCAGCGGCGAAATGCGGCGATGGCGACCGGGCTGTAATCTTCCACGCCGAATTTTGTGGGCGGCTTGCCACCTGGCCGCGCTTCCCAGAAAGAATTGAACATCAGCCATTCGCCGCCGAAACCGTTGCCCACCTGATAGCCGACAATGTGGCTGCCATATTTGGCTTCGACATGCTGGATGAATGCGATCATCGCCTTGTGCGAAAGATCGCGGTAATGGTCCGAGGCGAGCGACGGATAACAGGGCGCGCCGAACATGCCGGCGGGCGTGCCGTCGTCGTGCATGGTGATGTCCTGGGGAAATTGCGTGCACCACCAATTGCCAGGCGTGAGCAGGACGCGCGGCAGGAACATCGCGCCGGGCTTCAGCTTCAGGTAGAAGTCGAGCTTGCGGTCCACGGGTGAAAAATCGTATTGCTCCGGCGCGGTCCACGGAAAGCGGAGATAGATATTGAAGATGGAAACGCCGGACTGAATCATGTCCGTGAAATCCGGCTCGTCGAGGCGATACGGCGCGGCGAGAACCTGACTCGTCAGCCTGCCGTTGACGTAAAGTGCAGGGACACCGTGCAGCGGGCGAACTTCGCTGGTGAGCGACGGGGTGGGCGCGGGTTGCGCGCGACACAGCTGAGGCGCCATGAGCACGAAGAGAATTATTGCGGCAATTGGGCCGCCAGATTGCATGAAGCGCCGATATTTCGGAAATGATTGTGTGCGCACGGAAGCACCCTAGCATGAGTGCAATCCATTTTGTAGGATGAAATGCACGCGAGAAATGCAGCGTTATTCGTGCCGCAAGGCGGTGAGCGGGTCCACGCGCGTGGCGCGGCGCGCGGGCACGTAGCAGGCCGCGACAGCGACGAAAGCAAAAAGAACCACCACTCCGCCGAACGTGATTGGATCTGCCGGCGTGACCTCGAAGAGCAGGCTGCGCAGCAGGCGCGTAACCGCCAGCGCCCCCGCGATGCCGATGGCGATGCCCGCGCCGCTTAGGAGCAGGCCGCGGCCGATTACGGCGCGCAAGATGTGGCCGCGCTGGGCGCCAAGCGCCATGCGAATGCCGATCTCGTGCGTTCGGCTGCTCACAGAGTACGAAATTGCGCCGTAAATTCCGACGAGCGCCAGGAGCAGCCCCAGCGCGCCAAAAGCGCCGAGGAGCATCGTCCGAAATCGCGGCTCGGCGACGGAGCTTGCAAGGATCTCGCGCGCGGTGCGCGGCTCGCCGAGCGCAGCGTCTTTGTCCACCGACCAGATCGCCTGGCGAATGGCTGGAACGACCGCCGAATTCTGAGCGGCACTGCGGACCAGAAGGTGGAAGCGGAGCTCGTCATCCAGCTCACGTTCGACAGACTTACGGTGAAAGATCGCTCGCGCCCGGATCCACAGATCGCTGAACATTGCTCGCCTCCTGCCGCTAGGCGCTTTCCAGCACTTGCGCCACAGCCGCCGTCAGCTTGGCCCAGTCGTCCTTTTCAGCGGCGAGCTGCCCGCGGCCCGCACGCGTCAACTCATAATATTTCGCACGGCGATTATTTTCGGAGGCGCCCCAGCGCGCCTTGATCCAGCCGCGGCGTTCGAGGCGATGCAGCGCGGGATAGAGCGAGCCCTGCTGCACTTGTAGCACCTTGCTCGACACCTGATGGATGCGCTCGGAAATCGCCCAGCCGTGCATCGGCTCGAGCGCGAGCGTACGGAGGATGAGAAGGTCAAGCGTACCCTGCGGCAAGTCCAGGCCGCGCGGTCCTGCGGATTTGCGCAATGCGTCCATCGCTGGCCCCATTTCGCCTCTACAGGAACATAGCGCATTCCCATGTCGAAGTGCAAGGGGTACGCCGCACGGTTCTCTATTCGAGGAGGATCACGGCGCCTAGGCGGACGGCGAGTTCTTGCGTCACGTCCTTGCGCAGGGCAACGAGGATGTTGCATTCGGCATTCACGGCGCGCTAACCGGCGGTGCGGAAGTGTGTGCCCAAGGCGGCATGCTGCGCGGCGTCGCGCGCGGCCAGAATCGTGCCGACGTGGATGCGAACGGTATCTTCGACGCGGCGCGCGTATCCGCCGGCTTGGGTGATCGCAACGGGAGTGCGGTGCTGGCGCGCATGGTCGAAGACGAGCGCGTCGCGGCGCGCAAGGCCCTCGATGCTCAGCGCAAGGCCGCCCAGTTGGTCCTCGCGATAGGGATCGGCGCCGGCGACATAAAACAAAAGCTGCGGATGAAAGTCCCGAAGCGCGCGGCGCAGATGCTCGTCCAATATTTCCAGGTACTCGTCGTCGGCTGTGCCATCGGGCAGATTGATGTCCACGGTGGAAGGCGGCTTGGGATAGGGATAATTATTTTCCTGATGGATGGAAAGCGTGAAGACCGAAGGATCCTCAGCAAAAATTGCGGCGGTGCCATTGCCCTGATGTACGTCGGTATCCACGACCATCGCTTGTTCGATGCGGCGCTCGAATTGCAGCCGGCGGATGGCGATGGCGACATCGTGCAGAACGCAGAACCCCTCGCCGTGATCGGGATAGGCGTGATGAAATCCGCCGCCGATATTCGCGGCCCAGCCATCCTCGAGCGCGCGGCGACCCGCGAGAATTGACCCGCCCGCCGCCAGCCAGCAGGCCTCCATCAATTGCGGCGAGTACGGAATTTCCATACGCAGAATTTCGAGATAACTCAAGCCGCCGGTTTGCAGCTTGCGAACGTATTCGGCCGTATGCACGCGACGCACGTCTTCATCGGCGGCCGGCTCTGGCGCGAGAAAATCCTCGTCGAGCGCGGCAATGCCGCTGGCGAGAAGCCGGTCCCGTACAAGGCGATATTTCTGCGAGGGGAACACGTGAGCGCCGAGATTCAGGTCATAGCGATCAGCATAAATCAATTTGAAAGGCAGCACGGCAGATCAGGCTACCGCCGCGCGAGCGCACGCGCAATCCCCAGCAGGAGCCGAGCGCGGCTGAGGCCATCGAAAGAGTCCGGCTGCATCTGTGATACGCTAAGCGCGAATGCGGCGCGCGTACTCGATCATCGTCGTCCTCGCCATGATGGCCATGCCGCTGGCGCTGCTGCCTGCGGAATCGGGCGCTGCGACGCCCATGTGCAACGGGATATGCTGCCGTCGCGCGGCCGCGCACTCCGCCGCGGGACAAGACGCCACGGGAATGCAATGCCGGCGCGGGCCGATCGGACACGCCCTCGATTGCGGGATGCGGCCCAACACAGGAACGAATTGCAGGATCGCAACGCTGCTCGCCCCCACAGTACTCGAACATCCCGCAGCCCTTGCCGCGCCGAGCGCCGCGCGGCGACAGATCTCGGCCGAGCCGCTTGACGCATCTTCGGAGTTTTCATCGGTTCCCTTCATTCCTCCGCGGGCCTGACCGCCCCTGCCGCGCAGTACAAATGAAATGCGGAGGAATTTCGTGAGCAAGCGATGTGTGTGTCTGTGTCTGCTCGTCGCGGCCCTGTGCGCGATTGCGCCGCTGGCGCGAGCGACCGTGTTTGGAAGCGTGAAAGGCGTCGTGCACGACCCGCAGCACCGGCCGATTGCGGGCGCGCAGGTAACGTTGAAATCGCGCACGTCCGAGTGGTCGCGCACGGCGCAGAGCGAGCAGAACGGCGAGTTCCTGATCGAGGCGGTGCCCATCGGCGATTACACCGTGACCGTTAGCGCGAAAGGTTTCGACGCGCTGCGACAAGCGATCACCGTCGAGTCGGGATCTTCGCCGGTGCTGCATTTCCCGCTGAACGTGGCGGCGCTGAATCAGAAGACGACCGTATCGGCCTACGTGGAAGGCGGGGGCACGGAATCGGTGACTCCGCGGACGCTCGTCAATCGCAAGGACGTCGCGCAGACGGCCGGCGCCGACCGCACGAACAGCCTGCGCATGATCACGGACTACGTTCCCGGCGCGTACGTGACGCACGATCAACTGCACATCCGCGGCGGGCACCAGGTGAGCTGGCTGATTGATGGCGTCGAAATTCCGAACACGAACATCGCCAGCAACGCCGGGCCGCAGATTGATCCGAAGGACATTGATTATCTCGAGGTGCAGCGCGGCAGTTACGACGCAAGCTACGGCGACCGGAGTTACGGCGTGTTCGACGTGGTTCCGCGCACCGGATTCGAGAAGAACAACGAAGCGGAGCTAACCACCAGCTTCGGAGCTTTCCATCAGACGAACGATCAACTCAATTTCGGCAGCCACACCAGCCGATTTGCCTACTTCGGCAGCCTGACGGGAAACCGCAGCGATCTTGGGCTGGAGACGCCGATCGGACAAATCCATCACGATGCGGAGAATGGCTACGGCGGCTTCGGCTCTTTTATTTTCAATGCCAATGCGCGGAACCAATTCCGGCTGGTGACTTCCCTGCGCAGCGACTACTACCAGATTCCGTACGATCCGAATCCGGCGGACGCCGAAAATCTCGAATTGCCCACCAGCGGCCTGCGCGATGCCGACGCCGAGCGCGACGGGTACGCGATTTTCTCCTGGGTGCGAACAATTCGGCCGAATCTGCTGCTCACGGTATCGCCCTTCTACCACTACAACCGCGCGAATTACCGCGGCGCACCCAACGATTTCCCGGTCAGCACGAACGACGGCCGCACGTCGCATTACGCCGGCATGCAAGCAACGCTCGCCGGAACCGCGAAGAGGAACGATTTTCAGGCCGGTGTCTACGGATTCGTCCAACAGAACGACGAGGCGTTCGCAGCGGCGTTCAACGATCTGAGTAATCCGAACTTCAGCGAGCGCGAGACGGCCACGGGCGGATTAGCCGAGGCTTTCGTGGAGGACAAGTTCCACGCAACGCCGTGGCTCACGCTATCGGCCGGGGTGCGCCAGTCGCATTTCACCGGCGGCGTCGCGGAAAATGCCACGAGCCCGCGATTCGGCGCCGCGCTGCGGCTTCCCGTAGTGCACTGGGTGTTTCGCGCGTTTTACGGCCATTATTATCAGGCGCCGCCGCTGGCGGCCGTCTCCGGGCCGCTGCTTTCGCTGGCCAGCAGCTTGAACACGGCGTTCGTGGCGCTGCACGGCGAGCGCGACGAAGAGCATCAATTCGGCCTGGCGATCCCGCTGCACGGCTGGACGCTGGATGCGGATACGTTCCAGACGCGCGCCCGCAATTTCTTCGACCACAATAACCTGGGCGAATCGAATATCTTCATCCCCGTGACGATTGACGGCGCGCTGATCCAGGCGTGGGAGGTCACCCTGCGCTCGCCGCGCATCTGGAATCGCGGCCAGGTGCATCTGGCATACTCGAATCAGGTGGCGCGGGCGCGCGGCGCGATTACCGGAGGGCTGATCTGCTATCCGCCGTCGAGCGCGGCGTGCCAGCCCGATCCGGAATATTCGCCGCTCGATCACGATCAGCGGAATACGCTGAATTTCGGATTTGAGGCCAGCATGCCGTGGAAGATGTTTGGCTCATTGAATCTCTACTACGGATCGGGATTCACGAATGGCGATGCGCCGCCCGATTATCTGCCGGGGCATACGACTGTGGATATTTCGATGGGAAAGGCGTTCGGCGAGCGATACTCGATCGGCGTGACGGCGCTGAACGTGGCGAACCGGCACCTGCTGATTGACAATAGCCTCACCTTCGGCGGCTTCCATTACAACGATCCACGCGAAATCTATGGCGAATTTCGATGGCGCTTCCATTACTAACTGGGAAAAGGAGAACGCAAGATCATGGGGATCGCACACACTCGAGGCGCAAAATACAGGCCACTTCTCTCCGGCGTGTTGCTACTGGCGCTCGCAGCGCTCTGCGCCGGATGCCACAGCAGCAACAGCGGCGGGCAGCATTATCATTTGCACGGGAAGGTCGTCTCCGTAAATCAGCGCGAGGGATACGTCGAGGTGGATCACGACGCCATTCCCGGCTACATGGCGGCGATGACGATGCCGTACACCGTGCAGGACCCGAAAGTACTCACGACGCTTTCGCCGGGCGATGAAATCACGGCGAACCTGGTGCTGGTGCAAGGAGTGCCGGAGTTAGAGAACATCGTTGTGGTGAAAAAAGCGAAGGTCCTGAAGCCCAGAAGCTAGTTTTCGCGGTCGAGGATGAAATCCGGCAGGGCGAGCAGCGCGCGGCGATATTCGCTCTCGGCAAGGCCGTCGAGCGCCGCTTTGGCGCGACAGGCGTAATCGCGCGCCAGATTCGCGGCGCGGTCCAGCGCGCCTGTCTCCCGCACGATCTGCGTGATCTGCTCCGGCCGAATGCCTACGAATCCGCGCTGCGCAAGCACCTGCGCCACCAGCCGGCGCGCCTCTTCGGACGCCGCCGGCGATCCCCCACCCGCTTGGAGCGCGAAAATCAGCGGCAGGGTCACCTTCCCTTCCTTCAGGTCGCTTGCGGCGGGTTTCCCCAGTTGCTCGGGCGACGCGGTGAAGTCCAGCAAATCGTCCACGAGCTGAAAGGCGAGGCCCGCGTTGCGGCCGTATTCGGAGAAGGCTTGCTGCATCGCCTCCGGCTGATGCCCAAGCACGGCGCCCAGCCGCGCGCAGCCGCTGAAAAGGCATGCCGTCTTACGGTAGGCAAGCTCGGTGGCCTCGGTTTCGGTCAGGTCCATGCGGCCGAGGGATGTGAGCTGGAGCAGTTCGCCCTCGACCATGTTCTGCGTGAGATCAATCAGGATATCGAGGATCGTGAAATTGCGCTCGCGAAGCGCCATTTCGAAGGACTGCATGTAAAGCCAGTCCCCTGCTAGCACGCTCATGTGGTTGCCCCAGCGCGCATTGGCGCTTGGCCGGCCGCGGCGCTTGTCGGCGCCGTCAATCACGTCGTCGTGCACAAGCGTGGCGCTGTGAATCATTTCCACCACGGCGCCCAGGCGAATCGCGCTTGGGCCGCGATATCCCGCGGCGCTCGAGGCAAGCAGCAGCAGCGCGGGACGCAGGCGCTTGCCACCGCCTTCGCGCAGGTAGCTCGAGATTTTGGCGACAGGCTCGATGGCGCTGCCATTCTGCGCAGCGATTTCGCGCTCGACGAGCGCCAGGTCGTCGCGCACCAGATCGAAAATTCCGTTTACGATTTGGACCGCGAAGGCCATCTCTCCCCTAGCCGGGCCCGGGATCGATCTGCGTTGCCGCGGGCAATTTCAACCGGAAAAGACGGTCGAAATTGGCCGCGGTGACGCTCGCAATCTCGTCGCGGCCCAAGTTTCTCACATTCGCCAGCGCTTCCGCTACCTCGGTGACGAAGGCGGGCTCGTTGCGCTTGCCGCGGCGCCCCTGCGGCGGCAAGAACGGCGAATCGGTTTCCGTAAGAATGCGGTCGAGCGGCAGCTCGCGCGCCACCTCGCGCAGCGGCTGCATCTTCGGGTAGGTCACGTTGCCCGCAAACGAGACGAAGAAGCCCATCTCGATGCCGCGCCGCGCATCCTCGAGCGTTCCCGTGAAGCAATGAAAAATCCCGCCGAGCCCCGCCGGGCGCCAGTCGGCATCCAGCAGCGCCAGGCAATCCGCCCAGGCGTCACGGCAATGAATCACGATGGGCAGCTTCGCGGCGCGGGCAAGCGCAAGCTGGCGGCGGAACACCTGCTGCTGCACGTCGCGCGGCGAGTGATCGTAATGGTAGTCCAGGCCGATTTCGCCCCAGGCGATGACGCGCGGATGCGCTGCAAGGGCGGCGAGCCGCTCGAGGTGCGCGCCGGTCGCAAGCTGCGCCTCATGCGGATGAATTCCGATGGTCGCGTAGATCCAGTCGTGCTGCTCGGCAAAAGGAATCGCGGCATCGAGCAGATGCGGTCCCGTGGCGCTGCCAATCGCGAGAATGGTGCGCACGCCCGCCGAGCGCGCCCGCGCGAGCATCTCCGCGCAATCTTCGTCGAACTGAGGAAATTCCAGGTGCGCGTGCGAATCAACGATTTGCATGGTTGGTGTGAGCGCCCAATTTCCAAAACCGCGGCAGCATATCCTTATCGGATTGCCGCCGAATCGTCATTTCACCTTTGCGCCGGCCGGAATATCTTCGGCGAACGTGCACAGCACCGGTTTTCCATCGGCGCCGGCGGACGCAGCCAGCAGCATGCCGTTCGATTCCAGGCCGCGCATTTTGCGCGGCGCAAGGTTCGCCACGATCACCACTTTTCGGCCCACGAGTTCCTCCGCCGCATACGCCAGCGCGATCCCCGCAAGCACCTGGCGCACCTCTTCGCCAATGTCCACTTGCAGCTTCAGCAGCTTGTCCGCGCCCTGGATGCGTTCGGCTGATTTCACCACTCCCACGCGCAGCTCGACTTTCGCGAAGTCCTCGATGGAAATCTTAGAGTCAGTGGCTAGTGGCGAGTGGCTAGTGCCTGGCGCGGTCGCCGCGTCGGGAGTAGCGGCTTTCGATTCCGATCCCGGTGCAGCAGCGCCCGGATTGCGTATCTCATTCTCCATGGCCTCAATCCTTTCGTGTGCTTCTTTCTTATCCACGCGCGGAAACACGGGCTCCGGCTTTCCAATTCGCGTTCCCGGTTTTAGCCCGCCCCACGCAATCTCGTTCAAAGGAAACTCTCGCAGCGCTTCCGGCTGCCCCAGGTGGCGCCAAATTCTTTCCGTGGAATTCGGGAGGATCGGATGCGCCAGCGCGGTGACGATGCGCAACGCTTCAGCCGCCTGATAGAGGACGTCGCCAAGCTGTTCCCGGCGCGCAGGCTCGCTTGCGCTTTTCCACGGCTTTTCATTCACCAGATATGCATCCACCTGCGAAATCCATCTCCAGGTCTCCTGCGCGGCCGCGGAAAAATTGTATGCGTCGTAGTGTTCCAAAATGATCGGCCGAATCGGATCAGGCCAGAACCATTTTGGCGCGCCTGAGGAAAGTGGCTGCGGAACTCGCCCACCGCAATAATTCTGGATCATCGTCAGAATGCGGCTCGCGAGGTTCCCTAGCCCACTCACCAAATCCGCTTCATAACGGGTCAGCAGCGCCTCGCGCGAAAAATTTCCGTCCTGGCCGAAGACAGTCTCGCGCAGCAAGTAATAGCGCAGCGCGTCGTTGCCGACCTTCGCGCCGGTCAATTCATCCAGCACCTTGACGATCGGCTCGGGATAGGCGACGTTGCCCTTCGATTTGCTCATTTTTTCCTGCTCGAAGAGCAGCCATCCATGCGCGAAGATTTTTGCGGGCAGCGGCAGTTCGGCGGCCAGCAAAAACGCGGGCCAGTAGACGGCGTGAAAACGAATAATCTCCTTGCCGATCATGTGCAGGTCCGCCGGCCAATAGCGCTGGAATTGCGGATTGCCTTCACCGCCCGCGCCCTCGCCGAAACCGATGCCGCTCATGTAGCTGGTGAGCGCGTCGTACCAGACGTAGAAGACGTGCTCGGGATCGTCCGGCCAGGGAATGCCCCACTTGATCGTCTTGCGGCTGATCGAGACGTCCTTCAGCCCGGCCTCGACGAAGCTTTTCACCTCGTTCATCCGAAAATCCGGCTGCACGAATTCCGGACGCTCGCGATAGAGATCGAGCAGCTTTTCGCGGTACGCCGAAAGCCGGAAAAAATAATTGTCCTCCGAAATCAATTCGGCGGGCCGCCCGCAGATGGGGCAATTCGCCGGCTCGGGCGAATCGCTGACGTACAGGTTGTCGTAGATGCAGTAGCGGCCTTCGTATTTCGCTTTGTAGATCGCGCGCGCTTCGGGCGCGCGATTCCGATCGCGCTCGAGCGTGCGCCGCACCAGCGCCTGGACGGCCCGCGCGTGCTCCGCCGAAGTGGTGCGCACGAAATGCGTATACTCGATGCCCAGCAGCTTCCACAGGTCCTGAAAGATCGCGCAGTTGCGGTCCACCAGCTCCTGCGGCGTGATGCCCTGCTTTTCGGCGGCGCGTTCGATATTCACGCCGTGCTCATCGGTCCCCGTCAGATACGCGACGTCATAGCCGCACATCCGCTTATAGCGCGCGATCACGTCGCACACGATGGTCGTATACGCGGAGCCGGCGTGCGGGCGCGAATTCGCGTAGTAGATCGGCGTGGTGAGATAGAACTTCTTCGGTTTGCGCTGCGAGGGGTTCGACTGGTCCATGAGCTATGTGTGGCCCGCGCCTCGCGCCGCGCCGGGAGCGGCGGATTCGGATTCCCTCTGATACGCGATCGTCGCCGCGGAAATCACCTGCTTCAGCGGAATGCCCTGCTCGGCGGCGATGCGCCGGCAATCGTCGTATTCCGGCTGCGCGTTGAGCACCGAGCCATTCATGCGCGAAAGCTTCATGCGCACCTCGCCGTAGGGCGTGCGGACCGGCACGATCTGTCGCTCCATGCATTTCCTGCGAACTTCATGCGCGCGGACGCCGATGCTGGTGGTTTCGCGGAACACGAGGCCGGCAAGATCGGCCGCCCGCTCCGGCTCGCACAAGATCGTGACGAGCAGGCCCGGGCGATTCTTCTTCATCTGCGCGGGCACCGAAAAGACGTCCAGGGCGCCGGCGGCCAGCGCGCGCTCAGCGAAGTACCCGTAAATTTGCGGGCTCATGTCATCCACATTCGTTTCGATCACGGTGACCGGCCGGTCCCACGCCTCGCCCGCTTCCGCCGGCGTGCTTTCGCCGATCAGCAGTCGCAGGATATTCGGCTTTTCGGCAAGTTCGGCGCTGCCCGCGCCCGAACCGGCGGCGCGAAGCGTCATCGGCGGGATTTCGCCATAGCGCGAAGAAAGCGTGGTCGCGATGGCCGCACCCGTTGGCGTCACAAGCTCGCGCCGAATCCCGCTCGAATAAGCTGGCGCGCCTTTCAGCAACTCGAGCGTTGCCGGCGCCGGCACAGGCAGCAGCCCGTGCGCGGTCTTCACCTGCCCCGCGCCCACGTCCAGGGGCGAACAAGAAAACTCGTCAATTCCCAGCAGCTCGAATCCAATCGCCGCGCCAACGATATCCACAATCGCGTCCACCGCGCCCACTTCGTGAAAATGAACGCGCTCGACCGGCACCTGATGCACCGCCGCTTCCGCCTCGCCCAGGCGCGTGAAGATGCGCTTCGCGCGCTCGGCGGCTCGCGGCGCAATTTGCGCGCGATCAATCATCTCCAGAATCATGGGCAATCCGCGATGGTGATGGTGTTCGCTCGCCTCCACCTTTACGTGCATCGCGGCGAGCGCGCCCCGCTTGACGCGTTCGGCGGAAATCTTCCACCCGTCGAGCGCCAACTTGCGCAGCTCGGCCTCCAGCCGGTCAAGCTCGAGGCCGGCATCCACCAGCGCACCCAGCACCATATCGCCGCTGATTCCAGAGAAGCAGTCGAAATGGGCGCGCCGCGCTATCTTCATGGGAGTCAAGGAATTCCGCGAAAAAATGATACTAGTCTGGCCGCCGATTGCTGTCAAATCAGCGAAATCGCCGCGCAGCACTCGCAAAATCGTAACGCGAATTATGCCATCATCATCGCCATCACCTCGGAGGAGCCGAATGCCGTCCAATCTGCCGCGCGGGCGGCCCAACGCAAGCCGGCAATGGCCCGCCCCCGGCTCGCCTTGGCTGATGAAGCAGAAATGGCACGACCTGCTCTTCATCCACTGGCCGGTTCCGGTCGGGCAGCTTCGCCCGCACGTTCCGGCAAGGCTCGAAATCGAGACCTACGACAACTCCGCATGGCTCGGCGTGGTCCCATTTCGCATGTCGGGCATACGGCTGCACGGCTCGCCGCCGCTGCCGGGCGCTTCCGCCATGCCGGAATTGAATGTTCGAACCTACGTTCGCGCCGAAGGAAAGCCGGGCGTGTGGTTTTTCAGTCTGGACGCGACGAACCCGCTCGCCGTAATGGCGGCGCGGCGATTCTTTCACCTGCCGTATTTTCGCGCCGCGATGCGCTGCCAGCATAGGCCGGGCGGCGAGATCGTCTACACAAGCCGCCGGACCGACGCGCAAACGCGGTCCGAAGCCAAGCCGGCAGAATTTCGCGGCCGCTATGCTCCGGCGGGGGATGTGTTTCACGCCCGCAGCGGCTCAATCGAATATTTCCTCACGGAGCGCTACTGCCTCTACGCGGAGGCGAGGGGAGAAATCCTGCGCTGCGAAATTGACCACGATCCCTGGCCGCTTGCGCCCGCACACTCCGAAATCGAGGTAAACACGATGGCAGCGGCGCTTGGCGTTGGCCTGCCGGCTACGACGCCCCTGCTGCATTTCGCGGGATTTCAGGACGTGCGCGTGTGGCGCATGCGCCGCATCCGCTAGCCGCAGACGCCTACCCGAAGATGTCCTTCACCTTATCGAAAAAGCCGGACGAGCGTTCGGCGGGCTTGTTTTCCACCTGCATCGTCTGGCCGAGCTGTTCGAGCGTTCGGCGCTGCTCGCGCGAGAGCTTCGCGGGAACGATCACGCGCACATTCACGTAAAGATCGCCGCGCCCGCCGTGGGGGTTCGGCAATCCCTTGCCCTTCTGCCGGAAAATTTGGCCGGATTGCGTGCCTTCGGGAATTTCGAGATCGGCTTCGCCCTGCAGCGTCGGAATTTTGATTTTCGCCCCCAGCGCCGCCTGCGGAAAGCTTACTGGAACTGTACAGTAAAGATCGGCGCCGCGCCGCTCGAAGAACGCGTGCTCCTTCACCTCAAGAAAAATATAGAGATCGCCCGGAGGCCCGCCATTCACGCCCGGCTCGCCGTGACCCGCCATGCGAAGGCGCGTGCCGGTATCCACGCCGGCCGGAACGCCCACTTCGAGCGTGCGGTCGCGCTCAATGCGCCCCTGGCCGCGGCACGTGGTGCAAGCCTCGCGAATCACCTGCCCTGCGCCCTGGCACGCCGGGCACGTGCGGGAAATGGCGAAAAATCCCTGCTGGTACGACATTTGCCCGCGCCCGCCGCAGGTGCGGCAAGCCATCATCCCCGTTCCCGGCTTCGCGCCAGTGCCGCGGCAAGCGTCGCAGCTTTCGTAGCGCGAAATCTGGATTTTCGTATTGACGCCCGCGGCCGCCTCTTCGAAGTTCAGGCTCATGTCGTAGCGTAAATCGGCCCCGCGCTGGCCGCGAGAGCCCCGCCCGCGCCCGCCGCGACGCCCGCCGCCGAGAGCGCCCTCGAATCCGAAAAGATCGCCGAGTATGTCCTGAAACTCCTCGAAGATCGAGGCGTTGAAACCGCCTGCGTCGAAGCCTCCGCCGCTCAATCCCGCATGGCCGTAATGGTCGTAGATGGCGCGCTTCTGCGCGTCGGAAAGAACGGTATACGCTTCGGTGGCTTCCCGGAAATTGTGCTCGGCTTCCTGCTTATTTTCCGGATTGCGATCCGGATGCCACCGCAAAGCGGCCTTGCGATACGCGGATTTGATCTGCTCCGCGCTCGCAGTGCGAGTCACAGACAGGATTTCGTAATAATCTCGCTGGGTGCTGGGTGCCATTCTTTCCTTTCAGGATCCTGCGTTCAGGCGTTTCGCGACAGCAACAACCGAACCGCTCGCTGCCCTTGCGCGGGCGCTTAGCGCTCCGGCTTGGCCGCGTGCGCCGATTGCGCCTCGGGCTGCGTCGAGACGCGAACCATGGCCGGGCGCAGCACGCGCTCGTGGAACAAATAGCCGGGCTGCAATTCCCCGATCACGGTGCCTTCCGGGTGCTTGGCCGATTCCACACGCTCAATCGCGTGATGAAACTGCGGATCGAATTCCATCCCGTTTGCCTCAATGCGGCGCAGTCCCTGCTTCGAGAGCACGTCCCAAAGCTGGCGCCGAATCAGCTCGAAGCCCTTGCGGTAATCGCCATGCGCGGATTTGTGATCGTGCTCGCCGGCAAGCGCGCGGTCGAACGCGTCCAAAATCGGCAGAAGGTGCTCGACCACGGTTTCCGCGCCGCGATGCCGATCGTCGTGGCGCTCTTTTTCGATGCGCTTGCGATAGTTATCGAAATCTGCCTGTCGCCGCAGGAGCGTGTTCGTCAGCTCCTGTTTTTCAGCGGTGAGCTTCTCGATCTGATCGAGCAGCGCGCGGTCCGGCGACGCCGGCCGAGCCGCGCCGGGCTCCCCGGCGGCGGCAGCGCCGCCTTCAACGGGATTCTGTTCGCGGTCTTCCGCGGGTTCGTTGTCTCTTTGCCTCACGACAATCGGTTCTCCTCTTCGGTTTCGGAGAAAAGCTGTGCCATAAATGCGACGGCGGTGATCACGCGCTCGTAGTGCATCCGCATCGGTGCCAGAATGCCTAGCGTGCCCTGCACCTGATCCTTCGACGAATACGACGCCGAAACGAGGGCCAGATGTTTCCCCGCGCTGGACATGCGGTCCAGGCCCAGCTCGACGTGAACGGGCTCGGGCGCTTCGATGCACCCGCTGAGCAGCAAAATCAGGCGATCCTTCTCCTCGATCGCCTGGAGCAGCTCGCGGAGTTGCTCCAGATTATTGAACTCGGGCGCGGAGGCGATTTGCGCCGCGCCTTCGACGTAGATCTTGCGGTCGCTCGAATCATCGAGTGCCGCGGGGCCGCACAGCAGCAGCGCATCGTTGGCAAGCTGCCCATAGCGCTCGCGATCGTGCCGCACCTGCGCGCGCAAATCGGCGCGCATGGCCTCGAGCGTCCAGCCGGCATAATGGCTGTTCAAATGCTTTCCGATCCGGTCCAATTCATCCTGCCGAAACGCGCGTTCGGGGCGAATCAGCTTGTCACGCGTCAGGCCGCCGGTCGAGATCAGCACCACCAGCACGCGCGAATCCGGAACCAGCAGAAAGCGGACGTGCTCCACGACGCTCGACGCCAGCGGCGGCGAAATAAAAATCCCCAGCCCGCGCGATACGGCGGCAAGGACGTGGCTGGCTCGCTCCATCACGGCCTCGGGCGTTTGCGCGGATTCCAATTCGCCGCGAATCCATTGCCTATCTTCCGGGCTGGCCGTGGCCTGCGCCGCTACCTGCTCGACAAAAAAACGATATCCCGCCGCCGTCGGCACGCGCCCCGCCGAAGTATGCGGCTGATACAAATAGCCCTGCTCCTCAAGCTCGGCCATCACGTTGCGAACCGTCGCCGGGCTGAGCGGCTCCGCATGGCGGCGCGCAATGCTCCGCGAAGAAACGGGTTCCCCGGTTTCCACATATTCGCGGACCACGTCAGTAAGGATTCGCTGCTGCCGGTTCTGCTGCGAGATCAAAGGGCTCATCGTTGGCCGATACAATCGTGGGCGCCGCGGCAAGCGCTGCCGCTCGGCGAGCGAATCGGCACCCGCTACATAAAATTCTAATCGTGCGCGCCGGTCGCGTCAACTTTGGGGATGTAAGGTGCGGCGGCACAGGAACCTGGCGGTGCCGCTGCAGGGATGACATCAGCCCCTTCTGAGGGCTGGCGCGGACCCCGCCATGAGCTGGCAGGGCCCGCCGGAATCGAATTATTGGCGGCTGGTTTCCACCCAGGAGGTTCGCCTCACCGACGTTTGTGGACCGATCGGCTGGGCGCCTGCGGCTCCCGGCTGCGGCACGGCCGTCGGAAACCACGGCGGCCCGAAATTCCCGGCGAAGCGGCGGTCATAGTAGGTGTTGCCGCTGTTGATGTTCACGCCGTGGGCCGCATCCTCGCTTCGGCCGCCGACGATCGTCCAGTTGTCTATGCTGCGGCCGCGAGTCTCGAACCCGCTGTCGCCTCCGCCGATGGCTGCAAGGCTCGCGTCCACGGTCAGATCGCCCCTATTCGGCCCACTCGAATTCGGATTCAGATTGATGTTCCCCGTCGTATAGATCCCCAGCACGCCGGCATCGGTCCCGCCATTCAGCGTATCGGAAGGGATCGAGACAGGCGAACTCGCATAGGTCAGGTCGCCGGTGATATTCACGTCGTCCGCAGCGGTGACGGTGATTCCGTTCCCGTCCTGCACCGTGCCGGATATTCCGGTGATCTCCCCGTTCACGTAAACAAGCGTGGGATCAACCGGCGCGCCCGTGCTGCCCGGGGTGCTGCCGGGATCGTTTTGAGTCATCACGCTGCCGCTCGTCGGGTCCACCTGGGTCGGAACGCCCTGCAGCGTTTGGCTGTTGCCGCCTGAAGAAACGCTGGTTGTGCCGGTGGCGTTATCCACCACGATGGTGGTCACCACGCCGCTCTGATTAATCGTGTAGGTCTGCGTGGGGTTGTTGGCGCCATCGGTCGTGGCGCTCAGCGTTACGGACGCATCTCCCTGAACGTAGAAGCCGCCGGCAGGCGCAGGTGTCCCGGATTGATCGCTGCCGTAATGGGCTGCGCCGCTGCTGTCCGTGTACCACGGGATGTAGACGCCGTTGGGCGCGCTTCCCGAGCTTGGGTACGATGTCCCCGCGATCGTCTTCAGAACCTGGCTCATCTGCGTCTGGCTCGGGGGAGGAGCAGGGGCGCAGGGGGCGACGGTGCAAGGCGGCAAGCCCTTTCCGTCTAGCACCGCCTGCACTTGATTGTAGCTGTCGCTCGGCGGAGTCACCGGATCCTGGTTCAGCTGCAGACCGGCGTCAAAGGTCGGCTCTTTGAAGCCGCGAGGCGCTGAGGGCGAATTCTGGCAGCCGCGGTTCGTAAACCAACTCACGTCCGCATTTGCCTGGCCCACCGTATCCGTAAACGTGTAGCCCGGGCTATTCGAATTGCCGAAGTTCCACTGGCCGTTCGTAAAAAACGGACCCGTCATCGTCCCTGGGACCAGCGCGCCCTGGCAGGCGTCAAACTTGTTGATGAACGCGCCCCACCTCGAGAAGCTGGGCAGTCCGGCGGCCGCTCCGGAACCGGGACTGCTGCTGAAACTGATGGTTCCGGTCTCAGTGATGATTTCGCCTTCATTATTGTTATTCGTGGATTGGCCCTGCACGGTGACCTTATAAGGATATGTGAAGGTCCATAACAAATTGTTAGGGTCGGTGCCCTGCGTCGTGACCGTAGGCGCGCCCAGCACAGGGGCGCCATCCACATTCGGGAGTAGCTTGAACTGCTCATGCCATGAATTGGGATCGCTGACCACCGTAAAGCCGCCCTGAAATTGTGCGTATGCCGCCACGACCGAGGCAGGAACCGCGGCCGAAAGCGGCGGATTGGCGGCGGGATTAGCGCTCGCGAAAATAGCCGTCTTCATCGCGCCCACAACCACATTCACCCCGGAATCTGCTGCATAGAACGAACTGCGGTAATTCCCATAGTAGCCGTTGATCATCGTGTCCGAGGAGACGAGCAGCACCATCGCCAGGCTGGCGGCGCTCAGCAGCGCCAGCAGGCACAGCGTGGTGATCAGGGCCACGCCTCGGCGGCGTTCTCGGGCAAATGGTTTCGTCGCTGCGTTCATACGCTCACCTCGGGTGCAAAAATGGCGAATCAGTTCCCGAATTCATTGATGCTCACGTTGCGCAGGTCCACCACCACAGCCGCCTGCTGCACCAGGTACGGACCGCCATCGAACCCATTGCGGAAATCCCGAAGGCTCAGGTCCGAATTCGGCGCGGTGCGCGCGATCATCGAAATGCGCAGCGAATGAATCAACGTGAAATCGTAGGGATCAATGTTCGCGGCCGGAGCAGGCAGGTTGTTGCAATCGTAGTTGTTGATCGCCCCGTTGCAGTATTGCGAGGCATCATAGAAAAAAGATGCGATATCGTCCGCGGACGTCTGATTATTCGAAAGGCCCGCGCCAACCTTGAATCCCACCACCTGATCCATCAGCACCTGCGTATTCCCCGGCACGCAAGCGGCGCCGCCGCAGCGGACCAGTTGCGTATCCACTGGATTCGCGGGATCGGCTTGCACGGCGTAGGTCACGCTCTGCCCGCCCGTTCCCAAATCAACGATAAACGCGCCATTCTGGAAGCCGGCGCCCAGCGCATTCGTGTAGCTGGTGTCGCCGGTGCCGCTGTGCGTGGGGCTGAAAATCACGCCGAGCGGATCGGTGCACGAAATCCCCGGGCAATCCTGCGCCAGGCCCCCGGCGCCCGTGGGATTGTGCTGCAATTGAATTTTGCCGCCGGCGACCTCCGCATCCTTCGTCAGGCTGACGATCGTCATGCAATAGTAGGAAATTGCCACGCTTCCGCACGTCGGCGCTCCGCCGGGGCCCGTATTGTTTGTATTGTTGGGATTTACCACTAGAATTTCGTCCCCGTTCTTGAAGAACGACGCATCCGCAGCGAGATCCCCGCCATTCGGATCAGCGGCGAAAATGATCGAGCTCGTGTCGAGCCCTTCGCGATTTCCCGGGTCGGCGATCACCAGCAGCGGCGCCTTGGGCTTCGGATTCGTCACCGTCAGCGAATCGAAGCACGCGCTGTCGGTCGGATAAGCCCAGCTCGCCGCATTCGGCGTGCACGCAGCGGATTTCCCCGGCACGTTGTTCTGCACAATCACGCCCAGCGAGAACGCCACCGGCGCGCCCGGCGCCGTGGCCAGCAGGTTCGTCCCCGCGCCCGCAAGGTCCATCTGCAGTTGCGACACCGCATTGCGCAGCCCGATGTTCACGCCCGAAAGGTTCTCCTGGCTTGTTGCGATGGCCACATGCTTATTGAAGAGCGAAAAGGCCGCGCCCGCCACGATCAGGAACACCGCCATAGCCACCAGCAACTCGATCAACGAAAAGCCGCGCCCGCCAGCCGCGTTGCGAGCAGCGAACCTCGAATTTCCAGTCGCCATCAGCTGTGGATGCCTCACGGTCGCACCATGCTCATTTGGAATGTCACGGGCGGATTGAACGTGCCGTCCTGCAATGTGACGAGCACCGTCACGCGCCGCACTCCATTCGCCACGATCGCCGCGCCACCGGCGCCCGAAAGCGTCGGCGCATTGGTGATCAGCCACCGCCGGGTAAACGTCGCGCCGCCGGCAAGCGCGCCTGCCACCCCGCATTTCGCCGGCGTGTCCACGCAGCCGGAGCTGGTGTGGATCACAGTCGTGGTGGTCGGCACTCCGTCAATCACCTGCGTTTGCGTCTCGTAATCCGCGCCCGATGACGAAGAGACCGTCACCTGATCGCAATACGAATCTCCTGCCGCGCAAGCTGCCGGCCCCGCAAGCGCGCCGCCGATCTGCACGTTCAGGTCATTCGTAGGCCATTTATCCAAGCTATCGAGCTTCTCCGAAGCCAGAACGCTCGCTATATTCAAATAGCGCGCCCGCGTGCCGGAGACCAGCGTCCGGCTGATCAACGCGGCGACGCCCATCAGCCCAATCGCCAGAATCGCGATGGACACCACAACCTCCGCCATCGTGAACCCGCGCGTGGGATGCACCTTATTAATGGATCCTTTTAGTCGAGACATTTCCCACCGTTGAAACCGTGATATTGGTCTGATCGCCCTCGTACGTAGCCGAAAGAGCCGGCGTCGGATTCACGCCCGGGCAGCCTCCCGCGCCGTACACCGTGCCGTTGGGGCAAAGCGTAAATGTGTACGCGGCGGCCACGCCGCCGTTCAGCAGCACTCCCCGCCCGGAGAGTGGCACCAGCCGGTCAGCCACGTTCGTATTCAGGTTCGTGACCACATACGTGTTTGCCGGCGCCGTGATCACCAGGCTGTACGGCTGGCTCGTCATGATCGCGCGATAACGCACCTTCGCGATGGCGCCGCTGATATCGCTCACCGTGGAACCGAGCCGCATGCTCGCGATCGCACTGCCGATCACCGGCACCGCAATCGCCGTCAGCACGGCTCCCACCAGCAGCACCACCACAAGCTCCGGAAGCGTGAAGCCGCCCGAGCGACTTCGCCGCCCGCGCCAGCCGAGCGCTGCGCCTTCGTTAATAAAATTTGGGGACCGCCCCATCCAGCGTCTCCTGGTTCCAGATATCGTTCCGGCCGGCAACGCCTGCTCATCGCCGCCACAACTACCGCCCGTAGTACGTTCTAGATACTGCCTCTGCCGTATACAGTTGACGCGACTTCAGTGTGACGCGCAATAGATCGTTCGTACAGGTGCACTCATTTCACCAACGCCGGCAGACACACCTCCGCGCGCCTGCCACTCGACATCACCTGCTTTGGAAACACCACAAAGAGGAGCACCCGCAGGTCCAATCCGCGCGCGGAATAAGATGCGGTATTTGTTCAATATGCAAAGAGTATCGAAACTGAGATCGCGAAGATTGACGCGGAGCGTTACAGCAGACTGACAAATCAGGCGGTAAAGCGCGTGCCATTCAGTGGCACGTGCAAACTTTCGCTTTCGCCGCGGCTTTCCCTTTCGCCTTCTGTTTCACTGGCCGCGAACGGAAAGCGCGCGAATTTCAAATCGCGAATAACTTAGATGATTCAGCTGAATTGCGCCGCAATTTCAAACCGCTTCGCGCCGCCGCTTTCGACGATCGCCGTATCATTATGCGGCCCGCCGATCTTCACCGTCTTGCCGTTGGCGCTGGCGCTCTGCAGCGTGTTGCCTGCCGGGAGCCGGAACTTCACGTACAGCTCCTTCGGCGCGGCCGCGCGCGCGCATTCCACCGTAGCAGAAGCGGTCTTCGCCTCCGGCTTGGCCTGCAAGCGGAAATTCACCGCGCCCCAGCGCGTCGGCGCATGGGCGATTGCGATCTCCTTGCCCGAGCCGACCCAATCGCGCGGCAATCCCTTGCCAAGATACAGCCGGTCTTCATCGTTATCTTCCAGCACCAGCATCCAGCGAACGAGCAGCGGAATCGTCTGCTGCGCGGGAATACAGAAGAGCGCGTTCCCGCCCGAAATGCCGGAGACTTCTCCCGCCACCCAGCTCCCGCGCGTGTGGTCGTGAAACCGATGCGCGTAAAGGAACAGCAGATACTCCTCGATTCGGTCCAGCCGCAGCAACATTTGCGCGTAGCCATACGAAATGAAGCCCAAAATCGAGCGATGCCCTCCATTGCCGCCGACGACGCCCATCGTCGTCAGCCCATACGCCCTCATGCAATCCACATTCAGGTTAGCCAGATCGGCGGGAAGCATGTCGGCCTGCAACAGTTCCGTGTACGGGCGATGGACCCAGCGGAATATATTGCGATTCTCTCTTTGCCCGGCCGCTCCAGGCGTCCCGCGCGATTCAAAAAACGTCTCCTCCACGCCGGGGAATGGGCCCACGTACGGAGGATTCGTATTCCCGCGAACGTTCTTGCGCATCGCCGCGACGCAGGTATCCTGCAGCGTCTTGCTCCGCTTCAGCCAGTCCGCGGAAAGCGATTGCATGGCGCTCGATTTTTGCGCGCGCCCGATTTTCTGCCACGCTAGAGCGAAGTCCTTCAGCCCGCGCGCCGCCGAAGCGTTGTTCGCGAAATACGGCAGCCACCACGTCATCGGCTTCGGATCCAGGCACGAATCCGATTCGCTCCACCCCCGAATGATTCCGTAGCTCGGATCATCCTGCGGCACCTTCAGGCTGATGTCGTGCATGGCGGTGATCACCCCCGCCGTGGCCTCCACTTTCTCGCGATGCTTCAGCAGCAATGCGCTATCGCCGAAATAATTGTAGTATCGCGCGAGCAGCGAAAGCGTCAGCCCGAAATGCGCGGTTTCAGGCCCCCGCATGTTGTTGATGCCGTTCGTGTCCACATTTTCGGAATAGTAGTTCTCAATGATGTCCCGCGACATCTGCTGCCGGCCCCACTCGATATTCGCGTAGGCGCCCATGGTGAAGATGTCCTGAAAGCCGTCGTATTCCGAGCCGTAGTAATCCCGGTCCACCGCGCCATATTTCGGGTAGATGCCGGCCGGGCGCACCATGATCTCCTTCGCGAAGCAGTGCTTCGACATGTTCGCCAAATCGCCATCCGGCAGCGATGCGGCGGCAATATCCGCCAGCAGCTTGTCCCAGTAATCGGCGAAGACGAGCAGCCCGCGATAGTAGCGTTCCGCCGAGGGCGCCATGCGGCTAGGCGGGTAATCGGGGTAGCTGTAGCCGTACACCACCTTCGTCTGTTTGCCGTCCTCGATGCGCGCCGTGCGATGCCACGTCTGCACGATGAACTTGTCGTTCGCTTCCACGTCGCCGAACACGATGGATTCGTAGTACGCCGTCTTCGAGTTGTTCACCGGCATCATGCTCCGCGCCGCCGGCATCCAGCCCCCCAGCAGCCCGTCGAACCGCTGCCGCGAACGCTCGCGATACATGTCCGGCATATACGGCCCGGCCGAATAGCTGCGCGTGCTTCCTCCGCCGAAGACGGGCATCGTGTCGAACGACTGCCTGGTGCCCACAAACGTCGTCCAGCCCAGGCGCGAGCCGCCACCGCCCCCGCGCGTCCGCGGCGCTGATCCCTGCGGCGGCGCAGCCGTCTTCACCTTTTCAGGATCGGGGTCGCCGTTTTGCAGCAGCCGCTCCGCCAGCAGGTCCGGCTTCGAAGCGCTGATCTGCTCCATAGTGAGCCCCAGATAAGGCGGGGTAGACGGGTCCGCAAACGTCGCCTCGGCGCTCCTGGTCAGCACGCGGCTTCGTCCATCCGATGAGACGAAAGTCGTCACGCCGTCCTGCGTCCGAAGATCTTCGTACGCCTTCCACGTCACCGCACTGCGCGGCGTCGTCTTGAATTCGCACACGAATGTGTGGCCGTCCACGTCCGCCGGCGCAGTGCTGTAGCTTCCGGCAGACTTTCGCGCCAGCGCGTCGAGCAACTCCGATTCGCTCGCCGACGCAATGTCCGCCCCCGCAAGCGCCTTCACGCTCGCCGTCGCCACAGCCAAATTCCTAAGAAAGTGCCGCCGGTCCATGAACGCCTCCTGTGTGCCTGCTTGGCCCAATTGGTGGGAATGGTGGAAGCGGGCGCCCTTGCGCCCGCCCCCGCGCGTGTATCCGAGTCAACTCACCAGCTAGCTGAATTGCGCAACCACGTTGAAGTGCCGCGCGCTGCCCGTTGGCACGATCGCCGTATCATTGTGGGTCCCGCCGATCTTCACTGTCTTTCCATTGGCGGTCGCCGATTGCAGCGTGTTCCCCGCAGGGAGCCGGAATTTCACGTACAGCTCCTTCGGGGCGCTCGTGCCGCTGAGCTCGACAGCAGCCGTCGCCTTCTTCGCACCGGTATCGGCGGTCAGCTTCAGGCTCACCTTGCCCCAGCGCGTCGGGGCGTTCGCTATGCCGATCTCCTTGCCGGAGCCGACCCAATCGCGCGGCAAGCCCCTGCCAAGGTACAGCCGGTCTTCGTCGTTGTCTTCCAGCGCGAACATCCACCGGACGAGCAGCGGAATCGTCTGCTGTGCGGGTATGCAGAAGAGCGGCATGCCTCCTGTAATCCCGCAGACCTCGCCCGCCGTCCAACTGCCCGGCGTATGGTCGTGGTAGCGGTGCGCGTAAAGAAACAGCAGATATTCCTCGATGCGATCCAGCCGCAGCAGTTGCGAGGCGTATCCATACGAGATAAAGCCCAGAATGGCGCGCCCGCGCGGGTTCGGAGGCTCCACGTTCGCCACCACCCCGATCGTCGTCGCCCCGTACGCCCGCATGCAGTCAATGATCATGTTCGACATGTCGTCGGGCACCACGTCCGGCTCCAGCATTTCGGCGTAGGCTCGATGAGCCCATTGCTGCGGATTCGGCTCGCCCCTGCCCCTGGTCCGGTTGCTATAGGCCTCGCGGAACGTGCCCTCCGCCCCGGCATACGGCCCGATATATGGCGGCTTCATGTCGTTGTGCGTATTCTTGCGAATCGCGGCGATGGTCGCGTCCTGCAGCGTCTTGCTGCGCTTCAGCCATTTCTGCGCCACGGTGGTCATGCCCGCCGCCGGCTTGGCCCGATTGATCGCTTGCCATGCCTGCGCGATGTCCTTCAGTCCGCGCGCGGCATAGGCGCTGTTGCCGTAATAGGGCAGCCACCAGGTCATCGGCTTCGCGTTGAGGCACGAATCCGATTCGCTCCAGCCGTGAATCAGCCCGTACCCGGGATCGTCCTGCTGCAACTTCAGGCTTTCATCGTGCAGCTCAATCAGCAGAGACGCGGTCGCCTCCACCTTCTCGCGGTACTTCATCAGCAATGCGGCGTCGCGTGTGTAGTTGTAATACCGCGCGAGCAGCGAAAGCGTCAGCCCATATTGCGCCGTCTCCGGGCCGCGCATGTTGATATTGCCCTTCGCATCCGTGTTCTCGCTCATGTACTGGTCAATGATGGTCCGCGCCATTTCGAAGCGGCCCCATTCCAGATTCGCGTAGACGGCCATCGTGTAAATATCCTGAAAGCCGTCGTATTCCGAGCCCGCGTAATCGCGGTCCACCGCGCCGTACTTGGGATAAATGCCGCCCGGACGAACCATCAGCTCCTTCACGAAGGCATAGCGCGCCATGTCCGACCACGACTCTGACTTTTCGGGCACGGACACCGTGCAGCCTTCCCGCAAAAGCTTGTCCCAATACTGCGCGAAGGCGAGCAGCGCCTCATAGAATTCCACGGGCTGGGGATCCACGCGCCGCGGCGGATAGGCCGGATACGAATGGCCGTAGAACACCTTGGTGACTTTTCCGTCCTCGATCTGCGCGGTGCGATGCCACGACTGCACGATGAATTTGTCGTGCGCCCGCGGATCGCCAAACACGATCACTTCGTAGTACGCGGTATCCGAAATCGGGAACACCTTGCGTATCGCCGGCAGCCACCCTCCCACCAACCCCTCGAATCGTTTATCCGCCATCTGCTGCGTGATTTCGGGAATGTACTGAATCGGGTGATAGGTCTTCGTATTGCCCATCGGAAACACAGGCTGCGTATCAAAGCATTCCCGCGTTCCGATGAAATTATCCCAGGGTGCGCGGCGGTTGAAGTTCCGCGGCGGCGCGCCAGGAGTCGGCGGCGGTGGCGGAGGGAAATATCCAACCGGCGGCGCGGCAAGCCTCACCTGCTCTTCATCAGGATCGCCATTCTGCAGCAGCTTGTCGGCCAGCAGGTCGGGGCCCGACGTGCCAATGTCCTTCAGTTCGAGTCCGAGGTATGGCTTTTCGGCCTGTGGAAACGTCGCCTCCGCATTCTTCGGCAACACCCGGCTGCGCCCATCGGACGCAACGAACGTGATCGCCCCATCGCGCGTCCGCAAATCCTCGTAAGCCTTCCACGAGACGGCCCCCTGCTTGAACTCGGCCAAAAGCGTGTGCCCTTCCACGTCCGGCGCAGCACCCGGGGCCCCTTCGCCCTCGGGCAAATCAAACGGCGGCAGATTCCCCAATAGCGGCTCCGCTGCTGCCGCGCTGCCGCCAGCCAAGTACTTGGCGCTTGCTGTTGCCACTGCCAGATTTTGTAGGAACTTTCGGCGATCCATCGTTGCTCCTCTCGTGTGGGTTGGGCCGCCTCTGATCGCGTCCGCCAACTGCGCGCCGACGCGCGTAAGGAGTACGACAACTGCGCGGGTAGGCTGCCCCCAAGCCCGCTGCACACTAACACAAACCTGAAACGAGCGAAACAACAGACCGGTTCCAGAAATTTGCAAATTTTTGAATGGAGGCCCACCGCGCTCGGAGAGGATTCAGCTGGCGGTTCCACTTCGTTTTCTGCTGCGGTTAGCCCGCTCCCGGTTCTCGCTTGGGCCCTTACGCCGTATGAAGTACGTCATCGTATGCCGCAAAAGTCGGTTCGCCTTGGTCTGATAGCCGGATTATCTGGGTAAGGGGCGAGCAAAAGAACGCAACCCGCCAGGCTCGCGGGAACTGGCCGAGAGCGTGGGGCTCAGCCGCGGAAGTCGCCGCATGATTCGCCAGCGCCCGAAGCTGCCGCAGGCGATGGCCTGTTTCAATTATAGGGTATTCGGGTTTCGGCGCGCCCGCCCTCCCTCGCTGAAGGGACTGGCCCCGCGCCCGAAAGGAGCAGTCAATAGTCAGCGGGAATAAATTGCTTAGCGCGAGGCGCTGGTGGCCGTCGTGCGCGAGGCGCGCGAGGACTCGACCTGCGAAAGGCCTTCCAGAAGATCCTCGACCAAGTCTTGCGCGTTTTCGCAGCCGGGCGAGAGCCGGATGAGCGTGTCCGAAAGGCCGAGCTTGGCGCGTTCCTCGGCGGGAATGGAAGCGTGCGTCATCGTGGCGGGATGGCAAAGCAGCGCCTTCACGCCGCCCAGGCTTTCGCCCAGGGTGAAATATCGGCGCGAAGAAGCAAACTCGACCACTTCCTCGATCGTGCCTTTCAGCTCGAAGGAAACCATGCCGCCGAAACCGCTCATCTGCCGGCGCGCGATTTCGTGCCCCGGATGCTTCGGCAGGCCCGGGAAGTAGACCACACGCACCATCGGATGCCCATCGAGCGCGTCGGCAATCGCCGCGGCGTTCTCCGCGTGCCGCTGCATGCGCAGTTCGAGCGTCTTGATGCCGCGCAGGGTGAGCCAGCAATCGAAGGGCGAAGGAACGGCGCCCGTGGCGTTCTGCAGGAATTTCACAGGCTCAAAGATTGCGGGATCCTTAGCGAGCACCGCGCCCTGAATCGTGTCCGAATGGCCGGCAAGATACTTCGTGACGCTATGCACCACTAAATCGGCGCCCAGTTGGAAGGGCTGCTGGAAATACGGCGTGGCAAACGTATTGTCCACCACCACAATCGCTTTGTGCGCGTGCGCCACCCGCGCGATTGCCTCGATATCGTAGATCAGCAGGCGGGGATTCGTGGGCGATTCTAGCCACACGATGCGCGTCCGCGCGCTCAGCGCCGCTTGCACGGCCGCTAGGTCCGACATATCAATCTGCCGGATCGTGATGCCGATCGGCTGAAAGACTTTGTTCAGGATGCGATACGTGCCGCCATACGTGTCCAGCGGAATCACGATTTCATCGCCCGGCCGCAGATATGCCTGGAGGGCGGCATTTTCGGCGGCGAGTCCCGAAGCGAATGCCGCGGCATAGGGAACGCCTTCCAGTTCCGCAAGCACCGTCTCGAGCCGCTGGCGCGTGGGATTATTTGTGCGCGAATAGCTGAATCCCTTATCGTGGCCCGGCTCCGCCTGCTCATACGTCGAGGTTTGAAAAATCGGCGGGATAAGCGCCCCTGTTTCTGGCTCGGACGGCTGCCCCGCGTGAATCGTCTTCGTCGAAAACTTCATTGCCGTGCTCCTCTCCTCGCTTTGCTGGCCTGGCGTGGCCTTTGGGCATGCTCGAACCGCCGCATCCCCAGCGAATTCCGCCTGGTGCGCGCCGCCACTACGCGCGGCAACGCGCCGTGAAGGCCGCCCGCGCGCTTTCTATGCAGCTTGGGAGTTGAATCTTCAAGCGACCCGTCACGGGTCAATTGAGGATCTTATCTCTCCCCACCGGGCAGGAATTAGCACCTTGGCACTTGCACCAGGTTGCTGTGGCTTCTCCGGGCCTGTCCCCTCAGCCACTCTCGATAAGCGCCGCCCTGTACGGGCAGCACGCATAGCATAGCAGAGGACGAAGCGAAGTCAAGAACCCGAGTTCATCGCGCGGGCCGCGATGCGGCTCACTTGCCGGACGCGGAAGCCTGGTCGGAGCCGGCCGGCCCTTGCGGCTTCCGCAGATAGTCGCGCGCCCAGCGGCAGCCGGAGGCGCAATCGGCGGTTGCCACTCGCAACTGTATATAGTATACGTTCGCCTATCCTATTTTCGCTAGGAGGGCAGACCATGTGCGTTCGTTCCCTGCTGTCCGCTTCGAGTCGCGCCCCGCGTTGGGCGCGCTTTTTTGCCGTCGTCATCGCCATTTCTTGCGCCGGCTTACTCTGGGCCGCCCAGAACGATTCCGGTCCTTTAAAGGTTGACCCGTCCGTTCTTGCCGGCCTGCATTGGCGCTCGATTGGCCCGGCCGTCTTCGGCGGCCGCGTCGTGGACGTCGCCGGCGTTCCCGGAAATCCCAATATTATCTATGTGGCGCATTCCTCCGGCGGCCTGTGGAAATCCACCAATGGCGGCACCACGTTCCAATCCGTTTTCAATGATGGCAATACGCTCGCCCTCGGCGCGATTGCGCTCGATCCGCGCAATCCCAACGTCGTCTACGCCGGCACGGGCGAAGGCACGATCCGCAACACCGCCTCCTATGGCGACGGCATCTACAAAACCCTCGATGGCGGCGCCACATGGAAGCATCTGGGCCTCGAGAAAACCGAGCGCTTCGCGCGCATCGTCGTCAATCCCGCGAATCCGCAGATCGTCTACGCCGCCGCCATGGGCCACGAGTTTGGCCCCAACCGCGAGCGCGGCCTCTATCGATCGAGCGACGGCGGCGCCACATGGAAGCAAATCCTCTACGTCAACGAAACCACCGGCGCCAGCGACGTCGCCCTCGATCCCAAGAATCCCAACATCGTCTTCGCCGGAATGTACGACTACATGCGCCAGCCCTGGTATTTCCGCAGCGGCGGCCCCGGCAGCGGCCTCTATCGCTCCGATAATGGCGGCGACACGTGGACCAAGCTAACCGATCCTTCGCTGCACAATGGCCTGCCCACCGGCGCGGAAAATGACCTGATCGGCCGCATCGGCTTGAGCATCTGCGGCGGTAATCCGAAGATAGTCTACGCTCTCATCCAATCGCGCAAAGGCGTTCTGTGGCGTTCAGACGACGGCGGCAATAACTGGCGCATGATCAACGACAATCACCGCATCAATACGCGCCCATTTTATTTCTCGCAGGTCCGCGTGGATCCCGCGGACGCAAATCGCGTGTACGTCCTCGCCGTGGACCCGCAAATTTCCGATGATGGCGGCAAGACCTTCCGCGCCATTCCCTACGGCATCTGGTTCGGCGACGCGCACGCCATGTGGATTGACCCCACCAATCCCTCGCGCCTGCTCGGCGGCAGCGACGGCGGCTTCTTCAGTTCGAACGACCGCGGCGCCACCTGGGATTTTCACAACAACATGCCCATGGCCCAGGCCTATCACGTCTGGCTCGACATGGCCGATCCCTATCACGTCCTCGGCGGCTTTCAGGATCACGAAATGTGGCGCGGCCCGAGCGACCGCTGGAACGACACCGGCGCCCGCGCCGGCGATTGGCGCCGCATGCGCGGCCACGCCGACGGCACCTTCATCGTCGCCGATCCCCGCGACCCCAATATCGTCTATTACGTCGGCCAGGGCGATATGACGCGCTTCAATTGGCGCACGCATGAGGAACGCTACATTCAGCCCTACCCCGTCGCCTCCGCGGGCACCGGCGATAACATGCTGAAATACCGCTTCAATTGGAACGCGCCGATCCTGATGTCGAAATTCAATCCAGACGTCATCTATCACGGCGCAAACGTCGTCTTCAAAACCACCGACGGCGGCGATTCCTGGACGAAGATCAGCCGCGATCTCACCACCGACAACAAACAAGAGGAAAAGCTCAGCGGCGGCCCCATCACGCCCGATAACTCCACCGCCGAGTTTCACTGCACCATCGTCTCGCTCGCCGAAAGCCAGTTCGATCCGAAAACCCTGTGGGCCGGCTCGGACGATGGCAACGTTCAAGTCACCCACGATGGCGGCGCGCATTGGACCAACGTCGTCGGCAATATCCAGGGGCTTCCGAAGGAAAGCTGGGTCAGCTCGATCAACACCTCGTACGCCGATCGCAACACCGTCTATGTCTCTTTCGACCGCCACACGATGGACGATTTCGCTCCCTACGCCTACGTCTCGCACGATGACGGCAAAACCTGGAAACGCATCTCCGGCGGCCTCTCCGGCTACGTCCACATCGTCAAGCCCGATCCCAGGCAGCCGAATCTGATCTACGCCGGCACCGAACTCGGCTTCTACGCCTCCTTCGACGGCGGCGAAAATTGGACCGATCTGCGTCTCGGCCTGCCGCATCTTCCCGTTTACGATTTGCAAGTCCATCCGCGCGATAACGACCTTGTGATCGCCACGCACGGCCGCGGATTCTACATTCTCGACGACGCCACGCCGCTCCAGCAACTTGCCCAGGCCATCAGCCGCAAAACGATGCTCTTCCCGCCCGCCCGCGGCACGCGTTATAACCGCTGGGCCGATACCAGCACGCTCGGCTCGCAGATGTGGACCGCGCAGAATCGCCCCTACGGCTCGCTCATCTCCTACTATCTCGCCCAACCCGCGCCCGGAAATCGCGTCCGCATCTCGATTCTGAATGCGCAGGGCAAGACGATTCGCACTCTCGAAGGCCCCGGCGCCGCCGGCGTAAACCGCGCCGTGTGGAACTTGCAGGAGGACCCACTGCTCGGCATCGCACCGGATCCGCGGAAGGCATGGCCCGATCGGGCGCTGCAAGGCGTTCGCGTCCTCGCCGGCGTGTACACGGTTCGCCTCGAAGTCGCAGGGCGGACGCTCGAGGGCAAAGCCACCGTGCGCCTGAATCCAAATGTTCACACCACCGCCGCCGATATGCAGCAGAACTACAACGCCGTGAAGCGCCTCGCCCGCATGTCCTATCAAATGGACGAATCGCTCGAGCGCATTCGCCGCATTGACGCGCATCTCGCCGATCTGCAGCAGTCCGCCTCGGACGCCTCTATCGCCCAGGAAGCCGCTCAGGTTCGCAAGTCGCTCGCCGCCGTCCGCGTGGATATGCAGCCGGATTGGCAAGACCCCGAGCACCTCAATCTGCGCACGAAGGTCCGCGAACTGCTCACCCAGGTGAACGACTATTCCGGCAAGCCCACGCAGCCGCAGCTGGAATATATCGGCGTCTTCGACGGCCAGTTGCAAGGCGTGCTCACGCGTCTGAATGGCGTGATCTCCGGCCCGCTCGCCAGGCTCAATAGTCGCCTCGCCGCCGCCCACGCCCCTTACATCTCACCCGAACCCACCCTCGCCGCCACCGGAGGAACCGCGGCCGCCCGCTGATCAGCGATAGCCCCTGAATTGCCCGTGAATTGATGGATTGGAGGAACAGTGCGAACCCTCATCCGTGCCCTGTTTGTGATCGTTCTGCTGCTGTGCCCATCGCTGATCCATGCGCAAGAGCCCTCTTCGCGCTCGATGGACGACTTAAATTGGAAGGAATTCAAAGCCCTCGTTCCCGCGCACATCAAGACCGTCCTGCTCACCATCGGCACGCAGGAGGCGCACGGCTTCATCAACGATGGCGCCGACAACACGGCGCCCATCGCCATCGCCCGCGCTATCGCCGCCGATGCCAACGCCCTCATCGCGCCCCACATCTATTACGGCGTCACCGGAATTCTCGCGCCCTATCCCGGCAGCATTCAGATTCCGCCAGACGTCTTCCGCGAATATGTCCGCGCCGTCCTCCTCGGCCTCGTCAAGAACGGCTTTCGCAACATCATCATCCTCAATGGCCACGGCCCGCAGGCCGGCATCCTCTCGAATCTGGCCCAGGAAATTTCGCTTCAGCAGAAGGTCAACACGCTGGTGGTCAATTGGTGGATTCTCACCTCCGATATCACGCGCCAGGTGTACGGCGAAAATGGCGGCCACGGCACCAACGACGAGACGGCCATGATTCAAGCCATCAATCCCAAGCTCGTCCACTGGGAACTTTTCACCGGCAAGGACATGGCCACGGCGCTGCCCAATCCTTCCGGCGCATGGTCCGCCACGCCATTTCCCTCCACCATCATCGAATACACCGAGGGCGAAGGCCTGCCCAAGGACCGCAGCCAAGCCAAGGCCGAAGAGTTCTACACGAAGGTAGTCGCCAAGGTGAAGGCGCTCGTCCTCGATACGCTTAGTAAATGGCAGGCGGCGGGGCTCGACTAGCGGCGCTTTACGCCCAATACGAGCGGTCAAGCGTTCTGTACTGTATCGCTTCGCTTAAATGTTTTGGCTCGATGGACGGCGCCCCCTCCAGATCGGCGATGGTTCTCGCCACCTTCAGGATGCGGTCGTGCGCCCGCGCGGAAAGCCCCAGCTGTTGGATGGCCGTCTCCAGCAGCTTTTCGCCCTCCGCGGAAATCGCGCAGTGCTTGCGAATCAGTTTCGGCGGCATCTGCGCATTCGCATACGTCTTCGTTTCGCCGCGGTACCGGCCGAGCTGAATTTGCCGCGCGCGATACACTCGTTCCCTCACGGCCGCGGAGCTTTCCACCTCGCCGGTGCCGCGCAGTTCCTTGTACTTCACCGCCGGCACTTCAATGTGGATGTCAATGCGGTCCAGCAGCGGCCCCGATATTTTTGACACGTACCGCTGAATCTGCGGCGGCGAGCACTGGCACTCGCGCTTCGGATCGCCGAAAAATCCGCACGGGCACGGATTCATCGCCGCGGCCAGCATGAATCTCGATGGAAAGCTCAGCGAAAGTGCGGCGCGCGCGATAGTCACGCATCCATCCTCGAGCGGTTGCCGCATCACTTCCAGCACGTTTCGCTGAAATTCCGGCAGCTCGTCCAAAAAAAGCACGCCGTTATGCCCCAGCGACACTTCCCCGGGCCGGGGAATCGCCCCTCCGCCGATCAGCCCGGCGTCGCTGATCGTGTGGTGCGGCGACCGAAACGGCCGCGTCCCGATCAGCCCCCGCGAATCGTCCAGCAACCCCGCCACGCTATGAATGCGCGTCGTCTCAATCGCTTCATCCAATGACATCGGCGGCAGCACCGTCGGAATCCGCTTCGCCAGCATCGTCTTCCCCGCCCCCGGCGGCCCGATCAGCAGGATGTTGTGGCTTCCGGCGCAGGCCACCTCCAGTGCGCGCTTGGCCGCCATCTGTCCGCGCACGTCGCGCAGGTCCACCGCATACTGGCTCGCCTCGCCCAGCATTTGCTTCGTATCCACCGCGATAGGCCGGAACGATTCCGGCGCATTCATCATGTCCGCCGCTTGCGGCAGCGATTTCACGGCAAACACGCGAATGCCTTCCACCACGGCCGCTTCGCGCGCGTTCGCCTCCGGCACCACCACGTTCTGGATGCCCCGCTCCCGCGCCGCCAGCGCCGCCGAAAGCGCCCCGCGGACCGGCCGCACGCCGCCATCCAGCGAAAGCTCGCCCAGGAACACATGCGAGTCCAGCACCTTGCCGAAGAACGTTCCCTGGCATCCCATCAGCCCCAGCGCCATCGGCAAATCGTACGCGGAGCCTTCCTTGCGAATGTCCGCCGGCGCAAGGTTCACGGTAACGGCCTGGTGCGCGGGAAAATCGAAGCCGCAGTTGCGCAGCGCGGATTTGATGCGCTCGCGGCTTTCCTTCACCGCGATATCCGGCAGTCCCACCACGGTGAACGCGCCGGGCTGCCCCGGCCCAACGTCCACCTCCACTTCCACTAGATATGCGTCAATTCCGAAGACGGCAGCACTGAAGGCCTTGAAAAGCATGGTGAAGGGGACCGCCTCCGAGGGCGCAAGACTAACCCAGAACGCCACGTAACGCTAGCAATCAGCCGCAAGCCTCTCGTCGCCACGGTTCTGCGCGTCAGTGCGACGACATCTTGGCCACAAGTATGATGGCTCCCAGCAGCAGCAGCGGCCAAACCACGCTCAGCAGCCCGCCGCAATTCCACTCGGAATCCAGCCGGCGCCGACCCCGATCAGGAACCCATATTCGCCGATGCAGTAGATCCAAAATCCAAGGAAGAGCACAACAAACGTGATCCAGCAGCCCACCAGATACGCTTTCATCGTGCACCCGCTCCAGCCAGGGTGGCTGCACGCGCCATGCTGCCACGCAACCGTGCGGCCCACAAATATTTTCTTCTTCTCTTCGGTTCCGCAATCCTTCGGCATGCCACGCCGTGATCCGGCTGCTCCGCAAACCCTCGCCGCTTTACAGCGCGCGCCTGCCGCCGTATGCTACCCGCGTCCGGCGAGCACCAGCGCATTCCGCCGGCCGCGGAGGAACCATGTCCGTCGGATGGATCGTTCTAATCATTGTCATCGTGATCGCGGTCGCCGTCATCGCGATCTACAACGGGCTGGTGCGCCTCAAGGTCCAGTGCGACAACGCCTGGTCCGATATAGATGTACAGCTCAAGCGCCGCTACGACCTCATCCCCAACCTCGTCGAAACCGTCAAAGGCTATGCCGGCCACGAGAAGAGCACCCTCGAAGGCGTCGTCGCCGCGCGCAATCAGGCCATGACGGCCGCCGGTCCCGCCGCGAAGGGCCAGGCCGAAGGAATGCTTAGCGCCGCCTTGCGGCAAGTCTTCGCGCTTGCCGAAGCCTATCCGCAGTTGCGTGCCGTCGAAAGCTTTTCGCAACTCCAGCAGACCCTCAATCAACTCGAGGACACGATCCAGAACGCCCGCCGCTACTACAATGCCGTCGTCCGCGACTTCAACACGAAAATCGCGCAGTTCCCTTCCAACATCATCGCCGGCATGTTCAATTTCAAATCGCGCGAATTCTTCGAAATCTCGGCCCCGGCCGAGCGCGAAGCCCCCAAGGTCAGCTTCGGCGGCGCCGATTGACGCCGCCTCGTCCCATGCCGCGATGAAGCCCTCCGGCACAGCGCATCCCCGCCTCGCTCGCGCGCCGCGCCCCTCCGCGCTCCTGCTTTTGCTCCTGTGTACGCTTGCCTGCGCGATTCCCGCCGCCGCCCGCCAGCTCGTCATCCAGAATTTCGACGATCAGATCATGGTGAATCGCGATGGAACCACCGACGTCACCGAATCCATCGCCGTGCAATTCACCGGCTCGTGGAACGGCATCTACCGGAAGATTCCCGTCGAATACAACACGGATGAAGGACTGAACTACACACTTATGTTGAGCGTCTCCGGCATCACGGACGATGCCGGCCAGAACCTTCGCTTCACGCAAAAGCGCAGTGGCCGAAATCTCGTCCTTCAGATTTGGGTGCCGGACGCCGCGAATAACACCCGCACGGTCGTAATCCGGTACCACGTTCTCAACGCGATTCGCTTCTTTCCCGATCACGACGAGCTTTACTGGAGCGTGACCGGCAACGAATGGGAGATGCCCATCGAGGCGGCCTCCGCGCGAATCCAGCTTCCCGAAGGCGCCAGCGGCATTCGCGCCACGGCGTTCACCGGCGCATACGGATCGCGCGCCGAAGATGCCACGGTCTCAACGAACGACAACGAAATCAGCGTGCACACAACCCATGCGCTCGCGTACCGCGAGGGCCTCACCGTGGTTGCGGGGTTCGATAAGGGAATCGTCCGCCAGCCCACCGTTGGCGCGAAAATCCTGATGTTTCTGCGAAGCAACTGGCCCTTCGCGATTCCGATTGCCGTCTTCCTCTTGATGCTCTGGCTCTGGTGGACGCGCGGCCGCGACCCGCGGCACGGCGCGGTCGTGGTGCAGTACGATCCGCCGGACAATCTTTCCCCGGGCGAATGCGGCACGCTGGTGGATAACGAAGCCGGCATGCGCGACATCACCGCGACGCTCGTTGACCTCGCCGTGAAGGGGTATCTGACGATCGAGCAGACCGACGATAGCCAGATGCTCGGCCTCCTGCATAAGCACTCGTACGTCTTCCATCTGAAGAAGCAGCCGCCGGAGTGGTCGAAGGCCAGGCCGTACGAACAGGAGATGCTCGCCGCGGTTTTCGACGGCGGAGGATCGGCGGACGTACCGCTCGCCGGCCTGCAAAATCACTTCTATACCCATCTCCCCTCGATCCGCGACCGCATCTTCGATGCGCTCATGTCCGACGGCTACTATCTGCACCGGCCTGATACCGTTCGGCAGGCATATATCGGAATGGGGCTGCTGATCGGATTCTTGATCGTGGCTTTTTCGGGCTGGCTTTCGGGATTCACCGGCGTCGCGCCCTTCACCTGGGTGCTCGCGGGAATCGCCGTCGGCGCCGTGATCTGCATCTTCGGCTGGTTCATGCCCGCTCGGACCATCGCCGGCTGGCGCGCCCTGGAAAAAGTGATCGGCTTCGAGCAATTCCTCGGCCGCGTGCAGAAAGACCAGATCGAGCGCCTCGAAAAATCCCCCGGCCTCTTCGAAAAATATCTCCCCTACGCCATGGCGCTGCGCGTCGAAAAAAGATGGGTTCAGGCCTTTTCCGGGATCGCGCTGCAGCCGCCGCAATGGTTTCAGGGCGCGTATATCGGCGCGTTTGAACCCTACCTGCTGGTGAATGCGCTCTCGATGATGTCGGCTCAGACGGGCGCCGCGATGATTTCCGCGCCGCGCAGCTCCTCCGGAATGTCCGGCTTCGGAGGGGGAGGCATGTCCGGCGGCGGCTTCGGCGGCGGTGGCGGTGGCGGATTCTAAGCTACTCCTTCAGTGCCTTGCGAAACGCCTTCTGCGTCTTCACGCATGCGTATCCGTGCCGCTCCTCGCCCCGATGGCCGCGCACCCCTTGCCCAGCGCCCACTCTTCGGCTCGCCGCCGCAGCAGCGCGCCGATTTCTTGTGACCTAAACCCCGCCCCGGCCACCAGTCCGCTGATCTCCGCCCGCGGCTCAGCCTCAATCGTCCGCGCGACGAACACGCCCAGCCACAAACGCGCCATGATCGGGCGCCCTCGCATCGCCGCAAGCCGCCGCTCCACGTCCTCCGCGGACGAAGCGTACCCAAGCTCCCCGGCCAGCCCCGCCATCGCCCGTGAATCGCGCGCTTCCGCCTCGCGTATCGTCGCGCCGCCCGCGCGCGGCGCAACGCCGCCACGCCCAATATCGGCGGACTCCGCCGCGCCGCTCATCCCAGCGCCTTCTTCAGCACGGCGATCTGCCCCGCATGATACAGATCGTGCTGCACCACGCCGTGCAGCATCGCGTACCGCGTGTGTTCGCAGCCGCGCGGCATTTCGTCCAGTTGTTCGTCCGTCACTCCCGCCGCGAATTCCGCCAGCCGCTCCTGGCTTTCGGCCAGCGATTCCAGTGCGCGCCGCCACGCAATCTCGCTCGTGTCCCACACCGGCGGCCAATCGCGTTCGGCCGTCACTTCCCCGGCTTGGCCCATCAGCCGGTGCAGCACGATTCCCTTCCACGCGCTCACGTGATGGACCAGCTCCCAAATCGAATGTGCCTGCGGCAGCGGATGCCGCGACGCATCCTCCGCCGCGATCCCGTCGAGCAATCGCATCAGCGACGGCCCGTGCCACGCATCCCCCGCAAATGCCCGCCCCATCTGGTCCAATATCCTGTTCGTCTCTTTCATCGCCCCATCCTGCGAGCAGGATAGGCGAGTGCGGCCCAGGATTCAACGCGCCGCGACTCGCGCAGGTCCATTTGAATTTTCACGCTCGCCGCGCAAGCAATAATGAAATCCCGCAGTGGGTCAGTTTGAATTTCCGGATCGTGACACAAGAAGTTAAAATGCAAACTGACCTGCCACCTGAAATCCGAGCGAATCGCCACGCCCGCCCGCGCATCCATGGAATAGAAGGAATAGAATGTCGCCGTCGCGCCGAAAGGTAATTCGATGAAAGCCTGCCTGCTCCGCTCGCCCGCGCCCATCGCGCAGAATCCCCTCGAATGGGCCGATGTCCCCGCACCGGAGCCCGGCCCGGGCGAAATTCGCGTCCGCGTCAGCGCATGCGGCGTCTGCCGCACCGATCTGCACGTCGTCGAAGGCGAACTCCCGCCGCGCAAATCCCCGGTAATTCCCGGCCATCAGATCGTCGGCGTCGTCGAAAAGCTCGGCGCGGACGCGCGCCGCTTTCCCCTGGGCGCGCGCGTCGGCATCGCCTGGCTGCACGCCACCGACCGCACCTGCACCTACTGCCGCTCCGGCAAGGAAAATCTCTGCGATCATCCCGCATTCACCGGTTATACGGTCGACGGCGGCTACGCCGAATACGCCCTCGCCCGCGAAGACTTCGCCTACGCCATCCCCGAATCCTTCCCCGACGAGCAAGCCGCCCCGCTCCTCTGCGCCGGCATCATCGGCTTTCGCTGCCTGCGCGCTGCGGGAATCGAGCGCGGCGCGAAGCTCGGCCTGTACGGCTTCGGCTCAGCCGCCCATGTCGCCATTCAGGTCGCGCGCCACCGGGGCGTCGAGGTCTACGCCGCAACGCGCGGCAAGCAGCATCAGCAGCTCGCGCGCCGCCTGGGCGCCGTCTGGACCGGCGATGCCATGGACCAGCCCCCCGAAAAATTAGACGCCGCCATCCTCTTCGCCCCAGCCGGAGAGATCGTCCCCGCCGCGCTCGCCGCCCTGCGCAAGGGAGGCGTGCTGGTGCTCGGCGGAATTCACATGAGCCCGATTCCGCCGCTCGATTACAATCTCCTCTATCACGAACGCGTGATGCGCAGCGTCGCCAACAACACCCGCCAGGACGGCGACGACTTCCTCCGCGTCGCCGCCGAAATTCCGATTCGCACTCAGGTCACCGCCTATCCCTTGCGCGAAGCCAATCGCGCCCTCAGCGATCTGAAGTCCGACCGCGTCAATGGCTCCGCTGTCCTCGCCGTCTCCGCCCCGGCCAATCTTGACCATTCCTGAGCGATAATGTCCTCGTCGCGAACGCGAGTCGCGCTCGCCGCCACACCGCCATGAAAATCCTCTCCGTCAATTCAGGCCTGCCGCGCACCGTCGAATGGCACGGCCGCGAGGTCCTCACCGGAATCTTCAAGTCGCCGGTCGCCGGGCCAGTGCCCCTCCGCCGCCTCAATCTCGATGGCGACGCCCAAGCCGATCTCGCCAATCACGGCGGCATCGCCAAAGCCGTCTACGCCTATCCCTCCGAACACTATTCCTTCTGGCAGACGCGCCTGCCCGCCCTGGCCGGCCTGCCTGCCGCCGAACTGCCCCCCGGAGCCTTCGGCGAAAATCTCACCACCGAGGGCCTCCTCGAAACGCACGCCTGCATCGGCGACCATTTCCGCGCGGGCACCGCCGTTCTGATGGTCACGCAGCCGCGCATTCCCTGCTATAAGCTCGGCATTCGGCTCGGCCGCGACGAAATCGTTCAGGAATTCCTGCGCAGCAATCGTTCCGGCATCTATTTCGCCGTGATCGAAGAAGGCGTGGTCCGCGCCGGCGACGCCATCGAGCGCGTGCATCCCGATCCGCGCGCAATCCCTGTCGCCGGCATCAATCGCCTCTACTGGAATTTCCGCGGCGATGGCGACAAATCCCTCCTCCGCCGCGCCCTGGAAATCCAAGCCCTGGGCCCCGGCATCCGCAAACATTTCCAGGAGTTGACCACCCGGCGAGGGTCGTCATCCTGAGGCAAGCGCTGTTAGCTTGCCGAAGAATCTCAACTCGTACTCTCCCGCGCCCCTAATCCATCATCCTCCGATCCCTCCACCCGCCCCGCTTGCAAGCCATGCGCGCCACGGCCCTCCGCTCCGAATAGCCCCGTTCACGCGTACATATATCTCCGCGTCATCGGTTGCGCGCCCGCGTGCCCGCGCTTGCAGAGCAGCACCTGGTGAAGCCCCAGCACGCCGTCCGCGAAATCCACGCCGGAGGCGGCCAGAAACAGCACCCACGTCCTGAACGTCTGTTCATCCACGTGTTTCAGGCACGCCGTTTCGTTCGCCTGCAAATTTTGCACCCAGGCCGCGCAAGTTCGCGCATAGTGGCGCCGCAGGTTTTCCACGTCGAGCACTTCGAACCCCGCGTTTTCCGCCGCGCCAATCACTTCCGATAAATTCGGCAGCTCGCCGCCCGGAAACACCCGTCGCCGGATGAACACGCTGTCCGCCCCATCGCCCACCGGCTTCGGCCGCGTAATTCCGTGGTTCAGCACCAATCCGCCATCCGCAAGCAAGCTATGCAGCTTCCGAAAATATTCCGGCAGCCGCCGCTTGCCCACGTGCTCCACCATTCCCACCGACGCGATCTTGTCGAACGTGCCCCGCATGTCCCGATAATCCCTTTCGCACACGTTGACGCAATCGGCCAGCCCTTCCTCCGCCGCGCGACCCTGCGCGAACACTCGCTGCTGCGGGCTCAGCGTGCAGCCCGTAGCTCGCGCCCCGTGCGCCGCCGCGTGCATCGCCAGCGCGCCCCACCCGCACCCGATATCCAGAAATTTCTCACCGCTCGTGAGCCGCAGTTTGCGGCAGATGTATTCGAGCTTCGCCACCTGCGCATTTTCGAGCGTCGCAACGCCGTCGTCAAAATACGCGCACGAATAGACCATTCGCGAATCCAGAAATTGCCGGTAAAACCCGTTCGATCGGTCGTAGTGAAAGCGAATGTTGCGCGCCGCCTTCCCTTTCGATTGCATCCACGATTCCAGACGGCTGGGCGCGTATAATTCCGCCAGCGTCAGCAGCATTCTGCCCAGCGAAGGGCGGCACCGCTCCGAATAAAATCGAATCGCCGCCGCGATATCGCCCGTCACCTCAACCTGCCCCCTCACGTACGCCAGCGCCGCGGAATAAGCATCCGACCGCAGCAGGCGTTCCCACTCGCTCTCGTCTCGCACCCCGACAACGAACCTCGGTTTTTCGCCCCCGAAAAACTTGCTCGCCCCGTTTTCAAAATGCAGAGCGTAAGGCACGCGCCCATCTTCCCCGCCGCGGGCAACCCGGCCGGCAAGCTGATCGGCAGATGCTCCCCGCGATTGCCCGTCCTTCGGCGCCCGCTCCTTGGGCGGACGCAGCACTTTCGGATTGCCGCCATTCGCGCCTGCCTCTGCCGGCGAACGAATTTCGCTCTCCGCGTTTGTGGTGAGGCCGGCGGCGTCAATCGTTGCGTCATTGCTTCGTATTGTCGTTCGTGTAGACATATCGCCTCCCTGTTATGAATGCGTGCAAATGCGAGCAGCCGCTCGGGCGTGCGGGCAGGAAATACCCGTTCGAAGACAATTCTCCGCACGCGCGAACCGGCAACGTTCTGCGCACGAATCCTGAAGATGAATCAGGACGTGAATCCAGAAGATGAATCCAGAATGTTGCTAACGGGAAAAGTTCAGACAAGCGCTCGTGCGGGAATCGAAACCCCTGCTTCCAACTGGCATCCATCCTGCACAAGCTTTTCACGGGCTCTCCCGACGCTTCTCGGGCCGTCCCGGCCGATGCGTTTCCGGCGCGGGGATTCGTTTCGGGGCGCTTACTCCGGGGAAAACAGTAGTCGTCTCGGCAGCGTAGTGTCCCTATCCATCAAGGCCGCGCGCCAAATCCCAGCGCACAACCTACTTCCCATCTTACGACTCCGCGCAGGGGAATCAATGCCCATCTCACGAGGATGGGCATGCTGCTTGCCCAGACGAAGCAAGGGAGGCAAGCGCAGTAAGCTCGCCGGCGTATCACCATCCGATACGTTCGCGCCCGAAGTGTCACGACCGCGATTTTGCGGTCCGTGAGGTTCTGCTGATAGGGAAGATTCGCGTCCACCGTCACGAACACATCGAAATTCGTCTCCGCCAAATCCAGCAGTTCGCCATTCCGTTTGCCGGACCAGCCCGCTTCCTGAACGGGGGGCATTCATGGCCTTTTTCGCTCAGAAACCGTTCTAGGGCCTTGGGAGCGCACTCATCAATCAGCACCCTCATCGCAGTTTTGCGATAAGGCTCTCGCGCGCCTCTTCAATGGCAGCGACGGCCAACTCGCGCCCGGCGTCCTTCACGCCCCGGTTTTCCACACGTTTCCACAAGTACCAGTTCTTGCGAATTTCCCGCCTTCATGCCATCTTCTACACTGGCGGATTTTTCGCCACGGGTAATGAACGCAAAGGGGAGGCCAAGGCAACGCGAGTCGCAACGGCAGGCCGAGAGGCAGCAATCCTAATCTACGGTACGGGGATTAGAAATCTCTCTATCTCATTGAAAACGCTCGCCGAAATCATTTCTAATATACGGTTATACGCCTCATCCAGATATTATGTTGCGTCCTTCCCTCAGCCAAAACGGCCGCATCTCCCGTATAATATCCCGATGAATTTTCCCGGTCGCGGCGAGCGTTCCCGGCTTCGCAAAGGCCGTGACGGAAATCTCAAAATGGCACTCGCAACGGAGAAAAAATGTTACGCGTAGGCTTGGTTGGCTGGAGAGGGATGGTCGGCAGCGTCCTGATGCAACGGATGCGCGACGAAGGCGATTTCGCCGGCATCGAGCCGATTTTCTTCTCCACCTCTAACGTCGGCGGCCCCGCCCCAGCCGAAGCCGGCGGCGCTAAGCTGAAAAATGCCGCCGATCTCCGCGAGCTTGCCTCCTGCGACGCCATCATCAGTTGCCAGGGGGGCGACTACACCGCCGAAATCTACGCCCCGCTCCGCCAGAGCCGCTGGCAGGGTTTCTGGATAGACGCAGCCTCCACCTTGCGCATGGCTGGCGACGCCGTCATCGTTCTCGATCCGGTCAATCTCGATCTCATCAAGCGCGGCCTCGCCCGCGGCCTCCGCTCTTATATCGGCGGAAATTGCACGGTCAGCCTGATGCTCATGGCCGTGGCCCCGCTGTTCAAATCCGGCCTCGCCGAATGGATGACCACCATGACCTATCAGGCCGCCTCCGGCGCCGGCGCAGCCAAAATGATCGAGCTCGTTCGCCAGATGACTTCCCTAACCGATCCTTTACGCAAGTCCCCGTCCGAGAACGCGCTCGAAGTGGATCGCACAATGATCGAAGCCCAGCGCTCGCCCGATCTTCCCGCGCGGGAATTCGGCGCGCCGCTCGCCGGCAGCCTCCTCGCCTGGATTGACAAGGAAATGCCCGGCGGCCAGACGCGCGAGGAATGGAAAGGCCTCGCCGAAACGAACAAAATCCTCGGCATCGAGCCGCCCGTCCCGGTGGACGGCATCTGCGTGCGCGTCGGCACCATGCGTTGCCATAGCCAGGCCCTTTGCATCAAGCTGAAGCGCGACGTGCCGCTGCCCGAAATCGAGCAGCTCCTCGCGCGCGGCAATTCCTGGGTCCGCGTCATTCCAAATAACAAGGAATCCACGCTGCGCTGCCTCACGCCCACCGCCGTCTCCGGCCGCCTCGAAGTTCCCATCGGCCGCTTGCACAAGCTCGCCCTCGGCCCCGAATTCCTCGGCGCCTTCACCGTTGGCGACCAGCTTCTTTGGGGTGCCGCTGAGCCGCTCCGCCGCATGCTCCGCCTCATCCGCGAAGATCTGGGCGCATAACCGCAAAAAATGAAGCCGCGAAAATTGACCTTCTGGCCGCTGGTCGCGGCGACTTTTCTAATCGTCTCCGGCGGCGCCTACGGCACCGAGGACATCATCGGCGGCGCGGGTTATCGCGGTGCGATCTGGATTCTCCTCCTCACCCCGTTGTTCTGGAGCCTGCCTGTCGCATTTATGGTCGGCGAGCTTTCCACCGCCCTTCCGGTGGACGGCGGCTACTACGTCTGGGTCCGCCGCGCGATGGGCGACTTCTGGGGATTTCAAGAAGCCTGGCTCTCGCTCGTCGCCAGCATCTTTGACATGGCAATTTATCCCGCCCTTTTCGTCGCCTATCTCCAGCACCTTTTGCCTTGGTTTGGCGCGGGCCATCGCGGCCTAGTGGTAGGCGTGCTCATCGTCGCCGTGGCGATGATTATGAATATCGCAGGCATTCACACGGTTGGCATCTCGTCCTTATGGATCTTCGCGCTGCTCTCGGCGCCTTTCGCCGCGCTCGTCCTGCTCGCGCCATTCAAGGCCGGCGCTCTCTCGCACCTTTCCGTCGCGCATGCGGCGCCGAGCGTTGGCCTGTTGGGCGGGATTCTCGTCGCGATGTGGAACTATATGGGCTGGGACAACGCTTCCACCGTCGCAGGCGAAGTCGAACGCCCGCGGCGCGCTTATCCCCGAGCGATCTTTCTCACTCTCGGCATCGTCGCGCTCACCTATTTGCTGCCCGTTGCCGCCGTTTGGCTCACCGGCGCCCCCGCATCCACCTTCGAGACCGGCTCGTGGGCCGAAGTTGCCGGATGGCTCGGAGGCCCGTGGCTGCGGCTGGCGCTCGTCGCCGGCGGAATGTTCAGCGCGTTCGGCATGCTGAACGCCCTGGTGATGAGCTATTCGCGCCTTCCGCTGGCAATGGCGCAGGATGGAATGCTGCCGCGCACATTCGGCAAGCTGCATCCGCGGACCGGCGCGCCGTGGGTCGCCATCGTCGCCTGCGCCGTCGGCTGGAGCGTCTGCCTCGGCCTCGGCTTTGAAAATCTGATCGTCCTCGACGTGGTTCTTTCCGGCGCGAGCGTCCTGCTGGAATTCGCCGCCCTCATCGTCTTGCGCCGGAAGGAACCCGGGCTCGAGCGGCCGTTTCGCGTGCCCGGGGGAATTTGGGGCGTCGCCCTAATCGGAGTGGGACCGGCGCTCCTGGTCGCGCTTTCCAGCGCGCAGAGCGCGACCGAGCACATCTGGCGCATCAATGGACTCCTAGCCGGCGGCTTGCTCGCCTTCGCGGGATTTTTGCTGTACGCGGTTGTCCGGGCGCTTGCCGCGAATGGCAGGCTTGCCGCTGCGCTGAAGGCGCGGAAAGCGGCATGATGCCGGCCGGCTTCGCCCTGTCTCGCAGAATGCGCGCCGCGCTTCGAGCGGCTGCTGATTCTGTTATGATTTTGCGCGTGCGACGGCTCTTTGCATGCGCGGCCCTTTGCCTGGTTCCGCTCGCCTGCGTCGCGCTGCAAACTGGCCAGCAACCTTCTTCACCCGCGCAAGCGCCAGCCCCGCAGGCGGACCAGCCACGGCAACCCTCGACCGCGCAGAAGGTGCTTCCCCTAATTGTTCTTGATCCCGGCCATGGCGGCACCGATACCGGCGCACGCGGCAGTGGCGGCACGACGGAAAAAGACGTGGTATTGCAATTCGCGCGCGTGGCGCGCTCCGAATTCGAGCGCCTCGGCTTCCGCGTCGTGATGACGCGCTCGGACGATAGCGATCCTTCGGACGATGACCGCGCCGCCATCGCCAACGCCTCCGCGAATGCAATCTACCTCACGATTCATGCCGGCTCGACCGGCGCGCCCGGCACCGCCCGCGCCTATTACGGACAGTTCTCCTCGTCTCCCGCCGCGTCCGCTGGGAGCTCGCTCGTCCCCTGGAGACATGCGCAGGATTCCTATTCGAACGCAAGCCATCGCCTCGCCGATCTGATCCAAGTGGAACTCGACCGCCAGTTTTCCGGCTCGCCCGCCTCATCAACGGGCGCCGCCGTTCGCGATTTGCGTTCGGTGGCGGCGCCTGCCGTCGCCGTCGAGGTCTCCACAATGTCCGTCACCGATCCGACGCCGCTGCTCGCGATGGCCGGTCCGCTCGCCGTCGCCCTCACGCGCGCGGTCGCGGACTTCCACCAGGCGCCTCTCGCTCCGGCCGCTGCGGGGAAACCGTAATGCCGCGCAACTTGAAGATCGCCTTCGCAATCATGGGGGTGGCCGTCCTGATCGGCCTCATCGGCCTTCGCGGCCTCCACGACCGCGTCAAGAGCCTCGCTGAAGCGCAAGCGCAAAAGACGGAGGCGCAATCGCGGCGCGAGGTGCTGGCCCCCAAAATTTCCACGCCCAGCGACACCGAAGAGCAGGTGAATATCTTCTGGGCGGCAGGTCCTGGAAAAGTCGAGCCCGTCGAAGTCGAACTGCCGCTTTCCGCCGATCCCGTCGAGCGCGCAAAAGAGGTTCTGCAAGAGCTCATTCTGAATCCGCCGACGCAAGATCAGCGCACCATTCCGGCGGACACCACCGTGCTCGGCTTCTATATTTTGCCGGATGGCACCGCCGTCGCCGATTTTTCCGTCGCTCTAACCTCCGAGATGCCCTCGGGCATCCTCAGCGAGCAGAACGCGGTGAATTCTCTCGTGAAAACCCTCGCCGCCAACGTGCCGGGCCTGCGCCGCCTGAAAATCCTGGTTCACGGGCAAGAGGTCGAAACGCTTGCCGGCCACGTGGACTTGACGGGTTTTTTCGATTTGAACGCCGCGGCGCCACAAAAAGCCGCCGCTTCGCAATCCGCTCCAGCATCTGTTCCGGCCTCCGCCGCGAGCGCGACCGCCGGTGCGCCGAAGCCGCAGGGCTGATTGCGAGCATTGACACGTACCAGTCCAGCCGTCACACTTGGCGCCGAAGCGCAGCCCCGAAAGAGAGGTTTTCGTGCGAGTAGACGGACGTGGCCCCGGCGATTTGCGGCCCGTAAAGATTACGCCGGATTTCATCACCAGCGCCGAAGGCAGCGTGCTGATCGAAGCCGGATTGACGCGCGTGATCGTCACCGCGACGGTTGACGACGGTGTCCCTTCCTTCCTGAAGGGCACGGGCAAGGGATGGGTCACCGGGGAGTACGGCATGCTGCCGCGCGCCACCGAGGAGCGCACGCCGCGCGAATCCGCCCGCGGCCGGCAGTCGGGGCGCACGCTGGAAATTCAACGAATGATCGGACGCACCCTCCGCGCGGTCGCCGACTTGAAAGCCCTCGGCGAACGCACCGTGTGGCTTGATTGCGACGTGATTCAAGCCGATGGAGGCACGCGAACCGCGTCGGTCACCGGTGCGTTCGTCGCCATGGCGCTCGCATTCGAGCGCATGGTCGCCGCCGGCATGATGCGATCCGTTCCGCTAACCGATTCGCTCGCCGCCACCAGCGTCGGCATCGTCGAGGACGAACTGCTTCTCGATCTCGCCTACGAAGAGGACTCGCGCGCCCAGGTGGACATGAACGTGATGATGACCGGCTCCGGCAAGTTCGTCGAAGTCCAGGCCACCGCCGAAGGCCGCCCTTACACAACGCAGGAACTGCAGCGGCTTCTCGATCTCGCCGCGAGCGGTATTCGCCGCTTAACCGAAGCGCAGCAGGACCTGCTGCACATGAACTTTAGCGCGCGCCGATAACGCCGTGCCGGAGAATGCCGCTCACTCCGTTCGTCTGCTGCTCGCTTCCTCGAACCCGGGAAAGCTCCGCGAATGCCGCGAGCTTGCCGGCGCGGCGCGCGTCGAGCTCGGCCTGATTCCCGATTTTTCCTCGCTCCGGCCATTCGAGGAAAGCGCGCCAACCTTTGCCGAAAACGCCGTTGGCAAAGCTCTTCATTACAGCCGCTTCACAGCCGAAATCGTTCTCGCCGACGATTCGGGCCTTGTCGTTCCGGCGCTCGGCGGAGAACCGGGCGTGCATTCCGCACGCTACGCCGGGCCGCAGGCCACCGATGCGGAACGCGTGGCGAAATTACTGCGCGCGATGGATGGCAAATCCGGCGACGAACGCCAGGCCGCATTCGTGTGCGTGCTCGCAATGGCGCGCGGCGGCCGCGCGATGGCAATTCTCTCCGATCGCGCCGAAGGCACGCTCGCCGCGCATCCCAGCGGAACGAACGGCTTCGGCTACGATCCACTGTTCTTCTTCCCTCCCCTTGGCCGAACGTTTGCCGAAATCTCGCATGATGAAAAAAATCGTCACAGCCACCGCGGCAAGGCGTTTCGCAAGATGCTGCGCGTACTCGCGGCCGCGGATGCGATTCCGTCCTGGTAAGTCGCAGCGCATTCGCGCAATTTTGCCGCCATTCCCGGCGGCCGGAAAAAGTCAGAAAAAGCTTGCCCCCGGGCGCGAACGGGGCGTAAATAGAATTTCGCGCCTTTTTTTGGCGCACCCATGGCCGTACTACGCAGAGCGCCGGCAATCCCCTCCAGCTTGATGCTGCGGATGGACCGGTCCCGGGCGCGCACCGATGCCCTATTCCACTTGCTGCCCCCTGCATCGTTTTGCGAGCGCCCGATCCCCGAGCGCCATCGCCTTATTTTTTATCTCGGCCACCTGGAAGCATTCGACTGGAATCTGCTGGCAAATCGCTGCGGCATGCAATCCGATTCGCCGGAGCTGGATCAGCTCTTCGCCTTCGGAATTGATCCGGTCGCGGGCGCCTTACCTTCAGACACGCCCGGCGATTGGCCAAGTCTCGCCCGCATCGAACAGTACAATCGCAACGTGCGTACGCGCCTGGATGAACGCTTGCGGCAGCCGGACACATGGCCATCCGCCGGCCGCGAGCTCCGCGACGGCACGCTTCTACACGTCGCCATCGAACATCGCTTGATGCACGCGGAAACGATTGCCTATCTCTTTCACAATCTTCCCTTCGAGAAAAAGGGCTCTCATCCGCTGCCTCAGGCTGATGCCACGCCGGCGCCCGCGCAGCGCCACGTCGAAATCCCCGCGGGAGTCGCATTGCTCGGGCAATCGCGCCACGATGGGACATCGTTCGGATGGGACAACGAGTTCGGCGCGCAGCACGTGTTCGTTCCCGCTTTCGCGATAGACGCTTTTCCCGTCACCAATGCTCAGTACCTCGAATTCGTACGCTCCGGCGGATATGACGACCCGCGGCATTGGCGCGTGGAAGATTGGGAATGGATGCAACGCCAGGGCAGGCGCCATCCGCATTTCTGGGGCTTGGATAACGGCGCTGCAGCCGCCGACCCGAAGGCCCGCTGGAAGCTGCGCGCCATGTTCGGCGAAATTCCGCTGCCGCCCTCGTGGCCCGTGTACGTCAGCCACGCCGAGGCCGCCGCGTTCGCGCGCTGGGCCGGCAAGTCGCTGCCCACGGAAGCGCAATGGCAGCGCGCGGCATACGGCGCACCCGATGGCGCGGATCGCGCATACCCGTGGGGCAACTCGGCGCCCGATCCTTCGCGCGGAAATTTCCATTACCAAGGGTGGGACTCCGCCCCGGTGGACAAGCATCCCGCCGGCGCCAGCGCCTATGGCGTTTTCGATCTTCTGGGCAATGGATGGGAATGGACCTCCACGCCATTCGCCCCGCTGCCGGGCTTCGAACCGTTCTCGTTCTATCCCGGCTATTCCGCGAATTTCTTCGACGGCAAGCACTTCGTGATGAAGGGCGGCTCGCCGCGCACGGACGCCTGCATGATGCGGCGCTCGTTTCGCAATTGGTTCCAGCCTCATTATCCGTACGTCTACGCCACATTTCGCTGCGTCGAGGAGTGATCCATGGCATCCGCGCCACATATGTCGCCCGGCAATTCTGCCTCGGGAGCGATTTCGGAATTTGGCTCCGAAGTCGTGCTGGGGCTCAGCCACGCAGGCCAGAAGGAATTGCCCTCGAAGTATCTTTACGACGAAACGGGCTCCGCGCTCTTCGAAGCGATCTGCCTGCTGCCGGAATATGGGCTAAGCCGCGCCGGAATGCGCCTGCTGCAGCGGCATTCGCACGAAATCGTGGATCGCCTTCCGGGCCGCGTGGTGGTCGCGGAACTCGGCAGCGGCACCGGGCAGAAGACGCGATGGCTGCTGGAAGCGCTTGCGCGCCGCCAGCGCGTGAACTACTACCCGATTGATATTTCGGGAAGCGCCCTCTGGCGCTGCCAGCAGGAACTCGGGCAGATGGATATGGTAAGCGTGGTCGGTTTCGAGCGCGCCTATCTGGAAGGCTTGCAGGAGGTAGCCGCGCGCCGCGGCGATGGCGAGCGGCTCTTCGTTCTTTTCCTCGGCAGCACCATCGGAAATTTCGACCGGCCCGCGGGCGACGCGTTCTTGCGCCAGATTCGCTCCACTCTCCGCCGCGAGGACGCGCTCCTGCTGGCCACGGACCTTGAAAAGCCCGCGGCACAACTGCATCAGGCGTACGACGATCCCACGGGGATCACCGCCGCGTTCAACAAGAATCTACTCGCGCGGATGAATCGCGAGCTCGGCGCGGATTTCGATCTTCGCCGCTTCCATCACGTGGTGCGCTACGACGAATCCGAGCGGCGCATCGAAATGCACCTGCAGTCGGCCACCTGGCAGCGCGTGAGCATTCGCAAGGCAGGATTTCGATTCCATCTCCGCGAGGGCGAAACGATCTGGACCGAGAGCTCCCACAAATACAATCCCGCCGAAGTGATCGCCATGGGCGAGCGCACCGGCTATCGCTGCGCGGCGCAGTGGTTCGATGACGAGTGGCCCTTCGCGCAGAACCTCTTCCTTGCGGCCTAAACCCGCCCGGCGCGCGCGAACGCAGCCGTCACGTACGCTATGCTATAGTGCCTTCCTTATGGCGAAATCCCAGCGGCTCGGAAAACGCCCAGCGCAAAAGCTCAAGCGCACCGCCGCCTCCCCCGCGCGAAAAGGCGCATCGAAGCCTGGCCGAGGCGCCGATCCCGCCCGCGTCCGCGCCATTTTAGCCAAGCTGGATGAGGCCTATCCTGCCGCCAGCTGCGCCCTGAAACACGAAAACCCGTTCCAGTTGCTCATTTCGACGATCCTCTCGGCGCAGTGTACCGATGAGCGCGTCAATCAGGTGACGCCCGGCCTGTTTCGCAAATATCCAGGTCCGAAGGATTTTGCGTACGCCAATCCCGCTGAAGTCGAGTCCGAAATCCGGCCCACCGGCTTTTTCCGCAATAAGACGAAATCCATCATCGGCGCCGGCCGCAAGATCGTCGAGGAGTTCGGCGGCGAATTGCCGCGGACGATGGAAGAGTTGCTCACGCTGCCCGGCGTGGCGCGCAAGACCGCCAACGTCGTGCTGGGCACGGCCTTCGGCACGGCTTGCGGCGTGGTGGTAGATACGCACGTCCAGCGCGTTTCCGCCAGGCTCGGCCTCACCGCCCACACGGACCCCAGAAAGATCGAGCAGGACCTGATGAAGGTGATTCCGCGCGAAAAATGGATTCTCTTTTCGCACCAGATTATCTGGCATGGAAGGCGCGTCTGCCAGGCGCGAAGACCGCGCTGCATCGAGTGCAACTTGGAACGCCTGTGCTACTCGAAAGATAAGACAATTTGAGCAATTCTCGCGCGCAACATTTTGGCCCCCTGACGCGTCTTATAGTAGCCGTCCGGAGCCCCTTTCCCGCCCAGCAGGCCCCGGGCAGCTTGCACTGCCTAAACGGATGATCGCTCATCCTTGCATCGAAGCCGGATCGGCCGCTGCACCTGCGGCCGCCGGCATGCACTTCACTTCGTGACGAGTGTACGGCGCATTCGAATGCCCGAAGAACTGGACGCACATCGGGGCTGCGACGCCCCGGAACTGGAAGTTCCGCACGCGGACCTGGCCCTGGAGCTGGAGGTAAGCCCTCCGCCAGCCGAAGCGCCGCTGCGCGAGGAAAATCCGCGCGCTGCTCCGCACGCCGGAGCCGCCGCTCGCTCGTCCTGGCACGGCGCACGCGATTTCTGGGATTGGCTCCTCTACGCCCTGATTTTTGCGGGCTTCCCGGCACTGCTCTATTTCACCCTGCACAAGAACGCGCTCTACGAACCCATCTGGATCGAAGTCGAGGCGCACCAGTGGATGAAGCTGATCGTCCGCCCGGCCCTGCTTTGGACGTTCATGGGCTCGCTGCTTCTCGCCTTTCGCACGATCTTCTGGCTTCGCTATCGCCCGTTCGTTTCGGCCACCTTCGCCGCCGCGCCCGCGATGACGGTCATCATCCCCGCGTACAACGAAGGGCCAATGGTCCTGAAGGCAATCGAATCCGCCGCGAACGCCGGCTACCCGCGCGAGCGGCTCGAAATCCTGGTGGTTGACGATGGCAGCACCGACGACACGTGGCTGCACATCAAGGAAGCCGCCCGGCGATATCCCGATGTCGTCTCGCCCGTCCGCCTGGCCGCGAATGGCGGCAAGCGCAAGGCGCTCGCGCTCGGCTTTCGCAAGGCGAGCGGCGAGATTGTTGTGACACTCGATTCCGATAGCGTGATCGAGCCGAATGCGCTGCTGGCGATTGCGGGCCCATTCCGCGAGCAAAGGGTCGGCGCCGTGGCGGGCAAGGTTCTCGTCTACAATCGGCGCGAAGGCTTGCTGCCGCGAATGCTGCATGTGCGCTTTGTGCTGGCCTTCGATCTATTGCGCGCGGTCGAATCCTCCTACGGCAACGTCTTCTGCTGCCCCGGCGCTTTGACGGCGTATCGCACGTGCATCGTTCGCTCGGTGCTCGATCGCTGGCTTGCGCAGACGTTTTTGGGCGCGCCCTGCACGATTGGCGAAGACCGCGCGATGACCAACCTGATCCTCGAATCCGGCCACGACACGGTCTACCAGCGCTCCGCCGTCGTCCACACCGTCGTTCCTCCCGGCTACACGAAATTGTGCAAAATGCTGATCCGCTGGGATCGCAGCTATGTTCGCGAGGAGTTGTATTTCCTCACCGTCGCCTGGAAGCGCCCGCTGCGAACGCGCATCCTCGCCCTCTGCGATCGGCTGATCACCAATTTGCGCTATCCCATCCACTACGCCAGCCTCTTTCTATTAATCTTCCTCGCCATCCACCATCCCTGGATGGTGCCGCGATTCCTGCTCGCGGTCGGCGCGATGTCTCTCTACAACATGGCCTATTATTTGCGCAGCGAACGTTCGCTCGATATTTGTTACGGCGTCTTTTATTCCTATTTCGAGCTGGCGGGCCTTTTCTGGATCTTCCCGTTCTCCGCCGCCACCGTCCGCTCGCGCTCCTGGCTCACGCGCTAGCGGCGGAGACTGACCAAGTTCGCCTCGAATCCTGTATACGATATACAAAGTGCCGAAGTCTGATACGCTTCGATCTTGACACGCCGCCGGCCCGATGGTACTTTCCGATTTGTCGGGATGGTAAACGTTTTCTCAACTGAACCGCTTTTAACCAGCACGGATCTCTAACCGCCGGGCGCCCGCTCGGCAAAGTGGGGGTGCTATGTATCGGTTTTCGGTTCGCTTCCTGTCGTGCCTGCTTGCCTTTGCCTTCCTGGGCCTCTGCTGCTACGCGCAATTCAGCGGCAATATTCAAGGCGTGGTCCTCGATCCCAGCGGCGCCGCCATCGCCAAGGCGTCTGTCCAATTGCGAAATGTGGACACTGGAATCACGCAAACCGCCGTAAGCGGCGATTCGGGCAACTACAGCTTCAGCAATCTGCAGCCCGGCGACTACGTCCTTATCGGCACGGCAACCGGCTTCAAGACTACCCAGGTGCACCTCACCCTGAGCACCGCGCAGCTCCAGGCCATCAATATCACCATGCCGCTTGCCTCCGTGGCGGCAACGGTGACCGTTACCTCCGAAGCGCCCGCCATGGATACCGGCGATAGCCGCCTCCAGACGACCCTATCAAGCCAGACTGTGCGCGACCTGCCGCAACTGAACCGTAACCTTTGGGACGATCTCGCCGTTCAGCCGGGCGTCGTCGGCACCGGGACGCGCGGCGCCGGTGAATCGCCCGGTGGAGGCGCCGATAATTTCGGCACGCAAACGCCTCAAATCAGCGCGAACGGCCGCAGCTATACCGGCAATGTCGTCTTCGTGGACGGTATGAACGTCACGAGCCCCGTTCAGAATGGAAATATTATTCTCGCGCCGATACCGGACGCGATTCAGGAAGCCTCGCTGCAAACGAACTCTTTTGACGCGGAGAATAGCCTCGGCAGCTCGGTCCTGATTCAAATCACCACGAAATCCGGAACTAATCAGTTCCACGGTGATGGCGACCTCGTGTACACGAATCAGGATTTGCAGGCGATACAAACCTTCCAAAATACGGTAGCGCCGTTCGGCCGCAAAGATCTGGTCGGAGCCCTTGGCGGCCCGATAAAAAAGGATAAAGCCTTCTTCTTCGCTGACGTGGAAAAGCTCTGGGCAAAAACCCCGGAGCAACAAGGCACGGCTACGTGGGATTCTCCCGAGTTCGATTCGTGGGCCAACGCAAACTTCCCCGCGACTACGGCTTCGAATATCGGTACGCAGATTCTCGACAACTACCCCGCGTCTTACCTGCATTCCACCGGCGTCGCCAACATAAATATCGGCACCGCCCAGAGTCCCAATCTCGTGCCCGCCACCGCCGATAACTATCTTCTGGGAGGGCCATGCCCCGCTGGCCAGACCACGATTGCCTACAACAACGCGCCCAACGGCGCCACCGCAACCGTGCCGTGCAACCTCCCCGTCCTTGACACTGGTTCGTTCGTATTCAGCCCCTATTACAACGCGCTCCAGTACAACTTCCGCTTCGACTATTACCTGACAACGAGAGATCGCTTCTATCTCAGCTATTACAACGACTCCTTCGATCAACAATCGCCCTCGCCCAGGGCCAATCTCGGCTCTGTGAACATCATGCGCAATCGCTACGGCCAAGTGGACTACACGCACACATTCAATTCGAACCTGCTGCTCGAAAGCAGCTTCGGTTTCGCCAGCGTCGGGGGGGCAAACGGTCAATTCGTGCCGGGGCAGAATCTGTCCGTCCCCGAGATCGGTATCGCAGACAACAGCCAGGGCGTCGTATTCTCCGGCGGCTTTGGCCCAGGAGAATATCGCGGCCCCAATTACAATTGGCGCGCCGTGCTGAACTGGGTTCATGGGGCCCATACGTTCAAATTCGGGTACGATGCCGATCACGCGATCGAGCATGGCGATTTCACGCCCACCAACGTCCGGCCGAATTTTACTTTCAATAATCTCTTCGATCTGGTGCTCAATAGCCCCTTTAACGAATCGGTAGGCGCGTATGGCCTGAATGGCCAGCCCGGTTATGTGGTCTTCGGCGGGCAGGAGAATCCCTTCGGTTTCTATGCCCAGGACGATTGGAAGGCCAAACCGAACCTCACCCTCACTCTTGCCCTCCGCTGGGACGATTTCACCAATCACAGCCCCTGGGCCGATACTGGCTGCGCCGCCCCGATCAACTCGTGCTTTCGCTTCAGCGACATCTTCTTGGGAACAGGAACCACGCGGCTGCAGCAGATTACTGGCGCTACCGTCAAGCAGCGTCCTGACGGACTCTTCACCAGCGCCCAGACGAACTATTGGAGTCCCAGAATTGGAGTCGCTTGGGATCCAACCGGGCAAGGATCCTGGGTGGTTCGCGGCGGCATTGGCGTCTATCGAGATTGGGTGGTTCTAGGCCAAAGCGTGGACCAGATGCGCAATAATCCTCCGAGCGTGCTCAGCGAGACGTTCACGGCCGGCAGCGCGGGTGTGCAACCCCAATTTGCCCTCGCGCCAAACGCCACTTACCCATTCAATTTCCCGCTGCCGACAATCGGCGCCGTAACCATTGATCCTGTGAGCGGCGGCTACGTCGGAATACCCAGCAATGTCAATTCCTTGGCCCCCAATCTGACTCCGCCTCTATCCGTCAATTACGTCGTTGGCCTCGAGCACCAGTTGCCCTGGAAATTCGTGTCCTCCGTCAGCTACTCGGGCTCCCGCTCCTATAATGGGCTCACGGGAACCGATTGGAATCGCTGTCCAAACTGCACGGTGAGTAACCGCCCCAATCCCAATTTCCTCACGATGACCTACGTCACTAGCTCTAACTCCAGCACCTACAACTCGATGATCTTAGCCGTTCGCCGCAATGCGGGCGCCCGCGGCAGCTTTCAAGCTTCCTACACGCTCTCGCACGCAAAGGATTGTCCCGAGGCCGGCACGCGCTTCGATCAGGATGGCGGTCTCAATATTCCCGACCCGGCGGCGTATTTCAGCTATTACTCGGACGCAAACTGGGACGTTCGCCAGCGATTTTCCTTCTCCGGCCTGTACAACATTCCGGGCATCGGCAATGGCCTTGAGAAGGGCCTGACTTCCGGATGGGAAATCAGCAGCATCGCCGCGATTCAGAGCGGCACTCCCTACTGGGTCACCTGCAATGCGGCAGCGTGCGACTACAACAATGACGGCGTGAACTATGATGTCCCCAACGCCCCCGCTGCCAACTTCACGGGCTCACATAGCCGCGGCGCATACGAGAATGGAATCTTTACGGCGGGCGATTTTTCGGCGCCTGCCCCTGGAACGGAGGGAAACCTGGCGCGCAACAGCTATCGCAACCCGGGTCTCTTCCAGGTGGACGCCGCCGTGCTCAAGAACACCCACGTGCCCTGGCTCGGCGAAGCTGGCAACTTCCAGATACGTTTTGATTTCCTGAACGTATTTAACGTCACGAATCTGGGCTCTGTTGACGCCAATATGAATGACTTTAATTTCGGCAAGGTGACCACCGCGCTTCCCAAGCGGGAGATCGAGATCGGCGCGCGCATCGCCTTCTAAGTCCACGCCTGTGCGGGCCGGGAGGCCTCCATCGCCCGGCCCGCCATTTTTCCCTCGCGGCGCGTCGCTCGCTATTCCTTTTCCCGGCAATCATCGTCGAAAATTGCTGAATCCCCGGCGCTCAGCTAAAATTGCTGCTTGCACACTTCTCCTCAGCCGGCATCGCTGCTGGATCGCCTGAACGAACGCCAGCGCGAAGCCGTGCTCGCCACCGATGGGCCGCTGCTCGTCCTTGCCGGCGCGGGAACCGGCAAGACGCGCGTCATCACGTATCGCGTGGCGCATTTGATCGAGCAAGGCGTGCCGCCCGAAGCCATCCTGGCCGTCACCTTCACCAATAAAGCCGCGGACGTCATGAAAGAGCGCATCGGCGAACTTCTGCGCACGAGCGGCCTGGGCCTGGGCGCCTCGGACGTGTGGATTTCCACCTTTCATTCCTTTTGCGCCCGCCTGCTGCGGCGAGAGGCGCCGGCGCTCGGCCTGCCCCGCAATTTCACGATCTACGACGACGACGATCAGAACGCCGCCGTGAAGCGCGCCCTCGCCGAACTCGACTTCTCCTCCGAGGATTACCCCCCGCGCGGCGTGCGCGCCCAGATCAGCCACGCGAAAAATCACGGCATCACCGCGGACGAAATGGAGTCCCAAGCGTCCACCGCGCGCGATGCTTCCCGCGCCGATGTCGCGCGCCTTTTTCGCGTCTATGAAGCCTCGCTCCGCCAGGCTTCCGCCCTCGATTTTGACGATCTTCTGCTGCGCGCCGTGGACCTGCTGCGCGAAAATCCCGGTGTCCGCGCCGCGTGGATCTCGCGCTTCCAATATTTAATGGTGGACGAATTTCAGGATACCAATCGCTGGCAGGAGGAAATCGTTCGCCTGCTCGCCGGCCAGCGCAAGAACGTCTGCGTCGTCGGAGATGAAGATCAGTCCATCTACGGCTGGCGCGGCGCTCGCGCCGGCAACCTGAAGCGCTTCACGGAGGATTTCCCCGAAGCGCGCGTGATTCGCCTCGAGGAAAATTATCGCTCCACGCAAACCATTCTCGATGCCGCCGCCGCCGTGGTGCGGCACAATTCCGGCCGCCTCGGCAAGCACCTGCACGCCACCAACGGCGCGGGCGGGGCGCTGCGCTTCTACGAGGCGCAGGATTCCTTCGCCGAGGCCGAATATATCTGCGGCGAAATCGCGCCGCTCATTCGCGAGGATCGCGACGCCCGCGTGGCAGTCCTCTACCGCACCGGCGCGCAATCCCGCGCTTTTGAAGAGGTGCTGCGCCGCCTCGGCATTCGCCATCGCGTGGTCGGCGGCTTCAGCTTCTATGAACGCGCGGAGGTGCGCACCGCTCTCTCCTACCTGCGCCTGCTCTTTCACCCCGACGACAACATTGCACTGCTGCGCGTGCTCAACGTGCCGCCGCGCGGCATCGGCGCCGCCAGCATCGCCACGCTCGAATCCCGCGCGCGCGAAACCCGCCAATCGCTGTGGCGCGTCGTTCAATCCGGAGACACGGCGGCCCCGCGTCGTCTGGCCGGCGCGCTGCTGTCCTTCCGCGAGCTGATCGAATCGCTGCGCGCCGAAGCCGAAAACCTGCCGCCCGAGCAGCTCATCGAGCGCGTGCTGGACGGCACCGGCTATCTCGGCTGGATCGAACAGCAGGACAATATCGAGCACACCTCGCGCGCCGAAAATCTGCGCGAGCTTTCGAACGCCATGGCCGAAGCCGCCGAGCAGGGCCAGACGCTCGAAGACCTGCTCGACCACGCCGCCCTCGTCAGCGACTCCGACGAATACGACGACACCGTGCCCGTCTCCCTCATGACGCTTCACAGCGCCAAGGGACTGGAATTCGACGCCGTGTTTCTCGCCGGACTCGAGGAAGGCCTTCTGCCCCACAGCCGCTCGCAAGCCGAATTGCAGCAACTCGAGGAGGAGCGCCGCCTCTTTTACGTCGGCATGACGCGCGCCAAAAAATCCCTCACGCTTTCCCGCGCCGTATATCGCCGCACCTATGGCGAAGATCGCATGCGCGCCTCGATGCCCTCTCGCTTTCTGGCCGAAGTCCCCGCCGATCTGATCGAGGCTGCCTTCGGCTCCCTCTCGCAACCGGGCGAAGCCCGCCGCTACGAATCCGATCCTGAATTCGCATCCGAATCCGGCGAGCGCCAGCCATATCGCTCGCAGCGCCGCCAAGCGAAAGCGCCAAGTTACGACCGCCGCGCCTCCGAGCCCTCGCGCCCTCCCGCGCGCCGCGGCGCCAATTCCGATCCCCTCATCGGCACGCGAGTCCGCCACTCCAAATACGGCCTCGGCACCATCATCGAAGTCGAAGGCGAAGGCGAAGACCGCAAGCTGACCGTCAGCTTCCAGGATTACGGCGCGAAGAAATTAGTCGAGCGCTACGCCAATTTGCAAATCGCCTGAGCTCTCGCTCCGCCATCCATTCGAGCCGTTTTGCCTTCGTTCGCGACCGCAACACCGCGATTGCGCCCGGCCTCCGCGCCATGTACAGTTTTCCAGTCGCGGGAAGGTGGCGATTGGACTCACAGCTCTTCCGCACCAAGAGCATTGACCATCTCATTGCGGACGCGGACCGGCCCGAAAAGCGGCTGAAGAAAACGCTCGGCTGGCTCAGCCTCACCGCGCTCGGCATCGGCGCCATCATCGGCAGCGGTATTTTCGTCCTCACGGGCACCGCCGCCGCGGGCGAATCCGTCGAGTTCCCTTCCATTTTGAAGGCGCCCCTGCTGGACGTGCTGATGCACGGGCGTCACGCGCTCGGCATCGCGGGTCGCCCCGGCGCGGGACCGGGCATCGCCGTTTCATTCCTCGCAGTGGCTTTCGTCTGCGGACTTGCGGGCCTCTGTTACGCCGAACTGGCTTCGATGATTCCCATCGCCGGCAGCGCCTACACGTACACCTACGCCACCCTCGGCGAATTAGCCGCCTGGATCATCGGCTGGGACCTGATCCTCGAGTACGCCGTCTCCAACATGGCCGTCGCCGTCGGATTTTCGGCCTATATCAATAGCTTGCTCGCCTCGTTCGGCGTCCATTTACCCGCCGCCCTCAGCACGCCCGCCTATTCGCCGGCCACCGGCTGGGCGCCGCATTTCAACATCATGGGCTTCATCGTTGTGATGGTGCTCACGATGCTGCTGGTCGTCGGCATTCGCGAATCCGCGGGTGCCAATACGGCGATGGTCGCGATCAAGCTGCTCGCGATCATCGTGTTCTGCGTCGCCGCCAGCAAGTACATTCACCCTTCGAATTGGCAGCCATTCTTCCCCAATGGCACGCAAGGCGTGCTCACCGGCGGCGCCATCGTCTTCTTCACCTATATCGGATTCGATTCCGTTTCAACCGCCGCCGAGGAGTGCCGCGATCCGAAGCGCGATCTCCCCATCGGCATTCTCGTTTCGCTCTTCGTCTGCGCCTTTTTCTATGTCGCCGTGGCGCTCGTCCTCACGGGAATCCAGCGCTGGAGCACGCTCGCCAATGCCGCCCCCGTCGCGAACGCCCTCGAAGCCATCGGCCTTACGACCATCAATCGCTGGGTCACTGCCGGCGCGTTGCTTGGCATGATCTCCTCCATTCTGGTGTTTCAACTTGGCCAGGCGCGCGTCTGGTTTTCCATGTCGCGCGATGGCCTGCTCCCCCGCGCCTTTTCCAATGTTCACGCCCGCTTTCGCACGCCGGACGTCGCCACCTGGGTCGCCGGCTTCTTCGTCGCCATTCCGGCGGGCATCTTCGATATCGGCACGCTCGCGGACCTTTCGAATATCGGCACGCTCTTCGCCTTCATCCTCGTTGCCGCGGCGGTTCTCATTCTGCGCAAGCGCCAGCCGGAGCGCCCGCGCGGCTTCCGCGTCCCCTGGATGCCATGGATTCCCATCGCCGCGATTGTCTTCTGCTTCGTGCTGATGGCCAGCCTCACCGTGGAAAACTGGATTCGCTTCTTCGTCTGGCTGCTGATCGGCTTGGTGGTCTACCACTTCTACGGCCGCCGCCACAGTCAACTCGCGTCTGCCAATTCGGCGCCGCCTAAATTTTTGAAGGAGGACATTCGGTGATGCTTCGCCGATTCATTCCCGTCGCGCTATTCACGCTGGCTCTTCTCGCGCTTCCCTCCGCGGCGCGCGGCTGGGGCCAGGGTGCCGAGCGCCTGATTGCCAATAAAGCCGTCGAGACGCTGCCGCACGAAATGGAGCCCTTCTTCGAAGCCAATCGCCGCTTTCTGGAACAGCACGTCACCGATCCCGGCCAGGCCAAGGCTAACGACCCCGCGGCGCTGCGCAACGGATTCATTCAGCTCGATCACTACGGACTGTTCCCTTTCACGGCCCTTCCGCGCGACTATAAGGCCGCCCTCGCAAAATATGGCCGCCGCGCGCTCGATAAATACGGCCTGCTTCCCTGGCAGATCGGCCTCTGCAGCCAGAAATTGACGGACGCCCTTCGCACCCACGATTGGAATTCCGCGCGCACCAACGCCGCGATTCTCGCCCATTACGTCGCCGCCGCCCACGATCCCTTCAACACCACCGTGAACAACGATGGCCAGCTCTCCGGGCAGCCCGGCGTGAATCAGCGCTACAGCTCCGCGCTGGTGGACCGCTATCAGCTCTTGTTCTTCGTAAAACCTAACGAAGCCGCGCTCATTCAGGACCCCACCGCCTACGCCTTCGATATCACGCTGCGCGCGCACGCCTGGCTCGAAAATGTGCTTCTCGCCGATCAGCACGCTTACGCCGGTCTCGATAGCTACTCCGATTCCTACTACGACCGTTTCTATGCCCAGGCCGGCGCGGTTCTGATTCGCCAGCTTTCAGACGCCTCCGCCGACGTCGGCTCTTACTGGATGACTGCCTGGATCAACGCCGGCCGCCCGCAGCTCCCCTCGCAATGAGCGAAGCCCCGGCGTCCCGGATGGAATTTCCGGCCGTATTTTCCGCGCTGCCGAAGGCGGAATTGCATCTCCATCTCGAAGGCTCAATCCGCCCCGAAACCGCCGTCGAGCTCGCCGCGCGCCATGGCGCGGACCTCACCGCGCAAGCCGTCTCCGCGCGCTACAACTACGCGGATTTTGCCGGCTTCATCGAGGCGTTCAAGTGGGTCACGTCTTTCCTGCGCGAGCCGGAGGATTACGCCCTGATCACGCGCGCTCTCTGCGAGGAATTGGTGCGCCAGCGCGTCCTCTACGCCGAAATCACGATTTCCGCCGGCGTCATGCTTCGCCGCATGCAGAACGTCGAAGCCAATTTCGCCGCCATCCGCGAAGCGTCGCTCAGCGTTCCCTTCAGCCGCCTTCGCACCGCTTATATTTTCGACGCCGCCCGTCAATTTGGCCCGGAATCAGCCTCCGAAGTCGCTCGCGCCGCCGCCCGCCTTCAGCCCGCTGGCGTCATCGCCTATGGCATGGGCGGCGACGAGCTTGCGCTTCCCGCTGTGAACTTCCGGCCCGCGTTCGATCTCGCGCGCCAGGAGGGACTGCGCATCGTCTGCCACGCCGGCGAAATCGGCGGCCCGGGTTCGATTCGCGACGCGATAGAAATCCTCGGCGCGGAGCGCATCGGCCACGGCATCGCCGCCATGCACGATCCGGCCCTCGCCGAATTTCTCTCCGTGCGCGGCATCGCACTGGAAAATTGCCCATCAAGCAATCTCTGCACCAGCGCGCTCGCAAAGCAAATCGGCGCGCCCGCGGCCGCGCTCGCCGATCATCCTTTGCCGAAATTCATCGCGGCCGGCGTCCCGGTCGTCCTCGCCACCGACGATCCCGCGATGTTCCACACCGATTTGCTCGCCGAATATGCCGCGGCCGCCTCGCTCGGTCTTTCCACCGCGCGGCTTCTGCGCCTCGCCGAGCAGAGCTTCCACTCCGCCTTTCTTCCGCCGGCCGATAAGCGCCGCTATCTCGACGATTTTCATGCCGCCGCGAAATCCGCCGGCCTGCTATAATCGCGTTTCAAAATCACGCGCGGCGCGTCAGCCTGAATTTTCCGGACCGTCAGCAAATGGACCGCTTCCCGGTCCGCGGTCTCGAAATTAAATTCACGCCGAACCGCTGCCAGGCGAGAATCCGCACCCATGAAAGCCCACGTCTGGGTCATGCTGAAGAAGACGGTCCTCGATCCCCAGGGCCAGACGATCCAACGCGCCCTTGGCTCGCTCGGCTATTCGAAAATTCGCGACGTGCGCCAGGGCAAATTCTTCGTCCTCGCGCTCGACGGCCTTTCGCGCGAAGAGGCGCAATCGCAAGTCGAAAAAATCGCGAAGGACGTTCTTGCCAATCCCGTAATCGAAGAGTTCCGTTTTGAAATCCTCGATGCCGCGGACTGAAAAAGCCGGCGATCGGGTGCCCAGTCGCAATCGTAGTTAACAAACCGATGGCCGCAAGGATGGCACAGACCCAGTAACCCCGCGAACCCAAGGTATCGACGTCGCTGCCGCTTCGGATCGAGGGCCAAAAGAGCCTCTTGAGAAAGTCCTCTGCCTGCGGTGTTGTATCCGAAATACCAAGCGTTTGCATCGCGGGATTACAACTCGAATCCGCTCCGCAAGCCAGAACAACTCTTCTCCGCTAGCGGGGATCGAGATACCGGTAGGAATTCAACTCAAGAGCGGCTTACAAACCCAACGTCACAAAATCTTCACAGTAGCGCCATCCTACGCCCTGTAGCGCCTCCTTGCCTCCTGCTCTCTTGCGTCCCGCCTCCCTACAGAATCTTCACCACCGGCGCCATCCCGCCGTCCCGCAGCGCCGCCACGCGCTCGCTCACCGCCCGCGCCGCCGCATACATGCTCTTCGCCCCCGGCGCATCCTCGCCCAGCGACGCCACCGGCTTCCCCGTATCTCCGCCAATCCGAATCTGCGGATCAATTTCGATTTCGCCCAGCAGCGGCACGCCAAACGCGCGCGCCATGTGCTCTCCTTCGCCGTGGCCGAACACGTCAATGCGCCCCGCGCAGTGCGGGCACGCGAAGTAGCTCATGTTCTCGATCACTCCCAGAATTTCCACGTTCACCTGCCGGAACATTTCCACCGCTTTGCGGACGTCCGCCAAGGCCACAATCGAAGGCGTCGTCACGATCACCGCGCCCGTGATCGCCGCGCTCTGGATCAGCGTCAGTTGCACGTCTCCCGTGCCCGGCGGCAGATCCACAATCAAATAATCCAGCGTTCCCCACCGCACGCTCCGCAAAAACTGCTGGATCACGCTGTGCAGCATCGGCCCGCGCCAGATCAGCGGCTTGTCGCCGGGGTTCAGCAGCCCCATCGAGATCGCCTTCAGCCCATGCGCCTGCACGGGAATAATCGTCCGCTCGTCCAGCGCACGCGGCTGCTCGGTCGTCCCCAGCATCAGCGGCACATTCGGCCCGTAGACGTCCGCGTCCAGCAGCCCCACCGCCGCGCCCATGTTCTTCAGCGCAATCGCCAGGTTCACGGCAACCGTCGTCTTCCCCACCCCGCCCTTGCCGCTCGCCACCGCAATCAAATTCTTCACGCCCTCAATCGGCGCCTTCTGTTCCCCGCCAGGTCCCCCAGCCATCGTCTCCCTCTCCTTGCCCGCGCCTCACGCCTCGCGCAGCCCGAATTTCGATAATAGCACGCGCCACTCGCCCGCGGCTCAGCGTCGCCCCTTACCCACCGGCGCGCCGAAATCAATTTCGTCGTGCTGGTTTCGCGCCGTAATCCCGCGCACCAGCGCGGCCAGCTCGTATTCCTTTCGCTCAACCGGCTCAATAACGATCCGCCCCGCCTCCTCGCGCACAGTCACCGCATCATCAACCTTCAACTTCGCCGCCCGCGGCACCCCAGCCGGTATCCGCACAGACACGCTGTTGCCACATTCTTTCACCGCCGTCCGCATAAAATTCTCCACGTTCGCTAAGAGTTGCCCTACACCCGATCCTCTCAAAAATCCAACCCACAATTCCCGGGAATATAGGCCATGAACTACTATCGTGGATTCTTCGCGAAGGAAAGGAGACCGGCAGATGGCCCTGGGAGCGCAGTCAAGCAGGCGGCCCCCTGCCACTCATTTACCCTGAAGCGCTGCCCAAGGGCCGTAAACACTAGCCACTGTTTTCTTCTAATCTACGGTGAAAACGCCCCTGCGACAGGAATTCAGGGGGGCCAATGTAATGAGAAGAAACTTCCGCTCACTCATGCCGTAGCGCCGCCATCGGATCCACCCGCATCGCCCTCCGCGCCGGCGCGTACGACGCCGCGAGCGCAACCGTCGCCAGCAGAATCGCAACCCCCGCGAAGGTCAGCGGATCGTTCGAATTCAATCCGAAAAGGAAGCTTCGCATGTATCGCGTCAAGGCCCACGCCCCGCCCAGCCCAACCGCTATGCCCGCTGCCGCAAGCCGCGCGCCCTGCCCAACCACCATCCTCATAACGTCTCCCGGTTCCGCCCCCAGCGCCATTCGCAGCCCGATCTCGTGCGTCCGTTGCGTCACGCTGTAGGACATCAAGCCGTAAATTCCCACCATCGCCAGCACCAACCCCAGCGCGCCGAACGTCCCCAGTAGCATCGCCCGCGACCGTGGCGTCGCGGTACCGGCCGAAAGCTGCTGCTCCATCGTTGTCAGGCCTTCCACCGGCTCGTCCTTCCACACCGAAGCAACGACTGCGCGAACCGTCCCCGCAAGCGCCATCGGCTCGCCTATCGAACGCACCACCGGCGAAACCGCGCCTCCCTCACGGTATTGGAAGTAATCGAGGTACACAGTAGCCCACGCGCGGTAAGCGGGCGCTCGCGGCTCGCGCATATCTCCCACTTCTCCCACAATCTCAACCTGTTCTGGCTTCGTTTGCAGCCAGGCCGGCAACGTCATGCGCTTCCCGACCGGATTCGCGCCTCCAAAATAGGCCTGCGCGAATCTCTTGTTGACGATTGCGACCAGAGTCGCATTTTGCCCATCGCTCGGCGCAAAATCTCGCCCTGCAATAGAAGGTGTTTCGAGCGTGCCAAAGTACTTCGGCGTCGCCGTATCCAACATGATCGCCGGTCGCGAAGCGATGTTTGGATCAAGCATTCCGTCCAGATGCATCGGTCGAAGGCCCCCAATGCCTCCGACGACCCCGCCAACCGATTTGACGCCCGGAAGCGCGCCGAACTTCTCCAGAATTGCCCGTGAGTACGGCCTGGCATCGAAGTTCGGGTCTCTCCGCTCCGAGGCTGGCGTCGGGAGGACCATCGTCAGCAAATGGTCAATCCGGAAACCGAAATCCACATTCAGCAGCCGCGAAAGACTGCGCAACGCCAGCCCCGTGCCCGCCGCGAGCACAAAAGCCAGCGCGATCTCCGCCACTACCAGCACGCGCCGCAGCCAGTTCCCCCGCCGCGAAGCCAGCGCCCCAGACGACCGCGCCCCTCCCTCCTTCACCACCTCGTGCGGATTCTCCCGCGACGCAATCAGCGCCGGCGCCGTCCCGAACATCAGCCCGGCCAGCACCGAAATTCCCAGCGCGAACCATAGCGTCCATTGATCCACGCGAAGCTCATTCAACCGCGGCGTGCCCGCGGGCAGCAGTTGGCGCAGCACGGCCGCGCCCCAGAACGCCAGCAGAATCCCGGCGATCCCGCCCGCTATCGCAAGCACCACGCTTTCCGTAAGCAGCAGCCGCACCAGCCGTCCTCGCGTCGCGCCCAGAGTCGCGCGCACCGCCAACTCCGGCCTTCGCGCCCAGCCGCGCGCAAGCGAAAGGCTCGCCAGATTCGCGCACGCAATCAGCAGCACGAATCCCGCCGCTCCCAGCAAGATCAGCAGAGGCAATCGCGCACCGGCGACTACCCCTTCTTTGATCGGCGCCGTCTGGTATCGCACGCCTCGGTACAAATTGGGATTCGATGTATTCAGTTGTGCGGCAATCACGTTCAGTTCCGCCTGCACCTCTTCCGTCGAGCGGCCCGGGCGTATATCGGCCAGAGCGCTGCTGAAACCATATCGGTGCGCCATTTCGTCCGCCGTCAGCACAAGCGGCCGCCACAGCGGTGTCCGCGCCGGCAGACTGAAGTCGGGCGGCATCACGCCCACAACTTCATAGGACGCACCGTCAAGCATCACCTTGCGCCCAACCGCCCCCGGGTCCGAACCGAAGGATTCCCTCCACAGTTTGTAGCTGAGGATCACCTCATGCTCATTTCCAGCTTGCATCTCCGAAGGTAGAAACCAGCGGCCGTAGAGCGGGCGCACTCCAAGCATCGGGAAAAAGTCAGCCGAGACGTCCGTAAAGTGGAAGCTTACTGGCGCGCCCGCGCCGGTCATCTGTCCTCTTGCATCGCCCACGAGCGCCATCGGCCCGAGCGTCCGGCTTTTCGCCTGAATCTGCAGAAAATCAGGGACTGGGCAATTCATCATTGGCGTGGCTTCGATGTCCACAAGCCGCTCCGAATGCGCGTAAGGCAATGGTCGCAGTAGAATCGCGTTCACCGCCGAAAACATCGCCGTATTCGCTCCAATCCCCAGTGCCAGGGTAAGAACTGCGATAATCATGAACCCAGGCGATCTGCGCGGCATCCGCACGCCGTAACTCGCATCCTGTACGAGATCTTGGATCCACTTCACTCCCCGCATGTCCCGGCACTCCTCCTTGCGCCGCTCCATCCCATCCATCGCCCGCATCGCCGCACACCTCGCGGCCTCCGGCGTCATCCCCTGCGCCGCAAACTCCTGCACTTTTTTCTCGAAATGGAATTGCAATTCTTCGTTCAATTCCTCGTCTACTCTCCGCAGCAAGACCAGCGACCGCACCCTCATCCGCGCCACACGCATCCATCTCCTCATCCCCATCGCACCCTCCCGCCACTCGCCTATTCGATCTCACGCTACCTTTTATGCTTCCTTCAATCTCACCACCTGCGCGATCGCTGCCGAAAGACGCTCCCAATTCGCCTTCTCTTGCTCCAACTGCTTCCGCCCCGCCCGCGTCAGCGAATAGAATTTCGCTCGCCGGTTGTTCTCGCTCAGCTTCCACTCCGCGTGGATCCATCCCTGCTGCTCCAGCTTGTGCAGCGCCGGGTAGAGCGACCCGTCGCTCACCTGCAGCACTTCGCCAGACACCTGTTTCAGCCGCTGCATAATCGCCCACCCATTCATCGGTTCAAGGGCCAGGATCTTCAGCAGCACCAGGTCCAGCGTTCCCTGCACAAAATCCATGGGTTTGCTCATCTCAGACCTCTCGTTAACCGAGATAAACCTACGCTCCTCCCTATCGGTAGTCAAGGGGAACCCAAAGGCGCGAAATCTATTGACTTTCTTGTCAAGGTGTGCTACAAACTACGATGGCGGTTTTCTCGCCAAGGAAAGGAGAGCGGCAGATGGTCACCGGAGCGCAGCCAGGACGGCAAACCTCTAGGCACTTGCCGTTTCTAATCTACGGTACGGGGATTAGAAATGCCCTTAAACCCTTTGTCTGCACCACAAATTCCGTTCTAATCTACGGTAACCAGCCCAGTTACCTTTGCGGCAGAGCCCGCCCCGACTCTGTTCCCCCCACTCCTGCTAGGCATCTAAACTATGGAGACGCTCCTGCAACGGGATTCAAGGGGTCCAATCGAATGAGAAAAAAACTTCCGCTCATCCCAGCCGCCATCCTGGCCGTCGCCGTCGCCGCTTGGTGCGCCCCCACGCCGCCACAAGCGCAGGATCAATCCCAGGCGCAGCAGTCCACCGCCCAGAAGCAGCAGAAGGAAGATTCGCTGGTCGAGGCCGCCCGCCGCGCCCGAGAGCAGAAGAAGACCGAATCAAAGCCGTCCCGGGTTTTCACCAACGACGACATCCCGACCCAAGGTGGCGTTTCCACCGTCGGCCAAGCCGCCGCGCCCCAGTCTGCCGCCTCCAGCTCCAAGGAAACCTCCAAGGCGGCCGCTCCGACCGAATCGAATTCATCCAGTTCCGAGCAGGCATGGCGCAAAAAATTCGCTGATCTTCGCCAGAAGCTTCAGCAGGATCAAGCCGATCTCGCGGTGATGCAGCGTGAACTGGGCGTCCTCAACCTGCAGCAGTACAACGATCCCGTCAAAGCCATGCAGCAGCAGTTGAGCCGCGAAGACATCAACAAGAAAACCGCGGATATAGACGCCAAGAAAAAAGCCATCGAGGCCGATCAGCAGGCCATCGCCGAAGCCGAACAGGACCTGCGTAAATCCGGCGGCGATGCCGGATGGGCGCGCTAGCCCCCTCCCTCCGATGGAACCCGTCCTCCTCGTCGAAGATAAGGCCGAGCTTCGGGCCATGTTTCGCAAAGCCCTCGAACGCTCCGGCTATACCGTAGAGGAAGCCCCGGACGGAAACGTCGCCATCGAAAAAGTCCGCAACCGCCGCTATCAACTCGTTCTTTCCGATTTGAAATTGCCCGGCAGTTCCGGCGTGGACGTGCTGCGCGCCGCAAAGCAAGCCGAACCAACCCTTCCGGTCATCCTTGTCACCGCCTATGGCTCGGTCGAGGAAGCCGTCACCGCGATGAAGGAAGGCGCCTACGATTTCGTCCAAAAGCCGGTGGACCTCGATCACCTGAGGCTCCTTCTCGAGCGCGCTGCCAAGCAGCAGGAACTGCTGCGCGAAAATCTCCTGCTGCGCGAGGAATACTCCGAACGCTACGGCTTCCCGCGCATCGTGGGCGAGCATCCCTCCATGAAGGACGCCAGCCAGATGACGCAGCGCGTCGCCGCCGCGGATTCAACCGTGCTGTTGCTCGGCGAGAGCGGCACGGGCAAGGAGCTCTTTGCGCGCGCGATTCACCACCTCAGCCCGCGCGCCGCGCAGCCCTTCGTCGCGCTGAATTGCGCCGCCATCCCCGAGGGCCTGGTGGAAAACGAACTCTTCGGCCATGAACGCGGCGCCTATACCGGCGCGGGCGCGCGTAAAATCGGCAAGCTCGAACTCGCCCACCGCGGCACGCTCTTCCTCGACGAAATCGGCGAGCTGCCGCTAGCAATTCAAAGCAAGCTGCTGCGCGTTCTCGAGGAGCGCCGCTTCGAGCGCGTCGGCGGCGCCCAAACCATCGAGGTCAGCGTCCGCATCGTCACCGCCACCAATAAAGATCTCCGTGCCGCCATCGCCGAGAAGACATTTCGCGAGGATCTCTTCTTCCGCATCTCCGCCGTCCCCATCACGATTCCGCCGCTGCGCGAACGCGGCAACGACGTTCTGCTGCTCGCCGAACACTTCCTCGATCGCTTTCGCCGCGAATTTCGCAAGCCGGAACTCGAGTTCAACGAGCAGGCGAAGGCGCGGCTCCGCGCGTATCCCTGGCCGGGCAATGTCCGCGAGTTGCAGAACGCGATTGAGCGCGCCGCCATACTGGCCAATGGCTCGGGCATAGACGCCGCAGCCCTCCAGTTGCCGGACGCAAAGCCTTCGGCGCAGGAAATTCCCGCTGGGCTTCTCGATCGCGAGTTTCAGTGGGAAGGGCCGCTCGAAGAGGTCTCTCAACGCGCCGTCGCTCACGTCGAGAAATTCAAAATTCAGAATGCGCTGCGCGAATCGAAATGGAACCGCACGCGCGCCGCGGAAAGCCTCGGCGTCTCCTATAAGACGCTGCTGGGGAAAATTCGCACGCTCGGCCTCGAAGATGAAAATTAGGAGCGCGCACGCCGTGCCGCGTGCAGCGCCACGCTGCCGAAATTCCAGCGCGTCGCCTTCACCGATTCGAAGCCGCACCGTTCCATCAGCACGGCAAGCTCTTCGGGCGAAGGAAATCGCGTCACCGAATTCGGCAGATAAGCATACGCCGCACGATTCCCCGAAATGGCGCCGCCGATCTTCGGCAGCACCCGCCGACAATAGAAGCGGCAAATCGCGGCCATCGGCCCGCGTTCCGGCTCTGCGAATTCCAAAATTCCGAGTTCGCCGCCCGGCTTCAGCACCCGCGCCATCTCGCGCAGCCCGCTTTCATAATTCGCCAGATTGCGAAAGCCAAACGCCGCGGTCACCAGATCAACACTCGCATCCGCAAATGGCAACTTCAGCGCATCCGCCGCCGCAAACACGACTCTCGATTCCGAACGATGCGCCTTGCGCGACGCGCGCTCGAGCATCGGCTGCGCGAAATCGCTTCCGATCACCGGCGCGCCCGTGCCGCCCGCACGCCGCCGCACGCGTTCCAGCGCAAACGCCAGATCGCCCGTCCCACAGCAGAGATCGAGAACACGCGCCTCCGGGCGGCTCAGCACCTCGCGAAAACGCAACGCGGTACGACGGCGCCACAGCTTATCGAGCGAAAGCGAGAGCAGATGATTCAGGAAATCGTAGCGGGGCGCGATGCCGCTGAACATCTCGCGCACCTGCGCGGCGGCTTCGATCGCGTCGCGGGCCCCTTCCGGGCGCGTTCCGGGCAACGGTTCGCGATGCACGCCCGGGGCGCTCATGGATTACGCGCGTGCCTCTGCGGCCATCGAGCGAAGCTCCGCAACCGTCCGCGCCACCACCGCCCAAGGCACCTCCGTTCCCCGGCGGACACTTCCAATCCTCCGCGGCAGAACCCAGCGCGCCCGGCCGCCTTGCGACTTTTTGTCGCCGGCGACAATGGCCTGCAACTCCCGCGATTTCATCGTCCCGAGCGCCGGCAGCGGCCCCACGGCGGCAACCAGTCGCAGAATGCGCGCTGCTTCCCGTTCGCTAATCCCATCCACGGCAACCCCAAGCAGCGTGGCGGCAATCATGCCCCACGCAACGGCTTCGCCATGAAGAAATCGCCGATAATTCGTAACGGCCTCGAAGGCGTGGCCCAGCGTGTGCCCGAAATTCAGGATCTGGCGCAAGCCGCCCTCGCGCTCGTCCACGCCAACCACGCGCGCCTTGATCGCGATGCACCGCGGGATAATCCATCCCAGGGCTTGCGCGTCTCGGCGCAGAATCGCCGGCATTCGCCGCTCCAGGAATTCGAAAAGTGGGCGGTCGGCAATGACGCCATACTTGATCACCTCATAGAGTCCCGAGCGAAACTCGCGGTGCGGCAGCGTGCCGAGCATCGCCGGATCGGCAATCACCAATCGCGGCGGATAGAACGCACCGACCAGGTTCTTCCCTTCCGGCAGGTTGACGCCGGTTTTCCCTCCGATCGCGCTATCCACCTGCGCCACCAGCGTCGTCGGGATGTGGACGATTCGCACGCCTCGCAGATACGTCGCGGCCGCGAAGCCCGCGACGTCTCCCACCACCCCGCCCCCCGCAGCGACCAGCAGCGCGCGACGGTCTGCCCCTGCGCGTACCAGCGAACGCGCAATGCCTTCGACAGTCGAGATACGCTTCGCGGCCTCGCGATCATCGAAGAGAATCACGCGGCGGTTGCCCTTCGCGCCGAGGCCGCGCGCAATCACGCGTCCCCAGTACCGCCATACGCGTGGCGAGGAAAGAATGAACGCGCCATCGGCGTCGCCCAGCGGGGCCAGAAGGCGGCGCGCGCGCCCCAGAATCCCGGGGCCGCAGAGCACATCGTAGGAACCAGCAGCGCTATGAACGCGAATCGAGGAAGGCATGAGATCGTGTCAGCGGAATTTCTGCTGAAGCTCGCCAAGCGAAACCAGAATCACGTGACCCACGATAGCAAGATTTTTCGGACTGATCTTGTCCATCGTGTCCTGCGGCGTGTGCCAGTAACCTTCTTGTATGTAGCCATTCAGATCTATGATGTCTACCGCTGGCACACCCCGTTCGAGAAATGGCTGATGATCGTCAACAATGCTTGATCCCTGCTTGTTAAATAACTTCCCGTATCCGAGGCGATCAGCTGTTTTCCATACCAGGCTCTGAAGCCAGGGCGTTGAATTTGAATCCTTATCGATCTGAAGGTCCTTCTGTCCGACCATATCCGCCAAGATCACGGCCGTAATCCTTTTCACGTCGCCAGAAAGAGACATGCGCGCGGCGAGTTCTCGGCTGCCGTAGGTGGTGTCGGGAGTGTTCCAGGTAGTCTGAGCTTGCTGCGAACTCGTGAAGTTGATCTGGTCTTCCTCACCGTCAAGAAAGGCCATCCAGATCGCGTTCGAGTTCCGTTGTTTGCTGCCACACAAGACCCGCGCCATTTCCAGCATCAAGCCGCTCGAAGAACCGCCATCCTCCGCGCCGACAAAATTGTCCAAGCGCAGCGTATCGTAATGGGTCAGCAGCAGGATGATGCCCTTCCCGCTGCCCGGCACTTTCGCCACAATATTTTGCATCGCCAGATCGCCCACAGGTGTTGGGGCGTGGAAGTCATCGGTGTCCACGTCGCAGCCAAAGCCCTTCAGTTGCGTGGCGATGTAGTCCTGCGTATGGCGGATCGCTTCGGATGCCGGCGGGCGCGGGCCGAAGCTGACGAGCTTCGCCGTAAAATCGTAAGCCTTCTGGCCGTCGAAGCCACCAGTCTGCGAGGCAGGAAGCGCGCGATCCGCCGCCGCAATCGCGGGCGCCTGCTCGGACTCATTCTCTGCCGCGGACGAAGCCACTGCACTGGCGCCGGCGCTCGCCGCAGGCGCACTGGCCGCGCTCCGGCCGCACGCAGCCAGCAACAACGCGCCAGCTACCGCGGACGCGAAAAGCGCACCCCGCTTAGGATTGCGCATTCGATTGCGCCTCCGCGCCCGCCAGGGCCCGCGCGCGCTTTCGGCGCACTACCAGATAGGAGACGCCTACGCCGATCATGTATAGGCCGACCATCGGCAGCATGAAGATCAGCATCGTCGTCGCGTCCGGCGTGGGCGTCACCACGGCGGCGACCACCGTAATGATCAGCATCGCGTAGCGGAAATTCTTCAGCAGAAACTTCGGTGTGACGATGCCGAACACCGACAAAATGAAAATCAGCACCGGCAGCTCGAAAACCACCCCGAGGCCGACCAAAATCACCAGCACCAGGTCAACATACTGATTGATGTCAATCCACGGCGTCACCGAGCCATCGTTGGCGAAGCGCACCAGGAACGTAAGCACCTGCGGCAAGAGGACAAAATATCCGAAGGCGATGCCGCACAAGAACAGGGCCATGGACGAGACCACGAATCCAGAAACGGCGTGCCTTTCATTCTTGTACAGCCCCGGCGCGATGAAGAGCCAAACCTGGTACAACACGAAAGGCATTGCCAGAGCGATTCCAACGTACAGCCCGATATTAATGTATAGCCCGACGTAACCCTGCAAGCTGTGGACGTAAATCTTGGGGTCGAGGTGATTCGCAACCAGCGCGTATCGTATCGGCCTCTCGACGTACTTCAGCACCTCCTTGCAGGCGACCAGCCCCACGACCATGCCGATCCCGATCGCCAGCAACGAACTGATGATCCGTGTTCGGAGTTCAACCAGGTGATCGAAGAACGACATGCGGCCTGAGGAATCGTCCTCTTCGCGGGTTACAGCGGCGGCGTCAATCTGGGCGGGTTCCGCCATCGGTGCTCACGGCCTCCGTAGGGGTTTCTTTCGAGGAGTGCTCTTCGGTGGCGGCCGACACGGGCTCGGCCGGGGCCTCCGCTTCGACCTCCAAATCGAGGGCGTCTTCGCCCGGATGCGGCGCACTGGGCTTGTACATGTAGGTCTCGGATTCATCGTAATCCGAGAGGTCGGCCGGCGGATCATACGGCGGCTTTGCCGGCACAACGCCGGGAATTTGTTCTACCGGCGCCAAATCCACCGTCTTCTCGAAGGCCGGCGAGCTGGCAATCGCCGCAGCCTGGGCTGGCGCGGCAGCAACGGTCGCCCCGCCGATGCGCCGCTGGTCGGTTTCGCGCTCAATCTCGCGCAGATGCTCTTCGAATGTCGAGCGCAGGTCGCCCGTCGCGCGCTTGAATTCCGCCATCACCTTACCGAAATTGCGCGCCAGCTCCGGAAGCTTTTCCGGCCCGAACACCACCAGCGCCACGATAAAGATGATTATGAGGTGAGGAACGCTAAGCATTTCCGGCCTTACGACAACCATCCCCAGTGCCGCGCGGCAAAGCCCAGACGCGACTCACTAGGATTGTCGTTTTTGAATAATAAAAGAGGGGAGTAAGCCTGTCAAACGCAGCTTCGTAG